>QCIO01000011.1 GCA_003216635.1 Prochlorococcus sp. AG-402-L23 | reverse complement strand
GGAAATTAATTAAGGAGAGTGGTGGCAAAAGTCAAATATATGCAGCAAAACCAAGAAATGATAAGTTTAATCAAATAATTTGTTGGATTGAAGAGATTAACAAAAAGCTTAATTCGAAAAATGTCATTGATTTTATATATGATATTTCTAAAGATGATCTTTTATCTAAATATTTTTACAATGAAAATATATCTAAAGAAATTAATAAAAATAATATAAAATTAGATTTTACTAAATTTAATTTATTACAAGATAAAATTTATAAAATAAAAGAAGGTTTCTATACCGAATTTGTTAGAATATTTACCCAATTAGCTTATATAAAATTAATTGAATTAAAGAAAAGTTTTTCTATTTTCAACTTCAATGATCTTATAAAGACTGTAGAAAATAAATTTCTAGATTCAGAAATTAGTAATAGTATTACTCTTTCTAAAATTCAAAAAAGATTTAAATGTGTATTAGTAGATGAGTTTCAAGATACAGATAATACTCAGTGGAATTTAATAAAAAAGTTCTTTAATACTCAAAATCATTTTTTACTTTGTGTAGGTGATCCAAAACAAGCGATCTACAAATTTAGAGGTGGAGATATTGAAACTTACTTAGATGCAAGATCTAATGCAATCGAAGTTTTTAGTCTTACAGATAACTATAGATCCTCAAAAAAGTTAATTGATGTTCTTAATAAACTTTATAAGAATGGACTTAAACAATCAAAACTAAACTATAGGAAATTAACTTCTAGAATTAATGAAAATATTAATTCTGAATTAAAATTTAAGGATGTATTTGAAATTGTTGAATTTTCAAAAAAAGAGACTGATATAGAGGAACTTGTAACTCATTACTTAGTTAAGTTTATTTTAAATAATAAAGAAATTGATATTAATAAAATTGCAATTCTTACATTAAATAATTTGCAATGCTTAGAGTTTAAAAAAAAATTAAATCAGTTTAACCTCCCATGCAAAATTCAAAATAAACAAAATATTTTTGATACAGAAGCAAGTTCTCTACTATTTTTATTCATTGAATGTTTATTAAATCCGAGGTTTTTAAAAAATATAACTTTACTTGCTACTTCAAAGTTTATAGAAATAGAATTAGAAGAATTAATTGATGATGGAATTAGTAATAATTTAGAAACTTTAATTAATAAATGCATTACTTGGTCCCAGGAAATAAGAGAAAAAGGGTTTTTAAATATTGTTAATGAACTCCTTATAATTTACAAGTCATCCTCGATTATTCATGATTTAGATTTAAATTCAAATTTATTTCAACTTTCAGAAATTGTTGAAATAGAATTAATTAATAATGATTTTGATCTCAATAAAGTTTTCAACTGGTATAAAAATCAGTTAGATCATATTTTAAGAATTTGTACTGGAGAAGATTTTTTGACGAAAGATTATAATCTTCAAAATGGAATAAATCTTTCTACAATTCATAGTAGTAAGGGCCTAGAATTTGAAATGGTCCTTTGTCCATATCTCTCAATTATTTCTAATAAGTCAAATAAAATTAAAGGACCTCTTTGGAAATCAAATATTGATAGAAACTTTTACATTAATATTTCTAATAATTACGCGAAGGTTGAAAAATTTAAATTAATTGAAGAAGAAGATTTATTTAAAGAGAGTGAGAGGTTAATTTATGTAGCACTTACAAGGAGCAAATATAAACTTATAGTTTTTAATGATTTAGAAGATACAAATAATATTTTAAATAATGATTTACTTAATAATTTGGAAAATATTAATATTTATAAGTCTACTTTTGAAGACAGGATGGAAAAAAAGAAAATAAAAGAAATTTTTACTAAGTTCCAAACCAACCGATTGAATAATAATCTTTGGAAAATCGATAACGTTAATAAAAAAATATCTAAAGAATTTAATTCTGATCAATTTATTTCTTATTCAAGTTATTCTTCTTGGATACGTAAAGATAAAAATATTTATGGAGTCATTAATCAATACAAGGATTATGAAGATAATATATCAATTATCAAAGAGTCTAATCTTAGGAAATCAAAGAATTATCCTAATTATTTTTCTTATCCAAATCCCTTAAGTGAATTTCCAAAAGGAACTATTGCTGGGACTTGTCTTCACAAAATAATTGAAAGATTTGAATTTACAAACGATAATAATCAAGAATTAATTGATTTAATTATTGAGGAATTGAACTTTCATCAAATAGATACTTCTTTGACTTTTAAAGTAAAAGATGCGATTTTGAGAATTATAAATTTATCTTTAGGAAGTGAATTACAAAACAAGAAACTAGTTGATATTCCAAATGAATACTTAATTAAGGAGCTTAAATATGATTTAACTCTATCTTATGAAGGTAGAAATATTAATTCTCATGATATATCAAAATGTTTTCTTTTAGATCAGGAATATGAATTTGGTGAAGAATATGCAAACAAAATCAATGATCTTAAAATTATGAATAAAGGCTTTCATTCAGGATGTATTGATTGTGTTTTCCCTGTAGGTAATTCATTAGAGGATAGTAAATGGTGGGTAATTGATTGGAAAAGTAATTTAATTTCTGGAAGAGATAATAGTGATTGTTTACCAAGAAACTATAACTATGAAAATATGAGAAATGAAATGATCAAACATCATTATCCATTGCAATCACACCTTTATTTATTAGCATTGCATAGATTATTAAAGTGGCGACTTAAAAAGTATCAACCACATAAACATCTAGGAGGATATATTTATTTGTTTTTAAAGGGATTACCAGATTTTGAATTATTTGAAAAATCTAAGTCGAAAGATATATCTCCAGGTATTTTTATTGGCAAAGCACCTTTAAAGAGAATTAATTATTTAGATAACCTTTTTTAGAATGAATAAAACTACTACGAATATTGAAAAGTTCCAATATTATCATATATTTAATTTAATCTTAGGTATTCTCAAATTCAATGAAAAAAAATATGGAAATTTCGTCAAAGATGCAATAAGAATTTTATTAGAGTTTGAAAAAAATGGTGAAACTATTATTGATGTAGATAATAGTTTAATAATCTTTGATTTATTAGAAGATGGCTGGCCCAATAAACATCTAGATGTTCTAGAAAATATAGGCTTAATAGGTTCCCTTAATTCTCCATTTGTATTAGTAAATAGAAAATTATCCCTATCAAAATGGTCAAAAAAGGTAGAAAGAGTTATGAATTTATTTTTAAAAAAAATAGATGCCGATAATTTAATTAACTCCATAATTTATAAAGATGATAATAAAATTGATCAAATTAAAAATATATTTAAATATTCAAACTTAGTTTTCCTTCAAGGAGGACCAGGTACGGGTAAAACCACTTTAATAATAAACTTAATATTAGAACTCCTTCGAATTGATAAATTTTTAAATGTTGGTTTGTCTGCTCCAACGGGTAAAGCTACAGCTCGTCTAAAAGAAGCTCTTAATGATAAAAAAAATATTTCCTTTAGCAAATATCTAGACCAAATAGAATTTCAAACTTTACATAGATGGATTTTAAATTCTCAAAATAAATATCTTAAGTTGAAATTTAAACTAAAAGAAATTGATATTTTCATAATTGATGAAATGTCAATGGTAAATATCGATTTGATTGAATCAGTTTTAAGTTTACTAGCAAAGGACTGTAAAATTATTTTAGTTGGAGATAAAAATCAATTGTCTCCAGTAAATAACTGTTCTATTTGGAATTATTTGTTTGAATATGGTGAAAATAGTTCAATTAAATCTTCTGTAGTAAATTTAGAAAAAACTTATAGAAATATTGGAGATATAGCATTAATTAGTAGTTTAATATTTAATAATGATTGTTCTTTACTTAATCAAAAGATAAAAGAATTAGAAAAAGATAATAATTCAAAAGAAGTTAATATTCTAAAAAGTAGAGAAAAAGATATTCCAAAAGATCTATTTTTTTCGATTAAAAGTCATCTAAATAAGTTAAATCTTTCAACTTCAAATTTAAGTAAAAAAAAATATATATTTGATGAGGGTATAGATAATTTATTGCTTAATGAAAAAGATTTAGTAGATAAGATATTTCTGGATTTACAAAGTCACCTGATTTTATGTGAAAAAAATTCTGGAATATGGAGTGTTGAATATTTGAATGAAATTATTTTTGGTCAAAAAAAACCATATGACCTTAAAACTCTTAACGAGGGTGTTCCGATAATGTGTACAAAAAATAACAATGAACTAGGATTGTCAAATGGGGATATTGGAGTAATTATAGGTTTAAAAAATAAAAGAAAATATCTTTTTAGAAAATATAATGATAATAACGAAGAAATTGTCTCATTAATTGATCCATCTAATTTAGAAAATGTTGTGCCAGCAATAGCCATTACTATTCATAAATCTCAAGGAAGTGAATCTGAGAAAGTAAGCATTTTGTGGTCACAAAAATATAGAAGAAATCAATATGCTTTAAAAGAAAAAAAAGATAGTGAAAATATCTTTTGTAGAGATAATTTTGAAAGAAGGTTATTTTATACTGCTGTTACAAGAGCGAAAAAATTTCTAAATATATATTATTTAAATTAAATCTTATTTTGAGAAATTAGTAAGAACTTAACCCCAAGATGTTAGATTAATAATTCGGCTCTGTAAGGCTAGTCAACAATTAAAGTCAATTTAGATAGTTGTTGAATGCCTAATCAGATGATTATTAGGCATTTAAAATGGCTTTAAAAAAAGATAGTAACTCTCTTGATAGTGAGCAGGAAAAATCTCAGAATGCAGATGCTTCCCTGCTTGATTTAAAGAACTTAGAGAACACAAAAGAAATTGAATCTCAACCATTAGAAGTATCGAAAGGAAATGATAATGAGAATGGATTTTTCGATTTTGGGTTTAATCAATCGATCTTAAATTCGTTAAGAAATAAAGGATATAAAAATCCAACTCCCATCCAAAAAGCTGCAATTCCGGAACTAATGTTAGGAAGAGATTTACTAGGCCAAGCACAAACAGGAACAGGAAAGACTGCAGCTTTCGCATTACCATTAATAGAAAAACTTGCAGATAATAAACAATTAAATGCCAAGGTTTTAGTTATGACTCCTACAAGAGAATTAGCAACTCAAGTTGCAGAATCTTTTAAAAGTTATAGTTCTGAATCTAGTAATTTTAAGACGGTTGCAATATATGGAGGTACCGACTATCGAAATCAAATTTCTGCATTAAAAAGAAAAGTTGACGTAGTAGTTGGGACCCCTGGCCGAATAATGGATCATATCAGGCAGGGCACTTTTAAAATTAAAGACATAAATTGTCTTGTTTTAGATGAGGCAGATGAAATGTTAAATATGGGATTTCTCGAAGATATTGAATGGATAATAGATCAACTTCCTGAAAATAAGCAGATGGTATTGTTTTCAGCAACAATGCCTAGTGAGATAAGAAATATAGCAAAAAAATATCTAAATGATCCCGCCGAAATATTAATCAAAAGTGTCAAAAAAGAAACTCAATTAATTTCGCAAAAATTTCTATATGTACAAAGGCATCATAAGTTAGATGCTTTAAAAAGAATATTAGAACTTAATAACGAGGGAGTAATAATTTTTGTCAGGACAAAACTACTTACTACTTCAATAGCTGAAGCTTTGGAGAATTCAGGACATACTGTGGCAGTACTTAATGGAGATATTCCTCAAAATCAAAGAGAAAATACTGTAGATAGATTAAAAAAAGGATTTATTAATATCCTTGTTGCGACTGATGTCGCAGCTAGAGGATTAGATGTTGAGAGGATAAAACTTGTTGTTAATTACGATTTTCCTTTTGATAAGGAAACATATACTCATAGAATTGGAAGAACTGGAAGGGCAGGCAGATCAGGAGAAGCAATTTTATTTGTTAATCAAAGAGAAAAACATTTTCTAAGAAACTTAGAAAACTCAACAAGAACTAAGATTGAAGAAATTAACATACCAAATAATAAAAAAATAAATGAAAAAAGGATGGAGAAACTTATAGAGAATGTTAATGAGAGTTCTTTAGCTAAAGATGAAAATGAGGAAAATAAAGCTCTGATTATTGATGTACTAGATAATTTAAAAGAAAAATACTCTATGGATGAATCAAATATTGCAATGGCGGCAATTAATTTAGTAATAGGTAATAAATCATTTTTTGTTAATGAAGATGATTCTTGGATTCAAAAACAAAATAATACTGATCGAAATAGATCAAATAGAAATAGTAATAATCGTATGAGAAATTCAAATAGAAGAAATAATTATCAAAATGATTCTTTTGAAACCTACAAATTTAGCTTTGGTAAATTTGATGGGGTCAGAGTTGCAAATATTATATCCTCAATCTGTAATTCAACTAATATAAATGGTAGATCTATAGGTAAGATACAGATTTTTAATGATTACAGTTTGGTAGATTTACCCAGAGATCTGCATAGAGAAACTAAAAATAAATTAAAAAAAATTAAAGTCAGAAACTAGGTATAGAGAATGAAAGCTAGCAAATATAAATTCTTTATTTTTGTGAATCTGATAATCCTATTCAACTCTTTTAATAGTTACTATCTATCTCAAACGAAACACAATTCAATCATAAAATTATTTTGTCTTCAGAGTGTCAAAGAGGAGATGCTGAAAGCAGAAATGGTATATAGTGAAGAAATAGCGAATGAAACTTGCGATTGTTACTACGAAGAGTTTATACAAACTTCAAGTCATCAAGATGCAAAAACAAAATGTAAATTAGAAACTAAAGAAAATTTAAATCATAATAGAAAAATTTAATTGTTATTTTATGAGGTCTAAGAACAATCAAAATCCAATAATTAGACTTTATTTAAATCTGATTGAAGAAAGAAGGTTACTATTTTTTGCTTTTCTTAGTTCCATAATTAATAAAATATTAGATTTAGCCCCCCCTGTAATAATTGGTCTTGCAGTTGATATCGTTGTAAATGAACAGAATTCTTGGATTGCTAGTTTTGGGATAAAAGAAGTTCCAGCACAATTGATTTTTCTTGCATTTGCTTCAGGAATAATTTGGTCTGGTGAATCCTCCTTTGAATATTTATATTCGATTTTGTGGAGAAATTTGGCTCAGCTATCGCAACATAAATTAAGAATTAAAGCTTATGAGCATATCCAGGAATTAGATATGGATTTTTTTGAAAATGATAATACTGGAAGACTATTATCTATTTTGAATGATGATATTAATCAACTCGAGAGATTTCTAGACCAAGGGGCTAATCAGATTATTCAGTTATTTATAACTGTCTTAATAATTGGGGGAACTATGATTTTTGTCGCTCCAAAAATCGCTTTATTTGCTTTCTTTCCTATTCCAATCATATTTTTAGGATCAATTAAATTTCAAAGGCAACTTGCTCCAAAATATAGAGATGTTAGAAATAAAGCTGGACTGTTGGCATCAAGACTTAATAATAATTTAAGTGGAATTCTAACCATAAAAAGTTTTACTAAAGAAAAATGGGAACTAAATAGATTAAATAAAGAAAGTCTCGATTATCAAAGAAGTAATAAGGCTGCAATAAAATTATCTTCTGCTTTTATCCCTCTTATAAGATTTGCAATCTTATTTGCTTTTATAGCGATTCTGTTAATTGGAGGTTTCCAAACTTGGAATAAGACACTTGATGTAGGAACTTATAGTTTTTTAGTGTTTATTACACAAAGACTATTATGGCCTTTAACTACTTTGGGGCATGTTTTAGATGATTTTCAGAGATCTATGGCTTCAATAGATAGAGTGATTGATCTCATAGATACGCCTATAAAAATAAAAGATGGAAAAATAAAAATTGAACCTAAAGATATCAAAGGGGAAATTATTTTTAGTAATGTAAATTTTAATTATCCTGGACGAGATTCAACTTTAAAAAACATAAATTTCAAAATTGAAAATAACTCAACACTAGGAATTGTTGGTTTAACAGGTTCTGGAAAAAGTACTATAGTAAAACTACTACTTAGGATTTATGATAGTAATAATGGTTCAATAACCTTGGATGGCATTTCTATTAAAGAAATAAATTTAAGGGATTTAAGAAAGTGTATTTCTTTAGTAAGTCAAGAAACTTATTTATTTCATGGCAGTGTACAAGAAAATATTGCTTATGGCTCAATTAACCCAAGTCTTAAAAATATCATTAAAGCTTCAAAGATTGCGGAAGCTCATAAATTTATTGAACAATTACCAGATGGTTATAAAACTATAGTCGGGGAAAGGGGCCAAAGGCTCTCAGGCGGACAACGTCAAAGAATTGCCTTGGCGAGAGCTGTTTTAAAGGATGCTCCAATATTAATATTAGATGAAGCTACAGCCTCAGTTGATAATGAAACAGAGGCTTTAATTCAAAAATCATTATCTAAAATCACAAAAGAAAGAACAACTATAGTAATAGCTCATAGATTAAGCACTATAAAAAATGCGGATAATATTGTAGTTATTGATAAAGGTAAAATAGTTGAAAGCGGAAAACATGAAAAACTATTAGATCAGAACAAAATATATGCTGAGTTGTGGAATGTTCAAGTAGGAATTTAGTATAGAATTTCTAAACTATATTAAGAAGTTAAATGATTCAATTACATTACTAAACATACCGTCAACTTTATTCCATCTCTCTTCATTTGTTCCCACAGCGAAAGTGTAAAGAGTTCCTCTATCAATTACAACAGTAGCCAATTCGTGTCTGGCCTGTTCATTTAAATTTAATTCATATTCTAAATCATAGAAAATATGATTGGATACCTCCCTCTGATTGGCATTTAGAAGTTTAACCTCTCTACCTGAACCTTCGGGAGCAATGACTTTATCAATTAATGTTTGACCTACTTCAATTGGGGTTCCTAATTGCTCTAATTGAACCTCTTTATTTACATCAGAAATAACTAAACTTAAGGTCTCATTACTATTTATTAAATCATGATAAATAATTTCAGGTCCTCCATCGACTTTTACTCTCGTCCATCCTGTTGGATACAAAAAGGCATATCTTCCATCGGGACTTTGATAAGCTTCTAATCCCGCATTGAGTCCGCCACTACAAGCACTAAGTGTTAGACACAAAAAAATCAAAAATAAATATTTGAAAGGGTTAAATTTAATATTTTTCATTTTGTTTGAAATTACTAACTAAAAACATAATAAGACATTAAAAGCAAACAATTATGGCAATTCAGAATTTTGCGTCTAAATTATCCCTAGAAATAGTTTAGTTTTGATTACTTATACCAAACCGCTTTCAAAATTAATTGGTCATTTTGAGAAATTTCCAGGGATTGGTCCAAGAACAGCGCAACGATTAGCCCTGTTTATTTTAAAACAACCTGAAAGTACAATAAGAGATTTTTCAAAGGCTCTGTTAGAAGCACATAGTAATGTTGGTCGTTGCAAAAAATGTTTCAATTTGACTTCAGAAGATGAATGCGAAATTTGTAAAAGTACTGAAAGAAATCAAAAACTAATCTGTGTAGTAGCAGAAACTAAAGATTTGCTTGCTTTGGAGCGCGCCAGAGAATTTAAAGGTGTTTACCATGTTATTGGTGGTTTAATATCTCCAATGGATTCTGTTGGCCCCGAACTCTTAGAAATAAGAAGCTTGGTAGAAAGAGTTAGTAAATCTGAAATAGATGAGATCATATTGGCATTGACCCCAAGTGTTGAGGGAGATACAACAAGTCTTTATATTGGAAAATTGTTAGCCCCTTTTACTAAAGTTACGAGGATTGCATATGGCCTACCAATGGGCAGTGAACTTGAATATGTGGATGAAGTTACACTTGCAAGGGCTTTAGAAGGAAGAACAAAATTAAATTAGACAATGAAAGACAATAATCTAATCAAGAAAGAAAAAATCTTAAGACTCCCCTCTTGGATTAAATTTCCTATTAGTAAAACCTCAGAATTCGAAAAAATACAAACACTCATCAAAAAATCAAATATTCATACTATTTGTGAAGAAGCAAGATGTCCAAATAGAGCAGAATGTTATGCCTCAGGAACAGCCACTTTCTTACTGGGGGGATCGATATGTTCTCGTTCATGTGCTTTTTGTCAGGTAAATAAAGGTAGACCTAGTTCTATCAATATTGATGAATGTACTCAAGTCGCTGAAGCAGTGAAAGTACTAAATTTGAAATATGTTGTTTTGACATCTGTAGCTAGAGACGATCTTTCTGATCATGGTGCAAATTTATTTATATCTACAATTGATGAGATTAGAAAAATTGATTCAACAATTAAAATAGAAGTTTTAACTCCTGATTTATGGGGTGGGGGCAAAAATTTTGATGAAACTAATAACCTTCAGACTGAGAGATTGAAGATGATTTTAGAAAAAGATCCAATATGCTTTAATCATAATCTTGAAACTGTTGAAAGACTACAAAAAGAAGTTAGGAGGGGTGCAAATTACAATAAATCCCTTAGTTTACTAAAAAAGTCAAAAGATATTGCTCCTCATATTCAAACTAAATCAGGCATTATGTTAGGTCTTGGGGAAACTTTGGATGAAATAAGAAATACAATTTATGATCTTAAAAAAATAGATTGTGATCAAATTACAATTGGCCAATATTTAAGGCCCTCATTCAATCATTTGGCAGTTAAGAAATATTGGGATCCATCAGAGTTTGAATATTTATATCGCTTCTCTAAGGAATTAGGATTCAAAAAAGTATCTTCTGGCCCTTTAGTTAGAAGTAGTTATCATGCGGGTTAACTTTCTTCAATTAAAGAGAGTTTCTTTTCAAGTTTTTTCAATATAGAAATACATTCCCCTTTCATAAGTGTACCTGCACCTCCCCAAACCAATCTTAATAAAAGATCTACTGGGCTAGAACCAACTTCTTTTACAATTTTGAATCCTATTACCTTGAAATATCTTACAAGTTTTTTACTATATCCTTCACTATCAAAAATAGCTAAAAGTCTTACTTTGTTGCTTGATTTTTTTTCAATTGCCCAAGCCATAGTTGTTGCCCATATTAATTCCGAAACAAAAGCAGGCGCTTTACTAAGGATTCTTAATGTATCAAGCTGAATACCTTGTTTATTTAAATAAGTCCAACCTTTCATTTCGGCCCAAATCTTAATTATGTTATCTTTCTGTTCTGCTATAACGATTCTAAAGAAACATAATCCGAGAGTTTCTCTAACTTGAATTTTAATTAATAATCCAATGGTATCTGCTAATTTTTCTAATTCTTCAACTTTCATGATTTTTAAAATTAGTCCTTATAGATTTTATGATTTTCCACTTTTAATCTATCGATTTGTTTTTGTCTTTCTTCAAACCTTTTCCTATCATCATCACTGAATTGGTCTATGCAGAAATGACATTGGATACCCTTTTTATATTCTTTTCTTTTTTGATCTTGAATTGAAACTGGCATTCCACATGCATGACAAATCGAGTAGGAGCCTTTTTCTAATTCTTGATCTAAAGCAACTCTTTTATCAAAAACATAACATTCACCTTCAAATAAGTTTTTTTCTTTTGGTATATCATCAAGGTATTGAAGGATGCCCCCTTGTAGGTGATAAATATTTTTATAACCTTTCTTTTTTAGCAAACTAGTAGCTTTTTCACATCTTATTCCTCCGGTACAAAACATTGCTATATTTGTAGATTCTTTATTTTCTAAATGGGTATCTAAATGATCATCTACCCACTTGGGGAATTCGCTAAAGTTTCTTGTATTTGGGTTTATAGCGTTCTGAAATGTGCCTAAAGAAATCTCATAATGATTTCTAGTATCAATGATTATTGTATTTTGATTATTAATTAACTTATTCCAATCAGCTGAGTCAATATAGGTCCCATTATTTTCTGAAGGGTTTATTTCAGGGACACCCATGGTAACTATTTCTTTCTTGATTTTTATTTTTAATTTTTTGAAGACTTTCTTTTTTGAAAAGTTTACTTTAATATTCAAATTTCTATTATCAGCATATTTATTAAGTAAATTGATAACAATATCTATTACATTTTTCTCAGCACAAATAGTTCCATTAATGCCCTCACTTGCAAAAATTAATAAACCTGAAAGATCGTTTTCATTTTCGATTTTTAATAATTTATTTTTTAGATCAATAATTAAGTTTTCCTGAAATGGGAAGAAAGAGTAAAGAGAAACTATTTTATAATTTTTGCCTTTCATAAAAAAGATAATGTTTTTTCACAAGTTTCAAAATCTTTATTAAATGATACTCCAACCTCTTTAAGAAGTTTTCTGTCTGATTGAAAAGATGGATTTGAAGTTGTGAGTAACTCATCTCCGTAAAAAATTGAATTTGCGCCGCATTGAAAACATAAAATTTGGGCTTCTTTTGAGAGCTTTTCTCGTCCTGCACTTAATCTAATTTTACTTATGGGCATAAGAATTCTTGCTGTAGCTATCATTCTTATCATCTCAATAGAATCAATTTCTTGATTACCTTCTAAACCAGTACCTTCAATAGCTACTAATGAATTTATAGGAACACTTTCAGGGTGCGGATTCATGTTTGAAAGCACTTCCAAAAGAGATGCTCTATCGCCATTAGTTTCACCCAAACCTATTATTCCTCCACAACAAACATTTATTCCTGCATCTCTTACTCTTTTGATAGTATCTAGTCTGTCTTGATAAGTTCTAGTAGTAATAATATTTTTATAATTCTCAGGACTAGTATCAAGATTGTGGTTATACGCGGTCAAACCTGCATCAGCTAGTCTGGAAGCTTGCTCTTCTGTAAGCATCCCAGCAGTAACGCATGCTTCCATTCCTAAATCTCTTACACCGCTAACCATCTCTAACATTGCATTAAAAGATTTCCCGTTTCTAATTTCTCTCCATGCCCAACCCATACAAAACCTATCTGCGCCCTCTTTTTTTGCTATTTGAGCTCTTGCTAAAACCTCTTCAACTTGAAATTGTGGATGACTTTTGATTTCGCTAGCACTATAAATTGATTGGCTACAATAAGAACAATTTTCCTCACAGCCACCAGTTTTTACGCTGAACAATGATGCTAATTGAATGTTGTATTTGTTGAATTTCCTGTGAACGATTTGTGATTCCCACATTAAATCAATCAGAGGCATATTAAGTATTTCCAATATTTCTTCTTTATTCCAATCGAACCTAATTTCTCTTAATAAATGATTATTCGAATTAGCCATTTTTGTTATGAAGAATATTGAGAATCTTCAAAGGATTCATTTGGTAATGATTCTATACCGCCAAAACGTCTATTCCTTGATTGGTAATCAATAATTGCTTTTAGAAATTCAAATTCATTAAAATCTGGCCACATTACATCAGATATGTAAATTTCTGAATAAGCTAATTGCCATAAAAGAAAATTACTTATTCTTTTTTCTCCACTAGTCCTTATTAATAACTCTGGGTCTTTAATTCCTTGAGTTAATAGCTCTGCATTAAATAATTCTTCATTAACTTCACTTGGCTTTATTTCACCAGAAGAAGATTTTAATGCTAATTCTTTTGCAACTTTTACTATTTCTTGTCTACCTCCGTAATTAGCACAAACATTCAATAAAAATTGATTGTTGTTTTTAGTTAGAGATTCTGAATTATAGATTATATTTTTAAGGGTTTCTGGGAAAGGAGTTAAATCTCCAATAAATTTTATTTTTGTTGATTCTTCATGTATCTCTTCAATTTCGTTTCTCAAAACTTCGCTAAAGAGATTTATAAGGAAATCAACCTCTTTTGTTGGTCTTGTCCAATTCTCGGTTGAAAAAGCATAAACAGTTAGAACTTTACAGCCTAATTTTTTTGATGTTTTGAGAATTTCTTTTAAAACACTAACTCCTCTTTTATGACCATATGTACGAGGCAAGCCTTTTTTTGTTGCCCATCTACCATTGCCGTCCATAATTATTGCAACATGTTCTGGAACTTTTTGCTTATCTATTTTCTTGGATAAGTCATTATTTTTCTCTTCAATTATTTTTCCTAAACTCATAAGTTGATCATTTTTGTTAATTTTAAATTGTAGGCTTTTCGGTCTCTTTTTCATTTACATCATTGATAATATTATCACTTAGATTTGTATTTTGGGTTAATGAATTTTTACCTAAAGATGATCTATTCGTTCCCATTGAGTTTTGATTCCCAATCAAATTCACAAGAAGTTCTTGTAATCTGCTGCTGGTAATTGGTCTTTCTAGCTTTCCTTGGTTTGCCAATGATAATGTACCTGTTTCTTCAGAGACAACAATACAAATACACCTATCAAATCTTTCTGTAATTCCTAGTGCAGCAAGATGTCTTGTGCCGTATCTACTTATTCCTTGCCTAGATAAAGGTAGTATTACCCCGGCAGATATTATTTTATTGCCTTTCACAAGAACTGCCCCATCATGTAAAGGTGTATCTGTTGCAAATAGATTTATTAAAAGATCAGTTGATAATTGTGCTTCGATATTAGTACCTGGATATAAAAAATCTTCAGGTCTTAAATCACTCCCCAAATCTACAACGATTAAAGCGCCTCTTCTATTCTGAGAGAGTTTACCTGCAGTATCAACTAACTGAGTAACTGTGGTTGACGTTGCCCTAAATTCCTTTGGTGGATTTCCTAATAATACAGCTAGCCTCCCAGTGCCTAATAGTTCCATTAATCTTCTTAACTCTCCTTGCCAAAGGATCGCTAATGATAGAGAGCAAGCTAGGACTACAGCATCAATTAATTTTGAAGTTAGTGGTAAGTATGCATATCTTTGAATAAACCATGCGGACGATACTAAAAACAAATATCCCCTAAGAAGCCATAATGTCCTTTGTTCTTTTACTCTGGAGAATAATAAAAGTCCGAAACCAACAGCAAATAAGACATCTAACAAAAGTTTTAAATTTATAATTCCCCAGAAATTCACACTAAAAACAAAATTAATTTAAATGTACCTAATTTTGTTTAATAAAGCGATCAGGCAAAACATCATATCTTAAAAGATCAAATGGACTTTCTCTTTTTTGAATAATCTCTGCTTCTCCATTACAAACTAAAAGAGCTGCTGGTCTTGGAATTCTGTTGTAGTTAGAACTCATTGAATAATTGTATGCTCCAGTACCAAAAACACATATAAGATCTCCTGTTTTGCAATTTGATAGTTCTATCTCCCTAAACAATACATCTCCCGATTCGCAGTGTTTGCCAGCAATAGTATATTTATTTTTCGAATTATTATTAAAAGGGTTTTTTATCAAACATGCAGAATAATTTGATTGATATGTTATAGGCCTTGGATTATCACTCATCCCGCCATCAACAGACAAATAAGTTCTGATTCCAGGAATTTTTTTAAAAGCCCCAATTTTGTAAATTGTTAAGCCTGCTGTAGATACGATGGACCTTCCAGGTTCACACATCAATTTTGGAAGATCTAATTTGTGTTTTTCACAAGCTTTAACAACAGAGTTGGAAATCGTTTTTACCCATTCATCAATAGAAGGTGGATCGTCATTTTTTGTGTATTTAATGCCTAAGCCTCCACCAACATTTAGTTCTTTAATATTATGGCCAAATTTTTTGGCATCCAAAATAACCTTTACCATTATTTCACCAAGATCCTTGTGAGGTTCTAGTTCAAAAATCTGAGAACCAATATGAGCATGAAGTCCATTTAACTTTAAATGTTTAGTGTCGCTTATGCTTGCAAATAAATTATTCAAATATTCGATTCCAAAACCAAATTTACTATCAAATGAACCTGTTCTTATGTATTCATGTGTATGGCATTCTATTCCAGGAGTAAAGCGAATCATTATTTCTAAATCATGATTTAATGAATTTGATATTTCCTCTAATCTTCTTAAGTCATAGTCATTATCTACAATTATTTTTATGTTATTTCTAACTGCGAAATCTATTTCTTTGTCAGATTTATTGTTCCCATGAAAAACAATATTTTCATTTGGTACCCCACCCTTTAAAGCAGTTAATAATTCTCCCTCTGAAACTGCATCAAGTCCTAAACCTTCTGAGGAAACAAGGTTACTCATGAATATAGAGCTATTTGCCTTGGAGGCATATATGGGGAGTGATTCCCCTGGGTAATATTTTTCTAATGCTTTTTTATAAGCTCTACAAGATTTTCTTAAAGTGATTTCATCTAAAATATAAAGAGGTGAATCATATTTTTTAACTAATTCTTCAATCGAACATCCACCAACTGATAATTTCCCATCTCTACCAATGGATGTAGTAATAGGTACAATATTTTTATTCGGACTTTCCAGGTTAATTTTCTGTTTTAAAAATGATTGTTTTTCTTCCATGGGAGAACTTTAAATAAAGTTTTGCTAAAACCGTCATATTTTATAATGACTCTAGATTAGAACTTTTTAAATATACATACTTAATAAAATGATATCCATTAAAGAAATAAATGAGAAAGATATTGATTTATGTTATGAATTAGATTCAAATACGATTTCACTATGGAGCAAGAAACAATGGGCTAAAGAATTCAAAAAAGAAGGTACAAAAATCTTTGGATTATTAATTACAAATTTAGTCATTGGAATATGTGTTTTTCAAGTTGTTCTTGATGAAGCTCAAATAAATTATTTTGTTGTAAATCGGAAATTTAGGAAAAAGGGTTTTGGATCTTATCTTATGAGCTATTTAATAAAAAGATGTGAAAAATTAAATCTTAAGAAATTACTTTTGGAGGTTTCTCAGAGTAATGTTACTGCTGAAAGATTTTATAGTTGCTTTGATTTTTCTACTGTAGGAATAAGAAAAAATTATTATAAAGATGGTTCACATGCTCTTTTAAAAGAAAAAAAACTAACAACAAAATAATATAAAAATTTAATTGTTCGGATAACCAGAATGCTTGAAATTACTATTAATTCTTGCTATATCACTAAAAAAGTTCAATTTAATTTAATAAATTTTACTTTTGGGTATTCACAAAAGCTCATCCTGAACACAAAATTCACATATTACTGGTAGGTTATTAGTAGAAATCTAATCTTCTAATGTTTGAAAGATTTACAGAAAAGGCTATAAAAGTCATAATGCTTGCTCAAGAGGAAGCTAGAAGACTTGGTCATAATTTCGTTGGGACTGAACAAATTCTTTTAGGGTTAATTGGAGAAGGAACTGGGGTTGCAGCGAAAGTACTTAAATCACTTGGAGTTAATTTAAAAGATTCAAGGATAGAAGTAGAAAAGATAATAGGTAGAGGCTCAGGGTTTGTAGCGGTAGAAATACCATTTACCCCTAGGGCTAAAAGGGTTTTAGAATTATCTCTCGAAGAGGCTCGTCAACTAGGTCACAATTACATTGGTACAGAACACCTATTACTAGGTTTAATAAGAGAGGGGGAAGGCGTAGCTGCAAGAGTTCTTGAAAATCTTAACATCGACCTTACCAAAGTAAGAACTCAAGTTATAAGGATGCTAGGTGAAACAGCTGAGGTTGGCACAGGGGCAAGTACAAATAAGGGCAACTTAAAAACTGCTACACTTGACGAATTTGGAACAAATTTAACAAAATTAGCTAGTGAATCAAAATTAGATCCAGTTGTTGGCCGCTATTCAGAAATAGATCGTGTAGTTCAAATATTAGGTAGGAGAACAAAAAATAATCCTGTTCTCATTGGGGAGCCAGGTGTAGGAAAAACAGCTATTGCAGAAGGTTTGGCTCAAAGAATACAAATAGGAGATATTCCAGACATACTTGAAGACAAAAGAGTTTTGACACTTGATATTGGACTTTTGGTCGCAGGAACAAAATATAGAGGTGAATTTGAAGAAAGGTTAAAAAAAATAATGGAAGAAATCAAATCAGCGGGTAATGTCATACTTGTCATAGATGAAGTGCATACTTTAATTGGTGCTGGAGCTGCTGAAGGAGCTATAGACGCAGCTAATATTCTCAAGCCAGCATTAGCTAGAGGAGAACTTCAATGTATTGGAGCAACAACTCTTGATGAATATAGAAAACACATTGAGAGAGATGCTGCTCTTGAAAGAAGGTTCCAACCTGTAATGGTTGGGGAGCCATCTATTGAAGATACAATCGAAATTTTAAAAGGTCTCAGAGAACGTTACGAACAACATCATCGTCTAAAAATTACTGATGATGCGCTTGAAGCTGCAGCTAATTTAGGTGATCGTTACATATCTGATAGATTTTTACCTGATAAGGCTATAGATCTCATTGACGAGGCTGGAAGTAGAGTACGTTTAATAAATTCTAAACTTCCGCCTGAAGCAAAACAAATAGACAGAGAACTAAGACAAGTACAAAAACAGAAGGAAGAATCTGTAAGAGACCAAAATTTTGATCAAGCTGGCCAACTACGTGAAAAAGAGATGGAATTATCTGCAAAGATTAAAGAGGTATTGGATAATAAAAAAGAATCTACAGTTGGTGATTCATCTGATGTTAATGATAAGTCTGTAAAAAGTGATTCACAACTTTTACAAAGTCCCCTTGTTAGTGAAGAGGACGTAGCACATATTGTAGCTTCATGGACAGGCGTTCCTGTTCAAAAATTAACAGAAACTGAATCAGTCAAGCTTCTTAATATGGAGGAAACACTCCACCAAAGGCTAATTGGACAAGATGAAGCTGTAAAAGCTGTTTCTAGAGCTATAAGAAGAGCAAGAGTTGGATTAAAAAATCCTAATAGGCCCATTGCAAGTTTTATTTTTTCAGGACCTACCGGTGTTGGTAAAACTGAATTGACTAAATCATTGGCTTCATATTTCTTCGGTAGTGAAGAAGCAATGATCAGATTAGATATGTCAGAATTTATGGAAAGACATACAGTTAGTAAACTTATAGGATCGCCTCCTGGGTATGTTGGCTTTAATGAAGGTGGTCAGCTTACTGAGGCTGTTAGAAGGCGTCCTTATACTGTTGTTTTATTTGATGAAGTTGAAAAGGCGCATCCAGATGTATTCAATTTATTATTGCAGCTACTTGAAGACGGAAGATTAACTGACTCCAAAGGTAGAACTGTAGATTTTAAAAATACATTGTTAATAATGACTTCTAATATCGGTTCTAAAGTAATAGAGAAAGGTGGAGGAGGTCTAGGATTTGAATTTTCAGGAGATTCAGTTGAAGATAGCCAATACAATAGAATAAAATCTTTAGTTAATGAAGAACTTAAGCAGTATTTTAGACCTGAATTTTTAAATAGACTTGATGAAATAATTGTATTCAGACAACTAACTAAAAATGAGGTTAAAGAGATTGCTGAAATAATGTTGCAAGAAGTTTTTGCACGTTTACAAGATAAAGGCATCATGTTAAGCGTCACCGATGCTTTCAAAGAAAGACTTGTTGAAGAAGGATATAATCCTTCATACGGAGCAAGACCTTTAAGAAGGGCAGTTATGCGTTTACTAGAAGATAGTTTGGCTGAAGAGGTTCTTTCTGGGAGAATAAAAGATGGAGATAATGCTTTAGTTGATATAGATGTTAATAAAAAAGTCACTATAAGCATTTCTTCTGAAGAATCTTCTCAAGAGTTAGCAAGTGCTAACTTCTAATCATTCAAAGTAAATATGCAGTCAATCTCTCCAGAAACTATATATAGGGGGAATTATGCTTGGGAAAAATCTTTACCTCAAATTACAAAATTAACAAAAAGTCCATTAATTTTAGGTAGGGGTATTCTTACGAATAATCTTAGAAATAAAATTTTTATTGATTTAGAGAATCAAAACCTTAGTGTTAATTCTGCTAAATTACAATTTGATTGTTGTTATGAAGACATATCAAGAGTAAAGGACATTATTTTAAAAAACAATCATGATTCTGTTATTGCAGCTGGAGGGGGTAAAGTTCTTGATTCAGGCAAATACATAGCAGATTGTCTTAATATCCCTTGTATCTCTGTACCTCTTAGCGCCTCTACATGTGCAGGTTGGACAGCCTTATCGAATATCTATACAAAAAATGGTCAATTTATAAAGGATGTTGCATTAAGATCTTGTCCAAAAATCCTAGTATATGATCATAAATTTATTCAAACAGCTCCATCAAGAACACTGGCAAGTGGCATAGCGGATGCTTTGGCAAAATGGTATGAATCCTCAATAACAAGTTCGACAATAGACGATGGTCTTGTTCAACAAGCGATTCAGATATCAAGAGTTTTAAGGGATCAACTACTAATAGATGGAGACAAAGCATTTAAGGGTCAATTTGAAAATAATCCTTCTTGGCGAAATACTGTAGAAGCTTGTGGACTAACAGCAGGATTAGTAGGTGGTATTGGTGGAGAAAAGTGTAGAACTGCAGCAGCACATGCTATTCATAATGCAATTACTCAGATAATTAAACCAAATAAATTTTTACATGGTGAGATTGTTGGGGTTGGATTATTATTGCAATTAAGACTAGAAGAAATGAAAAATAATAATAAATTAGCTGATCAATCAATTAAACAATTATTTGTACTTATGAAAGAATTGAATTTGCCAACTACTATTGCACAACTTGGAATAAATGTTTTTGAAAATAACAATTTAGAGAAAATTGCTGATTTTACTTGTCGAGATAAATCTGAGATTCACTTTTTGCCTTTTGCAATTCATAAAAAGGACATAGTAGAGGTTATTTCAAATTTTGAACAACAAAAAATTAAAACATAAACATTTTTTTGAATAAAAACAATTTTGAACAATTAAATGATTTAAATGTGGAATTTTTTGAAAGTGCCAGATTATCACTATTAGACCCTTTAGGTATTTATTTGGCAAATGATGTTAAGTGGATAAAACTCAACCAAAAGTGGAACTATTTAAAATTCCCTGTGGTTATTGGAGGAAAAGGACAACCTATACTCCTTCTTCATGGTTTTGACAGTAGTTTTTTAGAGTTCAGGAGAATATATAAATCACTAAAAAGAAATTTTCAAGTTATAGTTCCTGATCTGTTAGGTTTTGGTTTTAGTCCTAGGTGTGCAACAAATGAATACAATGCCTCGCAAATTATTTCGTATTTAATTGATCTTCTAAATACCTTACAGATCACAAAGAATCTAAAAATCATTGGTGCCTCTATGGGAGGCTCAACAGCTCTAAAACTTGCTTTTGAAATTCCTGATTATATTGATAAAATTATCCTCTTGTCCCCTGCCGGATTGTTTGGAGAATCTAAGAGTATCCCTTTCCCTCTTAATCAAATTGGAGCCTCATTTCTTGGATTACCTCAGGTCAGAAAAAGTCTTTGTAGGCAAGCATTTGCTTCCCCAGATGAATGTGTTGGTGTGATGGAAGAGCAAATTGCTTCAATTCATCTAGGTTGTAAAGGATGGAGGAATTCCCTTGCATCATTTGCAAAAAGTGGAGGTTTTGCTGGAACTCATAAATATATCCAAGACATCCCAATCAAAACACTATGTGGAGAAAATGATCGAATTCTTGGTAAAAAAGAGATTAAAAATATAAGAAATATTGAAAAATTAAATTTTGTAGGGTTGCAAAATTGTGGTCATCTGCCACATGTAGATCTACCATCATTATCTAGTAAAATTATCCAAGATTATTTTTTGGAGTAGAAGATTTTAATTAGTTTAGATACTTTAGAATTATAAAACTGTAATACAAAACAGATGGAGTAAAGATGTAACTGTCAATTCTGTCAAGAATTCCTCCATGTCCCGGTAAAAAAGTTCCGGAATCTTTTATTTTTGCATCTCTCTTCATCATAGATTCAATTAAATCTCCAACTAATGCCATAAGAGAAATTGAAATTCCATATAAGATTCCAACAAATAAAGGATTTTCCCAATTCATTAAAAATGCAAAAAATATTGCTAGTAAAATTGAACAGGATATTCCTCCAATTAAACCTTCTATAGTTTTGCTCGGAGATATTGGAGAAAGAGATGTTTTACCAAATGATTTCCCAATAAAATAAGAACCAATATCACTAGCTACTATTAAAAAACAAGAAGTTAAAGTTAAGTTAAGACCTGTAGTATTTGATAAGTTCTCAAATGAAATAAAACCCTGATTTGAATTTATTACCACTGTATCTAATCCCCTTAACTTAATCCAGTAACTTGGTAAAAAACCTAAATAGAATAATCCAAAAATTGAGGCTGCAATATCTGAAATTGTTCCAGGTTTTGGTTGCAAAAGTAACCAAGTGCATATTCCAACTGCACAGATTGGCAAAATTGAATTTGATATTTCTCCTTCAAGGAAACCAATAGTCTCAAGATAAGTAGAAACTATAATAACGAAAGATGAAAATAATGTGGTTTTTGTAGCTGGTTTTATTCCTTTAAATTCTGCCATTCTAAAAAATTCCAATAATGCTAAATATGTAAGCAACGCTGTTGCCAAGGTAAAAAACCATCCCCCCAATAAAACAACAATTAAACCAAAAATTCCTATAAGTAGTCCGCTTCTTAATCTCATATGAAATTTCTATGTTTATATGACTCTTATATTAAAATTTACCAGATCTTTGTTGCATAAACTTTGATCATTTATCCAATTGAACCTATCTATATCAATTTTTTCTCCAGGAACTAGAAGAGGTATCCCAGGAGGATAAGGGCAAATAATATCTCCAGATATTTTATTTAATGATTGCGAGAAAGGAATACTTCGAGTTTTACTTCTCCAAGCAATTCCAATTTCAATTTCGGGCGCTTGAACTAATTTAAAGGGGGATTGGAGCACTTCTAAACTTTTTGATTTTTTAGAATTTAATAGTAATTTATTCCATAACTTTTCAAATAAATTAAGAAAATCTTTTTGATTTGCAAATCCTAAGGAAAATGTGAGAGTCATTTTTTCTGGTAATTCAGCAATAAGGCCATTTCTATAAAAAAATTTATCAGCAGTAAAACCATCAATTCCAGCCTTAGAGGTATTTACTACAATCTTTAAGGGATCTTGGGTTTTTATGAGAGGAATATTTTTTTGAATTAATTTTTTGTAGATACTTTTTGCCTCTAAAATCCTTTTTTGATATTTTGATAAACTTTTTTTATTAAGCCAGTCTTTAATTGACTCTTCACAAGAAGAAAGTAATAAGGAACTTGGACTAGTAGTTTGCAACAAATTAATACTCTTTATTAAATCACGTTCATTTATTAGATTCCCTTTGTACCAAAGTACCGCCGTTTGAGTTAGACCATTTAGCGACTTATGCAATGAATGAACAACTAAATCAGCGTTTGATGATAAGGCGGGTTTTGGTAAATTAAGGTTTTCACAAAAAAGGAAATAAGAACCATGGGCTTCATCAACTAAAACAGGTAAATTTTTTTGATGACAAAAATCTACTAAAGGCTTTAAATCTCCGGCATAACCATGATAAGAGGGACTTACAAGAATCACCCCTACAATTTTATTCTCATGAATATTTAATTTTTTAAATACATTTTTCAACCAAATTTTTGTAATTGGTTTGTAGTGTCCCGTTTCTGTTGAAAATTCTAAGTCAAAAAATATTGGATTTATGTTCTGCATCGCACATGTTTTTATAACACTTATATGAACATTTCTTGGCATCAGGATAGTTTCTCCTGGATTTGCTATTGCAATTATCGCTGATTGTATTAATCCAGAAGCTCCATTAACTCCAAAAAAACATCTTTTAACCCCAAATTTTTCAGAGAATTCTCTTTGAGATTCAGCAATTAATCCGCTTTGGGATAGTGGTGAACCTATTTCTGGCAGTTCGGGCAAGTCCCAATACCCAGGTGGATTTTTTAATAACTTCACTAATTTCTTTGGTAAAGCTGTCCCTCTGTTATGAGCGGGAAAGAATAGAGACTTTAAAAACTTTTTAGTTAGAAAAGATGAAATGCTCATAAAATATTATTGACTTATATAGAATGGATTAGGTTGTATTCTTTTTTAATATTTTTTAACTTTAATGAAAAAATCTTATTCGAGATATTCAGCAAAAGACAGTTTAATTTGGTTGATGTTGAGACCATGGATTTTTATACCAAGAATTTTATATATCCTTTTAACTTTTATTTTTCTTTTTTTAAGAATACTTTTTCAAGGTAACAGTAAAAATAAAAATGTACAAAAAAGTCTTTCGAAATATCTTTTTGATGTAATAACAGATTTAGGACCTTGTTTTATAAAATTAGGCCAGGCACTTTCAACTAGACCAGATCTTGTTAGGCAAGATTGGCTTACAGAACTTACAAACTTACAGGATAATCTCCCAGCATTTGATCACAAAATTGCTTTAAAAATTGTTGAAGAGGAACTTGGAGCACCTGTTAATGAATTATTTGATGAGTTTCCAGATAGTCCTATTGCTTCAGCAAGCTTAGGTCAAGTTTATAAAGCAAAAATAAATAATACTTATCTAGCGGTGAAAGTACAGCGACCTAATTTGTACTTTCTCATAAGAAGGGATGTTGTAATCTTAAGGTTTTTAGGAACTCTTTTTTCCCCATTCTTACCATTAAACATAGGTGTTGGAATTGGAGAAATAATAGACGAATTTGGCAAGGCACTTTTTGATGAAATTGACTATCAAAAAGAGGCTGAAAATGCTTTGAGGTTTGCATATTTATTCAAAGAAAACCCAAATATTTTTATTCCTAAATTAGAAAAACAGTTTTCATCCAAACGGCTTATCACAACTTCTTGGATTGATGGAGTTAAGTTAAGAGATAGAGCTTTATTGGAGGAAAATAACTTAATACCTTCTTCATTTATAAAAACTTGTGTAATCAGTGGACTACAGCAATTATTTGAATTTGGATATTTTCATGCAGACCCACATCCGGGGAATATGTTTGCTCTAAAAGGAGGAAATGCAGATTGTGGAAATTTAGCTTATGTTGATTTCGGAATGATGGATACTATTACAAATTCAGATAGAATTACTCTTATTAAGGCAATTGTTCACATAATAAACGAAGAATATTATCTTCTGGCAGAAGATTTCCAGAAATTAGGTTTTTTAACCAAAGAACAAGATCTTCAAAAACTTGTTGAACCATTAAAAGAAGTTCTTGGTGGATCTTTAGGCGCTGAGGTTGGTAATTTTAATCTTAAAAATGTAACTGATAAATTCTCAAAACTAATGTATTCCTATCCTTTCAGAGTTCCCAGTAGGTTTGCCTTGATAATAAGAGCAGTTGTTAGTCAAGAAGGCTTAGCACTAAGATTAGATCCTGAATTTAAAATTTTAAAAATTGCTTATCCATATATTGCTAAGAAATTACTTACCGACAATTCTGAAGAGATTTTAGACATACTTTTAGAAGTCGTTTTTGATAATAAAGGTCGTATTCAAATAGAAAAAGTTGAAAGTTTATTAAACATTTTATTTAAAGATTCAGAGAATATTAATTCAGATCTCATACCTGTAGCGAACGCTGGATTGAAATTATTTGTCAGTAAAAAGGGATCCGACGTTAGGAAGAATCTTCTTTTAAGCCTTATAAAAGATGAAAAATTAGAATTTACTGATGCGAAAAAACTCTTGGCTTTAATTAGAGATACTTTTAGCCCTCTGAATATTGCAAAAAGTGCAGTGCAAAATATAATTTCTACTGTTTAGTTTTTATATCTATATCTAATAAATTTACTTATGATTTTAATTTGATTAGAATTGAATAAAATATGGTTTTTAAAAATTGAGTATTAAAAGTATTAATTATCTTAGGAAACTTGAATGAATATTTTGAACAATATCTTTTTATTTAAAAAAAAATCTGAAAAAAATAAAGACTTTAGTACTGGATTAGTTGATCAATATATAGAAATTGCAAAATTAGTAAAAGAAGCAAGAATCGAACAAAACCTTACAATAAAAGAATTGTCTTACATTTCAAAAATTCCTGAACGAATAATAAACTCTATTGAAAATAATAATAAAAATATTAGGCCAGAGTATCCTTTTATAAGATCTATATTAATTAAATTAGAGGAATGCTTAGTATTAAAAAAAAATACATTATTAAAGTTAGCAGTTAAAGAAAGAAAAATTTTAAAGAAAGAGGGAAAGGATTTTCTGTTCAGGAAATTCGATCTTATAAATACATGGCAAGGAAGTCTTTTGTATTTTTTTATATTAGTTCTAACTATATTTTTATTAAAGAGATACTTTATTTTAAATGTAAATGTTATAGAGATTCAAAATATTGAAAATCAAATGGTTGATAAATAATTTTTAAAAAATTTTACTTTAGAGTTCTTCCAAAATTATTTCCTAGCTCACTAAACATTTTTATATTATCTTCTATTTCTTCTAAAGGACGATTTAACTTCCATTTCCAGTTATTTTTTGTGGTGCCAGGTTTGTTTAATCTACTTGAATCGTCTAGAGATAATAGATCTTGTAATGGAGCGATAAAGAGATTTGCATTTGTTCCTATGCCAATTTCTATTAAATCCCATGAAGGATTTTCTGAAAATTTATACTCATCTTTTATTCTTTTTTTGGATTCATAATCTAAATATTTCCACCATGAAACAGAAGTAGAGTTGTCATGAGTACCTGTATAAACAACCCAATTTTCTCCTTCAATATTCTTAGGTAAATAAGGATTATCTTCATTGCCATCAAAAGCGAATTGTAATATTTTCATACCAGGCAGTTCGAAATTTTTCCTTAATTTCTCTACATCTGGGGTTATTACTCCCAAATCCTCTGCAATAATTGGTAGATAGTTACCCCCAAGATCTTTTTTTACTTTATTTAATAGTGTTCTACCTGGAGAATTTATCCATTTTCCAATGATTGCCGATTTAGAACTGCCATTAACTCTCCAGTAACCCGCTAAACCTCTGAAATGATCAAATCTCAATATGTCCACAAGTTCAAATTGTCTTTGAAATCTTTTTCTCCACCAATCGAAATTAGTCCTCTTATGTTTTGACCAAAAGTAAGTTGGAGTCCCCCATAATTGTCCTGTTGACGAAAAATAATCAGGTGGAACACCACTTTGAAATATTAAATCTCCATTTTTAAAAATTGAAAATAATGATTTATTACTCCATACGTCAGCGCTGTCTCTGGAGACATAAAAAGGCAAATCTCCTATTAGTTTAATATTTCTTGATTTTGCAAAGTTTTTAATGAGCCTCCATTGCTCATCAAGATGCCACTGTATTAATTTTTTAATAAGTATCTCTTCACTTTTTTTCTTAATCCACGATTTTAAGAACTTTTTATTTTTTATTTTAAATTCTTTAGGCCATTCCCACCAAGGCAACATATTAAACTCTTCTCTGATAACAACAAATGTTGCATAATCTTCAACCCAAGAATTCCTACGGACCCATTTTGTAAAATTAATTTTTCTTTCTTCAGATTGTGAACCCCAACCTTGCAAAAGGAGGAGACCTAATTTCTTTGTTAAGTCATCCGCAATATCAAAATCAAAATAATCTTTATTCTGATTAGTTGGACCAAGATTTTCTTTATTTGAAATTAAGATAAAACCTTTTTCGATTAAATCATCTATATCCAAAAACCATGGGTTTAGTGCAAAACTAGATGGGGAACTATAAGGAGAACCTGTAGAGTCAGTAGGTGTAAGAGGTAAAAATTGCCAGTATTCAATTCCATGCTTATGAAGTTTTTTTAGCCACTCTTTAGCTCCTCTACCAAAAGTTCCACATACTCTTCCTCCGGGAATACATGTTGGATGCATAAGTACTCCTAATGATTTTTTTGCAATAATTGACTCTATAGGCATGTTTTAAATATATTTTGATTCTTTACACTTAACGTGTTTTTAATTCTCTAAATTTAACCATATACAAATTTTTTTTAATTGACAAATATCATTCCTGGTTTTTAAGTCTGAATAAATATAAATTCTAATTTTTCATAAATAATTTTTTGCTTAATTAATGTGACTTTTGAAAAAATCTAATCATTATCTTTTGCGAAATTCACATAAACGACTACGATATGAATATAGTTTTATGGTGCAAATTTCGTGACAAGTTTTATCACGGCAATGCAGAATAAAGAATCGAACTTTAATCTAACTAATAGTAGATTAAGGTTAGTAAGTGGGACAGCAAATCCTAAATTAGCTGAAGAAATCGCATCATACTTAGGGATTAAAAATGTACCTTTAATATCAAAAAGATTTGCAGATGGAGAAATTTATGTTCAGATTCAGCAATCTATTAGAGGTTGTGATGTATTCCTTATACAACCTACATGCGCTCCTGTAAACGATAGTTTAATAGAGCTAATGATTATGGTTGACGCATGCAAGAGAGCGTCTGCAAGACAAATAACGGCTGTAATTCCCTATTTTGGATATGCAAGGGCAGATAGGAAGACCTCAGGAAGGGAGTCTATAACTGCAAAATTAACTGCTAATTTACTAGAGAAATCAGGAGTTGATAGGGTTCTTGCTATGGACTTACACTCGGCTCAAATACAAGGCTACTTTGATATACCATGCGATCATATTTACGGTTCACCTGTATTAATTGATTATCTAGAAACTTTAGATTTAGAAGAAATAGTTGTAGTTTCTCCTGATGTAGGCGGGGTGGCGAGAGCAAGAGCATTCGCAAAATTAATGAAGGATGCGCCGTTGGCTATCATTGATAAAAGGAGATCTGCGCATAATATTGCTGAGAGTCTAACGGTTATTGGGGAAGTTAAAGGTAAAACGGCTATTCTTATAGATGACATGATAGACACGGGAGGTACAATTTGTTCTGGAGCAAGTTTACTAAAAAAAGAAGGAGCTAATAGAATATTTGCATGTGCATCACATGCTGTATTTTCTCCTCCTTCTTATGAAAGATTAAGTACTAAGAATCTTTTCGAACAAGTTATTGTGACTAACAGCATACCAGTTTTAAATAAAGATAATTTTCCACAGTTAAAAGTTCTTTCCGTCGCAAATATGTTGGGGGAAGCTATTTGGAGAATCCACGAAGAAAGTTCTGTTAGTTCTATGTTTAGATAAAGAAGTTATTTTTACACCCCTTGTAATTTCTTGAGTCTCTCAGTTTCAATCTTAAATTGTTTCTCGACCTTTTCAGGAACATTATCTGGACATACTTGAAGAGCTGATTCAACTAATTGAAGAGATGCAATAAATTGTAATTGTTTAATGTTAACTGTTTGTTCTTTCTTTCTCTCTATTATTTTTCCTCCATGTTTTTGTGAAACTACTGATGCGAAAGTTGCTGAGGCAACGTTTAAAGTTTTTGAGAAATCCAAATCAAATCCTTTTCTTGTCGCATTACATAGAAATGAAACACCCATTCCATGATATAAATCTAAATCATTTTTATTTGCAGGCGAATTTTTAACATTTGCATTTACCTTATTAAATTCATTAGTTATATCAAATAAAAAAAATGAAAAAATTAGAGGGATTGCAAAAATCTTAGATATTTTAAAACTCATATTTGATTTATCGTTAAATCATATTATTAAACATAACATTTTTTATTTTTTAAACTAAAGTGCCAACATAATTTATTTAATAATTTTAATTTCGTGATGATTCTCTACTATTCTAAGCTTATTTTTGTTCCATGAATATATAACTCTAAATCTATATTTATCAGAATCTACAAGTCTTGTATGTTCAATTATATACCAATCTTTGTAAGAAGATTCAAAAATCATTTCGTGTTCGTCGACTTGCTTAATATTTGAAATACCTTCATCATTACTTAAATAAAAATTTTCCCTCTTAAGTTGATGTCCTTTTAAAAATGCACGCATTTCTCCTCGTTCTTTAAACTGGGGATTTTCGTCAAAGAAATTATATTTTTTTTCTGGGTACCAAGTGAATTTATAATGCGACTCCCATTCGGATTTACTCTCGAGAGTTTGAATATTTATATTCATACTTAAATTATAAGTTTTTTGTGCTTCATCGAGAAAATACGTTCTATTAGATTTCCACAATCCAATATTCCTGGAAAACCACCTTTTTAAATTACTATTTAAATTGATTTCAGGAGGGTTTTCACCAAAATGTAAATTTTTCTTTGGATTAATAGCAACCATTTATAAATAAGTCCTATTTATTTAATAGCCTATCTGTAAAATAAAAAAAAATATCTTAAGGTGTTTATAAGGATTAACAGCTTTTCAACACTTCAGAGGAATTCATTTGAATGATAAAAAAGAGTTAAAGTTAATACTTGTGGCAGCTAGAAATCAACTTTCTAGTAATGATATTAAGTCCCTAATAGCTTATTTAGAATCAGATGATTGTGAATTTGAGATATCTCTTCAGATCTCTGAGCCCACAGAGCAGCCAGAATTACTTGAATTACATAGATTAGTCGCTATTCCTGCTCTTATAAAGGTTTCACCAGCTCCAAAGCAAATATTTGCTGGAAGTAATATTTTCTCTCAGTTGCAAAAATGGTTGCCAAGGTGGACACAGGAAGGCTTAACAAAAAATCTTGGGATTAATTTGCAAACATCCAAAATTGATTCAATAAGAACTCAAAAAGAATTTCTATTGGAAGACGAACTTCTTGTTTTAAGACAGGAAAATGAGACATTGACAAAAAGAATAGAATCTCAGGAAAGATTATTAAGAATGGTCGCGCATGAATTAAGAACACCTTTAACTGCTGCTACTTTGGCTGTTCAAAGTCAAAAACTCGGACAAATAGATATTTCAAAATTGCAGGAGGTAATTAAAAGACGTCTTGAAGAGATTGAACTCTTATCTCAGGATCTCTTAGAGGTTGGAACAACTAAATGGGAAGCGTTATTTAATCCTCAGAAAATTGATTTAGGTAATATTAGTGCTGAAGTAATACTCGAATTAGAAAAATTCTGGAGATTAAGGAATATTGAAATTGATACTGATATTCCATCTGATCTGCCAAGTGTATTTGCAGATCAAAGAAGAATGAGGCAAGTATTTTTAAATTTAATTGAAAATGCTATTAAATTTTCTAAAGACTCTGGATCTATAAAAATAACTATGATGCATAAGACAAATCAATGGGTAGAAATAACAATTTGTGACAAAGGTGCGGGTATTCCTTTGAGCGAACAAAAAAGAATTTTTCTAGATAGGGTTAGACTTCCCCAGACTTCTGAAGGAACTTCAGGATTTGGTATAGGGTTATCAGTATGTAGGAGAATAGTACAAGTCCATGGAGGAAGAATATGGGTCGTATCTGAAATTGGTGAAGGTTCCTGCTTCCATTTCACAGTTCCTGTGTGGCAAGGACAAAACAAAGAGCAACAATACTTGACGAAAGGCTAGCCTTACTCTTAGTTTTTAATAAGCTGTTATGCTAATTTCTTGGCCCCATCGTCTAGAGGCCTAGGACACCTCCCTTTCACGGAGGCGACAGGGGTTCGAATCCCCTTGGGGCTATTAATTTAAATTTATAACGATCTTTTTGAAGATTTTGCTTGCCTATCTACGGCAATTAAATTTTCTGAAAGATCCTTTTTTAGTCTTTTCTCTATCATCCCTATTGGCATCCACTGACAACCTTGAACAGTAAGATCATAAATTAAGGAATTTTTTGAAGTGTTTTTAATGTTTTGTATCTTCCAACTACCTTCAAATTTCCTGAAATCTCCTTTTATCAAATTAAATTTTAAGAGGCCAAGCTCCTTATCTTCCAATAAGTCTATAGTTACTTCAGCTGAAAATTTCATACCAAGGAAATCTTGAGCCCCAACTTGTTTGAGGTGTACATTATTTTCCTTCTGAAATATTTTTTTGCTCGATAAAAGATTTGGTATGTAAAGATTTAGTCGATCATAATCTGTTAAAACACTCCACAATGAATCGAAACTTGCAGAAGTTGTAAGTTGAGCTGCCAGTCGTCTTGTTCCGCCAGAAAGCTTTTCCATCGTCTGCTCAATTGTCCTGAAATTATTTTCTTTATAATGATTCATTGATTCTTGAGGATTGTTCATACAACGAATTTTTAATTAGATAAAAATTATTTCTGTGTAACTATACTGATAAAAACAACAAAAACTGAAAAATAAAAATAATTCCACCTATTTATTCCGATCTCAAAACGTAACCATTTTTGTAAAATCACTACAAATTAAACTACAAATTGATAATCTTTTATAAAAGAAATCTAAAAAATGTATTCACAAGCAAAAGTAATCGCAGGCGGATTAGCTCATATACCAGTAGTAATATTTGTTTTTTATTTTATACTCACAACTTTTAATAAAAGAGCTTTAAAATTTGTTGAAGAATCAAAAACAAAAAAACCTGAATCAAAAGCTGTTGAACCCCCCAAAACATCTGTTTCTAAATCAGAAAATTCAAAAATAGAAGCTCCGAAAACAGAAACTCCAAAAGTGGCAAAGAAAAAACATGCAGATGTTCCAGTCAATATTTACCGTCCTAAGACACCATACGAGGGAACAGTCATTGAAAACTATAGTCTTCTCAAAGAAGGAGCAATTGGTAGAGTTAATCACATAACTTTCGACCTTAAAGATAGTGATCCATTTTTAAATTATGTAGAAGGCCAAAGTATTGGTATAATGCCTGCTGGTGAAGATGCCAATGGAAAACCTCACAAATTAAGACTGTACTCAATAGCTAGCACCAGACATGGAGATAATTTTAATGGAAATACAGTTTCTCTTTGTGTAAGACAGCTTCAGTATGAAAAAGATGGTGAAACCATTAATGGTGTCTGTTCTACTTACTTATGCGATATTAAGCCTGGAGATAAAGTAAAAATAACAGGTCCTGTTGGTAAAGAAATGCTTCTCCCTGACGATGAGGACGTAAACATTGTTATGTTGGCCACTGGAACTGGAATAGCACCAATGAGGGCTTATTTAAGAAGAATGTTCGAACCAACTGAAAAAGAAAAAAATAATTGGAATTTCAAGGGTAAAGCTTGGTTATTTATGGGTGCACCAAAATCAGCTAATTTGTTATACGAAGAAGATCTTCAAAGATACCTTACCGATAATCCAGATAATTTTAAATATACAAAAGCTATTAGTCGTGAGCAGCAAAATACAAAAGGTGGGAGAATGTACATTCAAGACAGAGTTTTAGAGTCAGCCAATGAACTTTTCAATATGATTGAAGATGAAAAGACACATATTTATCTTTGTGGATTAAAGGGTATGGAGCCTGGGATAGATGAAGCAATGACTAAGGCAGCAGAAGAAAAAGGGTTGAATTGGTCAGAATTAAGACCTCAACTAAAAAAAGCAGGAAGATGGCACGTAGAAACCTACTAAATCTTTTATATTTAGATTTAAGTTGTACAAACTAAATACTTTTTGGTTTAGACACAATATGTAGCTAATATTAGAAAAAAAGAGGATTTTAATAAAAGAATACTAAAAATATGCCTTCAACTTTAAGTAATCCTCTAAGATTAGGTTTACGGCAGGAAAGAGTCATATCTCCACAATGCTTAGTAATATTTGGAGCTAGTGGAGACCTTACTCATAGAAAATTAATACCAGCCTTATTTGAACTCTATTTACAAAGAAGAATTCCTAGTGAATTTGGAATAGTTGGTTGTGCGAGAAGACCTTGGACTGATAATGAGTTTAGAGAAAAGATGAAATTAAAGCTATCCAATCAAATACCTGGTAAAGAAAGGGAGTGGGAACAATTTTCTAATTATCTTTTCTACGAACCCATTGACTTACAACAAAGTGATCATGTTGTAAGGCTTTCTAAAAGATTAAATGAAATTGATAAAACACAAGCTACTCATGGGAATAGAACATTTTATTTATCAGTATCCCCGAATTTCTATGCAAGTGGATGTAAAGCTCTTAAAGCAGCTGGCCTTTTAGATGACCCTAAGAAGAGTCGTTTAGTGATTGAAAAACCTTTTGGAAGAGATTATTCAAGCGCAAAAAAATTGAATAAGATCGTTCAAAGTTGTGCTGATGAAAGTCAGATTTATAGGATTGATCATTATTTAGGTAAAGAGACAGTTCAAAATATTCTTGTTTTGAGGTTTGCTAACACTATTTTTGAACCAATCTGGAACAGAAATTATATATCAAGTGTTCAAATTACTTCATCTGAAACAGTGGGAGTTGAAGATAGAGCAGGTTATTACGAAAGCTCTGGTGCTTTAAGGGATATGCTTCAAAATCATATGACTCAAATGCTTGCTGTTACTGCTATGGAACCTCCTGGAAAGTTTGAGCCAGAAGCAATAAGAAATGAAAAAGCTAAGGTTCTTCAAGCTTCAAAACTTGCTAAAGAAATTGAACCGTGGAATTGTTGCATAAGAGGTCAATATGGAGAGGGAGGGGATATTTCAAATCGACTCAAAGGATATAGGCAGGAAGATGGTGTTAATTCTAATAGTACAACAGAAACTTATATCGCGACAAAAGTTTTCGTTGATAACTGGCGTTGGCAAGGGGTTCCATTTTATTTGAGAACAGGGAAAAGACTACCTAAAAGACTTGGAGAAATAGTCTTAACTTTTAAAGACGTTCCTGTTCATTTATTTGAATCAACAATAATAAATCCTGCCCCAAATCAACTTATCCTTAGAATTCAGCCAAATGAAGGTGCTACTTTCAAATTTGAGGTAAAATCTCCTGGTTCTGGAATGAAATCAAGACCTGTTGAGATGGAATTTTCTTATGATGAATCATTTGGAGAACCCTCAGATGAAGGCTATGTAAGATTATTAGCGGATGCAATGCTTTCTGACCCAACCTTATTTACTAGAAGTGATGAAGTAGAGGCAGCCTGGAAACTTTATACTCCATTAATAGAATTGATGGATAATTCTCCTTGGAAGTTACCTATTTATAATTATGAATCTATGACATGGGGACCTCCTGAGTCTGATCAATTACTTTCAAAAGATAATATTTTCTGGCGTAGACCTTAAAAATGAAACCTCAACTAACACTCCAAACCCCGTTAGAGCTGCCTTATCAGGAAATTTCTAATTACCTTAATAAATTATGGATTTCAGAAGATAAAGATAATACTGGAGCTAACACTTTTACATTAATGGTCTGGCAACCTGCTTGGCTAGAACAATGTTTGGTTCAAAAAGGATTAGTGAATGGACCGATTACTGGAAATTTAAGTCCTGAGATAATTGAAGTTGCAAAAAAATTTATATTAGAAAAGGGACTTCCTATCAATACTTCCCTTAATAGTGAAGAATTATTGAATTTGTTGAAGGAAAATTTATCTAATAAAGACTTTGAAGACTTTAGAGGACAATTTTTTGAATCATCAATAAGTACATTGAATCCAAGAAGATTAATAACTCTAGCGCCAACGATAAATAAAAATTCAGATATCAAAACTTTTGTATCCGCTTACTGTCCATTAAGTGATACTCCATCCATGCAACCTATATGTGGGGATTTAGTCGTTATTAGGGGGGACTCAGCCTCAATATCCAATAAAGGATTAAAAATAATTGATGAATTATCTATTAATGAATTACCTTCATGGTTATGGTGGAATGGAAGCTTGGATGAATCCCCTGAAATCTTCGAATATTTTACTAATTATGGTCTAAGGTTAATAATTGATACTGCTCTTGGATCGCCAAACAGATGTTTAAAAGTATTAGATAAACTAAATAATTCAGACAAAGCTATTAACGATTTGAATTGGGTTAGGTTGAAAAATTGGAGAGAATCATTGGCAATGATTTTTGATCCGCCTTCGAGGAGACCAATTTTAGATCATATTACTGATATTGATATTGATATTGCAGGAGATCATATGATTCAAGCTTTGTTTTTGATCTCATGGATTAGCGATAAACTTGGTTGGTCTTTTCTAAGAGTTGAAAGGGATACTGAATCAACAAAAATAGAGTTTGAAAGAATTAATGGTGAAATAATTTCTGCATCAATTAATCCCTTATCTTTGGGAAATCCAAGTATTCATTTAGGACAAGTTGTTGGATTGAGGTTGATTTCAAAAATTAGTGAGGTTCAAAAAAATAACACTTGTGTAATACTTGGCTGTGAATCGGTGGAATGTATGAGACTTGAAGCAGGAGGAATGGCTAATATGGAATTAATAGAACAAGTTGTTCCAAATTCTTTTTCTACATCAGAGTATGATGTTAGTAAATTGTTGGGAAGTAGTAGAGGTAATACCAGTCCTCTTTTTGAGAATTCTATTAAAATAGCACTCAAAATATTTAATGGTTTTAATAACTAATAAATGCCTTGTGTAATATCTTCTCCTTCAACTGATAGTGGGAAAACTACATTATCGCTTTTGCTATCTTGTTGGGCGTTCTCAAAAGGGATAAAGATACAAACTTTCAAGGTAGGCCCAGATTATCTTGATCAACAACAACTTAGTTCAATTGGCCAACCTATTTGTAGGAATTTAGATATTTTTTTAAGTGGTGAGGAATGGGTTCAAGAAAGTTTTTTTAAACATTCTTTGAAATATGAATTCTCATTAATTGAAGGAGCAATGGGTCTATTTGATGGATTAGGTTCAACAACCTATTCCAGCACAGCAAATATCTCTAAACTTCTTAGTGCTCCTATAATTTTTATTGTTAATGCAAGAGGTCAAGTAGCTTCTCTTTTGCCTACTATTCGAGGTTTTAGAGATTTCGATAGTGAGTTGTCAATAGCAGGAATTATATTTAACAACGTTAATTCAGATAGACACAAAAAATTAATCAAAGAAGTTTTTAAAAATGAAGACATCGAAATTCTTGGTTTTTTACCATCTGATCCAAAAATAACTTTAAATAAAGCTAATTTAGGTTTGATATCTCCAATGGATAATGAAAAAGAAATTGATGTTGAATATTTTGCAAACTTCGCCGAAAGAAATCTTGATGTATTTTCTCTTATTAAATTCCTGAAATCTCCTCAAAAGAAAATATTTAATTCCATAAGTTTTGAAGATTTTAAAATAGACAAAAGTAAACCTATCGCAATTGCAGAAGACAAAATCTTTCATTTTCAATACCCTGAAACTAAGGAGTTTTTGCGTGAAATAGGCATACCATTGATTTCATGGAGTATTTATGAGGATGAAGAAATACCTGTTGAGGCTTCTTCTTTAATTATTCCTGGGGGGTTCCCTGAAAAACATGCTGATCATATAAGTAACTCTATAAAGAGCTTAAATTCGTTAAGGAAATTCCGCAAAAATGGATTTATATATGCAGAGTGCGGAGGGATGATGATTTTAGGTGACTCTATAAAAGATGAAAATGGTAATTATCATAAAATGAGTGGCATTCTGCCTTTTAGATCAAAAAAAAGTAAACTTTCTTTAGGTTATAGATACATTGAGGGTTTAAAAGATACTCCGATCATTAAACAAAATCAATTAATTAGAGGACATGAATTTCATTATTGGGAAATTGAAAATAATTTTTCTGAATTTGATTTAAAAAAAGCTGAGCATAAGAAGAAACTTTCTTCCCCATGGAAAATTAAATCTTGGAAAACTGAATACAAAAATGAAGGCTTTTTTGATGAAAAATTACATGCAAGTTGGATTCACTTGCATTTGCCAAGTTCTCCAGAAGTTGCAAAAAACTTTATAGATACCACCCAAATTAGTTTTTCTAAGGATTCTTAATTTATTAACAAATTAAATATTTTGAGAGGAGAACCTAAAAAAAACATTCCAGGCAAAGTGATTAATGGTCCTAAAAAACTCCCAACCATGACCTCAATTTTTGTATGGCCTAGGGTTTCTTTTAAAAGTAATTCAGATTGAGGGTCTAGTTTTTTAGATAGTTTATTGATTTCTGCAGCTTGAATTCCAGCTGATTTTCGAACACCACTAGCGTCATACATCACTATTAGTGCTACAGCAACTGATAACGCAAATATTGAGCTATCAAATCCCAATTCATAACCTACACCAGATGTAGCACCAGTTATTAAGGCGGAATGACTTGAAGGCATACCACCTGTCTCGAGCATAATTCCAAATCTTATCTCGCCGGTTGAAAATAAATTGAATACAATTTTAAAAAATTGAGCTAGCAAACAGGATAATAAGCTCCAGAAAAGAACTGAATTATTAAAAAAGGAAAAAAATTCAGACATAAATTTAAAACCAATTACCTGTCTCTATTTGTAATAAAGTCGGCTAATGATATTAAATACTTTGCGTCTGAACCCCAAGGTTCAATTGCTTTTTTTGCTTTTTCAACTAAATCAAATGCTCTTTTCTTTGACTCCTCCATTCCAAGTAATTTAGGGTAAGTAGTTTTGTCAGCTAAAAGATCTTTGCCGGCAGTTTTACCAAGCTTTTCACTGCTGGAAGTTAAATCAAGAATATCATCTATTATTTGGAAGGCCAAACCAATTCCCTCTGCATATGTTGTAAGAGCTTCTAATAGTTTTTCGTTAGCGCCTGCGATCATTGCGCCTGTTCTTACGCAGGCCTTTAATAAAGCCCCAGTCTTGTGAAGATGAATATATTCGAGAGTTTCAAGGTCGACTTCTTTGCCTTCGCATTCCAAATCAACAACTTGCCCCCCGACTAGGCCTGGTGCGCCAGCAACTAGGGATAATTCGCCAACTACATTTAATAATCTATTTTGATCGACTCCAGGGCTTCTTAAAGAGACCATTTCAAAGGCCCTTGTTAATAAAGCATCGCCTGCAAGAATAGCTATTGCATCTCCATATACTTTATGATTTGTCGGCCTACCTCTCCTCAAGTCATCATTATCCATGGCGGGTAGATCATCATGAATCAAGGACATTGTATGGATCATTTCTATTGCTACTGCCGTAGGAACAGCAAGAGAGGGTTCTCCTCCAGCCAGTGAGCAAGATGCTAAGCATAAAATTGGTCGTATTCTCTTCCCTCCTGCTAAAAGGGAATATCTCATTGATTCTCTTAATATTTCTGGATTCTCTGGCCCCAAGGAAAAATCAAGTGCTTCTTCTACAACCTTTTTTGTGTTTTTAAGATATTTTTCAAAATCAGAAATACTATTTATAACTTCAGTCATTTTATACCTTTAGTAAAAATTTTTTTCATCTTGGAGTTTATGGCAAAAGGTCATTAAGAGTTGATGATAAATCAAATTGTTTTTGCCAGCTAAAAATAGTATTTACAAGTAACATTGTTACCGTCATTGGTCCAACGCCTCCTGGTACAGGTGTGTAAGCAAATACTTTAGAAATAACATCTTCTAATAATACATCGCCACATAATCTGGTTTGATTTTTATCGGAACTTTTTAATCTATGTATTCCAACATCAATAATTACTGCTCCTTCTTTCACAAAACTCGAATCTACAAGATTAGGTTTTCCTGCAGCCGCAATCAGAATGTCGGCTTCTCTACATACTTTATTCAAATTTAATGTTTTAGAATGAGTCATTGTTACCGTGCCATTTAGATTCAATAACATAAGCGATAGTGGTCTCCCAACAAGCAAACTTCTTCCGATAACAACAATTTTCTTACCTTCAATAGTAATATTTTGGGATCTTAATAAATTAATAATTCCTGCTGGTGTGCATGATCTCATCGCAGGCTCATTTTTTACTAATTTGCCGATGTTTGTCTCATTTAATCCATCTACATCTTTGTTTGGATTAATAAGGCTAATCAGTTTTTGCTCGTCAAACTTCTTTGGGATGGGAAGTTGTAGTAACATTCCATCAATATCCTTATCAGAATTAAGTTTGATTATTAATTGTTCAACCTCTTTTTGCTCTACACTATCTTTTAGATGAAAGATATAGCTCTTTATTCCGATCCTTGAACATGCTTTTTCTTTGTTATTAACGTAAACACCACTAGCAGGGTCTTCACCTATTCTTATTACAGCTAAACCGGGAGCTCTTTTCGCAATTTTTTTATTACTAGAGATATAATCATTTAATCTTTCTTCAATTTCAAGAGATAATTTTTTACCGTCTAATTTTAATGACATTTAAAAAAACATCTCCTTTTTACACCTAGCATGCCTATAATCATAAATTATTCAAATAGATTAATCCATATTCTGTGCAAAACATCACAACTACCTTAAAGAAATTGTTTTATCTGTGGAGGCGAAGTCAATTACCAGCAAAACAACCAATTAAAATTTCAAGAATAGATAATCTCATAATTTTTTTAGTATGCATTTTAATTTCAATAATTTCTTCTTATAAGCTGCTTCTTATCTCGCCTTTAAATATCGCAGATATCTTTTCTTGGCTTTTGACCTTTACTGAAATACTTATTAGTATCGGAGTATTGATATTAGTTTCAAAAAAAGAGAATCCCACAATTTCTTCAAGACAGATATTCTTGATCATTACTCTTCTTTTAGCAGTCCAAGTTACGAAATTAGCCTTAGCTGCAACCATAAGTCCATTATCTATGATAATTCCACCGGCATTAATAATATCTCAAGGAATGGGAAGCATAACAGCTTTAGCTTGGGTATCAATAGCGAGTCTTGTTTGGCCTGACCCTGAAATTGTTATCAACAACAATTTATTTTTTGTTTTATTAGTTTTTGCTTCAGTAGTATCTCTTCTTGGAGGAAGAATAAGAAGTAGAGCTCAGTTACTTCAATTATCAATTTTTGTTCCCATAGGATCGTTCTTTAGTCAATGGATATTGATAGGTAAGGATAAAATATCTATTATTAATAAGCAAGATTTTGTTTTAGCTAATGGGGATATATTTTCTGATTCCTTCCTATTGGCAATAGTAATGCTTTTTACAATTTTATTAATTCCTATTTTTGAATCAATATTTGGATTATTAACTAAAGCAAGATTACTTGAATTGGCTGATAAGGAGAAACCTCTAATTAGAAGATTGTCTCTAGAAGCTCCTGGAACGTTTGAACATACCTTACTTATATGTGGTTTGGCAGAGGAAGCAACTAGAATGATTGGTGGTGATATTGATCTAATTAAAACTGGAGCGTTATATCATGATGTTGGAAAATTACATGCACCTAATTGGTTTATTGAAAATCAGGATGGTTCAAAAAATCCGCATGACGAATTAGATGATCCGATTAAAAGTGCAGAAGTATTACAGGCTCACGTTGATGAAGGATTAAAATTTGCAAGAAAAAATAGGCTACCAAAACTGATAGCTAACTTTATTCCTGAACATCAAGGCACCTTAAAAATGGGATATTTTTTTCAAAAAGCTAAAGAAAAAAATCTCGACATTAATGAATATTATTTTAGATACAAAGGCCCTATTCCTCAGTCAAAAGAAACAGCTATTTTAATGCTTGCGGATGGATGTGAAGCAGCACTAAGAGCTATGAACATTAATGCATCTGATAAAAAAGCTTTGGAAACAATTTCTAATATTATCTACTCGCGTCAAAAAGATGGGCAATTAGATGATAGTAATTTATCGAAAGGAGAAATTTTTCTAATAAAAAGGGCATTCTTGAATGTGTGGAAAAGAATTAGACATAGAAGAATTCAATATCCAACTAGCAAGAATAATACTTTTTCTTAATTTTCAATTTTATAACCTAATACTTCTTCGATGTTTTGGATTGCACCAATAAAGAAGAGCTAACGTACTTATTAATGTTGTTAAAAGCGTAAACCCACCAATTCCATAAATGTCTTGAAGAGTTATGAGCCTTACAACTGAATAAGGACCCATACCAGAAATTACCATTGATAAAGATACTAAAGTTAAAGTTACTCCCCATTTTCTCTCTGCTAAAAGAGCTGCTGAAGAAACTATTCCAACAATCGCTGCAGGCCAACCAAGACTTATAGCAAGAGTTATATTTGCAACTTTTAGTGGAGGCCCATAACTAATTATTAATGCGATTATGGGAAGTGCAATTATGTTGCTGATTAAGCCAAGCCAAGAAAGTGCCCAATATCCAAGTAACCTTTCTCTCATTATTTACCGCTTTAACTATTAATTCAATCTACAGTATTAAGAGACTATTTTTTAATGCTACTTAATAATCCTAAGAAATAATTTAATTTGCAGGATTAGATAGAAATGTATTATCAGAATTTTCTAAATTATCAAATTGTGGATGAATTGAATTTTTTTTCTCAGAAAATACAAGTCTATTTAAAGCATTAACGTAAGCATTCGCTGCAGCAACTACAACATCCGTATCAGCAGAATGACCAGAATATATTTTATTATCCCTTCTTATTCTTATTGTTACTTCGCCCAAAGCATCAATTCCTTCTGTTACCGACTTAACAGAAAATTCAATTAATTCATTAGGAACTTTAGCTAATTTATTTAAAGCCTCGCATACAGCATCAACGGGTCCAGTGCCTATTGAAACAGCAGTATCTTCAGTATTATCTTCCGTGTTTAGAAGCGAAATGGTGGCAGTAGGTTTAGATGCGTTACCGCAACTTACTTGTACAAGACTTAATTGAAATTTAGCTTCTGGGAGCTGAACTTGTTCACTAACAATTGCTTCTAAGTCTCTATCAGTAATTTCTCTTTTCCTGTCAGCTAAATCCTTAAAACGAGCAAAAGCATCATTTAAATCTTCTCGGCTCAAGTCATATCCCATCTCTTCTAATCTTGCTCTTACTGCACTTCTTCCACTAAGTTTCCCCAAAGATATTTTGTTATCACTCAAACCAACGGTTTTTGCATCGATAATTTCGTAAGTTAGTCTGTTTTTTAAAACCCCATCCTGATGAATGCCTGACTCATGTGCAAAAGCGTTTGCACCCACAATCGCTTTATTAGGTTGTACAGTCATTCCAGTTAGGTTGGAAACAAGTCTAGAGGTTTTTGTTATTTCTTCTGTTCTTATAGCCGTAAGAGGAGTTGGTGAATCTGGATTTCTTTTGAAAAAACTATTAAAAAAACTTTTCCTAACATGCAGTGCCATTACTAATTCTTCTAAAGAGGCATTTCCGGCTCTTTCACCAATTCCGTTAATAGTACATTCTAGTTGTCTTGCTCCATTTTTTACTGCCTCAAGAAAATTGGCTACTGCTAAACCCAAATCATTATGACCATGAACAGAGATTACTGCCTCATCAATATTTGGAACATTTTTATTTATATCGGCAATTAGTTTGCCAAATTCACTAGGAGTTGTAAATCCAACAGTATCAGGGATATTTATTGTTGTCGCTCCTGCAGAAATTGCTAGTTGAATCACTTCGTATAAAAAATCAGGATCACTCCTTGAGGCATCTTCACAAGAAAACTCAATATCGTCTACCAATGATTTTGCATAATTAACCATTTCTGGAACTATTTGAAGAACATCTTTTCTGGATTTTTTAAGTTTATGTTTAAGATGTATATCACTTGTCGCAATAAAAGTATGTATTCTTTTCTTTGGAGCTGGATTTACTGCTTCGTAACATGCTTTTATATCTCCTCTAGACGCTCTAGCTAAACCACATATTATAGGGCCATTTTCTTTCCCTACGGCATTGGCAATTTTATGAACAGCTTTGAAATCTCCTGGACTTGCGAAAGGGAATCCAGCCTCAATTACATCCACCCCTAATCTTGCTAATTGATGGGCGATAGCAAGTTTTTCTTCAAGATTTAAACTTGCACCAGGAGATTGCTCTCCATCTCGAAGAGTAGTATCAAATATCAAAATTCTTCCAGGATCTTTTGACATAAGAGTTAATAACATAAACTTATATTAAGCTAATTAAAAAAATTTGACTAGATTTAGTTCAATAAAAATTTCTGAAATTTTATAGCTTAAACAATATTGGTTAAAATTCTGAAGAAAAAAATGAAATACTTAAATTATTAAAGTATTCTTTTAGGATTAAAGCTTCCTTTTATAAAAGGTTAAATTTGATTTTTTATAGAATTAAAGTCATAAATTATAAAAAGTATGAATGGGCAATACCCCCAAAAAAATGTTTTAGGTCAGTTAGCGATAGTTTTACATGCTCATCTACCTTATGTCAGAAAAAATGAAAAAAACTCTTTAGAAGAGGATTGGTTATATCAGGCGATTTTGGAATGTTACATACCACTACTTCAATCAATAGAATCTTCCAAAAATGAAAATCATGAAAATACAAAACTTACTGTTAGTTTGTCTCCAACATTATTATCACTTCTAAATAATAAACAAATTCAAGAAACTTTCCCAAGCTGGATTAAAACAAGGAATGATTTCTTATACGAATTGCCAATAGAAGAAAAAAATGCCTCTGCATTTTTAATGAAAAATCTTAATGATAAATACTTATATTGGCAAAATTGTTCTGGAAATTTAATTGAGAAGTTTAGGGTTTTAAATAATTCTGGAAATTTGGATATTCTTACTTGTGCTGCTACTCACGGATATTTGCCAATCCTAAGGGAGAATCCTGAAACTGTTAAAGGACAAATTAATACAGCAATTAGGAGCCATGAAAATATTTTTGGAACAAAGCCTTTAGGTATTTGGTTACCTGAATGTGCATATTATGAGAATTTAGATGAAATACTATTTAATTCTGGACTTAGATATGCAATCTTAGACGGTCATGGGATTCTAAATTCGACACCAAGGCCTAGGTATGGAGTGTACGCTCCAATCTGCTCGAAAAAAGGAGTTGCCTTCTTTGGAAGAGATAGTGAGTCGACTTTGCCCGTTTGGTCTGCTAAGGATGGGTTCCCGGGAGACATAGTTTATAGGGAATTTCACAAAGATTTGGGATGGGAATTACCAATATCAAAGCTCCAAAAGAAAGGTATCTCAACTAAAAGACCTTTAGGCTTGAAGTTTCATAAAATTACAAATAGTAAGGTACCATTAGGTGAAAAGTCGTTTTATTTAGAAAATGAAGCCAAAAAGAAGGCTGCAGAACATGCTGATGCTTATCTTCTGGCGAGATCCAAACAATTAGAAAAATTAACTTTATCCTCTTCCTTTAAGCCCTTATTGGTAGCTCCATTTGATGCAGAGTTATTTGGTCATTGGTGGTATGAGGGACCTTTTTTTATTGAAAATATTTTAAAGAACTCTAGTAAATATTTAATTAATCTTACAAATTTAAAAGAATTCTTACTTCAAAAGCCAAATCTTCAGGTTTGCGATCCATCACCATCAAGCTGGGGACAAGGAGGTTACCATAATTACTGGATTAATGATGCAAATGCATGGATTGTTCCAGAGATTACAAAAGCAGGCTCAACTTTTGTTGATTTATGCTCGAAAAATTTTAATAATGATTTATCTCCAAGACTTTTTAAGCAAGCTGCAAGAGAATTACTTCTCTCTGAGTCCTCTGATTGGAGTTTTATCCTAAGGGCAGGAACTACAACCGAGCTCGCAAAAGAGAGGATAGAAAGACACTTGTTCAGGTTCTGGAAAATAGTTGAAATGATTAAAAATCATTCCAATATTGATTTAAAATTTCTTGAAGATATTGAGGATGAAGATAAAGTTTTCCCAGATATTAATATTGATGATTGGCGAAAATAAAAAATACTAATTTAACTTAAGCATTCCTAATTTTACTTTTAGAGGTGAATTTATAAACATCTTACTCATCACGTAAATTAGTTTTGGAAGTGGAAGTGTATTAGTAAGAAAACCTACCCATTCATTGGTCGATAATCTAAAGAAATTTGAGAAAAAGCTTCTTAATCTACTTTCGTCAAAACTCATCAATCTTCTTAAACCATATTGGTAAAGTTTATGCCTTTGTGTTAACTCGTAAGGCCATAGGATATCCCAACCTTTTGTTGCTAGTTCAAGAGAACTTAGATGAGGTTGTTTTAAAAAGATTGCTAATTTTTCTGCAAGTAGTGGAGCTCTTCTTAATAAAGATCCGATCATGTATCCTGATGCAGGATGCACCATGCTTGCAGACCCTCCAAATCCAAGTACAAATTGTTTTTTAAATGGGAGGGGTAAATTCATTGGGAAAAGGCAATTCTCTTCATGTAAAATTTCACTTACCTCAATACCCTTACTATTCAGTCTTTTAAAAAGTCTTTTTTTGAGATTTTCTTGGGATAATGCAGGATAACTAGCTAATGATGTTTCTTCAACAAAAAAAGTTTCATTGCCAAGATCCATAGCATAGAGAAAGGAAGGAGATGATAACTTTTCTTCATTGTTTAAATGATTTGGACGAAAATCCATTAAAACAAACTGTTCCTTATTGACGGGTGGCGATGAAAATTTACCGACAATTCCATACGCAGCTTGTTGAGCGATTTTATTTTGGACTGGTCTTTTTACAAAATTACTTTTATGACCACTTGCGTCAATAACTAGCCTCGCATTTAGCCTTAGACCTGAAAAACAAATTACCTCAGATAGTTTATTTTTCTCTTTTATATCTTTTGCTGTTTCATTCAACCATTCAATCCCTTTACACTTTTTTAAAAGTTCATTTTGAAAAGCTTCTTGATTTATTAAACCATAATCGTAATAATGTTTTGTTGGATTATCTTCCTTTTTATTCTCCCCATTTCCAAAAAAACTAACTGTTTTATTCCACCGATGAGATAACAAAGACTCTAATCCTAATTCCTCTAATTCAGAAGCCCAAATACCGTATGTATTCTCCCATTTTTCATTTGGAGATTTAGTTGATATCCCCTTTATATTTAGATCTTGCTTGGCTAATTCTGACGCCAAGCATAGTGCTGCAGGGCCGGAACCTAGAATTAAAATATCAAGTATTTCCATATAATCTAATAGCAAATTTGTTTTTTTTAATTTTCTTTGCCTGAGTTTAATTGATCTGTTTCTTCTGTTTGTTCATGAGGAACTAATACAACTTCTGATAAATGATCACCCTCATCCAATCTTTGTAATTTTACTCCAGTAGCGGCTCTAGATTGTTGGGAAATTTTATCTGCGTTTGTTCTCACTATTACACCTTTTTCAGTCACAAAAAGTAATTCTTCCCCTTCTCCGAGGACCTTCAAACAAACTAATACATCATCTTTAATTCTGAATTTTATCGCTCTCAAACCCATGCCTGCTCTTTTTTGTAATCTAAACTGAGTTACAGGTACTCTTTTACCTAGTCCAAATGCACTGGCTATTAGTACCCAAGGACCTTTTGAAGAGTTAACTTCAAGAATCTCGTCAAATTTTTTTGTAAGATCATCATTTTTAGCCAGTTGATCAACTAAATCAGATGTTAAAACATCCATAGATACAAGATTGTCTCCTTTTCTAAGATTCATAGATTTAACACCCCTTGTAGTCCTGCCAAGTGGCCTTAATTCGTTAATATCTAATCTGAAATGAATTGCCATTCCTGTTCTTGATCCAATCAAAACACTATCGCCTTCTTTTGATAATCTAACCCAAGTTAAAGCATCTCCATCCTCAAGA
>QCIO01000010.1 GCA_003216635.1 Prochlorococcus sp. AG-402-L23 | reverse complement strand
GATATTGATGAAATTGCTCCAAGATTAATGAGCAGTTCCCCAACTGACAACTCTATAGCTATTGCTATTGATAGTGATATTAGTCTCACATTCTCAGAAACTGTAGATGTAGAAACTGGAAATATCTTAATTAAGAAAACTTCTGATGATTCAACCTTAGAAACTATTGATGTCACAGGAGACCAAGTCACAGGAAGTGGTACAACACAGATCACTATCAATCCAGCTAATGACTTTGATTCTGAAACTGATTACTACTTACAAATTCCTGCCACAGCTTTTGATGATGTCTCTGGCAACTCCTACGCAGGTATCACTGATACAAAAACACTATCTTTTACAACAGAAGAAATGATTGATCCTCTAACAGGTCAACAAACTTTTAACCTTGATGTTGATGGAGATGGTAGTGTTACTGCTCTTGGTGATGGCTTGATGGTTATTAGAAAATTATTGGGACCTTCTTTCGCTGGTGAAAAGTTAACGGCTAATGCTCTTACCAGTTCTGCGACTAGGAATACTAATGAAATACATGAATATATTCAAGTGGGAAGTGACTCAGGAGTATTAGATGTTGATGGAGATGGAAGTGTTACTGCTCTTGGTGATGGACTGATGGTTATAAGAAAATTATTGGGACCTTCTTTTGCTGGTGAAAAGTTAACGGCTAATGCTCTTACCAGTTCTGCGACCAGGAATACTGATGAAATACACGAATACATTGAATTACTTAGTGAAGTTAGTAGTTTTCTCTAATATTCACTTATAAGCACTTGTTGGAGGGTGTATAATTTCTTCTCTCTAAATTCTTTAAAACTCCTGCGGTAGTTAGGCTTTGGGCTATGCCCTTGCCGAGAATTGAACTCGGGGCCTCTCCCTTACCAAGGGAGTGCTCTACCGCTGAGCTACAAGGGCAATTTTAAAGTGGGCCGGGTTGGATTTGAACCAACGTAGGCAGAGCCAGCGGATTTACAGTCCGCCCCCTTTAACCACTCGGGCACCGACCCCCACTATTTGAACTTATCAGTTAATGGACACTTTGTGTAAAATTGGTTTGGTTTTTTTGTTTCTTTCTAGATAGCATTTGTTAAGAAAAGACTTTATTGATGATGAATATTTTATTGATAAATGGGCCAAATCTAAATCTTTTGGGCACTAGAGAACCTGAAATATACGGTAGTAAAACACTGCGTGATATTGAACAAGACTTAACAAAATCTGCAGAAAGTAAAAAAATCCTTCTTGAATGTTTTCAAAGCAATCATGAAGGTGAAATAGTTGATAAAATTCATGATTCTGTTAATAGGATCCAAGGCATTCTTATAAACGCTGGTGCATTTACACATACCTCGATTTCCATTAGAGATGCTTTAATTGGATCAAAAATTCCATTTGTGGAGTTACATATTTCAAATATTTTTAGTAGAGAAGATTTTCGTAAAGAATCTTTTCTTACAGATAAAGCCATAGGAATTATTAGTGGATTTGGCATATCAAGTTATTCCTTAGCTCTTGAAGGAATCATTGGATATTTAATTAGTAAGGATTAAATGCTAGTCGATTTTAAAAGGCCCACTTCTCATATTAAATATTTATCGTCATTTACCTCAGATGAGTGGATCAAACTCGCATTATCTAATCCAATTGATATTCTTATTGACCATGCTCATTGTGAAAGAAAAGCAGCAGGAGTAGCTATTCAATTGATGTTTAGATATCCATCAGAATCAAATCTGGCAGAAGTTCTAAGTCCAATAGCGAGAGAGGAATTAGAGCATTTTGAAAAAATACTTTATTTTTTAAAGGATCTTGGACATTCTCTTGAGTCCTTAAAACCGCCTCCATATGGAGCTGAATTGTCTAAGAATATAAGAAAGGAAGAGCCCAATAGAATGCTTGATAGTTTCTTAATAGCAGGACTTATTGAAGCAAGAAGTCATGAAAGATTAAGCTTGCTTGCTCTTAATTCTAGAGAAGAATCTTTTAGAGTTCTTTATGCATCCTTGCTTGAGAGTGAGGCAAGGCACTTTGGAATTTATTGGAAACTAGCGCAAACTAAATTCTCTAAAAATCAAACTTTCAAAAGGCTAGAGGAACTGTCTGAAATTGAGTCATCAATACTAGCTGAAACTTTCGTATTGCCAAGGGTACATAGCTAAAGTTAATAAAATAAAAATGATAATAAACAAGTTCTTAAGTTTACTTAATCGATATAAAACTCATGTACCAACATTCACCATCGTTGGTGTAGGCCCTGGAGATCCATCGCTTTTAACAATTGCTGCTGTGGATGCAATAAAAAAAGCGAAAGTTATAGTTTTTCCAATATCAGATGATAAAAAAAAGAGTTTCGCTTCAGAAATAGTCAAGAAATACACCAAATTTAAAAAAAATATACCTATCATCTTTCCAATGGCTAGGAAGGATTTTGATCCTGATGAAATATGGTCTAACGCAGTAGAAAAAATTGTGAAATTTATAAAAAATGGTGAATCAGTTGTTTTACTTTGTCTAGGAGATACCTCAATATTTGCAAGTTCTTCTAATATTTTGAGGTTAATAAAGCATAATTATCCAGAAATTATGACCAAAACCATACCCGGTATTTCTTCTCTGTCAGCAACAGCAGCTTTGAATGATTTTGATTTAGTTAAAAAAGGTGAGACATTGATCATCAAAGAATGCCCTTCATCAGAATCTGAATTAACAATCCTAATTAGGGAAAGTAAGGCAAATAAAACGGTATTGGCCATTATGAAAGTTGGAAAAAGATGGAATCTAGTCAGGCAAATTTTAAAAAAAGAGGATATCATCAAAACAACATTAATAGCTTTAAGTGTTGGGATGCCTGATCAAATTATTCAATATGCATCACAATATAAAAAGGAATTTATGCCTTATTTTTCTTTGATTTTGATAAGGTTCGATTAATGTATAAAAAAGAAAATTTAGTTGAAAATCAATTTACATGGCCAATATGTAAGGATCTATTATTTCTTGTTCTCGAAGATAGGGTTAGTGATGTTTTTGTTTGTGAATTGGTTTGGGAAAGACTTTTTTATACTAGAGAAACAACTTTAAATAATTGGGTTTCTAGCGCATTAACTCCTTCTTATTGGTCAGAAAAATTTGAAAAAGCTCCTCAAATCATTTCAGAGCGACCAGCCTCAGTACGTTTGACTCGATCAATTCCAAAAGACTATAAACAGGGATTGAAAAATTTTCTTAATTTTAAAGGTTATAAGATTAATGAACTTTATCCAAGAAGAACTAGAAGAGCGACAGCAGTAAATTGGTTGATTTATTGGGCGATTGAAAATGATTGTTTTTCAAAAGATAATGGATTAATGCCGAGTCTTAGTTCACCACCTGTTAATCCAGTTAAAGGACATTTTGGCGATCCAGAAATTAAATAAGTTTTTTGAATAAGGTAAATGATTCTATTAAAGGTATAGTTGTAATAGATACTACTTTCTTTGGAGAGAAGAATTGATTCTTCCTACAATAGCAATTATCGGAAGGCCTAACGTTGGGAAATCTACCTTAGTTAATCGTCTTTGCCAAAGTAATGATGCAATAGTATTTGATAAACCTGGTGTTACAAGAGATAGAACTTATCAAAATGCTTCATGGGGAGGTAAGGAATTTCAAATAGTTGATACTGGAGGTTTAGTTTTTGATGATGATAGTGAATTTCTTCCAGAAATAAGGACACAAGTTTTCTTGGCTCTAGAAGAGGCTTCACTCGCTTTACTTGTCGTAGATGGGAATCAAGGCGTTACTGATGGTGATTTGTCAATAGCAAAATGGTTAAGAAACTCAAGCTGTAAAACAATTGTAGCTGTTAATAAATGCGAATCGACTACTCTAGGAATCTCCCTAGCTTCAGAGTTCTGGAAATTAGGATTGGGCGAACCTAACCCTGTTTCGGCTATTCATGGTTCAGGTACTGGAGATCTTTTAGATCTCGTTATTGGGGAACTTCCTGAAAATAATATCCAGTATGATGAAGAAAAGATAATGATGTCAATTATTGGTAGGCCTAATGTTGGTAAATCTAGTTTGCTAAATTCAATCTGTGGAGAAAAAAGAGCAATAGTTAGTGATATTAGTGGTACGACAACTGATTCAATAGATACGCTTATTAAAAAAGGTGATAATTATTGGAAGATTATTGATACTGCAGGGATTAGAAGAAAGAAAAATGTTAAATATGGCACTGAATTCTTTGGTATTAATAGGGCTTTTAAATCTATAGATAGAAGTGATGTTTGTGTTTTAGTTATAGATGCAATAGATGGTGTAACTGATCAAGACCAGAAGCTGGCTGGGCGCATAGAGGAACAAGGCAGAGCTTGTATAATTGTTGTTAATAAATGGGATCTTGTAGAAAAAAATAGTTCAACAATTTATCAAGTAGAAAAAGAACTTAGATCTAAACTTTATTTTTTACACTGGTCAAAAATGATTTTTATATCTGCCCTAACTGGTCAAAGAGTTGATAATATTTTTGAGCATGCTCTTAATGCTGTTAATCAACATAGAAGAAGAGTTACAACATCTGTAGTTAATGAAGTACTTAAAGAATCAATCAGTTGGAAAAGTCCTCCAACGAAGAGAAGCGGCAAGCAAGGTAGGCTTTATTACGGTACTCAAGTAAAGAACAAACCTCCCACTTTTACTCTTTTTGTCAATGACCCTAAATTATTCGGAATAACTTATAGAAGATATATTGAAAAACAAATTAGAGTAAATTTAGGCTTTGAAGGCACACCCCTCATTTTACTTTGGAGAGGGAAACAGCAAAGAGCTTTAAATAAAGAAGTCGAAAGAGAAAATATTGAGTTAATTCAAAAAGATTAATGAATTTGCTAACCAAATTTTCTGTTGGTCAATACGTTTATGGTAATAGAAGTTGGCTAAGAATTATAGATAGTAGATTAAAAATAATTATTGTAATGATATTTTTAATCACTCCAATTTGGGCAGGTCCAATATGGAGATTGAGTTTAGTTGGTTTTTTACTATTAATTACTTTTTTAAGTTTATTGCCATCTAGAGTATGGTGGCGATCATTATTTTTTCTCTCATCTTTATCACTATTAATTGGATGTATATCAATACTTGCCTCTTCTGATATCCAATCTCTTGATGGCTACTTAAGAAATCCCAACGAGTTGCATGTTTTACTGGAGAGTTATAAAGAATGGAATATTTTGCAAATCCCTTTGCAGAAGATAGGGTTTATTGATTTTGGCCCCTTTAACTTATCAAGAAAAGCCTTTGAACTAGGAATAAAAACCTCAACTTTGATATTTACAGTTATTCATAGTGTGAATTTGATGCTTTTAACCACATTGCAGGAAGACATTGTGTGGGGATTAAGTTGGTTTATGTATCCATTAAGAAAGATTGGATTGCCAATTAGTAAGTGGCTTTTTCAGTTATTAATTGCATTACGTTTTATTCCTTTAGTGCAGGAAGAATTTCAAAATATAATTAAATCAGTTTCAGTTAGATCAATAAATTTTCGAAATTTAGGATTAAAGAAATCCCTTAATGTTTTATTAATCTTAGTGGAAAGATTATTTCAAAATATATTTCTGAGAATTGATCATGGAGCAGATTCATTACTCTCAAAGAAAAAAATTATTATAAAAACCAATAGATTTAGAACTCTTAATCCTTCAAAACGTATCAATGTAATTGTTAATACATTATCGATTTGTTTTATTTGCATAGCAATTTTACTTAGAAAACTGTATGGTGCATTATAAATAACACGATATTTAGGTTTGAGTTCTGAGCGTTATTTAAACCATCCAACATTTGGTATGTTGTACCAAGTTTCTCCTGGAAATGATGGGAGAGATATTTATGCGACTTTATACGCTCAAAAAATGTTTTTTTTGGTAGAACTTAGACAGAGAGAAGTTTTTTTTGAAGTTATACCTTATTTAGATGCCCGTAATCAGGCCGAATTAAACCTTCAAAAAGCTAGAAGAAAAGGATCTGAAGAGCTATCTAAATGGGAGAATTTATTTACGCAAACTTTCTTATAAAAGGTGAACCCCGCAAATTATTTAAAAATAAAAAATAAAATTCCTTCAAATGTAAATATTCTTGCGGTAAGTAAAGGATTTAAAAGTCAAGAAATCAAGACTATTCAAAATATAGGTCAGAATGATTTTGGTGAAAGTAAGTTTCAAGAGGCGTTTGAAAAACAATTAATCTTAAAAGACCTTAAACAAATAAATTGGCACTTTATTGGAAGAATACAAAGTAATAAAATAAGAAAGATAGTACAAAATTTTAAATACATTCACTCAGTAGATTCATTTGAAAAGTTGCAAAAGATTTCTCATATTTCATGTGAAGAGAAGAAATATCCATTAATAATGTTGCAGGTTAAGTTAAGTGATGACCCTACTAAAGGAGGATTTAATCCTGAATTTTTAATATTAAAATGGAGAGAGATTCAAGAGTTGAAAAATATTTCATTAACCGGGTTGATGACTATAAATCCTAAAGGACTTAGCTCTAAAGAAAATTCAGGTTTGTTCAAAAAATGTCGTGTTCTTGCTGATTCACTTCAGCTACCAGATTGTTCCATGGGGATGTCAGGCGATTGGGAGGAAGCTATTGACGCTGGATCAACCTGGTTAAGATTAGGATCATTGATTTTCGGAGGTAGATCTTAATTATTTTTTTTATAAAAATCTTATCTTTAAACTTGCAGTAAAGTTCAACTAACGTTATTTAAGTATAGGTAGTTTATTCATTTAAATATGAATCTATTACTTAAGGTTCTTAAACCTTAGTAATCAATTTCAAGAGGATTTAAAAGGTGTCACTTATTTCTAGATTAAAGGCAGTTGTTGCAGGAGATGAGTATCTCGATGATGATTTTGATGAGTTGGATTATGCGTCAGAGGATGAATTAAATGATATTAATAATTTCAAACAAAATCCAAGGAATGCAAATGCCCTTGCAAATTCAAATCCATTCGATTTTATGAATAACAACAGAACATCAAAAGTGGTTGGTATGCCTGGAATTACAAATTCATCCTCAGAAGTAAGCTTAATGGAACCAAGAAGTTTTGATGAGATGCCTCAAGCTATACAAGCATTAAGAGAGAGAAAAACCGTAATTCTTAATTTAACTATGATGGATCCTGATCAAGCTCAAAGAGCGGTTGATTTTATTGCTGGGGGTACCTATGCAATTGATGGACATCAAGAAAGAGTCGGTGAAAGTATTTTTCTTTTTGCGCCAAGTTGTGTAAATGTAACTAGTTCTTCACCAGAAGAAGCTTCTCCTTCTTCTGTTCCTACAGAAAACACACCTCAATATAGTTTGGGCAAAAATACTACTCCTGAACCAGCATGGGGCAATTCTAAATTAAGTGCGTATTCATGATTAATCTGTGATTGATAAAATTGCGATTATTGGTTTTGGAAATATTGCAAGTGCTATAGTAAGCCCTCTATTAGATAGCAAATTAATTCAACCAGAGAATGTTTTTTGTGTTGTAAATACAGAAAAAAGTTTAGAAAATATAAAAAAAAATTATAAACATAATATAAATGTTTATAGATCAGGTTCTAAAGAGTCAAAAATAATTTGGGATTGTGAATATAAACTTCTTTCGATAAAACCCCAACAATTTAATGATATAAGTGAGGTCAATTATATAAAAAACAAGGATAATTTAATAGTTTCAATTCTTGCGGGGGTTTCAATAAATAGACTTTCTCAAAAGTTTCCTAATCATAAATGTGTGAGGGTGGTTACAAATATTCCAATAACTATTGGAAAAGGTTTAACAGGGATTTCTTGGGGAGAAGAAATTACAGAAGATCAGAAACAATTTACAAAAAAATTATTTGAAAATACTAGTAAAATTTATGAATTTACTGAAGATTACCTTGATATATTTTTAGCTTTAACTTCATCAGGTCCTGCAATTATTGCTTTAATTGTAGAAGCATTAAGTGATGGAGGATTAAGCGGGGGATTACCAAAAATAATTTCAGAGGAACTTGTTATGGAAATGATATTAGGAACTATTTGTCTAATAAAGGAAAATAAACTTACTACTTCTGAGCTTAAAAATTTAGTAACCTCTCCAGGTGGAACAACAATTTCTGCTTTAAGGGTTTTAGAAAAAAAGAGTGTGCGGTCAGCATTAATTGAATCAATAGTTTCAGCTAGTAATCGAAGTAAAGAGTTTCGTTAGGTTTTTCAATTATCTTTTAAGTTCATATAAACTTTTTCAAGTGAATTTATATTTTTAGCAATTGTGTATCTCTCAAGTATACGTTCTCTAGCTTTTTCTCCAAGATCTTTTGTAAATGAAGGGTGTTCTACAAGAATTGGGATTATAGTTTTTAATTGTGCAGCCACATTATCAGTCGAAATTACTATTCCTGCTCCGTTATCTAAAACTTCGCCATCAGCTCCGGCATCTGTAGCTACACAAGCAGTACCAGCAGACATTGCCTCTAAAAGTGATAATGATAAACCTTCTACTAAGCTTGGTAAGAAAAATACTTCTGCTATTTGCATTATTGCTATCCTAGTTTCTAAATCTAATTCGGCACCCCACCAAATTAATTTCTCATTACCAAGGTTGGAAAAACTATTTTCAAGTGTTGGCTTCATTGGTCCATCCCCAACAATAACTAATTTGCAATTTTGAGTTTTTGTTTGGCGCCAAGAACGTAAAAGTGCCTCGATATTTTTCTCATTTGCAATCCTTCCCATATATAAAAAGATTCTTTCGTTTCCAAGTTTGTTTTTTACCTGATCATATTTTTTACTTTTTTCGCAAAAAGGTTTCCAAATATTTTCATCAACGCCGTTTGGAATAATTATTTGTTTTTCTTTAGGTACTCCTAATTTCTCAAGAACATTTTTTTGAGGTTCAGAAAAAATAATTATTTTATCGAACTTTGCTAAAGAGGGAGCATAAAGTTGATATGTTAATTGTTGAGTGCTCGCAGTTAGATTTCTATTTTTTGCATCAAATGGTGGATGAAATGTTCCTATAAGAGGAACATTAATTTCATTACAAAGTTCTGGAAGTCTAAAGTCTAAAGGAGATAAAGTTAGGCTTGCATGTACTATGTCAGGTTTTAATCTTTCCAATGATAGCCTAAGTTCTTTTTCTGCCCTGGGCGAGGGTATTGTATAAACTTGAGATTTAATTAAATATGGTAGACTTACGTCAGGATCATTTGCAAGAAATAATGGGTTTGATGAATTTGAACTAGAGGGATTGTCGAAATGAATAAAACTAATTTTATGCCCTTTGGCCTTTAATTCCTTAGTCGTTGAATTACCGTAAGTTACATTTCCACAAAAAGGGGATTTTTTTCCTAACCAGGCAATATGAACCACATTAATTGAATTAACTATTTATTAAGTTAACAGCCAAAGGCGCCATGATCATATTTTTTAAATTTTTTTATGCTTCATGAAAATGCTAAATATATATTTCTCTCAACATTTTTAGTGAAGATAGATCCTTCTCTAATTGAGTAGAGATCCAAGTCTCAATAATGAATAATATTTTAAGCCAGACTTTTTTTGGACCCAACAGCTCTCCATTAGATTTTATTGGTAATTCTGGGAAAAGAAGTCTCTGTAATAGAGCAACTTCAGATGCATTTATTTTTAGATTACTTTGAGGATCTTCTATGGATGAAAACCCTTCACTTGGCAAATAATAACAACTCCATTCCCAATTTCCTAAAGGTGGAATAATAGGTTCTCCAGTTTTACAACAATGATGAATTGGTAAATTAATACCCCCTATGGCTAGTAGATGGATTAAAGATTGAATACTCATTGAGAGCATTTTAATATCTCCTTCTTGAGACTCTTTATATAAATAAATCCTATCAAGATGTGCCAGAACGCAAGATAAATAGTCTTGTTGCTTGTCATTATTACCTACTAATAAAAATGTTAATTCAGTTATTGCTTGTGCGGCTGCAAGACATTCAATATTTTTCCCTAGACCAGAATAGCTTTTTAATATTTTAATTTGACGTACAGATTTAAGATTCCTTTTCCCAAAAATTTGCAGACTTAAATATGTTAAAGGAGTAGCTGCCGCAAGACTACTTTTAGGACGCCTAGCACCAGGTACCGCTAATCTAACAATCCCTTGCTCATCGGTGAGGATAGTTATCAATCTATCATTCTCGCCTAATGGAGAAGCTTTAATACATAGACCTTTTAGTCTACACTCACCTGCACCAGACATTTAAATAAAGTTTACTTCTTCAAAAATCTCACAAAAATTGGAAGTTCCCACGCAACTAATTCCATTATCAAACAAATCAATAACTTGCGTCAGTTTTTTTATGCCACCTACAACTTTGATTTGATTTTGTGAGCCTGTTATTTTTAGTATGTCGGGGACATCATAAGATGTAAGAGGAGATCCAAACCCGTCCCCGAATTGAAAATTTTTTATTCCTAATTCCAAACATATTTCTATCGCATTAATAAAAACTTCTTCTTTTAGTTTTGATTTATTTATGATTATTGAAACTGGTAATCCAGATAATTTAACTTGCTCAATTTCAGCAGCAAAAGTTTCTAAATTTCTTTTGGATAAATTGATAAAGTTTGGGATATATTCAATTCCTTTTGCACCCTTATCTTTTGCAAAACAAACTAATTCTTCAATACATGAAACTGGTAAATCTGCTAAAGGGTAAGAAATAAGTGCGTTTATATCCGCACTGTAATTACCCAAACAGTTTTTAAGATCAGTTAAATAATTTAGTGAAGTAGAAATATTTTTGATATTATATTTTCTTATTAAATCGCAATTCACACAGAAATCTTCCCAGGATAGATAAGGGTTAATAATGATCGCATGAATTTTCTCGTTTAATTCATATTCAATATTGGGCATTTAAAACTTATTTAGATTGAATCAGTCCATAACCTCCATGATTCCTTTTGTATAAAACTTGAAGTTCATTATTTTTCTTGTTTCGAAAAACATAAAAATCATGATCAATTAGATCTAATTGTTTTCTTGCTTCTTCTGATGAAATTGGAGTCATTTCAAAGTATTTATTTTTAATAGATGGTTCAGGCAGACTTGCTTCAGTTCCTTCTTCAAATAAATCTTTATCTAAAAAACTTGATTCCATACTTTCAATTGGTAAAGAATCTTTATTTTTAAATTGTTTATTATGAATTGTTTTATTGTTTCTTTCTTTATATTTACGTAATTTTCTACAAAGTTTATTTGAAACTAAATCAATGCTTGAGTATAAATTTTCAGTTTTTTCTTCAGCTCTAATTACGGTGCCATTTGCAAAAATAGTAACTTCTGCAGTTTGGAACGAGACTCTTGGGTTCTTTTCAATTGAAAGGTGTATGTCAGCTTCTTTAACGATATCCTTATAGTGATGCGTTGCTTTTTCTATCTTTGCTTCAGTATATTCTTTTAATGCTCCAGTGAGCTCAAGATTCTTTCCATGGATTAAAATTTTCATAACAAATCTAAAAATATTTACTTACTTTCTAAATCTACTTAAATATGGAAAATAGAACAGCAATAATTAAACAACCTGATAATATTTCTTCTTTTAATGATGTTTATAAATTACAAAAAGAATATCAGGAGGCATTGATTTTAAATAATTCTAACCCTGACTTTATTTGGATAGGGGAGCATCAACTCTGTTATACGTTAGGTAGAGGATCTAATTACGATAATTTACTATTTTCTTTGGATGATGATAAATATGATGTTTTTAAGATTAATAGAGGTGGTGAGGTTACTTGTCATATGCCTGGACAATTAGTAACTTACTTGGTTTTAGATTTGAAAAATTTTAATAAAGATTTAAATTGGTATTTAAGAAAAATTGAAGAAATTATTATAAAAATTCTTGGAACTTTTAATATAAATTGTCATTCAAGAGAGGGTTTCACTGGTGTGTGGATAGGAAATAAGAAAATTGCTTCAATTGGAATTGGTTGTAAAAGATGGATTACAATAAATGGATTTTCAATCAATATTGACTGCGAATTAGAAAACTTTAATAAAATTGTTCCTTGCGGGATCGAAAATTGTCTTATGGCAAATATGATTGATTACAACAAAAATTTAAATATTCAAGAAGTCAAGAGAATTGTTAAAAAAATCATTCAGGAAGAATTTAATTTTGATTTTGTATCAAAATAGAAATTAAAATTTCAAAATCAATTTAATATGGGTGAATTAGCATACTGGCCTTCAGCCAAACCTCTTTCTAAAAAAGATAAATTTGCTAAAAATAGAGATTTTATTAAGAACCTTCATCATATAGATCAAATTTGGGAAAAATTAAAATTCAAATGTGGTGATACTTTAGCTGTTTGCGATTTAAGAGGGAAATACAAAGAAAAAATTTCTTATTCTGAGCTGGCTGATTTAATAACAAAAGTCTCTTTTTCTTTTAAAAATTATGGTTTATTAAAGGGGGATGTAGTTACTGTAATATCTGAAAATTCTCCAAGATGGCTAGTAGTTGATCAAGGCTTAATGCGTTTAGGAGCTATAAATGCAGTGAGAGGTATTAATTCTCCTTCAGTAGAATTAGACTATATTATTGAGCACTCTAATTCAGTAGGTCTAATAGTTCAATCTAAGGAGATTTGGTTAAAGTTAAACAACAAAGAAGAATTAAAAAAAAGACTGAAATTTATAATCAATTTAGAAGATGAACAATTTGAAAGTTTAATAAGTTGGAGTGAATTTATAAGTTCAGTAGAAAAAGAAAATTCACAAAATAATAATTTCGAAAGATTTAATCCAGAAATTGATGACGTCGCTACTATTCTTTACACTTCTGGTACAACAGGAAAACCTAAAGGTGTCCCCTTGACTCATGCAAATTTTTTACATCAAATAATCAATTTAGCCTATATCGCTGATCCAGAACCTGGGACCTCTGTATTAAGCGTGTTGCCTATCTGGCATTCTTATGAGAGGAGTGCTGAATACTTCTTTTTTTCATGTGGTTGTTCTCAATACTATACAATTCCAAAATTTCTGAAAGATGATATTACACAAATTAAACCTGTTGTCATGGCTACTGTACCAAGACTATGGGAGGCAATACATGATGGTTTTTTTCAGGCGTTGAAAAAAATGCCTTCCAAAAAGCAAAAACTTATTAAGTTTTTGATAAGTAATAGTTCAGTTTTCAAAAGAAGTCTAAGAAAGATAAGAAATTTAGATATCAATCAAATAACTTTTAAATCAAAAATCCCCTTACTGGGTTCTGTTATTTGTCGATATCCTTTACATAAATTGTCTACTATTTTTTTATGGCCGAATATTCTTAGACAACTATGCGGAGAAAAACTGAAATTTCCTATTAACGGCGGAGGGGCATTGCCAGAACATGTGGATCTTTTTTTTGAATCTTTAGGTGTAGATGTTTTGGTGGGATATGGCCTCACAGAAACTAGTCCAGTATTAACGTGTAGGAGAAGAGAATTAAATGTTAGAGGATCATCCGGTCAGCCTCTAGCATTTACTGAAATTAAAATAGTAAATGATGACAAAAAAAAGATTCTGAAGTTCAGAGAAGTCGGAAAAATTCTTGTTAAAGGACCACAAGTAATGAAAGGTTATCTTAATAATGAATTAGCTACAAAAGATGTTTTATCCAAGGATGGTTGGTTTGATACTGGTGATTTAGGTTTCCTAATACCAAATGGTTCTCTTTTTATAACAGGAAGAGCCAAGGATACAATAGTGCTATCAAGTGGTGAAAATATAGAACCGAATCCGCTTGAGACCGAAATCCTTAGTTCTGAATTTATTAATCAGATTCAACTTGTAGGACAAGACAAGAAATGTTTAACAGCCCTTGTAGTGCCTAATGTCGAATTGGTTAAAAACAAGTTTTTGGAAGAAGACCTTTCGCAATTAAACCTGAATAAAAATATTGGTACATTTTTTAAATCACAAATTAATAATTTGCTTAAAAGTCGATTAGGAGCAAGATCAGAAGAACAAATATTAGATTGTTATTTTGTTGATGCCTTCACTTTAGAAAATGGCTTGTTAACACAAACTCTTAAACAAAAAAGAAAAGAAATAGAAAAAAAGTATTCATTACAAATAGAAAATATGTATGAAAACAAATTTAGTAAGAAAATTTGATTTGTTCTATCTATATTAAAAAGGTAATTTAATTTTTTATGGAAACAAAAAACTCAATATCTATAAAGCGCTCAATAACTATTAAAGCTGTAGTTACACCAACTTGGAAGGAAGATGCTGAAAAAGAATTAAGTAAAGCAATTTCAAACATTGACCAGCAATTATCTCAACTTGAGCAGGAGGGGCAGCAAATAGTAAATAATATAAGATCCCAATCGGTAAATCCTCTAGATCCAAGAGTTCAAGAACAGGTTAGTCAGGTGCAACAACAAGTTGCAGCAAAACGAAATGAAATTGAAGAACAAAAAAGAAACCTACTTCAACAACAGAGTCAAGTTCGCGAATTAAAAATGGACGAAATTGTTGATCAAGGACAAGTGGATAGTTTCTGTGATGTCACTGTGGGCGACAATCTTATTGAAAAAATGCAAGTCTCACTTACTGTTAAAGATGGAGTTATTCAATCTATAGATAATAATTAAATAAGAAAGATTTAGTATTTTGATAAAAAAAAGTAAATCTTTATTGCGAAAAGTTTTAAATTCTAATCGATCTAAATTATTACTTTCTTAAGTTTTAAGAGTTCCCACTGTGAACATGATTTCGTATAATTAGATCAAGAGTTATAAGGGTTCTTAATTATAAAAACTTTTGAAAGTTTGGTAAAAATCCCTTAAAACTTATGCAATAACAATTTTCTTATGTCTCACGAAATATTCATGCCTGCCTTGAGTTCTACTATGACGGAGGGCAAGATTGTGGAATGGTTGAAAAATCCGGGAGATAAGGTTGAAAGAGGCGAATCTGTCTTGGTTGTTGAATCTGATAAGGCAGATATGGATGTTGAATCTTTTCAAGATGGATATCTTGCAGCAGTTTTAATGCCTGCCGGCAGCACTGCACCTGTTGGAGAAACTATAGGTCTTATTGTAGAAAATGAGGATGAGATAGCTTCTGTTCAAGAACAAAATAAAGGAAGTCAACCCGAAGTTTCTACTTCAGACCAACTTGAATTGGTAAGCAATAAAACTGAAGAAAAACCAGTAGCCCAGACTGAAAATATCAAAAAAGAAGCACAAGAAGTCGTATTAAAGAGTGAAAAAGCAGCCCCATCTTTTAATAGCGATCAAATTAATGCCGCTACAAATTATGTTTCTTCGAGGATAATTGCATCTCCAAGAGCTAAAAAACTAGCCTCTCAAATGGGTGTTGATTTAGCAAAAGTTCATGGATCTGGTCCGCACGGAAGGATTCAAGCCGATGATATTTTAAAAGCTAATGGCCAACCTGTTTCTATACCATGGATAGGAGAAGGTGGTTCTCCTGCAAGTATTTCTGGTTCAAATTTGGGAGTTGAAAGTAAACCAGAAACTTCAGGAAATAGTTTTGGTAATCCTGGAGAAACAATTCAATTTAATACTCTTCAAAAAGCGGTAAATAAAAATATGGAATCTAGTTTAGATGTGCCATGTTTTAGGGTGGGATACTCCATCAACACAGATAAATTAGATAATTTCTACAAAAAAGTAAAACAGAACGGAGTGACTATGACTGCTTTACTAGTAAAGGCAGTTGCAAAGACACTAAAGAAACATCCTCAAGTTAACTCAAGTTTTTCAGAAAATGGAATTTCTTATCCAGAAAATATAAATATTGCTGTTGCTGTTGCGATGGAAGATGGTGGACTAATAACTCCAGTTTTAAAAGAACCATGCAATACTGATTTATTTGAATTGTCTAGGGAATGGAAAGATCTCGTAAAAAGATCAAGATCAAAACAATTAGAACCTGATGAATACTCAACTGGAACCTTCACTTTATCTAACCTTGGGATGTTTGGAGTTGATAGATTTGACGCAATTCTTCCTCCAGGTACCGGTGCTATTTTAGCCATAGCATCATCGAAACCAACCGTTGTTGCTAATAGTGATGGTTCAATATCTGTTAAAAAAATAATGCAAGTAAATCTAACAGCTGATCATAGAGTGATCTATGGAGCTGATGGAGCTTCATTCTTAAAAGACTTGGCTTCCCTAATTGAAGATGAGCCAGAGACTCTTGTCTCCTAAATTTAATTGATTGCTCAAATTAATAATGAAGAAAGAGATTATAAGCTTGAAGCTTATGATTATTTACTTGATCCTTCATTAATTGCTAGTAAACCTTCTGCAATTAGGCATGAATCAAGATTGATGATAGTTAGAAATAGTGTTTTAGAAGAAGACTGCTTAACTAATAAATTTACCAAGAATCTTTTAGATGAATTTAGAGAAGGCGATCTTGTAGTTGTAAACAATACTAAAGTAATGAAAGCTAGGTTAAAGGTTGAATTAGAAAATAAGACATTAGTCGAATTATTAGTTTTAGAAAGATCCCATGAATGTGTTTGGTTATGTTTGGCAAAGCCAGCGAAAAAGTTAAAAATAAATAGAAAATTAAAATTAAAATCTCCTTTAGCACAAGATATTAATTTGATTGTTGATGGAGTTGATGAAGAAACTGGAGGGAGATTTATTAAATTTCCGGAAAATATAACTTGTCTCAATTCAATGAATGAACTTCTTGATAAATTCGGGGAAATCCCACTCCCTCCTTATATAAAAAATTCCGAAGAAGAATCTTTTCATAAGAAAAGTTATCAAACTGAGTATGCAACTAATCCGGGGGCAGTTGCTGCACCAACAGCTGGTTTACACTTAAGCAAAAGTCTTATTTCCAATCTAAAAAAAAAAGGAGTAATAATCTTACCGATAACTTTGCACGTGGGTTATGGAACATTCAAACCAATTGATCAAGAAGATTTAAGTAACTTAAAACTTCATAAAGAATGGGTAAGTGTTAATAAGGAAGTAGTAGAGGGAATAAAAAGAATAAAGAAAACAGATAGAAAAATAATTGCTATTGGTACAACTAGCGTAAGAGCTCTTGAAAGTTGTTATTCTCACGAAATTAATGACTTTATTCCCATAGCGAAATACGTGGATTTAGTAATTAAGCCAGGTTATAAATTTAAGGTAGTTGATGGATTATTAACTAATTTTCATCTTCCTAAAAGTTCATTATTACTATTAGTAAGTGCAATGATTGGTAGAGAAAGATTATTAGATTTGTATAAAAAAGCCATAAGAGAAAAATTTAGATTTTTCTCTTATGGCGATGCTATGTATATTTCGCCAGATTCATTACTGGAGAAAAAATAGATTTAGGCTTTGACTGGTTCTTGAATGATTCCGCTTGGAACTTCAGTAAACATAATTGATGATAAATATCTCTCTGCTAAATCAGGTAGGACAACTACAATAGTTTTTCCCGCATATTCATCTTGTTCAGCTAATCTAACAGCAGCAGCAGCAGCAGCTCCACAAGATATTCCAACTAATAGACCTTCTTCTTTTGCTAATCTTAGAGCCATCTCGATTGACTCGTCATTTGTTACCTGTTCAACCTTATCAACAATTGACAAGTCAAGGTTCTTAGGAATAAATCCTGCTCCAATTCCTTGAATTTTATGTGGTCCAGATTTAACCTCTTCTCCATTCATTGTCTGTGTAATAACAGGACTATGTGAGGGTTCTACAGCTACAGAAGTAATATTTTTGCCCTTCTCTTGCTTAATGTATCTTGAAACTCCTGTAATTGTGCCGCCAGTTCCAACCCCTGCAACTAAAACATCAATTTCACCATCGCAATCATCCCAGATTTCAGGTCCAGTAGTTTTGAAATGAATTTCAGGGTTTGCTGGATTATCAAATTGACCTGGCATGAAATATTGAGAAGGATTACTTTCTGCAATTTCTTTAGCCTTAGCTATTGCTCCAGGCATACCTTTAGATGCCTCTGTTAAAACAATTTCAGCACCCAACACTGCCATAACCCTTCTTCTTTCAATTGACATGGATTCTGGCATTGTAAGGATGAGTTTATAACCTCTTGCTGAAGCAGTAAAAGCTAGAGCAATTCCTGTATTTCCAGAAGTTGGTTCAACAATAGTTTTGTCTTTTGTAAGTTTCCCACTTTTCTCTGCATCCCAGATCATGTTTGCGCCAATCCTACATTTGACACTATAAGCGGGGTTTCTACCTTCAATTTTTGCAAGTACTGTAGCTTTCGCATTTTTAGTAACTGATTTTAATTTTACTAATGGAGTGTTTCCAATAGCAAAACTGTTGTCCTCATAAATTTTTGCCATTTATATATTGAGAAAATATATATTAATACTAACTATTATTCAGAAAAAGAGTATATAAGTTTCTATACGGTAAATACTAGGAATTTAGAAATTATTTAGTGCTTCAGAAAAGCTTTTCCACAATTGATCTTGGTCTTCTAATCCAACTGATACTCTAATAAGGTGCGAGGGTATACCAAAACTTTCAGCCCAATCCAACTCGTCATAATGAGCTAGTAAAACATAAGGACAAACTAGAGTAAATTTTGTACCTAAACTAGGTCCTTTAGATACTTGTAGAGAATTATAAAATTTCTTAGCTTTGTTCAATCCTCCATTTAATTCAAATGATAATAAGCAACCGTATCCTCCATCAGAAGTAAGTAAAGAATTAAAATTTGGACAATTTTCAGGATGGAAAATATTTTTAATCTCGCTATGGGTCTCTAATTTTTTTTTTAATTCTAAACATGCTTTATTTTGTTCAAAAACTCTTTGATCTACATCTCTACTAACTTTCTCTAGATAAACTGTATCTCCATCAGAAAGTGTTGGAAGATTAATCTCGTTTAATGCATTTCTAAATTGATCAATCCATTTGCTTTTTGGATTTAGTATTAATGATCCGGCAAGAATATCACCACTACCTGAAAAAATTTTTGTAAGTGAAGTAAAAACTATATCTGCATTTTCTAGAGAATTTATATTTAAATTTGAACCAATTGTATCGTCAACAATTAAGGGAATATTTAACTTTTTTGCTATTTTTGAAATTTTTTTAATGTTTACACATTTGAGCATTGGATTACTCGGTAGTTCAATAATTAATGCTGATGGATTTATGCTTTTGATTTCTAATTCAATATCCTCGCAATTTTCTTCTGTAATTAACTTGGCTCCATGAAATATATTCATTGGTAATTTAAGTACATCTACATATGGAAAACCAATTTGGAGTGTTGGTTTAGCTGGAAATAATTTATATATTATTTCTAATGATGTATGCAATGCAGACATTCCAGATGAAGTTAAGTGAATATCATTAGAGTTGATTTTTGTAGATTTAGAAATTCTATTTTTTATTTTTTGAGAACATTCATTCACGTAAGATTTTGGAGGGCAATCTTCAAGACCTAGTTCTATAGCAGCAGCTCTTGAAGATAGACCAAGACCAGTATGTTGCCAAAAATATTTTGCATAAATACTTCCTTCTTTTTCAGTTATTAAGAAAGCTAAATTATCTCTTTTTTCTATTAACGAGAATTGTTCAGAAGTATTTCTATCAATGTATTTTTTAGCTTTAAAAGCTATGCTTTCATTCGGATATGGCCAGATACTTTTATTGTTGTAGTAATTTTGCTTTTTTACTTTTTCGCATAATCTTTTCACTATGGGGTTTAGCCCGAATCGTGGGTAAATGGACTTCAATAAATTCATGCATTCTTGATCTTTTTCCTCATAATTTATTACATCATTCCAAGTTGGCAATGCTACAGAAACGGCATGAATACTATCAGGAATTGCATATCCCAACTCTAAATTTTTCCATATAGGTTTTTTAAGTAAATCTCTCAATTTTCAGAATTTATTTAAAGCAAATAAAATGTCCGAGATTAAATCGTTTGTATCTTCACATCCAATTGATAATCTCACAAGAGCATCATCTATCCCTAGCAGATTTTTTGTTTTGTCATCAACAGAAGCATGAGTCATCGTTGCAGGGTGACAAATTAAACTTTCAACTCCTCCAAGGCTTTCTGCTAGAGAGAAATATTTGAGAGATTTGCAAAATTTAAAAGTATCCTCTTTATTTAAATTTAATTTTAGGGTGATCATTGAACCTCCAGATTTCATTTGCGATTTTGCTAAATTAAATTGCGGATGTTCTTGATTAAAAGGGTAAATTACTTTACTAATTATTTTATGATTACCTAATTCTTCAGAAATAAATTCAGCATTTTTAGTTTGTTGTTCGATTCTTAAAGGAAGAGTTTTTACTCCTCTCGTAATGAGCCAACTATCAAAAGGAGATGGTTGAAGCCCGAGAGCTTTTTGAGAGAAAAGCATCTTACTATTCCATTCCTCATTATTTGTCAGTACTGCTCCGCCAAGTGCGTCACTATGTCCATTAATGAATTTTGTGGTGCTTACAACCGATAGTGTTGCACCAAGGTCCAATGGTTTTTGAATAAGCGCTGTAGAAAATGTGTTGTCTACAACTACTGGTATTTCGAGTTTATTCGCTTCATCACAAATCGCCTTAATATCAAGTACCTTCAAAAGTGGATTAGTTGGACTTTCTAGCCATATCAAAGTTGGCTCGAAGTTTGAAATCTTTTTGATATTATTTTCGTTTGTAAAATCTGTGTATAAAACTTCTAGTCCAAATTTCTTGAAAATTTTTTCGAACATCCTCACTGTACAACCATAGAGATTTGACTCGCAGAGTATCTTGTCACCTGATTTTAGTGTTGATGAAATTGCAGTTACTGCGCTAATTCCAGATCCAAAAACTGTACAGTATTTAGAATCTTCTATTGATTTAAGGATGTTTTCTAGAATTCTAAAGTTTGGATTGCCTGATCTGGTGTAGTCGAAATTATCTTTATTTCCATGTTTGAAAGTAGATGTAGAAAAAATAGGAGGCATAACGCATCCAGTTTCTTCTGCAAATGTTTCCCCATGATGAATAGATAAGGTCTTAAAACCTGGCTTTTTTATATTATTTTCCTTATTTCCCATTATTTTTAACAATAAGAATAAAATTAAATCTCTCTTTTAAAAAATGAGAGATTTAATAATCCAAAGAAAAGTAGTATTAAACTTTTCTTGAATAATATTCAACAACTAGTAGTTCGTTTATTTCAAGAGCCACCCACTCTCTATCGCATTGCCCATTTATTTTTCCCGTTAATTTAGGCTTGTCTAAATCAAGATGAGGTGGAACATTTGCTAAGCCAGGGAATTCTATATTACCTTCAACAAGTTTTTTGCTTGCTTTGTTTTCTTTAATTCCGATTAAATCGCCTGATTTGCATTGATAACCAGCAATATCAAGAATCTTTCCATTAACGGTTACATGGCCATGATTTACTAATTGTCTTGAGCCTGGAATGGTACCTCCAAAACCTAATCTAAAACAAACATTATCAAGTCTGTTTTCTAAAAGTCTTAGTAGGTTAGTACCTGTAGATCCATCTTGAGCTCTAGCTTTTTTCACATAACGTACTAGTTGTTTTTCAGAAACTCCATAATTAAACCTAAGTTTCTGCTTTTCTTCTAGACGAATAGCATATTCTGATCGCTTGCGACGGGCTTGGCCGTGCTGACCTGGAGGATTAGACTTCTTTGAAGCTTTCCTGGTGAGACCTGGTAGTTCTCCCAAGCGACGCGTAACCCTTAATCTGGGGCCGCGGTATCTTGACATAATTTTAAATTAAATAGAAATTTGCAATAAATTGGATAATTGATTAAATTCAATTAAACTAATTACTACTGAAATATTATTTTACATCATTAAAGTGTTCAAAACTATTAATAAATTAATTACTTCTATACTTCTTTTTATGATTTCGTTCTATCAAAAGTGGTTTTCTCCTTTTTTCGGACCAAGATGTAGATTTATTCCAAGTTGCAGCTCTTATGGATATGAGGCAATTACTAGACATGGTCCTTGGAAGGGAGGGTGGTTAACTTTAAGAAGATTAAGCAGATGTCATCCTTTAACTCCCTGTGGATGTGACCCTGTGCCTGACTAAATGAATGAAAATATTTATTTTTGTTAGGCAGGGATGTTGCCTTTGTGATTCATTAAAAAATAAACTGGCAAAAATAAATCTTAATGAGTTATTCCCTAATCTGGAGGAGCTGAAAGAAGTTGATATTGATAGGGTCGATTTATATAAAGATAAATATAAAAAATATGATTATGAAGTACCTGTTATTGCTGTTGAAGGAATTAGGTCCGAGGAGATTATAGAATTGCCTCGCATTTCTCCAAGATTAAAAGATGATCAATTAAAGAATTGGTTTCAAAAAAATATTAGTACCATTCTGGAGAAATAATTTTTCATATGAGATCTATAAAATTACATAAACTTTTAGATTTGGTAGGAATTATTCCTTCATTAGATTTAATCGATCATGAAATCAATAATATTTCTTTTAACTCTAGAGAAGTACATAAAGGAACTTTATTTTTAGGTATGCCTGGTTTAAATGTTGATGGAGGAAAATATTGTATTGAGGCAATTGAAAATGGTGCAGAGGCTGCCATTATTGGGCCTGCTGCAAAAGAGAAAATTGGATCTATTGATCGAGAAAGGATTTTGGTTATAGAGGATAATTTAGATTATATTTTTGGTCAAATAGTCGCTGAGTTTTGGAATAGGCCTTCAAGAAAACTTAAACTTATTGGTGTTACGGGTACAAATGGAAAAACGACAATTACTTTTTTATTGGAATATCTTTTAAAAAAATTAGGGAAAAAGACAGCATTATTTGGGACCTTGCTCAATAGATGGCCTGGCTTTTCAGAAGTGGCTCTTCATACAACTGATTTCGCCGATAAACTCCAAAAGAAATTAAATGCTGCTGTTGAGGCAGAATCTGAATTCGCGATATTAGAGGTAAGTTCTCATTCTATTGCTCAAAACAGGATATCAGGATGCGAATTTGAGGCGGCTATTTTTACTAATTTAACTCAAGATCATCTTGATTATCACTCAGATATGGAATCATATTTTCAAACAAAAAGAAAATTATTTTTCCCACCTTACTTAAAAGAAAAAGATGGGATTTGTGTATTAAATCATGATGACCATTGGATATCTAAATTATCATCTGATCTTGAAAAAAGATCTTTATTAGTCTCTACAAAGATTACTGAAAGTGAATTTGAAAAAGATGATTTTTTTTTCGTAACAGATAAAAAATTCACTGAAAGTGGTTCCACCTGTATTTTTCATACACCTAGGGAAAAAATTCAACTTTTTGTTCCACTTGTTGGTGAATTTAATTTAATGAATGCGATTCAAGCAATAACAATTTTGTATAAACTGAATTTTTCTTTAAAAGATTTATCAAAGTTAATACAATCTTTCCCTGGTGCTCCTGGGAGAATGGAGAAAATACAAATTGATAATAATGACGTTTCAAGATCTCTTCCAACAGTAATTGTTGATTATGCCCACACTCCTGATGGATTAAAAAAAGTTTTGCAATCAATTAAAAAACTTTGCGAAGGGAAACTAATAACTGTTTTTGGCTGTGGCGGAGATCGTGATCGTAGTAAAAGGCCTTTAATGGGATCAATAGCTGAAGAGTTGTCTGATCAACTTTTTATAACTTCAGATAATCCAAGATCAGAAGAACCCCAAAAGATAGTAAATGATATTTTGATGGGTATAAAAAAAAGAGAAAAAATAACAATTGAAATTGATAGATTTAAAGCAATAAATGAATCTATTAAATTTGCCAATAAAAAAGATATTGTTTTAATTGCAGGAAAAGGACATGAAGACTACCAAATTCTCAATGATAAAGTTATTAATTTTGATGATAGAAAAATAGCTTATAAATTATTAAAAGAAAAAATAAATCTCAATAAAATTTCCTAATCAAATAAGAAAGATCTTTACGCAAATCACAAGAAAAGTTTCTTAGAATCAGTGGAGTTATTTTTAATAAAATGAAAGGCTTAGCCTTAGTTGTAGGCGCAGGTGGAATTGGAACACAACTAGCTAAAGATCTGAATGAAAGTGAAAAAGATTTAGATGTTGTTTTGTGTGGAAGAAAAAGTGAATTTAATCCTTTTTGGGAATTAGATATAGAGGATTCTCAATCCCTTTTGCAGTTGAAAAATAAAATATCAAATCATCCTTCAAAATTAAGGCTAGTTGTTAATGCTACAGGTAGACTTCATAGTGATTCTCTTCAACCAGAAAAAAGATTACAACATCTTGATAAAAAAAATATGATGGAAAGTTTTTCAATAAATGCCTTTTCTCCTATTTTATTAGCTAAAGCGATTGAAGAATTTATACCAAAAGATTTTGATTTTAATTTTGCAAGTATAAGTGCAAGAGTTGGTAGCATTAGAGATAATCAAACTGGAGGTTGGTATTCATATAGGGCTGCAAAATCTGCGCAAAATCAGTTTTTTAAATCTTTAAGTATTGAATGGGCTAGACGTTTCCCAAAGGCTACTATCACATTGCTTCATCCAGGAACAGTAGATACTGATTTATCTAGACCTTTTCATAAATTTGTTCCAGAACATAAATTATTTAGTAAAGAAAAATCCTCCCAATTCTTGATCAATATTATTAAAAATCAATCACCAGAATCTACAGGAAAATTTATTGCATGGGACAACTCGGAGATACCTTGGTAAACTAAATTTTTTTTATATCAATAGATCTTTAAGTCAATATTTTTTTTATTTCTCTAGCAAGTAAATCAATCTCAGCTTCTGTAGTCATTTGATGTACGCATGCTCTAAACCATTTTGGATCTTCTAAAATTCTAATCCAAATTTTCTTTTCTCCAAGTTTCTTTACAAAATTATCCTTATCTTTAATATTTTCGATATTAAAACTAACAATCCCATTTAAATATTTTTTTTCTAAAACTAATTCAACACCCTTTGATTGATTTAATTCATCCCAAAGTTTTCCACTTAATTTTTTGATATTTTTGTTTTTTTCTTTTTCGTGGCAGTCTTTATCCAAAAGATCTAAAGAATTCCGGAGCCCAGCAAGTAAAGGAATACAAGAAGTAGCTATTTCAAATTTCCTTGCATCATCATGAAAAAGATTATCTGAAGGCTCATAAATGCCTTGTTCTTTTTTTAATGATCTCCAACCAATTATTGTTGGATCTGTTTCATGAATAAATCTATCTGAGACATAAATGGCTCCAAGTCCTTCTGGTCCACATGCCCATTTATGAGAAGTGATTGAATATAAATCAGAATAAAAAACTTCTTTTTCAATATTTATGTGCCCAAAGGTTTGAGCACCATCAACAAGTAAATAAGAATCTTCTCGATTATTTTTTAATTCGATAGAAATTTGTTTTAAAGGAATTTTATATCCAAAGTTCCATAAGATATGAGAAATAATTAGGATCTTAGTCTTACTATTTAGATTTTTCAAAATTTCTAAAATTATATTTTCGTCGTCTAGATTTTTAATTTTTTGGATTGGCAAAATTTTGAATATTAATTTATTTCTTCTGCAAAATTCTCGACTTGCAGCCACTACTCCAGGATGTTCACAGTCACTTATTAACAACTCTTCCCCCTCTTCTACTTTTATTCCCCAAAAGGGCAAAATCATACCGGAAGAGATATTTTCGGTAAAAGCTACATTCTTTGAATTGACACCTAATTTTTGCGCAATGATTCTTTTTGTGGTCAATATTTCTTTGTAAATAAAAGGCCACATATCATTGGTAAATGGTCCTAAATCTTGGATAATTTCCCAAGTTTTAACTATTGCTTCTAGAGAAGATTTTGGTAATGGTCCTTGACCGCCATAGTTGAAATAATACTTATTTTTTAATGCGGGTATTTGATCTCTTAGATTATTTCTCATGGAAATTTATATTATATTTTCAACTCTTGAATTTTTTTAAATATTGCCCACTAAAGTTACTGTTCTAAATTCAATATCCTCAATTACTTTCCAAGGTTCAGCACTCCTTTCTGCAAATTTTAAATTTTTAAATCCTAGTTCTTTAAAATTACTTATAAACTCTGGCTCATACCATGCTCCACTAATACATCCTGTCCATAAATCATGATCATTTTGCAATCTTAAAGGAACTTTTTTGTTAGAGACGATATCGCTAATTGCAATTCTTCCATTATCGTTTAAAACTCTTTTTATGTTATTTAGAAGGTTATTTCTAGATTCTGGACTTACCAAGTTTAAAACGCAATTACTTAAAATAATATCAACTGATTTATCTGCGATTAATGGATTTAAATCTTTATCTAATTCATCAAGTTTTTCAATTGAACCTTCTAGAAATTCTGTATTGTTGAAACCTATATTTTTTGTAACTTCTTTAGAGGCTGATCTTGATAAAGAAAGCATGTCAGGATTCTGATCAACTCCAATAACTTTCCCTTCTTTTCCAACAATTTGGGCACAAATGAAAGCATTTTTGCCGCTACCACTTCCAAGATCTAAAACTATATCATTTTTTTGAACATATTTTGTTGGATCACCACACCCATAGTCTCTTTCTATAACCTCTTGAGGAATTGCTTCAAGTAAAACGGGATTAAACCCAACTGGTGTACAAAGACAACTTTCTTTTTCTTGTGCGGCTGAGCCATATCTTTCTTGAATCGCATCTTTATGATCGAATTGATTAGGTGCTTTATTCGATGTGTTTGTATTACAGCAACTTTCAGACATATTTTTTATATTTTTTAAAGGACTCTTGATAAATATAGCCAAAAAAAAAGCCCCTGAAAAAGGGGCTTTTAATTTGTTTAATTAAATTATTTAGTGTAATTAACACCTCTGTAATTTAATTCTGCTTTTTCATTACTTGAAGAAGCGTCATCCATTCTGTTGGTGTATACGTTTCTTCTGTAGGTAAGTTCAACAAGTTGCTTTTTAGCAGCTTCTTTGTTTTGAACGTAGTTTTTACCTCTGTAAGTTAAAGTAGTCATGTTTCGATGTGACAACACGGCCATCCCCCGTTCCATGGTATGACTCGAACTGCGCCCTCAAATGAGGGTGAACGAAAAAGTAGCGATTGCTACCAAATAATTATAAACGTATTTTTAGCTGGATGTCTAGCTTTTACAAATAGAAACGAAGATTTAATGTTTTTTTAATTATTATCTTAGGTAAATTTTTCTATTAATAGTCTCCATAAAGGATTATGTTTATATTTGGTTTAATCTTCATGTAACTATTTTTTTTATGACAGGTTTTTTATATTTCTTGGGAAATACTTTAAGGTGGCCAGTCCTAAAGCCAAAAGAATTTTTTTCCCTACATGCGTATTTTTCAATTATTTATTTGATCACTTTTACTTTGAGTAAGTATGATGTAAGCCAATCAAATTTAGTTTTTACTCTAGGAATTCTTGCCCCTCTTTTAATCGCTATTGGACAAGGACTTCCAATTGATTGCCTTGATATGGAATCATCTTTGTTGAAGGAATTAAAAACTAAGTAATATATTTTTCAGTAAAAATTTTTTATAAAACCTGAACAACTTCGCTTATTTCAGGAATCATTTCTTTTAACTTTCTTTCAATACCCATTTTTAGAGTCATAGTGCTACTTGGGCAACTACCACATGCCCCTTGAAGTCTGACTTTGACAATTGGACCATCTATTTCTGCAATCTCTACATTACCTCCATCAGAAATTAAAAAAGGTCTTAGTTCGTCAAGGACTTTTTCTACATTTTCTTTTGTCAGCGAGAGTGTTTCAGTACTCATAATTTTGGATTAACTTTATAATAAGCCTAGAAAGAAATCTGATTAATTGCAAAAAAGATAATTTTCTGTTGTGACTTCATCTAAAAATCCCACTATTGACAATAGCTACTTTGATGCAGTTTTAGTAGGCGCAGGGATAATGAGCAGTACTTTAGCCCTCCTAATTTCAGAAGTTTTACCAGATCTAAAGTTCCTTATTATAGAAAAATTAAATGCTCCAGGAAGTGAAAGTACTGGCGCTTTTAATAATGCAGGTACAGGACATGCGGCTAATTGCGAATTAAACTATACTCCTTTAGATGAAAAAGGAAATATAAAAATAGATAAAGCGCTCTCAATAAATCGTTCTTTTGAAACATCCATGTCTTTATGGGCCTCATTGTATGAAGCAGGGAAAATTGATATTAAAAAGTTTCTAAAATTTATTCCTCATATTAGCTTTGTGTCTGGTCAGGATAATATTTCTTTTTTAAAAAAAAGATTTCAGAAAATGACCGAAAATCCTGAATTTATTGATATGGAATTTTCTACATCTTTTGATGAAATCTCATCATGGGCTCCTCTAATAACAAAAGATAGGAATCCATTTACTAAAATTGCTGCTACCAGGATAGGTAGAGGAACAGATATTAATTTTGAGGCTCTCACAAAAGAGTATTTGTCATTAGTTTCTTTAAACAATAATGTTGAAATTAGGTACAAAACAGAATTAGTAGATTTAAAGAAAATTGATAATAAAAAATGGGAACTAGAAATTAGTTTAGAAGGTATAAAAACTTCAATTAGAACTGGTTATGTTTTTCTTGGTGCTGGTGGAAAAACAATTAATTATTTGCAAAAATCGAAAATTCCAGAAGCAAAAAGTTATGGTGGATTTCCTGTGAGTGGGAAATGGCTTATTTGCGAGGAAAAAGATCTAACAGAAAAACATAACTCAAAAGTTTATGGCAAGGCTGATATTGGGTCGCCACCAATGTCTGTGCCTCATTTAGATACCAGATGGATTGATAATAAAAAACTTCTTTTATATGGACCTTTTGCTGGATTTACAACAAAATTTTTAAAGCAAAGCTCATACTTTGACTTGTTTAGTTCAATTAAAAAGAATAATATTTTTTCTATGCTAGACGTTGGTTTAAAGAACAACGATTTAATTAATTACCTAATATCACAATCACTAAAGAACCATAACTCAAGAGTTGAGAATTTAAAGAATATGATGCCATCAGCTAATCCCTCTGATTGGTATTTAAAGAATGCTGGTCAAAGAGTCCAAATAATTAAAAAAACTGAAGGCGGTGGTTCTTTGAAATTTGGAACTGAGATTGTGAATTCATCTGATGGATCATTATCTGCTTTGTTAGGAGCATCTCCCGGAGCAAGTACTGCGGTCTCAATTATGGTTGAGGTTCTAGAAAAATCAGTCTTATTTTTAAACGACAAGCATAATCTTCAGAAAAAAATAAATGACTTAATTTATCCAGGACGATCAGCTCCTGAAAATAACGGTACCTTCATAAAAGACATCAAAAAAAGAAATAATTCCATTTTTGGTTTCCATCCATAATTCTAATTAGCTAGTATTAATCAAGATTTAATAAGAGGAGAATTTTTCTTTCTATATGACTGATATATCGGTTTCGAAAATTAGAAATTTCTGCATAATCGCTCATATTGACCATGGTAAATCTACCCTTGCAGATAGGTTGCTCCAAGATACTGGAACTGTGCAGCAAAGGGATATGCAAGAACAATTTTTGGACAGTATGGATCTTGAAAGAGAGAGAGGAATTACCATCAAGTTACAGGCCGCTAGGATGAAGTACAAAGCTGACGATTCCCAAGAATATGTTTTGAACTTAATAGATACTCCAGGGCATGTTGATTTCTCTTATGAGGTTAGTAGATCTCTTCAAGCTTGTGAAGGCGCTTTACTCGTTGTTGATGCAAGTCAAGGAGTAGAAGCTCAAACCTTAGCTAATGTTTATCTTGCCTTAGAAAATAATCTTGAAATAATTCCTGTTTTAAATAAAGTTGATTTACCAGGTGCTGATGCTGAAAAAATAAAACAAGAAATAGAGGAAATTATTGGACTCGATACATCTAATGCAATAAATTGTTCAGCAAAAACTGGAGTTGGTATTAAAGATATTTTGGAAGCAATTGTAAGAAGAATACCTCCTCCACAAGATGAAATTAAACTACCTACAAAGGCACTGATTTTTGATTCTTATTATGATCCGTACAGGGGAGTTATTGTTTATTTCAGGGTGATCTCTGGGTCTCTTAATAAGAGAGAAAAGATATTATTAATGGCAAGTAAAAAAAATTATGAACTGGATGAGATAGGAATAATGGCGCCTGATCAGCAGCAAGTTGATGAATTACATGCAGGAGAAGTTGGTTATTTAGCTGCTTCAATAAAATCAGTTGCTGATGCGAGAGTTGGAGATACGATTACTCTTTTAAATTCACCTGCAAATGATCCTTTGCCTGGTTATAAGACAGCAAATCCTATGGTTTTTTGTGGCTTATTCCCTACTGATGCTGATCAATTTCCAGATTTAAGAGTATCACTTGAAAAATTACAATTATCTGATGCAGCTTTAAAATATGAGCCCGAAACTAGTAGCGCAATGGGCTTCGGATTTAGGTGTGGATTCCTAGGACTTCTTCATATGGAGATTGTTCAAGAAAGATTAGAAAGAGAATATGACTTGGATTTAATCGTAACGGCACCATCAGTTATTTATAAGGTTAATTTAAATCAGCAAGAACATATCTTTATTGATAATCCTTCTACAATTCCTGAACCACAACTTAGAGAATCAATAGAAGAACCTTATGTGAAAATGGAAATTTATGCACCCAATGAGTTTAATGGAACATTAATGGGTTTATGTCAGGAAAGAAGGGGAGTATTCATAGATATGAAATATATAACAACAGATCGAGTTACTTTGATTTATGAAATTCCATTAGCAGAAGTAGTTACAGATTTCTTTGATCAAATGAAAAGCAGGACCCAAGGTTATGCATCAATGGAATATCACTTGATTGGCTATAGAAAGAATGACCTTGTTAGATTAGATGTTCTAATAAATTCAGAAAGAGCAGATCCATTAACTTCGATTGTTCATAAAGATAAGGCTTATGGAATTGGCAGAAGTTTAGTTGAGAAATTAAAAGAACTTATTCCAAAACAACAATTTAAGATACCTATTCAAGCTTCAATCGGTAGCAGAATTATTGCAAGTGAAAGTATAAGTGCTTTACGAAAAGATGTTTTATCTAAATGTTATGGAGGAGATATTTCTAGGAAAAAGAAACTTTTAAAGAAACAAGCCAAAGGTAAAAAAAGGATGAAGGCAATGGGTAAAGTTGAAGTCCCTCAAGAAGCTTTTATGGCAGTCCTAAAATTAAATCAGTAATTTCTTAAAATTTAAATTTAATAACTATTTTTTTTTTAAGAATTGGGTATATTTCAGTCATATCTCTAAAAAAGATTTTGAATATTAACTCAATCAATCGTGTCGGCGCAAATATCAGAAAAGCTGGATTTCTAATCGTTCTTTTTTATCTTCTTGTTGTTTTAATAATAAAATTTTTAGAGGCCAATAATTTTTTTGGTTATTCATTTTCAATGTTAAGCAATGATATCTTTGCACCTCCTTCGCTTAATCATTTCTGTGGCACAGACAGATTAGGAAGAGATGTTTGCTTAAGAACTTTGCAAGGATCATCTTTAGCGATAGAAGTTGTTTTATTAGCTATTCTTTTTTCATTAAGTTTGGGTTTGCCATTAGGATTATTAAGTGGTTATTTTGGTGGTTTTTTTGATAAGTGTTTATCACTAATAATGGATACTATTTTTTCAATACCTGTAATTTTGCTTTCAGTTGTTGTGGCTTTTGTATTAGGTAAGGGTATCCTTAACGCAGCTTTGGCATTGTGTATTGTTTACTCTCCTCAATATTTTAGATTAATCAGAAATCAGACAATATTGGTTAAATCCGAAACTTATGTGGAGGCAGCTCAAGTTTCAGGAGCTGATGTTAAAACAATTATTTTTAAATATATTCTCCCAAATGTAATAACACCCTTGCCTATTTTGCTTACCCTAAATGCTGCGGATGCTGTTTTGGTATTAGGAAGTTTAGGATTTTTAGGTCTTGGTGTTCCTGCAGATGTCCCAGAGTGGGGAAGTGATTTAAATCTGGCTCTTGCCGCTTTACCTACAGGTATATGGTGGACGGCTTTGTTCCCAGGTTTGGCAATGTTTTTTTTAGTTTTAGGTCTTTCTTTTATAGGAGAGGATCTTGAAGAAATTTTTGATAGTCAAAATTCTGAATAAATTTAGTTATCTGTAATAGGATCAATTTCTCCTTGATTATTCAACTTTGGATATTCTTTAGCTGATTTTTTATACACCGCAGCTAATTTTGGGTAACACCATTCAAAAAGTGTTTTTTGATATTCATCTATATTTAAACCTTCTCCATTAGAGGGCAATATACCTTTATTTTTTCTTTGGCGAATAGCTTCAAATAATAATATAGATGCAGCAACTGAAACATTCAGGGATTGAACCATACCTCTCATAGGTATAAAAATTGATTGATCAACCATTGATATAAGTTCATTACTTAGTCCCCATTTTTCTGCTCCTAAAACAAAACATGTATTTTGAGAATAATCAAAATTTCTATAATCTACTGATTCACTATTAAGAGTCGTTCCATATAATTTAAAACCCTTATTCTTTAAATTAGATATTGCCGTGATAGTGTTTTCATGATTATTTAGTTTTACCCATTTTTGACTTCCTTGAGCAGTACTATTAAAAGTCTTAACGGCATTCGTTTTGCTAATAAAATTTGCTTCGTAAACTCCTGCTGCATCACATGTCCTTAATATCGCGGATAGATTATGTGGTTTATTGACATCCTCAACTAAAACAGTCAAGTTTTTCATTCTGCAATCTAAAACACTTTTGATTCGTTCAAATCTTCTTGGCAAAATTGACATTTATAATTTTTTACACTTTTAAATTATATTCAAAAAATATTGATTACCTATTAAATCTTGTGGTTTATAATAATTTGGTAGTTTGAGTTAACTCAATGGCATACATAGAATGGGACTATACAGTAATAAGAAGTATGGTAGAAAAACAAGGTTGGGATTTACCTGATCGTGAATCGGAAGAATGGAATAAATTTAACGATGAATTAGGAGAAAAAATGAGAGGTGTTGGACTTGTTTTTGAAAAATATTGTAAATTTACTCCTGATGTAGGGGAAGGGGTTCATCTTTTAGATGAATAAAAAAATATTTTTAAACCATTGATGTATCCCTTAATCAATGGCTTATTAATTTACAAGATAATATAATTTCACTAAATTAGAACTGGCAATTATTAAGGCTTTATAAAGCTTGTACTGTAAAAAAAAATTTTAATCCCACAAAAAAGTTATTTAATTTCTATATTTGAATAAAAATATGAAAAATAAATTAACTTTTTTATTCGATGGTGGTTGTCCACTTTGTTTGAGAGAAACAGATTTTCTAAAAAAGAGAGACATCTCAAATCAAATTGCATTTATAGATATTAATAGTAAGGAATATGATGAAAGAATTTTTAATGACATTACATATGCAGAAGCTATGTCAAACCTGCATGGGATTATGGAAAATGGTGAAATCATTAGGGGACTAGATGTACTTGCATATTCTTATGAATTAGTTGGTTTAGGTTGGGTTTATTATCCCTTGAAGATTAAATTCTTATCACCTATATTAAGACTGGCATACAGATATTGGGCAAAATATAGACTTCAAATTACAGGTAGATCCAATATTGAAAAAATTTGTACCTCCCAATGTGAGAAATAAATATGGAAAATATCGATATAGACAGAATAATAGAAATGTGTTGGGAAGATAGAACACCCTTTGAAGCTATCGAGTATCAATTTGGTTTGAAAGAGGAAGATGCGATAAAAATTATGCGTCAAAATCTTAAACCCAAATCTTTCAAAGTCTGGAGAAAGAGAGTTTCGGGAAGAAATACAAAACATATGGCGCTTAAAGATTCAACTAGATTTAAATCTACTCATAAAAGAAAATTATAAATTTTGAAAAATCTTTCTACTAAAACTTGTCCTGTTTGCAATAGGCCGTTCGAGTGGCGTAAAAAATGGAAAAACTGTTGGGATGATGTTATCTACTGTTCAAAAAGATGCAGTAAAAGGAAGTCGCAAATATGAAACAAGTATCAATTATTTTCCCGAATCAACTTTTTAGAGAAAGCCCGATCTTAAAAATAAATTGTGAAATTTTAATTTTGGAAGACTCATTATTTTTTGGAAATGATAAATTTCATAAATTAATTAACCATAAAAACAAGTTAGTTTTCCATAGAGCATCTATGCTGGCTTATAAAAAATATTTAGAAATATCTGGCTTTAAAGTTTTATATATCGAAAACAAGAATAATATTTCTACAGCTGACTACTTATTGGAATTTATTAAAGATAAATATCAGAAAATAAATCTCATTGATCCTCATGATTTTTTAATAATGAAGAGGATTAATAATTTTGTTGAAAGTAATAATTTAGCTTTAAATATTTTGCCTTCTCCGATGTTTATTAGCAGTGAAGAGTTAAAAGAGTTATTTGAATCAAATACAAAAAAACCTCTTATGGGGAGATTTTATGAAAATCAAAGAAAGAGCCAAAAGATATTAGTTAATTCGGATGACACACCTGAAGGTGGTAAGTGGAGTTTCGATGACATGAATAGAAAAAAATTACCCAAAAAAATAAGCATACCTGATACACCCAAATTACTAAAAAATAAATTTGTAATTCATGCCGAAAAGTCATTGACCAATTTAGATATTGATTTTATTGGAGCAAGTAATAACTTTTTATATCCAACTAATTTTGATGAAGCAGATGAATGGTTAAATGATTTTTTTAAACATAGATTTTTCTTTTTTGGAGATTATGAAGATGCTATTTCTAAAGAAAATTCTTTTTTATGGCATAGTTTACTTTCTCCTCTTTTAAATAGTGGCTTACTAACGCCAAATGAAGTAGTAAATAAAGCATTACTTTATGCCAAAAATAATAATGTTCCAATTAACTCTTTAGAGGGTTTTATTCGTCAAATTATTGGATGGAGAGAATTTATTTGCCTTGTCTATAAGAAGTATGGAACAAAAATGCGAAATAGTAATTTTTGGAATTTTGAAGATAAGCCAATTCCAAAATCTTTTTATCAAGGAAATACAGGAATTGAACCAGTAGACATTGTTATAAAAAATATTATTAAATTTGGTTATTGTCATCATATTGAGCGGCTAATGATTGTTGGCAACTTTATGCTTCTATGTAGAATTCACCCCAACCAAGTTTATAAATGGTTTATGGAAATGTTTATTGATTCCTATGATTGGGTTATGGTCCCAAATGTTTACGGAATGAGTCAGTTTAGTGATGGAGGTATCTTTTCAACAAAGCCATATATATCAAGCTCTAATTATGTAAAAAAAATGTCTAATTTTAAAAGTGGCCCATGGTGTGAAATATGGGATGGCTTATTTTGGAAATTTATTAAAGATAATGAAACCTTTTTTAGAAAGCAATATCGTCTTGCAATGTTAACGAGAAATCTCGATAAAATGTCAGAGGAAAAATTAAATAATCACTTAAAAACTGCCGATAAATTTTTAAGAGATATTCAATAAATTAAGAGTAATAACAACGTACAGTTGTCTTTGAAAAATTAAAAAAATATTATCTTATGAATAAATATTAATTACCAATATTATATTAGGAAAAATTAGGTTTATCTAATGAAAATTGGAACACTTTTTTTAAAAAGTAATTCGACGGGTATTATCACTTTTTCTGAATAGATTGGATAACTATCCATCAATCTAATTTTACAAGGTTGGAGGAATCCATAGCAATTAAATTAGGCAGAATGCTTGATGCAGGATTTATCAATATTGGTTGCCGTTTGAAATCCTGATTAAGTTTTTATTTTACTAATGAAGTATCAAAAAGAGAAAAAAATATTTTTTCGTTAAAGAATCCACTCTTTAAACATCTTTCTTTTTTTAGGATTTAATCTGTCACTTATTTCTATCTTAGGTTTTATTTGGTTTAATTCTGCAATTGAAAAAGTTGTTTAAATTTTTGAATTTTTTGTATATTAAAGTTATCTTTAAAAATAAATTATATTTTGAGCATAGGATATTTACAAAGAAAGGCAGCTTGGGAAATTTTATTAAAAGTTAGTTCTGGTGATTTTTCTGATCATGCTCTTGAAAAGGTTTTAAAAAATTACCAATTTAATCCTCTTGATATAGCTTTTATTACGGAATTATCTTTTGGATGCATAAGGTATAGAAAATTCCTTGATCTTTGGACGGATCATACATCAAAAATTACTCATAAAAAGCAGCCTCCAAAGTTAAGATGGCTTCTACATATAGGTTTATATCAACTATTGAAAATGGATAAAATTCCATTTCCTGCTGCTATTTCTACCACTGTAGAAGTAGCTAAAAAAACAGATTTAAATGGTTTAGCGGGAACAGTAAATGCGATATTGAGAAATGCATCAAGAAAATTAGAACAAAAAATTTTTCCGGAATTATCTTCTGATAGAAAAGAAAGAATTTCATATCTTGAATCATTTCCATTATGGCTTGTGAAGGATCTTTATAAATGGGTCGGCAATAGCGAGGGTGAAAATATCATTAAGGCATTTAATAAAAAACCATCAATTGATTTGAGAATTAACCAATTAAAAACTAATTTAGATAAATTTTTGAAAGTACTTCATGAAAATAAAATTGATGCTGAAATTATTAAAGATTTACATAATGGAATTACTTTAAAATCTAATCCAAGATCTATAAAAAATTTACCAGGATATAGTGATGGACTTTGGACAATTCAAGATAGATCTTCTCAGTGGATAGCACCTCTCTTAAATCCAAAAGAAGGTGAAAAGATTTTAGATGCTTGTGCAGCTCCAGGAAGTAAGTCTACCCACCTAGCAGAATTAACAAATGATAGTGCTGAAATCATTGCCGTAGATAGATCAGCAAAAAGATTAAAAATACTGCAATCAAATTTAGAAAGGTTAAATTTGAAATCTGTTAATACCCTTAAGGCTGATGCTACGAGTTTGATTGAATTAAATCCTAAGTTTATATCTTATTTTGATAAGATTTTATTAGATGCTCCCTGTTCTGGGATTGGAACTCTTTCCAGAAATCCAGATTCTAGATGGTCTTTAAGTAAAGAAAAAATAAAATCTTTAACTTTATTACAGGAAAAACTTTTGGAGAGTATTTTTCCTCTTTTGAAAAAAGAGGGCACTTTAGTTTATTCAACTTGTACTATTTGTCCCGATGAAAATAATCTATTAATTGAACGAATTATTGAAAAAAACAAAACTTTAAAATTGGTTAGCCAAAAGCAAATTTTACCTAGCTTGGATTATCCTGGTGATGGATTTTATTCTGCAATAATTTCTTATAAATCTTAAAAATATAATTTATTTTTTAATTGGAATTTTATAAATTTCAGATATGAAATTCTTCCATAAATAAGCTGCATTTCCACTAGATAATTCAGATTCCTTGTTATCGTCGTAACCTATCCAGATCCCTGTTGTAAGATTATCAATGGAACCAATAAACCAGAGATCTTTATTTCCATCAGATGTTCCTGTTTTCCCATAAATTTTCTTCCCTTTTATAAAGGCTGCTTTTGAAGTGCCTTCTTTTACAGATTTTTCAAGAAGTTTATTTATTTTCTTGTTTATTTTTAAATCTAATATTTTCTTGGAAATAGATTTGTTTTCCCAAATAGGTTGTTTTTTAAATGATTCTATTTTTTCTATGATTTCAGGGCTTTGAATCTTCCCATTATTGTTTATTGCAGAATATGCATTTGTGATGTTTAAAAGATTATCTCCGTAGGAGCCAATTGCTAATGATGGGAATTCCTCAAACTCTTGCTCGTAACCTAGTCCAAATGAATTCGCTAAATTAATAATATTTTTTAAGCCGATTTTTTTTGTTATTGATATTGGAACGATATTTGATGAACTTTTAAATGATTCAATCAAAGATATTGAACCTCTATAGTCTTCTGAAAAATTTTTTGGGCAATAACTTTCCCAGCATATTGGTAAGTCTTCAAATTCATCGCTTAATTTTATTCCTTCTATTAATGCAGCAGCATAAGGGATAATTTTAAAAGTAGAACCTAAAGGTCTTACAGATGAAATCACTCTATTGTATTCATTAATTGATGGATTTTTGCTGGTTATCATTGTCCTTATTAGTCCTGTGTTTGATTCCATAGATAACAGACCAAATTCAAGTTCTTTAGGCCCTGCATATCTTGATATTTTTTGACCTTTTTCTTGCCAATCTTTATTGATAGAAGATTTAATTCTTAAAAACTTATAATCATTTTTACTTCCAATTTTTTTATCTGTTTCCTGAAGAATAAATTTTATTAGTAATTTATCATCTAAAAAATTATCAGCTGTTTGATAATTTAATTTTATTTTTTCTTTAATAGCCTTATTCTTATTTGCAAGAGAAATATATCCATCAACATACATTGATTCAAGAACTTTATTTCTATTTTTAATAGCTAGCTCTAAATTTTGATAAGGTGAATAAATTGATGGAGCTGGAGCTAATCCTGCAATTAATGCGATCTCTGATAATGTCAATTCTTCTATAAATTTTCCAAAATAAACTTGGGCAGCCTCGTCTACCCCGTATGCTCCCGATCCTAGATAAATATTATTTAAATATAATTTTAAAATTTGATTTTTGTTATATCTAAATTCAAGTATGAGTGATATAAATATTTCTTTGATTTTTCTTTGAAAACTTAAATCATTATTTAGAAAAAGTAATCTAGCAACTTGTTGTGTAATCGTACTTCCTCCCTCTTTAACATAACCACTTCTAATATTTTGAATAAGGGCACGAGAAATACTTTTTAAATCTATTCCATTATGTTTATAAAATCTTTTATCCTCAGAAGATATAAAAGAATGTTTAAGAAAAAATGGAATTTTATGATAACTATTATCTATTTCAAATTTGCGGCTTAATTTGCTTAGTATCTTATTATCAGAAGATGATATTACATAAGAATATTTGGTTTCTCTAAACTTTTTATTTTTAGATACGTCAAATTTTAACGTACTAAATATTATACTAAAAAAATAAAAAGATATTCCAGAAAAAATTAATATTGGAATTATTAAAACAAAAGATTTGAATTTAATCTTTTGCACCTTAAGCAACTAAAAAACTATGTCCTATCGCTAAAGCTGTTACTAACATTCCAGTTATAAGGAACGGTTGGGCACTTGCTTGATATTTGACATCAAACTTTAGAGGATCTCTTAGTAACCACATATCTTGAAATGTAATTTGTGGAATTACCAATAAAACCAAAATTACAGAGGCTAAATGTTGACCAATAATAATTAATACTACAACCATTGCTAATTGAAAAATGTCAATCAGTCCTGCACTTATTCTACTTGCATTTTTAATTCCAAATACTACTGGTAGAGAATTTAAGCCTAGCTTTGAGTCTCCTTCAACACTTTTGAAATCATTAATAACAGCAATTCCAAGTCCTGAGAGGCTATAAGCAAGTGTTAGTATCGCCGTCACGATAGTTAATTTCCCAAACAAGGCTTGTCCTGCCCACCAAGGTAAAGCTATATAAGATGCTCCTAATGCATAATTTCCAAGCCAACCATTCTGTTTTAATTTGAGTGGTGGAGCAGAATATATATAACTAACAAAGGAACCTCCTAATGCCAAAAGTAAGACGGAGGGGAAGCTGTGCTTAGCATATAAATCTAATAGAAAAGCAACTATTAAACCTGCTATAAGTAATACCCAGATTTGTATTTTTACATCTTTAATTGAAATTTTGCCAGAAGGAATTGGTCTATTTGGTTCATTAATTGCATCAATTTCTTTATCAAAAAAATCATTTATGGTTTGGGTATAACCAGCCAGAAGTGGTCCACTCATCAACATACATGCTAATGAAGCTAGAACATTACTAAATGTCCATTCAAAATTCCCACTTGCAGCTGCTCCACAAATAACTCCCCATATCAAAGGGATCCACGTTATAGGTTTCATTAACTGTATACGTAGTTTCCATATACTTGATGTTTCAGAGGCACCCTTAATTCCTAATAGTTGTTTTGGATCATTCACTTTACTCTTTAACCTTTCTCAATTTCTTCTGGGAAAAACCAATTTTGCTCACCATTCTGAAATTTTGCGGTGATCCCAATACTTCTGCCGTCTGTCATTTTATAGCCTGTTATTACGGCTTTAGGATTCGAGGATATTTGATCGATTAATTTAGCTGGTAGTCTATCTTTTACTTTGTTAATGTTAATTTTGATTTTACTACCGATTTTGGGTAATAATTTTGTTTCAGCCATAAGAGGTAAAATGGAAGCTATTATGCAAGATTAACAGCATTTGGACAATTTTTACTAAAATGGTAGCTCTTCGTTTAATTCCTTGTTTAGATGTCGCCCATGGCAGAGTGGTTAAAGGTGTAAATTTTGTTAACTTGAGAGACTCAGGCGATCCTGTTGAATTGGCTTGTAGGTATTCTGATGAGGGCGCAGATGAATTAGTATTCTTAGATATTAGAGCTAGTGTAGAAAATAGAAATACATTAGTTGACCTTGTCTCTAGGACCGCAAAATCAGTAAAAATCCCATTTACAGTAGGTGGAGGAATAGATTCTGTTTCTTCAATTAATGATCTTTTAAGAGCTGGAGCGGACAAAGTTAGTTTGAATTCTTCTGCTGTTAGAAATCCATATTTAATTTCTAAAAGTTCTAGAGAATTTGGTAATCAATGTATCGTGATAGCAATTGATGCTAAAAGAAAAGTTAATAAGACTGATGAATGGGAAGTATATGTAAAAGGAGGGAGAGAAAATACTGGAATAGATGTATTAAGTTGGACAAAGAAAGTTGAGGAGTTAGGCGCAGGGGAAATTTTGCTTACTTCAATGGATGGTGATGGCACGCAGAATGGATATGATTTACATCTGACTGAATCTGTTACCAATATTGTTAATATTCCAGTGATTGCTTCTGGAGGAGCAGGTTGTTTAGAAGATATCTATGATGTTTTTAATGAAGGCAGGGCATCTGCCGCACTTTTAGCATCATTACTTCATGATAAGAAACTTTCTTTAAGAGAAATCAAGACTTTCCTCCTCGAAAAAAAACTTCCAATTAGACCATATGAATAAAAAATTTAATTTAATACCAAAAGGAAATAAGTTAAAAATTTAAAAATGAAATTCACAAAAACTATCGAAGTCAAAAATTTATTTAATAAAATTTCTTATAAATATGACTTTTTAAATAATCTATTAAGTTTTGGGCTACACAGATTATGGAAAAGGAAATTAGTTAATTTATTGGAACCTTTAAATGGTGAAGATTGGGCAGATTTATGCTGTGGAACTGGAGATTTAGCATTCTTAATTTCTGAGAGAGTTAGTCCAAGGGGTTCAATTACTGGGATTGACACTGCAGAGGATATCTTAAATATTGCAAAAAAAAAATCAGAGCTTAAAAAAAATAAATTTATTAAGTGGGAAATTAAAGATGTATTAGAAATTAATGATTATTCAAAAAATTTTGATGGGATTTGCATGTCATATGGACTTAGAAACTTGAATAATGTTGAAGGAGGAATAAAAAAAGTTTTTGATCTTTTGAAGGATAAGGGAAGGGCAGGATTTTTGGATTTTAATCACTCAACAAGAAATTCTTTATCCAATATTTTTCAGAAAATTTATTTGAGATTAATTGTAGTAAACATTTCGCGGCTTTTTAATTTAGGTCCAGAGTACGCATATATTGAAAAAAGTATTAGTAATTTTCCAAAGAAAAATGTGCTTATAAATATTGCTAAGGAAGTTGGATTTAAAAAAGCTGAATATAGGACTATTGGGGGGGGGCAAATGGGAATACTAATTTTAACTAAATAAAGAATTTAGTTTTTTATTTTTCTCCAACAAAAAGAACACTTTCCCCATCTTTTGATTTCGCCCTCAGGAGTAGGGGAATTACAAAGAGTACAAATGCACATATTATTTTGATTGATTCTGCTTGGATGCTTTGCCCAAACTATCTTTGCATTAGTAGCTTTGATATTTTTATTTTTAATTTCATAATTTTGTATTATTTTTATTTCATTCAAAGTTATTCCAATTTTCTCGATTCTCTCTTTTAATTTATGCTTGTTATAGATTAAAGCTTGGCGCCACTGTGGATGATTTACTACAATAGTAAGTATTTTTTTTTCAATATTTAATGGTTTACATTCTTGAAATAGTTCTAAGCCGATTAAGTTCTTCCAGTTTTCGTTTATTTTAGTGAGTTTATCTAAGTCTCCGCAGGATTTTTTGAAATTATCAAGACAATTTTTTAATGGATGTGGATTCCTTCTATTCACTATTGGCAAATAATTTTTGTCCAATTTGTAAAATTTACTTATTAAGACTAAAGTTAATCTAATCTTTAAAAAGATGCTCGTTGTTTTAATAAAGAATTTGTGAAAGTTATTGGACCTGCAGCTAAGACAGTTTTTTATTTAAAAAAAATTCAGGGTCAATATCCAACCTGGACACTTCATTACAAAATAAAATGTAAAAGTACCGAAAATGAGCTAACAAACTTGTTTGAATATTCTGAAATAAAGAAAAACCAGCCAGTAGCGATAATCGCAAGAGAACAGTTCTCAGGGGTTGGCCAAAATTCAAAAACTTGGGTTTCTCCAAAAGGCGGGATTTGGTTAAGTGCAGCTTACCCAATATTTTCAAAAGAATTTGAATATCAAATATTTAATTTGTCTTTAGGTATTAAGTTATGTGAAATGCTTAGACAAGAGAATATAAATGTTTGTTTGAAATGGCCAAATGATATTTTTTTTGGTTCAAAAAAGTTGATTGGATTTTTACCAAGGGTGATAACAAGAGGTAAAAAAATTATCTATGCAAGATTAGGACTTGGCATGAATGTTTTAAATTACACCCCATCAGAAGGTATTTCATTATCAAAAGTACTTCAAACTAAGAATATTAATCAACATTATTGGACAGCCAAAGTTCTTAAAGCTTTTTATGATTCAATTGAATGTAACAAGAAAAAAGAATATGTGATTAAATCTGCAAATAAGTTTCTTACTAAAAGTTTTTTACCTAGTGGTTATTGTCCTGATTCATGGAAAATTAAAGATATTGATTCGAATGGGAATTTAAGAATTGAAAATGAAACTCAACTGAAGGTAATTAGAAGGTTTTGAATTTAATTAACTTTTAATTCAACTATTCTTCCATCCTTAAATTTGGCTATTTTTTTTGCGCGATTTGCAACTTCATCTTCATGCGTAACTAAAACTATAGTTATTCCAGATTCATGCAGTTTATCAAAAAGATCTAATACATCTTCAGTGGTTTTTGAATCTAGTGCTCCAGTAGGTTCGTCTGCTAACAAAATTGCGGGGTTATTGATAATAGCTCTCGCAATAGCAACTCGTTGTTGTTGACCTCCGGATAATTGGTTTGGGCGATTATTCATTCTTTCTGAAAGGCCAACTTTTTTTAGGGCATTCTTACCTCGCACTAATCTTTGCTCAGGCTCAATACCAGCATAAATCATTGGCAAAATTACGTTATCAAGTGCAGTTGCGTCTGAAAGAAGATGAAATTGTTGAAAAACGAAGCCTAATTTTTGGTTTCGTATTTCCGCGAGCTCATCATCAGATAAATTCTCAACAGGAATACCATTTAATTTATAAATACCTTCAGATGGTCTATCTAGACATCCAATAATATTCATAGCTGTACTTTTGCCTGAGCCACTTGCTCCCATTACAGCTAAATAATCACCTTTATAAATTTCTAAGTTTATGCTGTCTAAGGCTTTAACAGTTAGATCTTCTTTCCCATATGTTTTAGATATATTTTCTAAACTCGCGACTTTCTTAGACATTTATTGAAGAATTCTTCTAGGAAATATTGTTTGCTGTAGCAATAATATCTTGTAAGAAAGGAGTTTCTGAAACTGCTGTATTAGCTAATTTAAAAAGAGGATTAGACAGGATTCCTCCAAGAGCAGTTACTGCGACACAAGTATAAAGTGCAATTCTCAAGGGAGGTAATCCTACAATTCCCCAGTTAATTTCAGGATATGATTTGACTATTTCAGAAGCTTCCTGTGGTTCTTTAACTACCATCATTTTTATCACTGAAATGTAGTAATAAATAGATATAACTGAAGTTACTAAACCAACTATTACTAATAGATATTGATGATTTGCCCAACCTGCAAAGAACAAGTATATCTTTCCAAAAAATCCTAACATTGGAGGTAAACCTCCAAGAGATAGAAGACAAAGGCTTAAGCCTAATGTAATTAGAGGATCTTTTTGATAAAGTCCTGAGTAATCAAGAATTCTGTCAGAACCAGTTCGTAGTGAGAAAAGTATTACACAAGAAAATGCACCCAAATTCATAAACAAATATGCAGCCAAATATAAAACAGCTGCTGATAAACCATCTTGTGTTCCAGATACAATTCCAATCATTACAAATCCGGCTTGTCCAATAGAACTGTAAGCTAGCATCCTTTTCATTGAGGTTTGAGCTAGAGCTACAACATTTCCTAGAGCCATGCTCAATATGGCCAAAATGGTAAATAAAAGTTTCCATTCTTCGTCAAAAGAAGAGAAAGTTGTGCTTAATATTCTTATTGCAAATGCAAAGCCAGCTGTTTTTGAACCAACAGATAAAAAAGCTACTACAGGTGTAGGTGAACCCTCATATACATCAGGAGTCCATTGATGAAAGGGAACGGCAGCAATTTTAAAGGCAACTGTTGATAAGACAAATACAAGAGCTAGTGAAGTAATAAAGGATGGCTTATTGATAATTTCTAAGCCTATTGTCGCTAAGTTTGTTGAACCACTTAATCCATAAAGAAAAGATGATCCATACAAATAGACCGCAGCAGCAGCTGATCCAACAAGGAGGTATTTTAAGGCCGCTTCTGAACTTCTTGGATCTCTCTTGAGGTAACCAGAAAGTAAGTAACTTGCTACGGATAAAGTTTCAAGAGATATAAATACACTAATAAGGTCAGTAGATCCACACAAAAGCATTGCTCCAAGGGTGGCCGAAAGAACTATCGCGGCAAACTCGCCAATTGGGCTACCACTTTGTTCTGTATACCGCCAACTTATAAGTAAAGATACTAAGGTTGATAAAGAAATTATTGCTCTAAATGCGATTGCCAAATTATCTGAATTAAAGGACCCAAGGAATGCGCTTTCTACCGGATTACTCCATTGCAATGCCAAACTAACGAGAGAGCTGCCTATTGATAAATAGCAAATTATTGGTGACCATTTTGATGCAGTTTTTTCTCCAGCTAAATCTACAAGAAGTGTTCCAACAATGCCTAATAAAATAAAAGCCTCTGGAATAATGGCTTGAGCATTTAAATTAATTGTAAAGATTTCGTTGGGCACTTTATTAAATTGGATTAAATTAGATGTTTGATTGTAAGGGGCTAAGAGTTAATCTTAACTTGATTATAATTTGTGGGTATGATTTTTGAAATTTTAAGAAGAAGTTACTTGAAAAAGCTTCAAATAATCATAATATGCCCTAACTGAACAAAAACACCAATTTTTGAAATAAACCTTGGATCACACACTTGTTATTGTTGAAAGTCCCACCAAAGCAAAAACTATAAGAAAGTTTTTGCCTTCTAATTATGAAGTTCTCGCTTCAATGGGACACGTAAGAGATCTTCCAAAAGGAGCTGCTGAAATACCAGCTGCGGTTAAAAAGGAAAAATGGTCAAGGATAGGAGTAAATACAACAGAAGATTTTGAACCACTTTATATAGTTCCAAAAGATAAGAAAAAGGTTGTTAAAGAGTTGAAAGATGCATTGAAAGGTGCAACCCAGCTATTACTGGCAACTGATGAAGATAGAGAGGGAGAGAGTATAAGTTGGCATCTCCTGCAAATACTTAAGCCTAAAATACCAACTAAGAGAATGGTTTTTCATGAAATTACAAAAAAGGCAATTAATAAAGCTTTAGACCAAACTAGAGAAATTGATATGGAACTTGTTCAGGCTCAAGAAACAAGAAGAATCTTGGACAGACTTTTTGGATATGAATTATCTCCTTTACTTTGGAAGAAGGTAGCCCCCCGATTATCTGCTGGTCGTGTTCAATCAGTTTCAGTAAGGCTTCTTGTTAGGAGAGAGAGAGAAAGAAGATCCTTTAAAAAAGCTAGTTACTGGGGAATTAAAGCTTCCCTCGTAAAAGATAATGTTACTTTCGAAACTAAATTATTCAGTTTAAACGGTCAAAGAATTTCTAATGGTTCCGATTTCGATGAACAGACCGGCAAATTAAAACAAGGAAATAAATCTTTAATAATTGGAGAAGAAAAAGTAAATGATTTATTGAAGACTTTTTCCTCAGAGGATTGGTTAGTCTCAAAAATCGAAAAAAAGCCTTCCACTCGTAAGCCAGTTCCTCCATTTACAACTAGCACATTACAACAAGAAGCAAACAGGAAGCTTCGTTTGTCTGCAAGAGAAACTATGAGATGTGCACAAGGACTATATGAGAGAGGTTTCATAACATATATGAGGACTGATTCAGTTCATCTTTCTGAACAAGCCACAAGAGCTGCTAGAGAATGTGTCAATTCTATGTATGGGAAAGAATATTTATCTAACTCCCCAAGACAATTTAATTCAACGGCAAGAAATGCTCAAGAAGCACACGAAGCTATTAGGCCTGCAGGTGAGGTATTTAAAACACCAAAGGAAACTAGTCTAACTGGTAGAGACTTATCTCTTTACGATTTAATTTGGAAAAGAACTGTAGCTAGTCAAATGGCGGAAGCTAAGCTAACAATGATTAATGCTGAAATTAGAGTGGGGGATGGAATATTTAAATCGAGTGGGAAAAGTATTGATTTCGCGGGATTCTTCAGAGCTTATGTCGAGGGGAGTGATGACCCAAGTTCATCCCTTGAACAACAAGAAATTATTCTCCCAAACTTAACAACTGGAACATGTCTTCAAGTTACTATTAAGGAGTCTACTTTTCATGAAACTAAACCTCCTGCAAGATATACAGAGGCTGCATTAGTTAAGGTCCTTGAAAAAGAAGGGATTGGAAGACCTTCTACCTATGCAAACATCATAGGGACAATTGTGGATAGAGGTTATGCGAATATATCCTCCAATACTTTGGCTCCAACGTTTACAGCTTTTGCTGTTACCGCTTTACTAGAAGAACATTTTCCTGATCTTGTTGATACTACTTTTACAGCAAAAATGGAATCTTCATTGGATGAAATATCTTCTGGTAATCTTGAGTGGCTACCATACCTAGAAACTTTCTATAAAGGTAAAAATGGTTTGGAGGTAAAAGTTCAGAAAACAGAGGGTGGTATTGATGGTAAAGCTTATAGACAAGTTGATTTCGAAGACCTTCCTTGCGTAGTCAGAATAGGCTCTAACGGACCTTGGCTAGAGGGTACAAAAATTGATGAAGCTGGTAATGAAATTCAGGCTAAAGGTAATCTTCCAATGGATATTACTCCTGGAGATTTAGACATAAAGCAAGTTGATCAAATTTTAAGTGGCCCATCAGATCTTGGAACTGATCCAAAAACTGGGGAAAAAGTCTTTTTAAGATTTGGCCCTTATGGACCTTACGTACAATTGGGAAATAATGATCAAGATAAAGCTAAACCAAGAAGAGCTTCATTACCCAAAGAGTTGAAAACTGATGATCTAACTCTTGATGAGGCTCTTGTACTTTTAAGTTTGCCTAGATTGTTAGGAGTTCATCCTGAAGGAGGAGTTGTTGAAGCTGATAGAGGAAGATTTGGCCCTTACATCAAATGGATTAAAAATGAATCTGAATCTGAAAATAGATCCTTAAAGAAAGAGGATGATGTTTTTACTGTTGATATAAAACGAGCATTAGAAATTCTTGCGATGCCAAAAATGGGTAGAGGTGGTCAAGAGGTACTTAAAGAATTTGGAAAACCGAAAGAATTTAAAGAAAAAATTCAAATATTAAATGGAAGATATGGCGTCTATTTAAAATGTGGCAAAACTAATGTTTCGATTGCCAAAGATACTGATATAGAAAAATTTACCATAGATGAAGCAGTATCTCTTTTAGAAGAAAAACTAAAAGATAAAAAAGGCGCAATTTTAAAAAAAACAAAGATTAGTAATAAAAAAACTACAAGGAAAAAGAAAAGTTAGAAAAAATATGATTTTGAAAAAAAAAGAATTTTTTTTATTAATTTTTTTAATTTTCTTGCAATCATGCTCTGGAGGGATGATTGGAAATTTTCTTGAAAGTAGTTTTAATGATTTAGAAAAA
>QCIO01000009.1 GCA_003216635.1 Prochlorococcus sp. AG-402-L23 | reverse complement strand
ATTTGCAGAGGCCCCAGACTTTGAGACTCCAGCAAGAGCAGCAGAGAATAATACTTATAGCGTGGTTGTAGTTGCTACCGATACTGTAGGTAATGAATCAAGTCAGACAGTTACTGTTGATGTAACTGATTTTGATGAAATTCCTCCAATAGCTGATGATGAATTAATAGAAGTTGGTAAAGGTAAAACATCTGAAATTTTTAATATTCTTGATAATGATATAGATGATGATCCAGTACTAAAAATCTATTCAATAAATGATTTATTATTTGATAATCTAAAAGACTCCAACAATTCATCATTTTCAAAAGATGAAGGCTTTAAAGAAATTGAAGGAACAAATGGTGTTCTTTATTTGAAAATAAATGGAGAATCATATTATGTGCATAATGGAGCTGATAATAACAGCGATAATTTCTTTTATAAGTGTGTTGATACAACAGGGAATGTTTCTAATAAAGCAAAAATAGAATTAAATATCAAAAATACAGATAATTTAATTAATTTAGACTTTAGCAATGAAGACTTACTTCATTTTATTAAAACCAATTTTAATGATAAATATGAGAGTTTTATACAATTAAAATTTGACATTAAAGAAATTGAACAAGATAATTATTCAAGTTTTTCTATATGGAATAATAATGATTCTAGTAAAAAACATTATGATGAATCTTCTTGGCAAGAACTAAATCAAAATAATTTAACGAAAGGTGAATATGTTTTAACTGAAATAGGAATAAGAAACTCAGAAAATTATTCAAATTATCAGAGGTCATATAAATATGAAAATAATAAAAAAATATTCAATGACTGGTCTAAGGAAGATAAAGAGCAATTATTAGAAATTGGAATTCCCAATAGTTTTTTAGATTCTTCCATTTTAATTAATCCTGATGAGAAAGAAAAAAAGGAATTTAAATTTACTGAAATTTCTTTAAGCAAAGATGAAGTTAATTTAGATGAAAATAATCCAATTTTATTTTTAAAAGGAACATTAGATAATTTAGATAAAGATACTTACTTTAATTTTGAATTTAAAGATAGATCAAGTGGCAAAAGGATTTATACATATTTTTCTAATTACTCATTTTTAACTGATAATGATATTGGAGATTCTTTTTTAAAGGATATAAACTTACCTAACAACTTATTATCAGGGGAGAATTATATACTTTCATCTTTCGAAGGATTTAATATAGAAGAAGAAATTGATGCTAATGGTGATAAATCTTGGTATTGGAATGAGGAAGACCTAGTAGCCTTATCCTTATTAGGAATTGATCCAGATATATTTGAGTTTTCAGTTTCTGGTACAAATCAATCTACAAATGAGGAAAGTTTATCCTTCTCTAATTTGTCACTCTCAAAAGATTTAGTACAAAAAGAAAATGAAATAATTATATTAAATGCTGAAATTAAAAATTTCAAAGATTTTGATTACCTTAGTTTACGCTTTCATAATGAAAGTGATAACTCAATAATCTATACTTATTTATCATCAGACCAATTAATTAATAAGAAAGATTCTTTAGGAAAATATTTTTCAAATATAGAGATTCCTAATAGTTCATCAAATGGTAATTATTACTTAAAAGAAATTTATGGATCGTCAAACATATCCGGAGAAAATCAAATAAATATAAGTAGAGAATATAAGTTTGATCAAGAATCTAATAGTTATAAATTAAATCCATGGGATAATGAAGAACTTGAGAAGTTTTCTTCGATAGGCATAAATCCAGATAATTTATATTTTTCTATAAATAGAAACTTAAGCCAAGAGAAGGATCAAGAAGCTTTATTGGATGATATCTCTTTTGAAACCATAAATATTAAAGACGAAATAAATTACATTCCAAATACATTTGATGTAGGTAATCAAAATCAAAAAATTACTTTAGATATTAAAATTAAAGAAACTGGAATTGGTTTGGGTAATAATAATTTTTTGGCAAAAGAATTAAATTCTTTACAAACATTATTTGGATTTCTTTCTAATGGCAGATTTTATTCTAATTTTAATAATCAATTTCTTTTTTATAGTAATTCAGAAGATTTCGACTATACAAATAATAATTTTGGATACTTAACGATTGCAGGACCTTCTAAGCAGTTTAAATACTTGCCCTTAACAGCGAATGATATCTTAAATGATGAACTAAACAAGATAAAGATAAGTAGGGAAATAATTTTAGATTCTGGAATGGAACCAGGAGAGTGGAGAATTGATAGATTAATTATCCAAGATAAAGCAGGAAATAGGTTTAGTTCTAATAATGAATATGGAAATACATTGACTTCTGCTGGTTTCATATCAATAGAAAAAGACGATATTAGAGAAAAGAAGATTAATACAATTAAATTAGCTAATCAACTTGGTATTAAACCTTCTGATTTAGTTTTTGAAGTAGAGAATAATTCATATAGTGAATCAACAGAAATTTTAATTCCTGAAATAAAAGATATCAAAATAAATAAAAGTAATTTTGATGAAAATTCAAATCAAAAACTTAATATTGAAATAGATTTAAAACATCATGGGAACGGGTTTGCCTCATTAAGTGATGGTTGGGACAAGCTTTACTCAAATGATATTAGTAATGATCAACTAATTAATACATTTGGCTTTATATCTTTTTCTAATGAAGAAAATCGTAGTTTAGTAATTATGTTAAAAACTGATAATTTATCAGTTTTAGATGAGAATACATCAAGATTCAAGACTTCAATCGACCTTGTTGATAATATTCCCTCTGGAAAATGGAGCTTAAGTAGTTTTGCAGTTTTAGATAAAATTGGAAATCAATTAGTAAGTCCTACTGCAATTTCAGATAATTCTATTTTCAGTACATCAGGTTCATACGTAAGTATAGAAAGTGAAAAATATAAAGAAGAAAGGACAAAACAATTTGCTGAGTTCTTAGGAATACCTGCTTCAAATTTATACTTTGATATAGAAAAAAATACAGCTAAAGTTTCTGATAATAACTCTCCAGAAATTTTAGATATTAATTTAAATAAAAACAAATTTAATCTTGCTGATGGGGATCAGAATTTATCAATAGAAGTAATAGTAAAAGATGATTTAGTAGGTGTTGGCAATAATAATATTATTTTTAATAATGATAATGTTGATTATGGAAATATTTTTGGAATTCTTTCTTTTACTGGACCTTATAATCAATCTCTACCAGTCTTATTAAGTACAAATCAATTAACGAGCGGAGATTTAAATGAAGGAACCTTTAAGTCAACTTTCGAATTGCCAAATAATATGGCAAGTGGAAAGTGGAATCTAACGGATTTCAGGATTTCCGATAAAAATAATAATATAAACGCAAGTCCATCATTCTTATCAAGTTCTGGAGGTTATGAAGACTCTAAATATAATAACGCTATAAATAGGGAACATTTTTTAGAAGAATTAGCATTATCTTTAGGTTTAGATCAATCCAAATTAACATTTGAAGTTGAAAATGGATTAACTCAAGATATTTTAGATACAGAAGCACCCACAATAACAAGTTTTGAATTCTTAGGAAGTAGTTCAGAACCAGAACCAGAACCTGAACCGGAACCAGAACCAGAACCGGAACCAGAACCAGAACCAGAACCTTACCAAGCCGTATCTGCATTAAGCGATGAGATAATTTTTTATCCCGGTAAAGAGATTAATTTTGATCTTCTTTATACAACTTCTGACAGCCAAAATGCATTAACCGGCCTTGGCTTAAAAGTACATTATGATTCAACAGTATTTACTCCATCTGGAGAAAAAAATGGAGTCTCTGCTTTAGTAGATACTTTTGGTGATCCTTCTATTATTGATGACACTGATGATTTTGATAATGATGCAACTACTGATAAATATTTAAATATCATATGGGCAGACTTAACCACAGAACCAAATTTCCCAGGTACTGAATTACCTGCAACGTTAGCGACCCTTAATTTCTCAACATCAAAAGAAGGAGTTGATTCCTTAATAGGAGAATCAAAAAAATTAAGAATTAATTTCACAAGTTCATCCCCAGCAGAAAATTATGATTTCCTTGGGGATTCAGTAACTTTTAAACCTCTGGAATTTAATCTTGATGTTGACGGAAATGGGAAAGTATCAGCTTTAGGTGATGGCTTGATGGTTATTAGAAAACTATTTGGTGCTGCATTTGCAGGAGATGTTCTAACTAATAAAGCAATCTCTAAAGAAGCAACTAGAACAACAGATGAAATACATGAGTTTATACAAGCAGGTATGGATGCAAAAGTATTGGATGTTGATGGAGATGGAAGTGTGACTGCTCTTGGGGATGGATTGATGGTTATCAGGAAATTATTCGGCGCTGCCTTTGCTGGCGATGCTCTTACCTCTAAAGCGATTTCTAATGATGCGTCTAGAACAACAGAGGAAATACATGAATATATTGCTTCTATGAGTACTGTTGGTCCTGTTTCTTAAAAATAAATAAAGAAAAGAGAGCTAGGGTTGCACCCCCAACGCACCCGCCCTCCAATTTGAAATAGTAGAATAATTAAACAAGGGGTTATGATTTATTAGTTGGTCTATCTATAAAATTATAGGTCTTAATAAATAGGCCAAAGATATACAAAATTTCACTTAGATATAAAATTAATCGCTAAAATCGTGAATTCTAAATATTAAACATAAAGTAAACAATAAAAACTACTAAATTCATAGATTCATTACCTGTAGAAAGGTAAACCTTTTGATTTGATTATAAATGAGTCGAGTTCTATTATCCAATCCATGTCTACAGAATCTGCCCAATTTACGTAAAAATTTAGAGGAGGATAATTCTCTTTATCTATATGAGACGATCTAATATCATCTATCAAGATGACAGTGCTTGAGAAATTCTCTAAATATTTTTTAATAGTATCTAGTTCAAATAAAATTGGAGTATCTGTAGCCCCTTTGAAAGTTATACCCTCAGAAAAATGTCCGTCTAACCAAAAGCAAATATCTCCACTTAGAGAAGAGCATATTTCCTCAAAACATAATTCGGATGTTCCATTATAAAGAGCTATATTTTTTGAAAATCTTAAATTCCTTTTTGCTATTCTTAGGCATTTTTTTGAGGGTTCAATTGAATGTACAAAACTAAAATGCTCACTTAAAAATTTTGTTGTTTGACCTAAATAAGTTCCAGTTTCAACCCAAACAGAATTATTAATCCCATGACGCAATAAAAGAGATTGTTTCATGAAATGAGGAGCAGGGGGAGAACATTTTTTGAAAAAATACCATTCTGATAACCATCTCAGCCTGTCCAAGAAAATAAAGGGCACTAAGATTACCTTTGAAAATCTTTTTAATAATTTATAGAAAATCATCTTTGTCTTGGCGAAAACTTTGTACTTAAATTTATAATTAAATATTCAAATAACTATCCTTCCAATACAAACTTATACAAATAATCGCTATTTAATCGATAAATGGAATACTGAGATGTTAATAGGGCCTACAGGATTCGAACTCCCGAACTAATACTCCCAAAGCACTAGGGGAAATACTAAATAAATCTAAAAAGAATATTCCTCATGATTGGGAATAATCTAAATCCTTTTTTGGTCTTTTCTTTTGGAAGAAGAAAATTCTTGCAATACTTATCACTATCTCCAACAAGCTTTTCTAATTCCAATTTTGATTCTTTATAGATTTGACTTTTTTTTTCACCAAGTTGATATGTACATAAGAATTTCAATCTTTCATTTCTGATAACTGGTTGTAATTGCCTGATAAGAAAAAATATTGTGATTGAAAGGCTTATGAAACCAGCAAAAATAATAAATGAGGAAAAAATAGATGAAGAAAAGGAATAATTATTTTTCCTTTTTGCTATTTTTCTAGATTTGGGATGGAGTTTTTTTCTTGTTGGATTTTTTCTTCCCTTAACACTATTACGAGATAAACCTTTACTTCTTTTTCTTAACAAATTTCTTAAGGAATATGAGCATATGTTTCTTTTATCGTTTAGAAGGTAGCAAAACAAGTTATGAATACATAAAAAGTTTTATAAAGTATTTAAAATAATTCATAGCAAAGTTATTTATTATTCCCAATTTTTTTCCAAATTGGGTTCTAGCCATTGCTGAAAAGCCAGTCTTTGCAAAAGGGATCGAACCTGCAACCTAGTGCTTCCAAAGCACTTAACGGGGTTAGTGAGGTACTAGGTTTTTAAGCTACAACTAAATATTTGCTTATCCATGCGTGATTTGTTATGAAAAAATAAGCGGTTTTGATGGGGTTTCCATAAGTTATAAGTGTTCTCATTACATTTATAAGAAAAATCTTTAATGCTCTCAGTATTTTTATTTTAGATAGTTGGGAGTGCAGCTTTATCCCTCTTTGTTTTAATCTATTATTAATTTATGGAGAAATTTATTCTTATAAATAATGACAGATCAAGAATTAAAGTCTTTGAACCATTCGAGGATGTATCGAAGCTTAGTCCTATTTTTGATGCAATGATGATTAGTTATGGATGTGTATATAAAAGGAGTAGTAAACCAGTTATGAAAGGTAGCAGGGTAGAAACTGTTGAAGCTGCTAGAAAAGAATATAAACAATTATTAGAAGAAGGTTGGAAGAAGACCAGTATTTTTAGAAGTTATTTTTAATTTAAAAAACATTTGCATAATTTCTTACTTCTGTTAATTTTAGTGGACTTGGATAAGTTCAAATGGAAGATCAAAGAATTGAAAAAATAGCAGCTTTTGCAGTAAATATAACTAAGGTGCTGGTAATAATTTATCTAGGCTTCGTAGAAGTATTTAAAATTGGCAAATTACTTATAGAGAAGTTAGAAGCCGAATTTGATATTTCTAGAAAATGGGCTACACAAGCTTATTCCATTCTAAAAAAACGACAAGCCGAACGAAAAGTAGCGGGAGTTTAAAAATTTTTGCTATAAATTAATTGAGGCCAAACCTCGTAAGCAACTCTTCGTTTGCTGCAAGACATAAATTGATTCTATATAGTTGCGAGTCGATTTAATAACCCTTTCAGTATTTGGAATTTCTGGAGGGGTTTCTTGTTACTGATATTTATTGAGTAAGCGATTATAAATTACCAACAATACTATTACTCCAACTATTCCATAAGTTGCATGGACTGGGTCATGATGATTCTGCCAAAGCTCCTGTAAAAATTCCTTCAATACTTCATTGCGATATGCCAAAAAGGATACCACCCATAAGATTTTTATCTAATTAATTGTAATTTTCTTAAATTTATACTTCCCAATCTACATCGAAATCTTCGTCATTTTCATTCACTACCTTTCCTCCATACTCTCTAGCTATTACATCTAAACACCTAAGAATATCTTTGTTCTTCAATAGATCTGTTTGCTCTAAATAATTTAGAAGAGTTCTTATTTGTTCAATAGTATTTTCTTCTAATTCCTTCATATATTTTCCTCCTGTAGCTTTTTAAGTCTTTCGTATTCAACATGAAGAACACCTAAACGCCATGCATCTTTTAATCCGTTTACACTTCCCATTAAGATTTTTGCATCTGAAGGCGAATGAGATTTCATGTTAAGGAACTCTTTCTGCCAGGATTTGTCATTCCATATAATATTCATTTAATGAGTAACACTCCCTCCATGATTGTGATATTTGTATCGATTGAGTTAGCCCATCTTAACTTGCTTAGTTCCTGATATTCAGAACTTTTGTGCTCATCAATTGCAATTTGCTTTGATGGGAAATTTATAATTACTGATAATTTCCCACCTTTCCCTTCAACAGTTAGACCATCTAGATCCTTTGCGAATAAAGAACCACCTACGGACTCGATCCAAGGTTGAAATGCTTCAGCATATTCATCAAACGCTGGATTGTAACTGTGGTAGTAACAAGCCAAAATCCTTTAGACATTAAATAAAAAATAAATTCTTAGGACTTTAACATGAAAGAGATTTAAGTAGTAAGCGTTTAATTTAATCTTTGATTTTTTAGTTTAATAATTCTTTTAATTCCTTTGGGAAGTTTAAAACATAATCTTTTAAATTTTCATTTTTTTCTTCTAAATGTAGTATCCACTCTCTAAATTCTTCTGCTATTGCATAACTGTCTTCACATCTTTCTAGACTATCCATAACAGAAATTCTGTTAGTAGCCAAAAAGTCGCAATATCAATCCTTTCTTTTGTTTGGTATTTACTGCCAAACTCATCTAATACATTAAACACTCTTGAGGTAATCGTTTGCTCCTATACATTCCCATTTCCCCTTTTCACCAATCGAACATTTGTAGTGCAGTTCTCTCTTGAGTTGTATTAGTTTTTGGTCATAACAACCTTGTCTAGTCTTCCGTTCATGCCAACTCCTCCGCCTTCTTCAATATTTCATTCTTTTAAAAAACAAGCGCATCTAGTTTTTCTTCTTTTTCTTCAATATTTACAAATTTCATTTCAGCAGTTTCAATAATTGCTTTATTAATCTTTTTAAGCTTTTTCTTAATAATTCCATTTTTAAGCTTTTTCTTAATGATTTTTTTTGGGATTGTGGTGGATCCCAATGGAATTGACTTTTTTTCTTTAAATTCTCTTTGTTTTCTTTAAAAGCAACTCCCTCACTTTAGATTCTGGTTAAATCTTCTACATATAATCGTTAAGGATGTAGTTCCCGCTCTTTCAATTTTTATTTAATCAATCATTGTTTCTATAATGTGGTTTCTAATTTCCAAATAACAGAATCAAAAGCATTCTCTAAATCTTTTGTATTGAATCTTGAACAACTTTTTAAATGAGTTTTGACACTTTATACAAAATAATAATGATTGTATTCTTGGGATACTTGATCTATACCAACATAAAGTTTTTTCGAAGATGAAATCCTCAAACCATAAAGAAAAAGCTATCGATGAAATAGTAAAAATAATTCAGAATTTTCGATACAATGATGAAGTTAGTGAGAAATATAAAAGCGAAATTTTAGATCAAGATAAAATATACGATTGACAGTCGATCTAAAACAAGGGGCGATTAGTCCCTTCTAGTGCTCCCAAAGAAACTGCCCTCCAATTTGAGAAAGTTGGTTAAATAAACGAGTGAGGCTATGACAAGTTCGTTGGAATACATTAGAAATTATTAGTCTCAAGAATTTGCCAATGATATACAAAAATAGCCCTAGGTATACAAATCCTCGCCCGTTTATCGCCCCCTTACGATCTAGTGCTTTATGAACCAAATTTTTATAAAATGCAATAAGGATTGCTGAAAGTCTTACTACAAAATAATCTATTGTGTCTAAATTCCTTTACTGATTTTGAGTAGATATTAGCTTTAAGGATTGCTCCAAAATTTACTAAAACCACAGTCAAGACCAGTAGCTCGATAGCGAGGTTGGTCATAAGATTACCCTCCTTAAACTTATATGGAAATTCTATAACGACTTTGTAAGTATTGAATAGAGTTTAAATTCTTATTTTTGGGAGCCTAAATCTTTTTTTAGTTAGTTGATTTTTTTCCCTTAGCGATCATCACTACCGGAAATAATAGATAAGTAAAGAAAGAGATTAGGAAAATGTCGATGTTCATGGATTTCACTATAAATTTTTTAAATCTTGCTCTATTTTCTCAATTTTTTTGTTAAGTTCTGTTTTCTCCTTCAAGAGAGCTTTTTTCTTTAATTGAAGTTCTTTGTTAAATGGAGAATTAAAGTACTTTTTGTAAGCTAGAAAAAATACAGCCAGTGCTACAACAATCCCTATGGCGCCAATTATTAGTATGGGCGAAGATGGAAAATCGTAAAATGGTACAGAGAGTAAAAGCATTTAAACGAAACCTGGAATTATTTGGCCTGTTGTTAAGTAAGCTCCGACAGCAGCAATTAGTCCAAGCATTGCGAATCTGCCATTAAGAGTTTCTGCAACAACTTTTTCTTTTTCGATTGTTTTTACTTTAGTGTTTGAATTTGTCATTAGATTTGAAGTTAGATAGTTTAAATTTTCGTTTTGAAATTGCTTGGTTAGATAAGCAATAAGGACAGCTGTGAAGAATACGATTAGAGCTAAAAAACCTGAAAGAAGAGACATTAAAAAATACCTGGAATTATTTGGCCTGTAGTTACATAAGCTCCCACAAGTGCAACTAAACCGATCATTGCCCAACGACCATTAACTTTTTCTGCGTTTTGAGGATATCCATCGTAAGAAACAGATTGATCAACATAAGGACGAGGCTCAGTTGGAAACATATTTTGCCTTCCGCCTGATTCTGTAGTTATGTATGAAGAATTAGCCATTAGTTAAATAATTTAATTGTTAACAAACGTAACATTATTATTAACTAATGTAAAGAAAAAGGTCTAGAATATGCGTATTTCGGTATTTTATGAACTATATTAATACAGATATGTAACAGTTAGTATTTATTTATTAAAGTTGAGCCTAGCAATTAAAAGATCATGGAGACATGAAAAAGATTCCTCGGATTTGTTTTTGATTGATCAAAATTAAATAATGGCAGATCCTATTCTTCGCTTATCAATGATCCTAGGTTTGGGATGCGTTTATGTATTGATTGCTTCTTTCAGTGATGATGACGATGAAAGTGATGATGGTGAAAAGTATATGTTTAATCTCGAATTCGCGAAGGCGGGAAGGTACCTTCAATAAGTACAGCTTATAGAGGGTATGAGGGTAAGTAATTATACTCAAACTTATAATTTCCCATTATTAGATTTGTTTCAAGATTGCATTAGGAAGCGTCTTAGCTAAACAACCAACCAAACAAATGAACGAAACAAAAACAGTTGAGAAGGAAAAAATCGTAGCTGAGAAGCTTAACGGTAGATTTGCAATGATCGGCTTTATTGCACTTGTTGGCGCATATCTAACAACAGGACAAATTATTCCAGGGTTTGTATAAATGGAATTTATATCTAAAAGACAAGGATATGTACCTTTTAAGGTGGTTCCATATATATTCTTTGTTGCAGTTGTTTTAAGCGTCACAACAACAACGTTCGTATGGTTTTTAAAACTTACATTGTCATGAAAGTAAGCTAGTAGTGATAAAGGCTGACTTTTTTAATTGGTATTGAGTAAGTGACTTGGAGGAATTCAATCAAAACCAATAATTAAAAAATAGATAATATTAAATTAAACCTTTACTTTTTGAACCGTTATCAACTTATTCTAAATTAGTATCAAATTCAGGTCTAAATTTAATAAGTTTAGAAATTTCTAATTCAAGTTCATCTTCGGAATTGAAACCTAAATCTACATAGGATTCTAAACCTAATGAAGTTTCCTTTTTTAAAATTATTTCCATTTAATATATATATTAATTACTTAATACTAGATTTTGTTAATTTAAAAAAAATACTTAGTTTTTGATTCAACACCTTTTGACCAATTTAATAATTGACAATCTATCTAAAATGTATGAATCAACCCCTTCTTTATATTTATGAAAGAAAAAGGATTTAATGTAACTCAGGGAATGGCTTTGCTATTTTTGAAGCCATTAAACTTGCCTGCTAATTACGTTCTAAATCTAATAATTTACATAAATAACCCAAGAAATAATATTGTTTATTAATTATGCCTCCCGAATTAAAAAAAATTGAATGAAAGTTCTCGAAAATATCGCATCCGATTTAGAACAAAGAATTACTGATGCTTCAATAGGTAATTCTTCTAGGCCAACTATCTTGTTCTGTGGCTGCGATCCTAGACTTAAAAAGGATTTGCATAAACGTGCAAAGCGTATTGGCTTTACTCCATCGTACTCAATAAAACATCCATCTATTAAAGTTGAATTGCAGAATTTTGGGAATAGAAAAATAGAAACAGATAGGTTTAAAACAATTACTATAGATTACGAAAACTTTGAATTTATTTGCAGATATTTAGAGAGTTAAGCATTTTTTAACGATCTATTTTTGTTCTTGTGTTGTGTTTAATTAATCTCAGGTATAGATAAGACTAAGCAATATTGACCAAAAAAAGAATTTTTGAAAAAATAATCCAACTTGCAAGAGTCAAATAATTTCTGATAAACAAATTGTGTTGATCTATCCAATAGAGCAAATGCAAAGAACGATAATCACTTATTTAGCCTGTGTATATAAAACTAAAAAAGTAAACTAATGAAAAAACTAAACAAAAAATATGCTGACTTAATGCGCAAGGCTTAAAAAACTACTGGAAGATAAGAGACAGTTGGATTAATTCATAAAGAAGCAAAGTTAAAAACTAAATTTGATCAATACGAGATGATGTAATCTAATTGAAATACTAAATATAAATAAATGGATAAAAAAGGGGCTAAAGGTTACTGGATATCAACAGCAAAAATAATTAATCAGGACTTATTTGATGAATATGTAAATAAAGTTGTTCCGTGGCTGAAAAAGGTTGGAGGACAAGTCTTTGCAAAAGATACAGAGCCTCAAGGTAAGGAGAGGACTGAGGATGCAAATTTGGCCGTTATTTGTGAATTCCCATCAATGAGAGTAGCCGTTGAAGCTTATGAATCTGCAGAATATAAAGAGCTTTCAAAGCTAAGAAAAGAAGCAACTGAAAATTCTACATTTACAGTTATGGAAGGTTTAGATGAAGCTGCAAAACTGAGAAGAGCAATGGGTTTGTAAAATATATGTAATATTTTCTACTCGTTACATAGCGAATAAAGAGTTAGAGTAAGAACAATGGAAGCATTTGATTGGAGATAACTTCACTAGTCCAAAGCAACTATTTATACCTTCACAAAAAAATTAAAGAAATGACTATTTTTATTGGGAATTTATCTTGGGAAACTAATGTTGAAGATCTTGAACAACTTTTTAGTAATTATGGAGTAGTAAAGAAATGTTATTTACCTCTTGATAGAGAAACAGGAAGAAAAAGAGGTTTTGCTTTTGTAGATTTAAATGATCATAATTCTGAAAAAAAAGCTATTGATGATCTTCAAGATGTTGAATGGATGGGAAGAGAGATAAGGGTTAATGAGGCTGAGAAAAGAAATGGCCCCAATAATAAAAAACACAATAGGTTCAAAAGAAACAATTAGTACTTATTACTTGGTGATTTTGTACCGCTTTATTAAATGGATAAAACAAACATTTGGTTAATTAGAGTATTGGCTGTTGTTCTTGTTGGTGTTTGCCTTATTGCATATTTAAATGTAAAGAAGAAACCATCCTTACTTTTTTCAAAACCTAGTATTGAGGATTTGAAATATAAAGAATTAGATAAGAAACGGGCAAATGCAGAATTTGCTGCAAAAAGAGATTATACGGACTATGAAAAATTTGGAAGTATAATTTTTTGCAATGCTTCATTCAATAGTGGGATTGAATCAGCAAACTATTCGAAACAAATGGAATTATATATTTCTGGAAAAGAAGCAGATTTATCAGAATGGGATAAAGCTATCAAAGATTATGAAAATGAAAGATCAAAATGTAGAGACTTTAATCCTTGAAAGGTTTTTCCTCTAAAAATAAATTCTAGAAAATTACAATTTAATGACAGAGAAATCTATAGGAAGCTATCCTGAGTGGCAGATTGCTATTAAGTATTAATGTAATTTCTCAGGAGCTTTGGCAGAATTATCATGATTCATACCATGCAATTCTTGGTATAGGTGGAGTAATAGTAATTTTGGTAATTTATAATCGATTATTAAACAAATATCAGTAATAACGGGTGAGCTAACCTTCAAAGTTATCCAAAGGTATACAAACCCTCTCCCAATCCTCCCCCGTAGAGATTTTAAGACAAATGAGAAATAAAAAAGCGAGTTGAAAAATTCGGAAGTATGACTTGGATTTGATTGATTCGGGGCGATAGGATTCGAGCTTGAGACCTAGTGCTCCCAAAGCCCCCCGACGCAAAATGCGACACTAGGCTAAATAAAAAAATTAAGCTGTAGCTGGTTAGTTGCTATTAAAAACAAATTGATGAGTCTTAAAAAGTAGGAAGATATTGCAAGGTTGTGCATACATAAGTAAAATCTCGCTCAAATCTCACTCACCTACGATCTAGTTCTCTCAAAGATTTAGTTCAGAAGAAGATTGAATATAATTCGAAACTGTAACCCCTTTAATAAACAAAATTTTGATCTAAAATCTTAAATAACTTTTTAAATACTTTATAGATTTGCTCCTAAAATGACCCTATAACTTCCTAAACTTGAAAAGATAAATTCTTAATATTCTTGAAGAAACTACTTTTGAAAACAATTAATATTGCTTTTTAGGCTAAAACTTAACTTAAGTCTCTTAAGTACTTTATGAAGGTTACTTGGCTGGCATCATACCCAAGAAGTGGCAATACTTTCTTAAGAACAATTTTATTCAATTGCTTTGGAATTAAGACGGCAAGTATTTATCCTAAAGATCTTGGTGGAAATAAAATTTTAGAAAATTTTGTAGGCCATATAGAACATAGTCAAAATAAAACCATTACATTTCAAAAAGGCTCTATCCCAATAATTAAAACCCATAAATTAAATAAAGACGATAATAGATCAATTTACATAATTAGAGATGGAAGAGCAGCTAGTGTAAGTTTATGGAATTTCTATAATAAAAATATTCCAATGAAAGACATAATTATTGGAAATCATCCTTTTGGCACATGGAAGGATCATTTAATTTCATGGAATCCATTAAAAAGGCCAAATACGCTTCTTGTAAGATACGAAGATATACTTTTTAATTTTGAATATGTATTGAGATCGATTGAAACTTTTTTAGAAAAAAATGTTATTAGTAAAAAATTACCCTCTAGAGATACAGTCGCTACTTTTGATGGAAAATGGGTCAGGTCCAAAACAGATTGGAAGGAGAAAATCTCCAGTGAAGAATTAAACTTATTTAATGAAATAAATTACCCGTTACTTAAAGAATTCGGATATGAGTAAAGTTATCCTTTTTAACCACATAATTATTGTATTTAATAAGTATTTCCCCTTATTTTCACCAAGTCGTATGAGATATTAGCTTTTAAAATATATCCATATTTAAAACTGTTATTGTCTAAAAGATTTTGCTGATTTTTTAATATCTTTCTGTAATTTAACATAGATTAGTTTATTTTTTTTTTAGAATTATAATAGTAATCGTTGATAGATATCTTGACTGTTAACTGTTCAATGAAAAAAAATATCAATGAGCTAATACTAAATAAAGAATATGAAAAAGCAGAAAAATTACTAAAAAATTTATACGATAAAAATGAGATTGACTATCTTCAGTTACATCAATTAGCTTTTTTAAATATCATTAGATCTAATAATAAAGAAGCTATAAATTTATTAAAAAAATCTATAGAAAAAAATCCAAATTATCCAAATTCATTAAGTGACTTAGGAAGTTTATATCTAAAAGAAAATCAAATTTCCGAAGCAAAAAAATATTTGTTGAAATCTTTGGATTTCAACAAATATTTATTTAGCTCACTTAATAATCTAGGTATTATATATAAGAATCAAAGAGAGTATAAATTAGCCATCAAATATTTTTTGAATGCTTTGAGAGTCAATCCTAAGAATTATTTAGTTGTTTATAATTTGGCTCAATTATTCGATGCACTTGAAGACTATAACAAAGCAAAGGACTTTTATATAAAAACTCTTAATCTAAACCCATCATATGGCAACGCAATAGTTGCTTTTTATAACTTGTTATTAAAAACATTTGAATGGAGGATTATTAATAAATTTGAACCTAGATTAAAAAATTTTGGTGTTAAGTTTTTTCAAGGAGGTGACCCTTTAACCTTTCTTTATTTAGATGAAGAAAACCACGTAAGAAAATTAAGAGCAATAAATTTTTTTAATTCAAATTTTAGAAGGGATCATATAAAATTAAAATCTCAAAATAATAAAAAATTAAGGATAGGTTATATTTCCAACAATTTTGTATTTCATCCAGTTTCATTTCTAATCTCAGGAGTTATTAAGAAGCATAATCGTAAAGAATTCGAAATTTATGGTTATTCTATTAATACAAAAAAAGATCAAATTACGAACAAAATATCAAACCTATTTGATGTTTACAGAGATATATCCGTTAAATCTGATGACGAAGCGGCAAATATAATTAGATCAGATAAACTAGATTTCATTATTGATTTAATGGGATACACTGCAGGATCAAGAATGGGAATATTATCTAAAAAGGTAGCACCTATACAAATTAGTTATTTAGCATATCCTTCGACTACTGGATCTGATCAAATAGATTACTTATTGGCAGATAATCATGTTATCCCTGAAACGGAAGTCGACAATTTTACTGAAAAAATAGTAAGTATTCCTGGAACATTTATGTGTTTTGACGATACTACAAAAATCTCAGATAAAGTTACTAAAAATTATTTTAATAATTTCAAACAAGAGAGTTTTATTATGGTTGCTTTTCATAGACCTCAAAAATTAAATTTAAAAACTGTTTCATGTTGGTGTGACATTCTTAATTCAATTGAAGATAGCTTTCTATGGATTAAAAAGCCAAATAAATACGCTATGAAAAATCTTTTAGAATTTTTTGAAATGAGAGATATAGATCTTTCTAAAATTATCTTTGCGGATAGAGAACCAACTTATGAAAAACATCTTTCAAGATACATAGTTGGTGATTTATTGCTAGATACTTTTAATTACAATGGACACACTACCACAATTGAGGCATTGTGGTCTGGACTCCCAGTAATCACCCTTCAAGGTAAAAATTTTGCATCAAGGGTAAGTTCAAGTATTTTAAGATCAATTGGTTTAGAGGAATTAATAGCAAACACAATTGATGAATATAAGCAAAAAGTAATTTTTTATTCAAAAAATCCAAGTAAAATCAAGGCTCTCAAAAGTAAGTTGTTTAAATTGAAGAGTAATGGAGAATTGTTTAATACAGAAACTTTTACAAAAAAACTTGAGGATGTTTTAAGAGAATTAAAAAGATAATTAATGAAACGCTTACTACTTGCACCGATTGAACTTATAAGTAGGAACAATTTAGATCAAAGTACTTCAAACGAGCTACCCTTCTAGCTACCCTTTTGCAATATGAGACAACATCCAATAAAAAAGCTCGTAGAGAGTGGGGGTTATCTGACGATATCGGGTTGGGTGCATAAGGTTGCTAATAGAAGATAAGAAAAGAACTAAAGCTGGTAGACCACATATAACCGAAGTCCCACTTCCCGAAGATATTATTCTTGCGTTGAAGTATCGGGGGCAGGGGTTCAACTGGAAAGATAGTGCAGAGAAAGCCAAAACAAATTACAAAAGACTTCGGGAGTATGTTAAACAGCACCCAGACTGTAAGACGTACCAAAAGGATATTAGAAATACAAAATTAGAGGAAAGAGATAATTTATTGATTGATACTGCACCCGAAGCGGTAAAGACTTTACGGGATATTATGAGAGATCCACGCAATAGAGCTTATACAAGAATCGAAGCGGCTAGAACAATTCTTTCGGAAAATAGAAGTAGTGTATCGGAAGTTGATATTAAAGAAGCTATTGAATTCCAGGAAGAGAGAATTAATGCGTTAGAAGGTAAACGAATTATTGATGTAGAAGCTAATTAAAAAAGATTTCTCAAACGTTCTTCTTCTGCTATATACTTTTTAATTTCTTTAAATTGGTCTGCATATTTGGAGATGGTTTCAATATTATTATCGGAGACATATGACTCTTTATTTTTTGTGGCGGCAGTAGGAGTGAAATTGAATGAACCATCCCAAACAACTCTTCCATCAATAATGCAAAATTTGTGATGAAGTATTCCTCCATCAGTTTTAGGGTACCACCATAGAAGTGAGGGAATTTTATTCCAATATCTGCTTTGTAATTGCTCCCTTCTATTTTTTTCATCATCTTGAAGGATAATTTCTACAGATAGACCTTCACGATATTTTTCTAAAACTTTACTTGCAATTTTATAGTCTGTAAAAAGATACATGCAGATCCAAATTACCTGCTTAGCTTTATCTAAATCAGCAAGAATATTCTCTCTTATATTTTCAAAATAAGGACTTGGGAGAGTTGGATTACCTTGATCGTCTGTTCTATGTCGTAAATTAAGTGCTATTTGTTTGCATTGTTCTATTTCGGCAATCTCTGCATCATTTAATTCAAGCTGTTTTGCTTCATCTAATAACTCCAAAAGAAATGCAGAGACTACAAGATTAGGCCATTTTGTAAAAAAAGCTGTTAATCGAATTCTTTTGCTCCCTACTTCATATGCAACTAAATTAGGATCTAGATCATCATATTTATCTAATTGCTGTCGCTCAAATCTTAGATCTAGCTCACTATGCGTGGCCAAATAATCATGACGACCAAGAATGGATAATATTTCTTGTATTTCTTTAAATTTGAGGTCAGACATAATCCCTAGTCTAATTATTAGGCACTAGAAAAGTAAGTGACGATATCAATTAGTATTTCCTAGCTCCCCCTCTAGCTCCCCTTTCGCAATATAAGACAAGTTATATTATTTCTAATCTATTGGTATGACTGATCGGGGCGACAGGATTCGAACCTGCGACCTAGTGCTCCCAAAGCACTGGGCTTATTTTTTAAGAAAACCTTGAGACTTTAGTTATAGCCTAGAGTAATTATAGATGGTGGAACGAATTTGAGACTAGCTATAGCATTATCTTCGAAGATTATCTAAGCTTATCTTAGATCTTAGCGCTCCCCCTAGCGCTCCCTTCAACGACCTAGTGCCATATTCTAGGTAGATCATATTAAATTAACTATATTATTTTTTTAAACTTGATAAATATTTAATGACGGAGTCTCTCTTTTCTCTTTTTGCTTCATCTAAAGGAGTTGCTCCCCAACGGTCACGAACATTTAGTGGATGACCATGCTCAACTAAATATTTAACTGCTTGCAAACTGCCTTCAGCTGCTGCTAAATGCAACGCAGTTCGTAAATCATAATCCCCAGCATGAACAGGTATGCTTTTAGCAACTAATTGTCTTATTCCTGGCACATCGTTTTCAAAAGCAGCAAAAAGCAATTCTATAACCATCATTTCATTATCAAAAGTTGCCATCTCATCTGTTTCTCCATCCGGGTCTTCAACTAAATGAACTGGTTCTGAATAGTTAACATCTAATTTAGTGAATAATTCAACAATTTCATTATGACCATTATCTCTTGCATCTGAAATAGGATACCCACCCCAACGATCAGGAATTGGTTGTACCCCAATGCTTAATAAATATCTCACAACTTCAGTTTGACCTTCGGCAGATGCTAGATGCAATGGTGTTCTAATATCATAATCACCTGCTTGAAGATCTCTTTGTTGACTGGTAAGTCGTTCTAGCGTTCTAACATCTCCATTACTAGCTGCCCATATTGCTTCACCACAACTACTAGCTCGCCATTTTGAAATAGGAACTTTAGGGTCAATCCTTTTTGTATCTGTCATGGTCCCATCAAAAAGATGAACCAAATATTTTTGGGTTATTTTTCTTGCTACTTCTAATCCTCTTACACTATTTCCCACTGAATCTAATCTGGGTGAAAAAATACATATACCCATTAATTGGGGAACGATTAGTAAAATGCCCCCTCCCACTCCACTCTTAGATGGCAATCCTATTTCTTGGAAAAATTTACCACTGCTGTTATACATTCCAGCCATCTGTACAACAGGAAGGACATTGCGTACTGTACTTTGACTAAGAACTCTATCTTGAGTGATTGGACATACTCCTCCGTTCGCGAGCGTGGCTGCTCCCATTGCAACGTCTTTAGCCGTCATTTCTAAAGAGCAAATACTAAAGTAAACCTTAAGTGCATTTACTACTGCAGGTTCAATATAAAAATCGTATTCATATTCTTTTTCTTCATGAGCATCCTCAGGAAGAAGTGAGTCGGAATGTGGAATATTACCAGTTGCCATTAGTAAGAAACCCGTAGCAATATTGTTGTAGCCTTTAAAGTTTTCTTGTCGAGCCATATTTTTATTAAATCTTGGCCTTTTTATTCCTGAGTTTTCCATAGCATTCCATCCTATTATTCTTCCAAACTGTTCCCTTACATAATCAAGTCTCTGTCCAGTTGAGTTTTTTGGATTAATTAAACCCGTGGTCATTATTGCACCAGCATTAACCATAGGATTAAAAGGAATTTGATTATTAGGATTTAAACTGCTTCCTCCCATTCCTTTAACCATCAATGTTAAGTCATCAAATTGCCTTCCAGATGGTTCAGCGCCAACGTGTCTATTAACTTTATCTAAACCTAAATTCTCAACTACTATGGAATAGTTAAATACCTTGCACATCGATTGAATAGAAAAATCAACATCTGAATCACCTCTTTGGTATATTTGCCCATCTGTCGTAACAACTGCAATACCAAATTGCTCTGGATCAACCTCGGCAAGAGGAGGAATATATTTAGCTAAATCCCCAGATCTATTAGGTCTTATCTCATCATAAATTTTGTCTAAATTCATTGAGAAATCCCTAAAATCAGGAACAGCGAGTTCTCCTCTCAAAGCCTTTTCAATTAGGAGACCTCCTGCTTTTATAATTGAATTAAAATCTTCAAACTCAATATCATTAGATCTATGCCTATCAAGTTTTTTGAAAAAACTTCTTAACCTAAAATCATTTATTTGCAATCCAGCATCAAATATGGCTTCCTTAAGCTTTGATTTATTCACAGTTTTTTTGCCATCTTCGCACAATGAGAAAAAAATATTACCCTCTCTTGGAGGAAGTGTTTTTAACCAATCAAATACAGATTCTTCCTTTTTAGATGGGGCTTTTTTTTCAGTAGAAGTCATTAATTATTTAATATCCTTAGAATATAAAATTTATAAACGTGAAGACTTTAGTTTTGTACTGGTTGCTACAATTTGAGCATTTAAATATTTGTTAATTAATCAACTTGTTGAAAAGCCTCCAGGCTTCAAAGGATTAACCCCACTTAGTCTAGAGAGTATCGATAGGGCTTGAGCAGAGGGGGTATTACTGGGAACTAAATGTCACTTACTATTTCTAATGAGATTCCAGAAAACATAAGGAGGGGACTGCTTGCAAAAGCAGAAGGTAAGAGTTGGGAAGAATGTGCAGAAATATCAAAGATTTCTAGATATAAAATGCTGAGATGGAGAAAACATCCTGATGCAGACAACCTTATTTCTACTGCTATTAATTACAAGTTAGAAGAAGTAATAGGGATAATTAGTTGTGCTGCTCCTGCATTATGCAGAAGATTATTGGATATAGGTTTATCTGAAAGAACTCGACCATATACTGCGGTTGATGCAATCAAAACTTCTCTAGCTTTTCTACAAACTGGAGTTATTGATAGAGAGAATAAAGCAGAAATGCGGAAACTATTTAGACAAATAGAAAAACTAGAAGGACAACCTCAAGCAATAGATATTTAAAATAATTACTCTATTAATATGGAGAAATTTACTCTTAATTAATAAGGACAGAAGCAGAATAAAAGTATTTGAACCCTTCGAGGATGTATCAAAGCCTAGTCCTAGTATTGATGCAATGATGATTAGTTATGGATGTGTTTATAAGAGAAGTAGTAAGCCAGTTATGAAGGGAAGTAGAGTTGAAACTATTGAAGCTGCAAGAAAAGAATATAAGAAACTCCTGGAAGAAGGATGGAAGAAAACAAGTATCTTTAGGAGCTATTTTTAAGCACCTTTTTAAAATCTTCGAAGATGCTAGCGCTCCTTCTAGCGCTCCTTTCTCATCTGAGATTGAAAACAATAAAAAAGAGAGTCTGGGAAACTCTCTAGTATGACTTGGCTTTTAAGAGTCGGGGCGACAGGATTCGAACCTGCGACCTAGTGCTCCCAAAGCACCCGCCCTCCAATTTGAGACAGTGGGTTAAATAAACAAGTCAGGCTATAGCTTGTTAGTTGCTATATCTACAAAATTACGAGTCTTAAAAATAGGCCAAAGTTATACAAAATTATCCTTAGATATACAATTAATCGCTAAATAATCGCTAACCAAAGACCTAGTGCTTTAGGGGCTGTAAAATATCATTGATTGACAGTCGATCCAACATAGAGGGATAAACCCCTCTTTTTTATGCAAGTAATAAGCGTTTAAAAAGAGCGAACAGGTCGTATATATCAATAATTATTGATTATATCAAAATATTTTGATGTATTTCTTAATCTTTGTATTTCGCTTTTTGTTTGATGCTATAAATTAATTGTCTTCAATCTAAGTGGCTAATGAGTATTTTCAAAAAAACTCTCATTTTATCTTCTGCAATTTCATTGATACTTTCTCCATCTGCGATGGCATCAAAGAGATTGAGTGGAGCTGGTGCATCATTTCCTTCGAAGATTTATACTAGGTGGTTTTTTGACTTAGCTAAATCTGGAGGCCCTAGAGTTAATTACCAAGCAGTAGGTTCTGGATCTGGAAGAAAAGCTTTCATAGATGAAACTGTTAATTTTGGAGCCTCTGACGATCCAATGAAAGAAGCTGATATAAAAAAAGTTACTAGAGGACTTGTTCAAATACCGATGGTAGGTGGAACAATTGCGTTTGGATATAACTATGATTGCGACCTGAAACTAACACAAGAACAAGCTGTTCAAGTAGCAATGGGAATGATAAAAAACTGGAAGGAATTAGGATGTAAGTCAGGTAAATTAACTTGGGCCCATCGTTCCGACGGTTCAGGCACGACTAAAGCTTTTACAAATTCTATGGAGGCTTTCTCTAAAACCTGGAATCTAGGTACTGGTAAATCTGTTAAATGGCCTTCGGGAGTTGGAGCAAAAGGCAATTCAGGTGTTGCAGGTGTTATTCAAAACACTCCTGGCGCAATTGGTTATGTAAACCAGTCATACATTAAAGGTAATGTTAAGGCTGCTGCACTTCAAAACCTATCTGGTGAATTCGTTACCCCTAATACTGAATCAGGCGCGATAGCTTTAAATGGAATAACTCTTGATAAGAACTTGGCTGGTAAAAATCCAAACCCTACTGCTAAAGGAGCTTATCCAATAGCAACCTTAACTTGGATACTTGCTTATGAAACAGGTAATGGAAGGAATACTAAGGCAATTCAAGATACATTCTATAAATTGCTCAGCGATGAATACCAAGATAAAGCTCCTGCCTTGGGTTTCGTTCCCTTGAAAGGTGAAATTTTAAAAAAATCAATTGAAGCTGTTGGAAGAATAGGAAGGTAATTTAGAACTAGTAAGCCAAGCAATAAAAATCAAAATAGATGAAGTATATAAACAATACTGCATACCAATAGTGGCATTTTTACCGAGCATAAATAATAAGCCCGATAGCAGGGTTCCAAATAATCTTCCCGCTGCATTAGCCATATAGTAATAACCAACATTTAAACTTACTTTCTCATTATCTGAATAAGCCAAAATCAAGTAGGAATGAGTAGATGAATTCATTGCAAAAACAAAGCCGAATATTATTAATCCAATAACAATTACAGGACCTAATGATTTGTCACCGTTTAATGCTCCTGCAATAAATAAAGGAATAACCGTCAAGATAAGTCCCCAAAATTGAACGGTAGTTTTTGTTGGGCTATTATTTTTCCCCCATACTTTTCTAAGTAATGGAGCTAATACTTGAAAGAAACCATAGATTATTATCCATCCACCCAAGAACAGCCCTATTTTTAAATAATCCCATCCAAAAGAAATGTCTAAAAATACTGGAAGAGCTACTACAAACCAGACATCTCTTGCTCCAAATAAGAAAAACCTTGCACTTGAAAGAATATTAATACCTTTAGACTTTGAATAAAGGTCTTTAAAAATTGGCTTTCTTTTCATTTTCCCTGAATCTTTAGGAAGACATAAAGTTAAAAAGAATGCGAAGCATAGACCTAAACCCATTATTCCCACTGCATTATTAAAGCCCAATAGCTTGTATAAGAGACCCCCTAGGAAGAAACCAACACCCTTAAGTGCATTTTTAGATCCTGTTAAAATTGAAACCCACTTAAATAATTGTTTTTGACTATTTTGATTATTCTCTTCTGAATCTGGAACTATTGATTTAACTGCACTTTTTGCACTCATTTTATTTAAATCTTTTGCTACCCCACTAAGTGCTTGGGCTAACATAACGTATGAGACGCTAAAGATTATTGACCAATTCTCTTTGACTGGAATCAGCATGAAGAGAGCAAGAATTTGCAGAATCGTTCCTATCCATAAAGTTAGTCTCAACCCATATCTTGCTCCTATCCATCCTCCAAAAAGATTTGTAATTATTCCAAAAAATTCATAGAAAAGAAAAAGTAAAGCAATTTGCAGAGTTGAATAACCAAGTTCATGAAAATGACCAACAACTAGTATTCTCAATGCACCGTCAGTAAGAGTAAATGCCCAATAGTTTGCGGTAACGACACTATATTGTTGAAGGCTAGATAACTTCATAAAAACTAAAATTTATTTTCTTTCTCAATTACATAAGAAGTAAGATCTGCAAGCCTGCAACTATAACCCCACTCATTGTCATACCAGGCATAAATCTTTAATAAATTAGAATTTACAACCATCGTTGAAAGTCCATCAATTATTGAACTTCTACAGTCATTTAAGTAATCAGCGGATACTAAGGGTCTCTCCTCGTATCCAAGAATACCTTTTAAGTATGTTTCAGATGCTTTTTTAAATTCATTATTTACTTGCTCTTCAGTTACTTCCTTATTTAATTCAAAAACTATGTCGGTTAATGAGGCGTTTAGAAGTGGAACCCTTACTGCATGACCATTTAGTTTTCCTTCTAATTCAGGGAAAATTTCAGCAATCGCATTAGCTGATCCAGTGGTAGTAGGTATTAAGCTTTGCATGCATCCTCTTGCTCTTCTTAAGTCACTTTTGTAAAAATCTACTGGAGATTGTGTATTTGTAACGTCATGAATAGTTGTTATAACCCCATGTTTAATTGAGAAATTTTCATTAACAACTTTTACGATGGGAGCCAAGCAATTTGTAGTACAGGATGCTGCTGTAATTAATTTATTTTTTTCAGGTTTATAAAGGGCTTGATTAATTCCATAAACAATATTAAGTGCTTGTTCCCCTCCCACAATTCCTTTCACAGGACAAGCAACTATTACTTTTTTTATTCCAAGAGAATCAAAGTATGGATTTAATTCTTTAGGAGTTTTGTTTTTACCTGTACATTCCAAAACAAGATCAACCGAAGATTTATTCCATGGAACATCAAGATAGTTCTTTATTGATGTAAAGGAAATTTTTTTATCTTCAATTAATATTTCGTTGTCATTCGAAGCTATTTTTTTATTCCATTTACCATGAACAGAATCAAACTCTAGTAAATGAGATGCAGTTAAAGAATCCCCATTAATTTCATTTATATGAGTTATTTCAATATCTTTTCTTTCCCATAAAATTCTTAAAACTAACCTACCAATTCTTCCAAATCCGTTAATTCCAATTTTCATAGAAATATCAAAACCTAATATAATATATATCAAAAATAATTGATATATCAATTATTCTTGATATGTGTAATTAAATTTTTTAGGTTAGTATTTAAAAAGTTAATGATCCTTTGATTTTGTTAGAACAACTTAAAAAGATTGATAGTGATCAATTTATTGGGATAATGGAGTCCCTCTCAGATCCGATTAGAATAAATATTCTTGAATTAATGATGGGTGGAGAGATATGTGTTTGCGACATAGTTAAAGTGACTGGATTATCTCAATCTAAAATTTCCTATCATATAAAAATCCTTAAGGATTCAGGTCTTATCTCTGATAGACAAGAAGGTAGATGGGTTTACTACAAATTAGATTTGGAAGTATTATCAGATATTAAAAATTGGATGGGTAATTTAATTCAGTCATCATCAAGTAAAAGGTCGTGTGAATAAATGGTTTTTAACCTATTTAGGTTTTTTACTCATTACATATAAATAATTTTTAAATTGAAAATTAATTCTCAGGGTTGGAGTTTAATTTTCAGTATTGGTACTTTATTGATTATTTTATTTATTTAGAGGTTTAATGAACCTAGTGATGGTTAGCGATTAACTGGACAAAGTTATACAAGGCTATACAAATAATCGCTATTTAATCGCTATTTAAATTATTGAGACTTCTGAGAAATAAAAAAGCGAGTTGGGAGACTCGCTAGTATGACTTGGTTTTTAAATGGTCGGGGCGACAGGATTCGAACCTGCGACCTAGTGCTCCCAAAGCACCCGCGCTACCAAGCTGCGCCACGCCCCGCTCATAAGATCTTAGTTCATAACAGACATCTATAAAAGACCAAATTGCTAAATTTTTTATAAAAAATCACTTTTGAGTCTAGAAAATGATTTTTGTCGCTTTTTTGTCGCTAGAAATAAAGATTTAACTTTAGTGAAGCCTTAATAAATAAATAAAGCAATTTAATTTTTAGGTCTCGGCTCTAAATTGTATTAATTTAATCTTTTTATTAGATAACTTAATTTATAGTTATGTAATTATTTTTTTTTAATGTTTAAAAGAATTTTTAAACCACTTGAGATATATATCCTCACGGTAGCTTTCTTCTTTTCAGTTTCTTTTGACAGGAATTTAAACCTTGATGATGTTGAAGACTCCCCAGTTAAAAAACTTTTGGAAAATATACATCTAATTTTGGATTCATTTACTAACTATGAACATCCACTAGGAGCTATATTTTTGATTTTTATTATTGGGTTAATAATTTGGGGACTTTTGGGTAAGGAATCAAGATTGGCTAGTGATATCTATGGCATAATTTTGAGCTTTGCATGGTTTTTGGAACTTGTATCGATGAATTTGCTTCTAGTTTCACCACTTAAAGATCCAGTTTTACTTCTAGTTGAATTAGTTTTATTTGTTCCAATCGTATTGATAGGATTTTCATGGTGGTACTGGAGAATGAATCATTTATCAAGAATAGGCAAGGGTAAAGAAGCGATTACTTTTGATAAAAAGCCAACTCCATTTAGTTATTTCGCAAAAACCGCTTCTGTTGTTGTTAGCGATACGACAGAGCATGGTGTTTGTGAAACAGACGTAGCTCGAATGATTCGAATTCTTAATGGGTTTGTAGTTTTAGATATCTTTGGATTAACTCTTTCAAGAGCAGTAGGACTTGTTATTACCTAGATATAAACTTATCTCAAAGGCACCCGCGCTAGTAAATTTTTGTCGCTTTCCCTCGCTTTTTACTCTGTAACTAAAATAAGAAAGTCAGTTGTTGCAGTCAGTCTCGTTATTAAAAAGGCATGCTCCCAAAGCACCCGCGCTACCAAGCTGCGCCACGCCCCGCTCATAAGATCTTAGTTCATAACAGTCATCTATAAAAGCCTTAATTCCAAAAATTTTTATAAAAAAGCAATTTTCAGTTTAAAAATTGGTCAGGAACACTAATTGAACACTTTTTTTAGACTTTAGCTCATTTAGACATGGATATTACATCTGTGTATGATTGAAATTTCAAGGCAATATTCTCTAACTTTTCTAACCTTGCCAAAAGTTTTTTATTCTGCGAAATTATTTCATCATTTTTAGCTTTTAAATCATTCACTTCTTTTTTTAATTCCGTTGATTCATTAAGACTTAATTGAGTAGGTTTATTTAGTTCTCCTAATTTAAAAACAAAACCTGCTTTAAGAACACCGTTATCTAATGTTCCTCCTCCATAAGATTTAGATCCTCCAAAAACATAGGATCCACCTGCATTAACATCAACTCTCTCATTTAGCTTAGAAGCACAACCAAAACCAACTGCATATTTACTACTATAAGCACCTGTTCCAACACCACAACTTAATTTAGATTCCTTTGATGTTTGAGGTAGAGCAGTTAAAGCAGTTGTTAAAGCAGTAGAAGAAGCAACTCCTTCTCCTAACCTATTAAGGTTAGATGTCGTAGCATTATCTGTAGTGGGGGTACTAGAACTTGAACCTGAAGATGACCCTACTGAATCAGATAAAGCTTCAATACAAGCCCATATAAGTGGGGATGTTCGATCATTATTGGTTTCATAGTAAGTATTTGATGTCGAGCAACTGAAATCTTCAGTAAATGTGAACGTATCACTATATTGATCTCCAATTTGAGTAATGCCAGTTTCAAATGGTTCTCCATTATTTACAGTTGTGTTAGCTGGAACAATTACTTCAGATTTTGCGGTTTGAATCCCTCCAATTAAAAGTGGAATTAACATCAATAAGGACTTAGATCTTTTCATCTCTTACTAAAAGTGGAATAACAATTTAATTATGTATTCAAAAAATTTCTTTGCTTATATTTTCGGATTTAGATTTATTAATACTGAATCAAAGAGTACTAATTAAAGCACCCGCCTCTTAGTTACATCTCGCTAGGATAATTAAGACATCATTTCATGAAAAGTTTTATCAAGACAAATTTGGTAAATGTTTTGTCTTTATTTTGACGATTGGGATTTTAAATTCTTCTTATAAAACTTAAAAAAATTTAATTTTTTAATTTTTTATCAACCAATGAAAATATCTTAGTTCTAAATTCTATTTAAGAATTACTATCAAAAATATTATTTAAATTTTGTTTATGAAGAAATTAAAGAGTTTGATAAAAACATATTATGATTTTCCTCAAAAAGGTATAGCTTTTAAAGATCTGCTTGGAATAATTCAAGATACAGAAGTTTTTAGGGAACTAATCACCAGAATGTCTTCAAATCAAGTAATAAGAAATTCTGAGGCGATAATCTCAATAGAGGCTAGAGGTTTTATTTTTGGCGCAGCAATTTCACTTCAGGCATCGAAACCAATGATAGTTGCAAGAAAGCCTGGAAAATTACCCGGAGAATTAATTCAAGAAGACTATTGTTTGGAGTATGGAAAAGATTCTTTATCAATACAAAAGGATGCTCTTAAAAAGTTTAAAACTTATGCGATCGTCGATGATCTATTGGCTACTGGTGGAACAGTTGATTGTGTTGCCAAATTGATTAAGAAAAAAGGTAAGAATATATCTGGTTTAATAACTGTGGTTGAATTATTAGAACTTTGCGGGAGATCAAAATTTGATTTTGCGGTTGAGTCTATAGTTTCCCTGTAATTCAAAAAAATAATAAATTTTTATATAATAGATGGATATAAAATATAAGTTTTATTCTTTAATAGATTTAATTATGTTAGATCAAACCCATTGAACCTGCTGTGAATCCTACGACTAAGAAAAACGCAAATTCCGTTAAATCTCTAGGCAAACAATTAACAAAAAAATTTATTTGAGTCATTTTACCTTGTGCTCTCAGGTTTAATATTTTAAAAAATATAACTAAGAATTTTTTTTATTGAGGTTAAATCCTGCATTATTTTCTATTTTCTATAGAATTCAGACAATCAGGGAGTTATTGATAGTTCTAAATGACTTAATTCTCTGTTATCAAAATTAAAAATTATGAAGGTAAAAAAATTTTTAGTGCTATATTTTAAATTAATGTCATTTATAAAAAATATTTTCTGATGGACTATAAGAAGAAATCTCTTAATAAACTCAATAAAAAGGAAAGTTATGAGGAAATAGATACAAGATTAGCTTCAGGTTGGTACGTGGATGATATTAATATTCCAAAAAAGAAAATTTATAAAACAAAGCAAACTTCATTCAAAATTTCTAAAAAGTTAAACTCATAAAATTTTTCTATCAGTACTTAAAATATAATTTCCATTTATGAAGATAATGATTAGAGTTTTTAAAATATTTCTCATAATGTTTCCATTTTTCAATTGATGATTTGTAAAGTGGTTGGATAACTTGTGAAGAAGAAGGTGTATTTATTTTCCCTCTTTTTTGAGCAGTATTTCTATAATTTTTAATATTCTCGTCCCAACTAATATTCAAGAAATCTAAAATTTTTAAAATATGCTTATCAAAATCCACTATTAAATCTTCGTATTTAGAAGTAATAAAATTTATTTTTAATTTTTTCTTGTAGTCCAACCAAGTATTCATGGTCATATCATAAATTAACGAAGCCGATTCTATACTTCGGAAGTTAGACATTGCATTGTTTGGCTCAAATGCTTGTTGGAAGCATGATAGGACTGTATCGTATGGGTTTCTATGCGTAAAAATTATTTTTGCATTTGGAAACAATAAATTTATAAGAGGTAAGCAAACAGTTTGGAATGGAAATTTATCAATTAAGATTTTTGCGTTTTTATTATCACAATTATTCTTTAAGATTTCTAAATAGTGATTTCGTAAAACTTCTAAGTCATTTTCATTAAGTTTATATAGTTCATCAAGAGAATATTTGAATTTTGATTTTACAACTTGCTCTACAGAATTTATTAATGGTTTTTCTTCTACAACATCAATTTCTGGATGACTTCTTAAAATTGTATCTAGCAATGTAGTTCCTGATCTTGGGAATCCTATTAAAAAAACTGGAGAAAATACATTTTCCTTTAGTGAATTATTCTTAACAACAAAATTTTTATTATCTAAATTTTTTCTGTAAGTATTTATGTAATTTTGAAAAACCTTTGGATTAAAAATTTCATATTTTAGATTAAGTTGACTTTTCTCAAAACATTTAAAGGCTTCATCAAAATTTTCAACTTTTTCTTCAATAAATGCTTTATAAGACCAATAAAGAAGATTTGTTTGATGATCAGTATTTTTTATCCATTCATTAGAAACTTGGTCAATTGATTTTTTTGCTTTGATGTAGTCTTTTTCTCTAAAAAAAATTCTCGCTTGAAACAACAATTTTTCATTAATGATACTTTTATTTTCCTTTAAAGTTTTTAACTTATTTTTTAATTTTTTTAAATTGTTGGTCTTTTCATAAAGTCTAAAAAGATTTCTATATGCATAACCATATTTTTCATTAATTTTAATTGCGTTAAGAAATAATTCTTCTGCCTCCAATAACTTATCGAGATCAATCTTAATTGATCCCAAATTAACATAAGCTAACTCAAATTTAGGATTGTAATTTATAGCTTTTTCAATAAATTTTTCTGCCTCAATAAGATTACCCTGTTTTGATAGAAGAGAACCAAGATTATCATAAGCGAGAAAAAAATCTGATTTTAGTTCAATAGCTTTTCGATAAAAGAGTTCGGCCTCCTTGTTTTTATTTTTCTTCGATAATATATTTCCTAAGTTATTAAGTGCCATTGGTGAATTTGGATTTATTTTGAGTGCTTTTTTTAATAATTGTTCTCCTTCATCAATTTTTCCCAATTCATTTAAAACTGCACCTAAATTGACTAGGGCAGAATTAAATTTGGGATTTATTTCAAGAGCATCTCTTAAGAATCTCTCAGCTTGCTTAGGATTCCCTAAATCTTTCAATACACATGCTAAATTGACCAAAGTATTAATATCTTTTGGACTGATTTCTAAACTCTTCCTCAAAAATAATTCCGCTTTTTTGAAATTACCTTCTCCAACGAATATTCCTGCTATGTTTGAATAAGGCTTCAAATACTTAGGATTTAATTCAATAACTTTATTCAAAATCTTTTTAGCAATATCACTTTTGCCCTTAATAACCATCACGTTTGCTAAGTTGATATATGCCTCTAGGCTACTTGGGAATTTTTTAATTGATTCATCAAATAACAATATTGCTTTATCAAACTTCTTAAGATTTGAATAAATACTGCCAAGATTATTAAGTACCCTAGGATCATAAATTTTATTTTGAATTAAATAATTATATAAATCAGCTGCTTGTTTAATTTTTCCATTTGAATGTAAAGAAAATGCACTGGATATTAGTTTATCTCTTTGTAAAGTCCTGATTTTTTTTTCTTCTGACTTTTTAGTTTTTCTTTCGTTACTCCCGAATCCACTCATTTATTTAGTATTTGATAATTTACCGCGTACTTTAAAAATTAATTTAAATTTTTAATTACCAATAATGTTACCTATCAATCAATATTTCTTGTGAAATTCAACAAAAAAATTAAAAAGTTTTTAATACAAGGACACTAATATTACCGTCACATCTTGAATTAACTTTCAGATTAATTTTTATATTTCTCCGCAAATTCCTTTTATACCAGTTGATCTCATCTCCTTAACTTAGTTATACCTTTCAAAAGTATAAAAGAATTAAGAACTTTAAACAAAATGTAGCTGTTGATACTTGAAATTACCGCATTTTTTACGTTATTTTAAGGTGTCCTTTAAATTTCGTGTGAGGAAATTTATGAAGCTTTTTAAAAGCTTACTAGTGGCTCCTGCAACATTAGGCTTACTTGCGCCTATGACTGCATCTGCTAACGAAGTAACTATTAATGATTTCAACGCTGCAGAAGAAATTGCAGTAACTAATAGCCGTATTGACGGTTTAGAAGCTAGATTCAACAATCTTGAGGCTGGATCATTCTCAGAAACAACTACAGCATCTTTTGGTGTTGATTTTCTTGTTGGTGCTGAAGACGGCGGCAGAGAGGAAGTTGGATTTGGTTACCAAATGGGTATCGGTCTAGAAACTAGTTTCACTGGTGAAGATTCACTTAGCGCAACTATTGATATAGGTGATGGTGTTTCTGGCGCTTTAGCTTTTGATGACACTACAGATGTACTAACACTTGACGGACTTACATATACATTCCCAGTAGGTGGCGCAACAGTAATGGTTGGTGATTCAACTGATATTAGTGCTCTATATACTGGAGCTTGTGCTTATAGTGCTTTTACTGATTACATGGGTAACTGTGGAACAGGAAGTACTGTTGGTGTAGGCGGTGCAGCTGATGGTGTTACTGCAGCAATGTCATACGCTTTTGATAGCGGATTCTCATTAGCTGGTGGTATTTCATCTCCTACTGCTGAAATTTTGACAGAAGGTGATGATGTTTTCGGTATTGAAGCTGCTTACTCTGCAGACTCTTACGGAGTAGCAGTTGCTTATTCTGATGCAGAAACAACAACTGGCTGGGGAATTAACGGCTACTATGCTTTTGATGCTGTAACTTTAAGTGTAGGTATTGAATCTGTAGATGATGGTACAACAGCTGACGGTTTCTTTGTTGGTCTAAGTTTCCCTGAAGTTGGGGCTGGTTCTCTAGACATAGGTATGGGAACAACAGGTAACTTTGCAGATGGAGTTCCTGAGTACTACACATATGAAGCTTCATATGCTTATCCTCTAAACGATGGTATGACAATCACTCCTGGTATTTATATCGTAGAGGGTGCAACTGATGTTACTGGTGTAGCTCTAAAAACTTCATTTAGTTTCTAATTAAATCAATTTAATTATTAATTAAAACTACCCATATAAAAGACCTACCTTACTGGTAGGTCTTTTTTTTATTCAAATTCCATGGGGAGAAAAAAGAATGTATCATTCATTTAATTGACATCTTTTCTTTTGAATTATTAATGGAATACGATACATCAGAAATATCAAAATCTATTCAAATTGCAAAAGAGAAGCATAAAGAAGGAAATTTATATCAAGCAAATGAAATTTATAAAAAATTAATTAAACAAAAGATTTATACATATGATTTACTTATTTCATATGGACTTTTTAATAGAGAGATTAATAATCTAAAGATTGCTAAAAACTTATTTTTTTTGTCTATTAAGAAATATCCTTTAATTATCAAGCCTTATATATTACTAGCTGAAATTTTGAGGAAAGAGAACAACTTTAATGATGCTTTGAAAACACTATTTGCAGCAAAAAAATTAGAAAAATCTAATTCTGATATTTACTATAATTTGTCAATCACATACAGAGCTTTTAAATCCTTTAAGGATGCATTACTTTCTATTGATTTTGCAATAAAGCTACAACCTAATAATCAAATATATAAAATTTTAAAAGCTGATATTCTTACTGAATCTTTTCAAAATGAAGAGGCTAAAGAATTATTGAAAAATTTAAAATTACCAAAAGATAGCTTCTTACATTTTCAGAGGGAAATTTTAATCTCAAAGATATTTATTAATAAAAAAAAATATATAAAAGCAGAAGAAGTTCTTTTAAAATTAAAAAAATTATTTAGTAAGGAGAAAATTTTATATCTTACTTTGAGTGATCTTTATTTTAAAAATAATGAATTAGAAAAAGGAATATTTATTTTAAAGGAGGGTATAAATAATTTCCCGGATTTCATCCCATTTAGGTTTAATTTGGGAGTCATGTATAGGAATTTAGGGTTATTAGATTTGTCTATAAAGACACACATAGAAATCTTATTGAAGGACCAATTTAATTCAAATAGTTTTTATGAATTATCAACTATGTATGATTTTTCAAATCATAATGACCAATTAAAAACTCTTCTAAACATAAAAATAGAAAAGCTCTCTCAAGCGGAAAAAATATATATATGCTTTTCAAAAGCAAATATCTATCATCATAAGAAAGATTATAAAAAAAGTGCATATTTTCTTAAAATCGCTAATGAAGAAAAAATAAAACTCCAACCATCTGATTTGAGAAGAAAGTTAAATACAGGTCAATACTATAGAAAAATCAAAATAAACAATAAACTTAACTTAGAGAAAAAAATTGATAGTAATCGATATTTATTTATTGTTGGTATGCCAAGGTGTGGAAGTACATTGTTGGAGAGCATTTTGAGTCTTAATCCTGAGGTTAAGGATATGGGAGAGGTTTTTTATTTAGAGGAATCCCTTCTGAAAAATGACGATTTGATAGATATTAAAAAGCTTTATGATGAAAAAGTTATGCTTATCGGTTCACAAAAAAAAATCTATACAGATAAAAATTTATTTAATTTTTTATATTGTCCAATTATCTATAATTTTTTTCCTAATGCAAGGATTATTTATTGTAAAAGGAACCCACTTGATAATATCCTTTCCATTTACAGGACTAATTTCTTGAATCAAAGTTTTGCAAGCTCTTTAAATGATATTACCGAACTATATCTATTTCATTTGGAACTTATGGGTGAGTACAAAGACAAATTTGGATCAATTATATATAGTTATGACCATGATGAGGTAGTCAAAAATCCCAAAGAAAATATTCGAAGCTTAATAAATTGGCTTGATTGGGAATGGAATGATAATTATCTCTCACCTCAAAAAAGTAAAAGGACTGTATTTACTGCAAGTAGTGCGCAGGTAAGGCAAAAAATTAATTCTAATTCTTCTGGATATTGGAAAAAATATGAGGATTTATTAAATCCGATAAGAAATCTTCTCCTCACGTGCGATTAGAAAAATGGCTATTGTTCTTTGCAATTTATTTGAATTGCATTAAAATTAATAGACAACTTAATTCTGTGTGAGGAATTTTTATGAAGTTATTCCAGCGATTGCTGGTTGCTCCAGCAGCTCTTGGCCTTTTAGCACCATTATCCGTTAGTGCTTCCGAAGTAAATTTTGATGACATCTCTAAATACTCTAATGATAATTTAGAGATAGATGTAAACTCGTTTAACCATAAATCTACAAATAATCTTTTAGCAGGTGGAGAAGGTTTAGTTGATAGTAGTGATACTATTGATACAGTTGGTGGATTTTCTGAGACAACTACAGCATCTTTTGGTGTTGATTTTCTTGTTGGTGCTGAAGACGGCGGCAGAGAGGAAGTTGGATTTGGTTACCAAATGGGTATCGGTCTAGAAACTAGTTTCACTGGTGAAGATTCACTTAGCGCAACTATTGATATAGGTGATGGTGTTTCTGGCGCTTTAGCTTTTGATGACACTACAGATGTACTAACACTTGACGGACTTACATATACATTCCCAGTAGGTGGCGCAACAGTAATGGTTGGTGATTCAACTGATATTAGTGCTCTATATACTGGAGCTTGTGCTTATAGTGCTTTTACTGATTACATGGGTAACTGTGGAACAGGAAGTACTGTTGGTGTAGGCGGTGCAGCTGATGGTGTTACTGCAGCAATGTCATACGCTTTTGATAGCGGATTCTCATTAGCTGGTGGTATTTCATCTCCTACTGCTGAAATTTTGACAGAAGGTGATGATGTTTTCGGTATTGAAGCTGCTTACTCTGCAGACTCTTACGGAGTAGCAGTTGCTTATTCTGATGCAGAAACAACAACTGGCTGGGGAATTAACGGCTACTATGCTTTTGATGCTGTAACTTTAAGTGTAGGTATTGAATCTGTAGATGATGGTACAACAGCTGACGGTTTCTTTGTTGGTCTAAGTTTCCCTGAAGTTGGGGCTGGTTCTCTAGACATAGGTATGGGAACAACAGGTAACTTTGCAGATGGAGTTCCTGAGTACTACACATATGAAGCTTCATATGCTTATCCTCTAAACGATGGTATGACAATCACTCCTGGTTTTTATATCGTAGAGGGTGCAACTAACGTTACTGGTGTAGCTCTAAAAACTTCATTTAGTTTCTAATTAAATCAATTTAATTATTAATTAAAACTACCCATATAAAAGACTTGCCTAAGAAGCAGGTCTTTTTTATTTGAGTGAGTCATTTGTAAGTATTGAAAATATTGTTATATTGAATTTTGTAAGTGAAATTTTTCAAAAATATTTAGACTTGATCAAATTTCACTAAAATTTTTCTTATATTAATCGAATGTCACCAATATTTAAGTGTTTGATTTGCAGAAAAGATATTGAAAGATCTACTAAAACTTTTTGGATTAAAAAGGGACATCTGTTATGTTCAACATGCTTAGATAATATCGATAAAGATAAAAAAAATTGATGTTATAAAGGGTTAAAGGTGTAGAAAAGGGTGTTTATATAATAGTAAAAGATTTTATAGTTTTTAAATAAATAAGTAATAATAAATGTCAAAATAATATAGTAGATAATTCACCATTAGTTTTTTAGTTGGTGACTATTATTCTTTTGAAAAAAGTGGTTTGATTTAAAAAAAAGTAAAAAGTTTACTTAATATAAACCAAAAGTTTAAATTAAAAAGGATTGAAATTGTTATTTTCAATCCTTAAATAAGTTTTTGAGAGTGTTTTAGATTTTTAAAGAATTAACCTTAAAACCATCCTGGGATAATTTGACCTGTAGTTACGTATGCACCTACTGCTGCAACAAAACCTAACATTGCTGCCCAACCGTTAAAACGTTCTGCTTCTGGAGTCATGATAATAAAAAATATATTTGTAAATTATTGTAACAGCATTTATGAAGCTTTGTAAAGTATTTTTTTAATTTTTTTTAAAAAAGAGATTTATTATTCATTAAATGGCCTATATGTAGCATAACTGATACATATATGTGTTAATAAAATTTTTATAATAATTACTTGGGAATTTTATTAAATTATTGTTATTTGAATTAGAATTTTGACATGAATCAAATTTTAGTAATTCTCTTAATTGATACGATTAAAAAATATTTTTTGATATTTTATTCTCAAAAAAAAATTCAAAATTGGTCCAAAAGTATATAAATTTTAACATTCAATTCTAATTATTAAATTAATTTATTTTTTCTTTTTTAAGTAATCACAAATTTCATTTGTCGCAAATACCTGCTCTTAAAGTTATACATAGCCCCTACTTGTATATAGTTATATGGTTTAATTTGCTTTTAGTTAATTTTAAGTAAAAACAATTATCTTTCGATTTTATAATGTTGAACTCAATTTAGAAAATGTGGGTCGCCTGAGATTCGAACTCAGGACCAGCCGGTTAAAAGCCGGATGCTCTACCGCTGAGCTAGCGACCCATTTTGTAATATTGAGTACATATGAAATTATCCCTTCTTAAGGTAAAAAAAACAACTTTTTATCTCAAGTTGAACAATAGAAAAACAATTCTTAACTTATGAAATAAAAAATTAAAATTTCTCTCTAAATTTACAGTTGAAAGGTAAAATATTATATAAATAATAGAAATTCTAAAATGCTTAGAACAATCGTAGTTTTTGCTCCAATTATCGCTGCTTTAGCATGGGTTATATTTAATATACAAAAACCAGCAAGAGAGCAATTCAATAGAGACTTTTTGGGTAAGGATTAAACCAATTTGATAGAGAAAGAAGTAAGAGTAATTGGAGCAGGTCTAGCAGGTTCAGAAGCTGCTTGGCAATTAGCGAATTTTGGTGTACCAGTTAAATTAGTTGAAATGAGACCTCTTAAATTAACTCCTGCTCATAATACGGGAGAATTTGGAGAGTTGGTTTGTAGCAATAGTTTTGGGGCATTAAGTACAGATAGAGCTGCGGGCTTATTGCAACAAGAGCTAAGAGTTTTTAATTCATTGATAGTTCAAACAGCAGACAAATATTCTGTTCCTGCTGGAGGTGCTTTAGCGGTTGATAGATCTAAATTTAGTATTGCTTTAACTGAAGTTTTAACTAATCATCCTTTAATTGAAATTAAGAGATTTGAACAATTGGATCTCCCAAGTAAAGAAAATATAACTATCCTAGCAACTGGTCCATTAACTGCTGATGAGTTGTCCTATAAAATTCAAGCTTTTACAGGTACTGATTCGTGCCATTTTTTTGATGCCGCTAGTCCTATTATTTATGGAGATACTATCGACCAAGAGATCATATTTAAAGCTAGTAGATACGACAAAGGAGATCCGGCATATCTCAATTGCCCTATGGACAAAAGTAAATACATACGTTTTAGAAATGAATTAATAGAAGGAGAACAAGCAAATTTAAAAGACTTTGAGAAAGAATCAGCTAATTTCTTTGAAGCTTGCTTGCCAATTGAAGAAATTGCTAGAAGAGGAGTTGATACAATGAGATATGGCCCACTGAAATCTATTGGGTTGTGGAATCCAAAATGGGGCGATTTATTTGATAGGGAAAATAGATTGAAAAAGAGACCTCATGCAGTTGTCCAATTAAGGAAAGAAGATTTAGAAGGGAAATTACTGAATATGGTAGGTTTTCAAACTAACCTCAAATGGTCAGAGCAAAAAAGGATATTTAGGATGATTCCTGGTTTAGAAAAGGCTGAGTTTGTACGTTTTGGAGTAATGCATAGAAATACTTTTTTAGAATCTCCAAAATTGCTTTTACCTACATTACAATTTATGAAAAGAGAAAATCTTTTTGCTGCGGGACAAATAACCGGGACTGAAGGTTATGCAGCAGCTGCCGCAGGGGGTTTGCTTGCAGGAATAAATGCATCCTTAATAGCCAAAGGTAAAGAACCATTAACTTTCCCTAGTGAGTCAATGATTGGTTCTTTAATGAATTTCATCAGTAACAAAAATCAAATATTGTCTAATCAGAAAAAGAACAAATTCCAACCAATCCCTGCTTCATTTGGTTTGGTTCCTGAACTTACTAAAAAAATAAAAGATAAAAGATCAAGGTACAAAGCTTATCAAGAAAGATCCACGGAAGCCTTGAATGGTTTTAAAAAAATATTAGATTCATGTTTTGAAAATGATCACACTACTGTCGAGATTTATTAAGATGCGCTACTTACACTCTAGAAAATGAAAACGAATACAAGAAATTTTGATGCAATTGTTATTGGCTCTGGAATAGGAGGGTTAGTGACTGCATCACAATTATCGACTAAGGGAGCTAAAGTCCTAGTCCTTGAGAAATACATTATTCCAGGAGGAAGTGGTGGCTCTTTCAAGAGAAAAGGGTATACCTTTGATGTTGGTGCTTCAATGATATTTGGATTTGGAGATAAAGGTTATACCAATTTATTAACTCGTGCTCTAAAAGATGTTAATGAAAAATGTGAAACTATTCCTGACCCTGTGCAACTGGAATATCACCTGCCAAATAACTTTTGTATTTCTGTAGATAAAAATTATGAGCAGTTTATAAGTAAATTATCAGCTAGTTTCCCAAAGGAAAAAAAAGGTATCAAGAAATTTTACGATACTTGTGCAGATGTATTTAAATGTTTAGATTCAATGCCTCTTTTATCAATAGAGGACCCCAATTATCTTTTTAAAGTTTTCTTTAAATCTCCATTATCCTGTTTAGGATTAGCTAGATGGTTGCCAGTAAATGCAGGAGATGTTGCCAGAAAGTTTATAAAAGACCCTGAACTTTTAAAATTTATTGATATCGAATGTTTTTGTTGGTCAGTAATGCCAGCTCTCAAAACTCCCATGATTAATGCGGGAATGGTCTTTACAGATAGGCATGCTGGAGGAATAAATTATCCAAAAGGGGGAGTAGGAACGATAGCTGAGAAATTGGTCTCTGGAATCGAAAAATTAGGAGGCGAAATTCGATACAAAGCTAATGTGAAAGAAATCCTTTTAAAGAATGAGAAAGCAGTAGGCGTTAAGCTTTCAAATGGAGAAGAAATTTATTCAGATATTATTGTATCCAATTCCACTAGATGGGACACATTTGGACTTGAAGATAAAAAGAAAGGATTAATTGCTAATAAAAACGTTCCAAAAAGTGAATATAAGTGGTCAGAAAGATATAAACCTTCTCCTTCTTTTGTCTCTATTCACCTTGGGGTAGAAAATAATCTAATAAGCAAAAACTTTAATTGTCATCACATATTAGTTGAGAATTGGGATGAATTAGAAAGTGAAAAGGGAGTAATTTTTATTTCTATCCCTACCTTACTAGACTCGTCTTTAGCCCCAGAAGGTAAACATATCGTACATGCATTTACTCCTTCATCAATGAGTGAATGGGAAGGCCTATCAAGGAAAGAATATTTGCAAAAGAAAGAAAAATACTTTTCATTTCTTGTTGAAAAAATATCAACTATTCTTCCTAATCTTGAACGCAATATCGATCACAAAGAAATTGGTACTCCCAAAACTCATAAAAAGTTTCTTGGAAGATATGAAGGTAGTTATGGGCCAATTCCTAATAAAAAGTTGCTTGGACTTTTGCCAATGCCTTTCAATACTACAAAAATTAAAAACCTTTATTGTGTAGGAGATTCATGCTTTCCTGGACAGGGCCTAAATGCAGTTGCTTTTAGTGGATACGCATGCGCTCATAAAATAGGTGCAAAATTAAAAATTAATAGTTTTAAATTGCCAGACTAACTGGATACTTTGGAAATGATAGAAAAGTTTAAAACTCTTTTTTTTGTGAAAAGTTCGTTAGTTTCTTTATATCTAGCGCTTACAATTCCTATCCCATTTTACTCTATTGATAGATTAAAAATTCTCTCTATTATTACATTCTTCTTAGGCCTTTATTTAATAATCAATATCACAAGTGATTATGTAGAAACTTGTAATAATAAAATTTCATATAAAACTAGCTTTATTTCTAAAATCTTAGGGAAAAAAAATTGGGAGATTTCTTGGGAAGATATTAAGTTAATCAAATCTTTAACCACGAGTCAGGGTAGTAAAGTTTACTACTTTAATACTTATCAAGGTGAAAGCTTTCTTTTCCCACAAAGGGTAGAAAATTTCGAAAAATTTGTATTAATTGTTTCGAAGAATACTGGAATTGCTACTAAAGAAATATCTTACATATCACCACTGTGGACTTATAAATTACTAACATTACTGTCAGTTTTAATGATTGGTGGTGAACTTTTTGCTTTTATAAATTAAATATTATCAATACTGAATCGATAACCTTGTTGCCTAACAGTGGTTATTCCTCCACCTTCTCCCAATCCGGCCTGTTCTAATTTTCTCCGCAAAGTTAACACTTGAGTATCTACGGACCTAGGACCTCCACTGAAGGGCGGCCAGGCCATCCTTAAGAGCTCTTGACGACTTCTTACCATTCCTGGTGGCATCAAGAGAGCGCAAAGCAGTGCAAACTCCCTAGGACTTAATTCTACGGGCTTCTCGCTAAGAGTAACTTGTCTTAAAAGAAGATGAACCTCTAAAGGGCCAACCTCAACTTTTTCTTGTAATCCTATCCTACCCCTTTTTAAGAGAGTTCTACATCGTGCTGCAAGCTCTTCGAGTCCAAAAGGTTTTCTGAGAACATCATCTGCCCCTTCATCTAATAGATTTACTAATGCTTCAACTCCTGATCTTGCTGTTAAAACTATGACAGAAGCCCCCAATTGTCGGGCTAGCTTCATTGCAGTGTTATTATCGAGGATTTCTGCGCTAACCAATAGGTCAGGTGATTGTTCTCTGCATAAGTCAACAGCTTCTGCAGCTGTGCCGACTGCTGCAGCTAAATGACCATCTTGGCGAAGCCTTTGTACAAGGACCGTTCTAAGTGTGGGGTGAGGTTCAACAACTAGAACTCTTGAGGGAGTTTGAGAGCTCGTAGGCAATTGTGAACTGCCAGGAGTTGAAGCTAAGATTTGCTCAGTTGATTGCATTCTTAATTACTGTTTGGCCAGGCAATTTTTAAACATCCTTAATAAGGTATAACAAATGCTAAATAAAAATCAGAATCTATCGAATTATGACATCATTTAAAAATCCCAAAGCAATTCGCCATTTTCAATCAATTTGCGATGGTTGCCAGGACTTAGTTACTCGTTTTCATACGCCATCTGATCTTAAATTATATAGTGATGGTTATCTCCAAGCCTTAAGGAATTGCAGCAGTTTAGAGCAAAAGGATCAAGAGAAATTAGAAAGCTTAATTGAAAGATGGATTTTAGATCCGTCAAGTTTTATTGATCCAGAGGGAAATGAAAATAAAGGTTTTTTTGATAAAAAAAGGATTTAAAATATTAATTTTTATTAACCAATTCAGTATTTATACTTACTAATTGTTTTAAGACGCTAATTCGATTTCTATTTTTTCTTTAAGAGATCCTGAGTTGTACATCTCGATAAGAATGTCTGATCCACCAAGAAATTCTCCTTTCAAGTAAACCTGAGGGATTGTTGGCCAATCTGAATATTCTTTGATACCTTCTCGAATAGCAAAATCACTTAAAACATCAAACGTACAAAATTCTACCCCTAACGAATTTAGTATTTGAACTACATTGTTGGAAAAACCGCATTGAGGCATTAATTTTGTCCCTTTCATGAAAACCATTACTGGATTAGAATCAATAAGTTTTTGTATTTTATCTTTTGTTGGGTTGTCCATAATTTAATTTGGTGTTTCTGTTTTTAATGCCAGTGCATGGATAGCCTCTGAAGCTAATTCTTCCTTTAAAGCAGAATATACAAGCTGGTGTTGTTTAACTAATGATAATCCATTGAATTCAGATGCAATTACAGTTACTTGCAAATGATCATTTCCTTTAAGATTTTCAACAAAAACTTGGGAATTTGGTAATTTTTTAGTGATTAAACTGATGACTTCTGCTTTAGTGATCATAATTAAATTTTAATTAACCTTTGAATTTTGTCTCAACAAATCCTAGTTGCATCAATCTTTCATAAGCTTCTTTACCCTCTCTGCTATTAGGAGACATTATTCTAATTGTTTCAACAAGTAAGGGAACCGCAACCTCAGGTTTTTCAGTTTTTATGTACATAGAGGCTAATCTTTCATTTGATTCTGCCAAAATTTGTAGTATTTGCTTACCTTTCCTCTGCATTTCATTTGGTATTCTCACATCAATTCCTTTGAAGGATGAATTTAGATCAGAATAAAAAGATGCAAGCTGCTTTGCTAGTTTTCTCGCATCTAGGTAAGAATCCTTTGCTTTATCGAAATCCCCGTTTTGAATATATTTATCACCTTGTTTTATGAAATATTCTACGTTTGAAATGGAAAGTTTTTTACTCTCATTTGAGAGTACTCTGTAGTCTTCTGGATTCTTTATTTCTGCATAAACTTCATTTTTATAAGGAATATTTCCAAAAATTATAAAAAAAATAGGGATTAATTTTAAGAATTTCATTTTCTTATTCAATTATTAAAATTTATAGTAACTTATTGCATATTCATCTACCTACATTTTTTAATGCTTTTTCTTCCTCTTGAGTCATTTTTTCATTAAGAAATATATTAAAGTCCTTGATATTAAAGTTTAAGTAATCCTTAATTGCTATTGGTTTTCCAAAGGATAAACAAAATTCGCCCCTAAAGTTTGGAGGTACTTTGCTGTAGGCAATTCCTATTGGAATAACAATAATGGATGCTTTTTTTTTTGTAGCTAATCTAGCTAATCTGTATAGTCCTTCTTTGAGAACTAATTTTTTTCCATATTTATTAATCTTTCCTTCAGGGAAAACAACTAGTTGTTCTCCTTTTTCTAAAATATCAATCGCATGTCTTAACGCTGAGAGAGATGGCGATATTTGATTTATCGAAAAACATCCAAGTCTTTTTAAAAACCAACCTTGTATTCCTCTCATTTCGGATTTAGTAACCATAAATCTACAATCCTTTTTTGTTACCCTTCTACCCATTGCCATGGTAAGTATTAAGCCGTCCCATCTTGATCTGTGGGTTGGAGCTAATATAATAGAAGAATCTTGAGGAAAGTAAAAACTACTATTTAATATTTTCTTTTTTCTAAAAAAGAACCTCAAAACAATGTCCTGGGTAACGAACATTGCAATAAATCCCAATATAGGGTTAATTTTATGCCAAATATCTAGGGATTTCTTCTTCAAGTTCTATTTACTGTATATTAATAATCTAAGTGTTTGCCTTTTTTTATTAGCTATTATTGGGCGGTTACTAGATTGTCTAGAAACTAAGATTTTTAAAATTATGGCAACTTTAGGAGTAAACATTGATCATATTGCAAATGTAAGGCAAGCAAGGAAAACTGTGGAGCCTGACCCTGTACAATTTGCTTTTTTAGCTGAATTAGGTGGTGCAGACTCCATAACAGTTCATCTAAGAGAAGATAGAAGACATATACAAGATAGAGACGTATTCCTTCTGAAAGAGACTATAAAAACAAAACTCAATTTAGAGATGGCTGCTACTGAAGAAATGCTAGAAATTGCAAAAAGAATTCTTCCTGATTATGTAACGCTTGTACCTGAGAAAAGAGAGGAAGTTACTACAGAAGGCGGTTTGGATGTAAAAAGTAATGTGCAATACCTTAAGAATTTTGTTGGAAATTTAAAAGATTCAAATATAGAAGTAAGTGCATTTATTGATCCCCTTGGTGAACAGATAAATTATTCCAAAAAAATAGGGTTTAACTTTATAGAATTACATACTGGAAAATATGCTGAACTATCAGGATCTAAACAGTATAAAGAGCTTCAAAGGATTATAGAGTCTACACATTTAGCAAATGACCTTGGATTAGTTGTTAATGCTGGTCATGGCCTTAACTATAATAATGTTAAAAAAATTGCATCAATTAACAATATGAATGAGTTAAACATAGGTCATAGTATTGTTGCAAGGGCTTTAGCGATAGGATTAGAAAAGTCTGTACGTGAAATGAAGTCACTTATTACATCAAATTAAATTTCAAAATGACAACATATTATTTCGTGGCGGCAAGTGAAAAGTTTTTAACAGTTGAAGAACCAATTGAGGAGATTTTGAAAGAGAGGATGAGGAACTATAAAGAGAACAATAAAGAAATAGATTTCTGGCTTTTAATAAATCCATCATTTTTGCAAACCACCCAATTTGTTGATCTAAAAGCAAAGATTCCATCTCCACCAGCAGCTATTTTATCAAAAGATAAAAAATTCATAACTTTCTTGAAGCTGCGTTTAGAGTTTGTTGCAGTTGGGGAATTCGAATGTCCCAATGCAGAAATAACTGATCCATTTAAAGTTGAGTAATATAACCGACCAGTAAATTGCTTAATCTATACAAGTCAAACAAAATAGAAGTAATTAGTGAGCTTTTGGCAGAAGAATTAAAAATATGTCCTCCTCTTATAAATGATAATTTAGAAATAGCTGTTCCCAATTATTTTTTGGGTAAGTGGTTTCGAGAACAAATAACTATAAAAAACAAAATAAGTGCTCTTTATGAATTAAAGACAATATCAAGTTACACGGAATCATTATTGACAAATTTTTTCCCAGGAATTGATATGGGTTTATGGAATTTTGAGTCAATTAAATGGGGCATTATTGATTCATTACAAGAATTAAATAGCTTTAAAGAATCGTTTCCGCTTAAAAATTGGATTAATAAATATTTGGATAATAATAAGACAATTGATGGAGACATATATAATTTGACAAAAAAGATCACGAATAATTTTATTGATTATCTAATTTTTAGACCTGAAATGATTGCTGAATGGAATAGATATGAAATGAATTCACTTAATCTATTTAAGAATTTAAATTCAGATCAGTTTTGGCAACCTATTTTATATAAATTATTAGAGAAAAAAATATCTGAAAAGCCTTCATGTTTATACATGATTGAAGTAATAAAGAATTTAAAAAAAATCAAAAACTTTCAAACTAAAGTACCAAATCAAATTTACATTATTTCCGATAATAACTTATCTAAACTACATATTAACTTTTATTCAGAAATTTCAAAATTTACCAATGTAAATTTATATTTACTATCTCCAGGAGATGATTTATGGAATAGAATAAATTGTCTTGAAGGTGAGTTGGAATTTGATAATTATGAAAGTAAATTGAATTTAAACAATTCAAATATTGAGAAAATATTTGGTAAATTTGGAGCAAACTTTCAGAAATTAATTGAGGAAAATATTTATAAAGAAGGTATAAATTCAAAAAATAACCTAATTTATATTGATCCAACAATTAATTTTTTTGATAGGCAAGATATTACTCTTCTTAATCAAATACAAAAAAGATTAATTGATAATAATAGCAATGATTTTTTAGTAAATGAAGGTGATGATTCAATATTACTTTCCGAGCATTTTAATCAGAATAGTCAATTAGAATTTATAAGAAATAAAATTATAGAAATAATAAATTCTTGCGAGAATATTAAATATAGTGACATTGCTATTTTATCTCCACAAACTAATCAAGTTAAACCTTATCTAAGGTATATCTTTAGTAATGAGTTAATTAATGGTGAAAAGATACCTTATTTTTTTATTGATGAGGATAATCATGATTCTCCAGACATTTATAAATTTTTAATAGACATCACTGAAATAGCAAATGAGAAAATCACAATTGAAAAAATAGATTATATTTTTTCAAAAAAAGCAACTCAGAATATTTTTGATTTTGATATTAGTGAGAAGGATGAAATTATTTTCTTACTTACCCAAGTTGGTTTTCATTGGGGATTAGATGCTAATGAAAGATTAGGCGAAGAAAAAAATACTCTAGAGTGGTCTATAAATAGAATTACTTTAGGCCTAATTTATGAAAAAGAAGTCAATTTAGGTACTTTTAATTTAAAACCATTTAGTTATAAAAATATAAGTTTGGATTTGAATAAATGGGTTAAATTATTACTTGATTTTAAAAAATATATTAATTTGCTAAGAGGATCTTTTTCTTACTCAAGTTGGGTAGAAAAGATAAAGTTTATATTAAAAAACATTGCTTATTCTAATGCAAATTTCAATTTAGAAATTAGTGAAATAAATAGAATTCTTGATAATTACGCAATACCTTTAATACCTGATGATCTTATTTTGTTAAATGTTTTTAGAGAGATATTAATTTCTTGCATAAATGAAGCTAAATATCAAAGCAAATCACGTATCAACAAGATACTTGTAAGTGATATTGAAAATTCAAGGCAAATTCCACACAAGGTTATCTTCTTAATAGACATGAATAGTGTTTATTATCCAAAATTATCAAAGAATGAAAATATTAATTTATTAAATAATAAATATCACCTTGGCGATCCATCCGTTTTTGAAAGAGAGAAATATTTATTCCTTGAGTTGTTAATTTCCTGTAGAGATAAATTTATAGTTACTTGGGTAAAGAATGACAAAAACAATAAAAAATTAGATGTCTCTTTTCCTATAAAAGAGTTAATTTCTTTTTTTGATAGTTTTTTAAACCAAGCCGAAAGAGAACTAATAATTAAATATCCTGATTTAAATAAAAAAGAAATAATTGATATTGATAGTTCTGAGATAATAAAAATTAATTATTCATTAGTAGAATATATAGATTGGCATGAAAAAAAATATGATATTAAAAATTATAAATTATCAGAACTTATTTATTGGTTCAAGACTCCACAAAAATATTGGCTAAATAAAAAAAATATTTCTCCAAAGGAAATATTTATTAATCATCCAGATGAGGAGTATGTAAGTAATCTGCAGAAGTCGCAACTAATTACAAAAATAATCCAGGAATTAGAGATTGATAACCATAATATTATTGATGATTTAAAAAATTTGAATATCAATCCTCAATTGGTTGAAAATGGCATTATTATGCCGAAAAATAGTATTTTTATAAAAGAAAAAGAAATCAAAGATTTATTAGAAAGTCTATCTATAAGTCTAAGTCAACATAATAAGATTAAAAGAATTTATGTTAAATCAAATGCAAATAAAGAAGAATATTTCATCGCTGATGACACCGTAATTGAATTAATTCATTCGAAACTAAGTTTAAGTCGTTTGACAGAGGCTTGGATAAAATCACTCTTCATTTATTCTTTAAAGAAGAATATAAAAAAAACTAAAGTAATTTTTAGAACAGAAAATTATTATAAATCGCAAATTATTCAATCCCCTGGAGTAATTGAGTCAAATTTAATTTTGGAGGAATACATAAATATTTTTAAAAATTATTCTGAAAAATGTTTTCCTCTCCCTCCTGAAAGTGCTTATAAATATGTAGAAGCAAAAATAAAATCAAAAAATGAGAAAAAAGCTTTTAGGGATAGATGGATCGGTAATAAATTTTTTTCTAAAGGAGAAAGAGATAATATCGAAATGAAATTATGTTTTGGAAATGAAAAAGAACCAGATTTCTTTTTGGGAAATAATAATTTTGATAAATTATCATTCAGATTATATGGTCCTCTTATTAATGCATTAAAGAAATAAATAATGACTAAATTTCAGTTAAAAATTTTTTTAAAAGCTGCTTATGAAATAATTCTTGTTTTTTTACAGTTTTTTATTATTAGTCTCCATTTTTTTGAATGGGAATTTATTCCACAAAAAAAAATAATTCAAATTAGTCCTTTATCTTATTTAGTAGGTTTTTTAATTATCATAATCGCTTTAATAATAATGTTAGTTGCAATTAAAGACTTAGGTAGAAATTTATCCCCTTTCCCAAGACCTATAAATAATAGCAATCTTGTAACTACGGGTATTTATCGATTTACGCGTCATCCTATGTACTATTCTTTACTATTTATTTCCTTTGGCGTTTTTATAACCAAGCTATCTATTTATTATTTATTTTTATTAGTAAGTCTGGGTTTAATAATTAAACTTAAGATTGCTTTAGAAGAGAAATATTTAAAAAATAAATTTAAGAATTACTTACTTTATAAAAATGAGGTCGAATTTTAATTCAATAAAGATATGGATATTAATCAAATTAATTTAGATAACAAATTTAAATTAGTAGAAGCAAGTGCCGGAACTGGCAAAAGTTTCACTTTGGCGCATCTAGTTTTAAGAAATGTTTTAGAGAAAAAAATTAAACCAGATGAGATACTCTTATTAAGTTTTACAAAAAATACGTGTTCTGAATTAAGAGATAAAATACTTTTGAGATTTCAGGATTTAAAATTATATTTGCAAAATCATAATGAAAGTAAGATAGATAATACCCTTAAGGATTGGTATCAAAAATATAAGGAGAAAGAAAAATCTAATAAAAAAATTATATCCGAAATTGATAATTTTGTTAATGAAATTTACAAGTTACAAGTAACTACATTTCATTCTTTTTGCAATAATATTATTGATGAATATAGTATTGAAATAGGTTTAACTCAAGATCTATACATTGAGAATAATATAGATAATTTGTATAAAGATGTAATAGATAATTTGTGGATTGATGATTTTCTGAATCTTAATCATGAACTTATTTCAGCTGTAAACAAAAAAAAAATAAGTTCTAGATTTGGAAGTAGGAT
>QCIO01000008.1 GCA_003216635.1 Prochlorococcus sp. AG-402-L23 | reverse complement strand
TATCGCTTCTTTAAACTCACTTCTTTGTTTAACACCTTGCCATTGTTTTTTTAATAATTTTTCTTTAAAAAGTTGTACTGTTGGTGTGCCATTAATACCAGCTTGTTTTGCAATATCTTGATCTTTATCAATATCTATTTCAACGCCGAGCACTGCACCATCAAGTTCTTTAATTACCCTTTTTAACTGAGGTTTCAAAACATGACATGGGCCGCAGCTTGGGGAACTGAAAATTACTAAGATAGGTTTTTTACTCTCGTGATAAAGTTTCCTCAATGCATAACTACCTTTTTGCCATTCAGAATTTGAATCGAAAGTATCTTCATTAACTTCTTCTTCATTAAAATCTGATGAATTAAGTTTTTTTTCTGGTTCGGGAGTTTCTCTGACTATAGTTTTTGCTAAGTTTTTCTCGGCTAACCATCTTTCAGTAGCTAATGCTGCCATGCATCCAGTTCCTGCAGCGGTAACGCCTTGTCTCCACTCAGAATCAACAACATCACCTGCAGCGAAGATGCCTTCGATAGATGTTTCTGGTCTTCCTGATTTGCAATCAATATATCCTTTATTATCTAAATCAATTTTGTTGCCTAAGAACTTCGTATTTGGAGTGTGCCCTATCGCGTAAAAAAGACCTTTTATATTGATTTCACCTTTACCTTCTTGAGAGTGAATAGTTTCTATTTTCTCAAGCCATTCAGAGCCATCAGCTTTATTAACTTTTGTGTTCCAATGAATTTCTATCTTTTGATTAGCTTTTACTCTATCTACCATTGCTGCGCTAGCCCTTAATTTTTCTGATCTAACAATCAAATGCACTTTGCTTCCATACTTTGTGAGATATGCTGCTTCTTCACATGCAGAGTCGCCCCCTCCAATAACAGCTAATTCTTCATCTCTAAATTGTGGGGTCGCTCCATCACATATTGCACAAGCACTTATTCCTTTACTCCAAAATTTATCTTCATTTATCACGCCTAATCTATTTGCACTTGCTCCAGTTGCAATAATAATTGAGTTAGATTTTATAGTTCCTTCTAAAGTTTTTAATTCAAAGGGATGTGAATCAATATTTATTGAGACAACATCACTTTCGTATAAATTAGTGCCCCATCTTTCTGCTTGAGCCTTCATTAGATCCATCAATTCAGGACCTAGTACTCCATCTGGGAAACCTGGATAATTTTCAACAAATGTTGTGGTCATTAATTGCCCACCGGGAATTCCACCTGAATTAAATCCTGTTACGAGCAATGGTTGAAGATTTGCTCTTGCTGCGTAAATTGCAGCAGTGTAACCTGCAGGACCTGAACCTATAATTACTACATTTTCTACGTTTAAAATCTTCTCTTTATTTTCCATTTATTTGCTAATTTCACTATTAATAATAATAAACAAACCCAAATAATGTAGGGCGGATTTCACTCGATAGATTTATTACTTAATCGTTGACTTTTTGGTCTAATAACTTTTTTAATTCCTTTGGGAAGTTTAAAACAGAATCTTTTAAATTTTCGTTATTTTCTCCAATATGTAATATCCACTCTCTAAATTCTTCTGCGATTGCATAACTATCTTCATATCTTTCTAAAGTATCCATTGCAGAAATTCTGTTAGTAGCCCAACAGGTCGCTATGTCGATCCTTTTTCTAATGAAATTGTCCATTGAAGGTTATAAGTTGTTTATAGATAAACACATCGGAGAACAGATATATTGTCTAATAAGTTACAACTTTGTACTTCCAAACAATAATTTAATCTTTAGTTTATATTTGAGCGGATTTTTGCGGTAATAATAAAGAAAATATAAAGAAATTGGTTTAAACTGCCTCGCTATGATTTGCAAGTAGCCTTTCAACTTCCTCATAACCTTCTTTTGCTGAATTTATGGCAAGTTCCTCGCTAATTTTTTCTTCTGATATTAATTTTGCGGATATTTTTTTTAAAAGAGTTTCTTTCTTTTCTCTTAGTGAACTAACAATTTCTTCTTCAATGATGGATTTTATTGCTTTAGAAATTATTTTTTTGTCATTTGCTTCCTCAAATGTGCCCTGGACTAATTCCTGAATAAATAATCGATGCACCTCACTACTTCTCAAAAAGCTTTCTGTGGCATTAATAATTCCATCAACAAGAGCTTCATCAGGTTCAGAATCATTCTCTGCTAGCTTAAATTCCCAATCTAAATGTCTCCTTTGCCAACCTGCTGAGTGGAGACTTGGCATGACTGTCTGTGAATAAGTATCAACTGACATTTCATAAATTCTCTCTGCTAATTTCTCACACCAGTCTTTACCATGCTTTTCTAGGTTTTTCTGCATAGTTTGCCTTGGAACAGCATGACCACCGTGATGACTGTGACATACTCCATCAGGGCATTCGATTGCTTTTAAACTCATTAGATTATTTAGTACTTATATATTCTAGATAGCTATTTTTTATAGAAAAGAAAATATATTTTTAACAAAAATCCAAGACTTTTGACTTTCTTCAATTTATATTTAGTATGTTAAAAAAATAAATAAATTGACAAAGATACTTATTCCTTCCGAAACAAGCTCTGGTGAAAGGAGAGTTTCAGCTACGCCAGGAGCGGTAAAGAAATTAAAAAGCCTTGGATGTGATGTTTATATTGAAAGTTCAGCAGGAAAATTATCAGGATTTAGTGACTTATCATATGAAGAGTCGGGCGGAACAATAATAAATAACTTAGATCAAAAAATTTGGGGTGAAGCGGACTTAATATTTTGTGTTCAAACTCCATCAGAGGATAATTTAACTAAGTTAAAGAAAGGCGCTGTTCTTCTTGGTCTTCTTAACCCATATGGTAATAAGGAACTTCTTAGGATTATAAATAGTAATAAGATTTCAGCTTTATCACTAGAGTTGCTTCCGAGGATTAGTAGAGCTCAATCTTCTGATGTTCTTTCTTCGCAAGCCAATATTGCTGGATATAAAGCAGTTCTTTTGGCTGCAAGTGAGTTAGATAGATACTTCCCAATGCTTATGACTGCAGCAGGGACAGTCCAACCTGCCAAAGTAGTGGTTCTTGGTGGAGGCGTCGCCGGATTACAGGCAGTTGCGACAGCAAAAAGACTTGGAGCAATAGTATTTGTATCTGATATTAGACCTGCTGTTAAAGAACAAGTAGAGTCCCTAGGAGCAAGATTTATAGAACTTCCTGAAGTTGAGGAAAAGCCAGGAGAGGCAGGAGGTTATGCAAAAGCTGTAACACCCGAATTCCTCTCAAAACAGAAAGCAACTTTAACTAAATATTTATCTGAAGCTGATGTTGCTATATGTACTGCGCAAGTTCTTGGTAAAAAGGCCCCTGTTTTAATAGACTCTCCCATGATTGAAAAAATGAGGCCTGGTGCAGTAGTTATTGATTTAGCAGTTTCTCAGGGAGGGAATTGCGAAGGAACAAAATCAAATGAAACTATTATCAAAGATGGGGTAAAACTTATAGGAGCGGGAGAATTACCCTCCTCAGTTCCTTATGATGCAAGTTCACTTTATGCTAAGAACTTAACATCTTTGATTACACCATTTATAAAAGATGGTGTAATTAAATTAGATAAAGAGGATGAACTCATTTCTGGATGTTTATTAAGCGATGAAGGAGTTGTTCTTCAAAATAAAGTTTTTGAAAATTGAGGTTTTAAAATTATGTCTTTTATAAGTCTTCTTTGGGTTCTTCTACTTGGCAGTTTATTGGGCCTCGAGTTAATTGGAAAAGTTCCTCCTACTCTTCATACACCTTTAATGAGTGGAGCAAATGCAATTTCAGGAATAACAATGCTTGCAGCCTTGACTTTAATTGTAAAAGCAGAAGGTAACGTACCACTTTTAATCATTGGTTCAGTTTCTCTTGGATTTGCTCTTTTCAACGTTGTAGGCGGCTTCTTTGTAACAGATCGAATGCTCGCGATGTTTAGTCGTAAAACATCAAATAAGAAGTAATTTTAACATGAATCTACCTGTAATCATTAAATTCGTTATTGACCTTCTAGCAGTACTTTTACTGGCTTTGGGAATAAAAGGATTGTCAAAAGTAAAATCAGCAAGGGATGCTAATAGATTAGCTGCATTTGCAATGTCGCTATCAGTAGTAGGATTACTTTCTTATTATTTAGGCACTTCTGGAATTGCTATTCAGTCTTGGATTTGGATAATAATTGGATCAATCATAGGTAGTTTTTTCGGAGCAATACTTGCAAAAAAAGTACCTATGACCTCTATGCCCGAAACAGTGGCATTATTCAATGGTTGTGGAGGAATGTCATCACTTTTAGTGGCCTTGGGAGTAGCTATTTTTCCTATATCTGGTGGCCAAGAAAATTTTGATTTTTTTAAGTCACTGATTAACGAAGTTTCAATATCTGTTTCTATATTTGTTGGTGCCATAACTTTCACAGGTTCAATTGTGGCGATGGCAAAGTTACAGGGTTGGTTGTCAACTCCAGGATGGACTCAGAGCAAAGTTAGACATTTTGTAAATATTGTTTTTGCAGTTGCTTCCTTGATAGCCTTTTTTGATTTGATAAACGGCAATACAAGTTCTATTTGGCTTTTAGTTATAGTTTCTTCTTTATTAGGTATTGGAGTCACTTTGCCAATTGGTGGAGCTGATATGCCAGTAGTTATATCTCTATTAAATAGCTATTCAGGGATTGCAGCAGCAGCAGCAGGCTTCGTTGTAGATAGTCAGCTTTTGATAGTAGCAGGCGCAATGGTTGGAGCGGCAGGTCTAATACTTACTCAAGTAATGTGCAAGGGTATGAATAGATCATTGGTCTCAGTTCTTTTTGGAGGATCTTTATCTGCACAAAGTACAGCCTCTTCTGGTTCAGGAGAATATACAAATATAACTTCTTGCAGTGTTGAAGAATGTGCATTGACTTTAGAGGCAGCCAACAAGGTAATAATTGTTCCTGGTTATGGTCTAGCAGTAGCTCAAGCTCAACATACTTTAAGGGAAGTGACAAAAAAACTAGAGCAAAATGGTATTGAAGTTGTTTACGCAATTCATCCTGTAGCAGGGAGGATGCCTGGACATATGAATGTACTTTTAGCAGAAGCAGATGTTCCTTACGAACAACTTAAAGAGATGGACGTTGTAAATCCTGATTTTCCAGCAACGGATGTAGTTTTAGTTTTAGGTGCAAATGATGTGGTTAATCCTCAAGCTAAAAATGATAGTTCTTCTCCTTTATATGGCATGCCAGTTCTTGATGTGCAGGAAGCAAGAACGGTATTTGTAATTAAACGTGGTATGAGTGCAGGTTACTCCGGAATAAAAAATGATTTATTTGATCTGCCAAATACTTCAATGGTCTTTGGTGATGCAAAAAAGGTACTGAATGATTTGATTGGAGAATTAAAGGATCTTGGAGTTGGGGAGAAATAATAGTATATCTTTTAGTTTTTCAGATTACTTAAAAAATAAGCCATTTCAAGAAGTCTTACCTTGGATAGGTGGCGACTTACAAACTTTGAGAGATACTTTTGTTATTGATTTTGGCAAATCAAAAAAAAATAAAAAAATATTCTTTCCGATTAATAAAATTCTTTCTAAAAAATTTGAATGTGATTATCTTTTAGGGTTTTTAGAATTACCTGAAAACTTAAACTCTCTTAGAGGTTTTGTAATCGTTACACATGGCTTAGGGGGCTCAACTAAAAGGTTTGGTTTAAGAAGAATCTCAAGGAAATTGGCAAAAAATGGTTTTGGAGTTCTTAAATTGAATCTAAGAGGATCTGGGTCTGCGAGATATTTAGCTAAAGGAAATTATTGTGCTAGATGCTCCAGTGATGTTATTTCAGCAATTAAATATTTTAAAAAATTCATTAATTTAGAATTTAAAGATCTCATTAAGATGAATAATCTTCCAATTTACGGAGTTGGATTATCTTTAGGCGGAACAATTCTTTTAAATGCATGCTTAGATTATGATGAAAACAAAGGAGAAAAACTTTTAGATGGCCTAGCCTGTGTGAGTAGCCCTTTAGATTTATCATCATGCAGTCTCTGCATTGAGAAATCTAGAAATTATATCTACCAAAAATGGTTACTTCATCGCTTAAAAAATCAGTTATGGGACGGATTTAATGATGAAGGCAAAATTCTTAATAATGAGAAATTAAGAAAAAAAATTAGAGCTTTAAAAAGTATAAGGGAATTTGATCAGAAATTTACAGCTCCAAGTTGGGGATTTAATTCTTTAGAAGATTATTATTTAAAAGCTTCTCCAATATTTAGAATCCATAACTCAATAAAAAAAATACCTCAAATGCTTTTTATTCATGCCAAGGATGATCCTTGGGTTCCATATAATGCAACTTTGAATTTAAGAGGGAAATTTATTGACAAATTTACTATTTTTATAACTAAAAAAGGAGGTCACAATGGTTTTCATTCGATTAATGGCTGCTGGTCAGACGAAGTCGTAACGAACTGGTTTATGAGTATCTAGTACTATTTAAAAATGGTGTTTTTTTAAAAATCCATTTTTCTATTGGCTTACCGTTAATAATATGTGAAGTAAAAATTTCTGAAATTTTTTCTGGAGAAACTTTTTCGTACCAAATACCATCAGGCCAAACAAGAAGAATTGGGCCGTTCTTACATATCCTTAAACAGTCAGCTTTTGATCTTAATATTTGAACGTTTTTTGTAGAGGGATCATTCTCAAATATTTTTAAAGTCTTTTTCAGACATTCCCATGTTTTTTGACCTTCATTGCCTTTAAAGCATTTCTGTTTTGTGGGTGTTGCGCATAGTAGAAGATGCTTTTTAATATTCACTTTTATCCAATACTTACGTATTTTTTTCCTTTTTTAATTTCTTTCTTAACAAAAAGTCTGGCCCAATTGTCTACTTCAAGAATATCCTCCAATTCGGGACTCAAATTCAAATTCTCCATATGTGATTCACAAGCTTTACTTATAAATGTTGGAATTTCTTGAAAAGAAATTTTTTCTTTAAGGAATTGTTCAACAGCCATTTCATTAGCAGCATTTAAGACTGCAGGCATAGTCCCAGAAGATTTCCCTGCGGCATAGGCAAGTCCCATGCATGGATATTTAAACTCGTCTGGCTCTTTAAAAGTTAATTTTCCAATTTCACTTAGGTTTAATCTTTTCCAATTTGTTTTAAATCTTTCAGGCCAACTCATCGCATATAAAATAGGTAGCTTCATATCTGGCCAACCTAATTGAGCTAATACTGAAGAATCTTCCATCTCAATCATTGAATGAATAATACTTTGAGGGTGGATAACTATTTCGATATTTTCGTAAGAGGTCCCAAATAAATAATGAGCTTCTATAACTTCTAATCCTTTATTCATAAGAGTTGCAGAATCTACAGTTATTTTTTTTCCCATATCCCAATTAGGATGTGAAGTCGCATCTTCCACTGTGACATGTTTTAAATCCTCAACGGCCCAATCTCTGAAAGCACCACCAGAAGCTGTTAAATGTATGGCTTTTAAACCCTTAGGCATCTCTCCTGTTGAAAAATCTGCATTTTCATAATTAGGTAATCCTTGTAAACATTGAAAGATAGCAGAGTGTTCTGAATCGGCAGGTAATAACCTACTATTATTTTTCTTTAATGCAGGAATAACAATTGGCCCTGCCGCAATTAAAGTTTCTTTGTTAGCAAGTGCAATATTTTTACCCGCATTAATTGCTGACATTGTTGGAATTAAACCTGCACAGCCTACTATCCCAGTTACCACAGTATCTGCCTTATCCCAAGCTGCAACTGCGTTAATCCCATCCTTTCCACCTAAAACCAAGGGGGCACTATCCAAATCTAAGTTATTAATATTATCTTTTAAATCTTCTATAAGATTTTCATCCTCAATTGCAACTACTTCTGGTTGATGTGTTTTAACTTGTTCAGTTAATAAATTAATATTTCTTCCTGCTGAAAGAGCTACGGCTTTAAACTTATCAGGCTGCTCACTAGCTATTTCGAGAGTTTGAGTCCCTATTGAACCAGTAGAACCGAGCACAGTAATGTATTTCAATTTTCTCTGATATTTTTAATATCTTCCCATTTAAAGGTGTATTTAAAAAACAAAAATATCAAATTGGTTTTTTTCTTAAAATTTAGACCCTTATCCATTTTGTTATTTCCTTTGATTGATCAATAAGTTCAATACCTTTTTCTTTTAACAAATTCCTGATTCCATCGGCCTTCGCATAATTATTTTCCTTTTTTGCTTTCAATCTTTCATTAATAAGCGATGATATTTCTTCTACTGTTATTTTACTTTCTCTTACTAAAACCTCTTTTTTAAGACCAAGTACCTCAGTCAACTTTTCAAGAGTTTTAAAATTCTCAAGTAGAAAGAATTTTTTATTTAGTTCTATTTTAAAAGCTTCAACCCTTTGAAATTGGTTTAAAAAATTTTTTAATGGTTTCGCTAAATCATAAATAATTGCAATAGCACCTGCTGTGTTAAGATCATTTCCCAGAGCCTCAGAAAATTTAAGCTTTTTTTGAGATAATTCAAAACTTATTTTTTCTTTATATTCTTCTTCGATAGATTCATTTTTATCAATTGATCTAAAAGCACCTTTTGTAAGGTCCATAAAAGAAAGGGCTACATTAATGTTTTTCCAAGCTTCTGAAGCACTCCTTAAAGCTTCTTCAGTAAAATCAAGAGGTTTTCTATAATTCACAGTCATAACAAAATATCGCAAAGTCATAGGGCTTATGCCTGACTTAATTAGCTCTCTGATAGTTTTAAAATTTTTAAGGGATTTACTCATCTTTTGTCCATTTACATTGACCATCCCATTATGTAGCCAATAGTTCGCTAGCTTTTTACCATTGGCTGCTTCTGATTGGGCGATTTCATTTTCATGATGTGGAAAAATCAAATCAGAACCACCTAAATGGATATCAATAGTTTCTCCTAATTCATCTTTAACCATCGCCGAACATTCAATATGCCATCCTGGTCTACCTTTACCCCATGGCGAATCAAAAAATGGTTCACCATCTTTGGCTTTTTTCCATAGTGCAAAATCTTGCGGATTAAGTTTTTTACTATTTTCATCATTAGCCATTCTTCCTTGCTGATTGATATTTTGTTCTTGTATATTTTGATTACTTAGCTTTCCATAATTTTTATTTTTAAAAACAGAATAATAAACATCTCCATCCATAGAGTATGCATAACCTTTGTCCTCAAGGATTGTTATGAAGGAGCAGATATTGCATATATGATTCGTTGCTCTTGGCATACTATCCGGACGCATTATTCCTAAAGAATCCATATCTTTATGAAATTCAATAATATTTTTTTCAGATACTTCCTTCATTGAACTGCTTTCTTCTTTAGCTCTTTTTAAGATCTTGTCATCAATATCTGTAAAATTTTGAACATACTTCACTTTGAAATCACTGTAAATTAAAAATCTTCTCAATACATCCCAAGCTATATAACTTCTGGCATGACCAAGATGACATAAATCATAAACAGTTACTCCACAACAATAAATTTTTACCACATCATCAATAGGCTTAAAAACCTCAACTCTTTTGCTTAAAGTATTAAAAAGTTTGATCATCTTAAATTAAGTATTTCATAAGGTTTATTTTGTCTCCATCCAATTTTCTCCAATACCAATATCAACTAAAAGAGGCACATTTAATTTTACACAATCTTCCATAGTCTTCTTTACTAATTTCGTCGTAAATTCCAAAGAATCTGGTTCAACTTCAAACAATAATTCATCGTGTACTTGTAAAAGCATTTTTGCGGAAACATTCATTTCTATGAATTTCTTATTTAGTTGAACCATTGCAATTTTAATAATGTCTGCACTTGAACCCTGAATTGGTGCATTAGCTGCGGCTCTTAATGACTGTGCTTCCATGCCAGCCCTTCTTGCGGATTGCAAGTCAATTTCGTAAGGATCTTTCCCTATTAATCTTCCAAGTCCATTTTTATCAAACTTAAATTCTCTCTTTCGACCAAAAATTGTTTTAACATAACCTTTTGATAAGGCAAGCCTTTCTTGGAGTTCAAGAAATTTGAAAATTTTTGAATATCTTTCTTTGTATTTTATTAGGAATTCTTTTGCCTCTGGAGTACTTACTCCTGTTGAACGTGCAAACTTCTTTATTCCCATACCATAGATAACTCCAAAATTGATTGTTTTTCCAACTCTCCTCTCATCAGAAGATATTTCTTCTTTCTCAAAAATTAATCTTGCAGTTAAAGAATGAATGTCATCATTTTTATGAAATGCATTAATGAGTATTTCTTCATCCGCTAAGTGAGCAAGTATTCTTAACTCGATCTGAGAATAATCAGCTGATAAAAGTTTCCAATCTTTTTCAGGCAAGAATGCTTTTCTTATTCTCCTACTAAATTCAGTCCTAACTGGAATATTTTGAAGATTAGGATTGCTACTGCTTAGTCTGCCAGTTGCTGTAGCAGCTTGATTAAAGTTTGTATGAACTCTTCCTGTCTTTTTGTTAATAAGATTTGGAAGAGCATCAATATAAGTACTAAGTAATTTGCTGAGAGTTCTATGTTTTATTAAATGTTGGATTATTTCATGTTCGTCAACTAATCTTTCAAGAACTACTGCATCTGTACTCCATCCTGTTTTTGTTTTCCGTGATTTCTTTTTATCTAAATTTAATTTTTCAAACAAGATCTCACCAAGTTGTTTTGGTGAAGATAGATTAAAATTCTCTTCAGCCAATTCATAAACTTTACTTTCAATATCTTCTAAGGTACTTTTTAGTTCTTTTGAGAGTTTATCTAAATAAGGTATGTCGATGGTTATGCCATTCATTTCCATTTGGGACAATACAGGCTCTAAAGGCAGCTCGATTTCTTCGAACAACTTGATTAATTCATCTTTTTCCTTTGAAAATCTTTCTTTAAAAATTTTGACAATCTTAAAAGTTAGAAATACATCATAACCGCAGTAAATACTAGCTTCATCAATATCAACAAATGAAAAGTCTTTATTTTTCCCAACTGTTTCCTTAAATGAAGGGGGCTTAAATCCAAATAATCTAAAACTAATTTCACTTAACCCATGCTTCTCCTGATTATTAAGAAGGTAGTCTGCTAACAAGGTGTCAAAGGTTACGCCTTTAAGATCAAGTCCATGATTAAAAAATATTTGCCTATCAAATTTAGAATTTTGGAGTGCCTTTTCTTTTTTTGGATCTTCTATCCAAGTTCTTAGTTTTGAGAAAACATCTTCAATTGATAATTGATTGGGCGTCTCTTTTTTTGTTTGATGACCAAGAGGTATATAAAATAAATCATCATTTTCTTCTCCAAGACATAACCCTATCCCAACAAGTTCCGCATCGATTGGATTTAAACTATTGGTCTCTGTATCTAAAGAAACTATTTGATTGGTCTTGTCTAATCTTTGAATTAATTTATCAAGTAATTCAAAATCATTTACAACAGTTACATTGATTTTAGGGATTTTATTTTCACTATTTTCTAATTCATTATTACTTGAGACTTTTGGTGCCTTCTCCTCCTCTTTAGCTACATTATTTTTGTCATAACCACCTTTGCTGAAAGTTGAATTGAAAATATCAATTTGTCTAAGTAGTGTTGATAGCTCTAGTTTTTGTAATGACTCTGAAAGTAGTTTTTGATTTGTTTTTTTTAATTCATAACCATTACTTAAAATCAAAGGTACTTCAGTATTTATTTTTGCTAAATCTCTGGAAAGAAAAGCATTATGTTTATCGTTTCTGAGCTTTTCTATAACTGACCCTTTGATGAATCCTTTATATTTTTTATCATTGTTCTGCTGCATCTTGTCCAAAGCCTTATAAATCCCATCAAGTGTATCGTTTTCTTTTAGTAGATTAATTGCAGTTTTTGGACCTACCCCTTTAATTCCAGGAATATTATCAGAACTATCACCCGTTAGAGCCTTAAGATCAACTACTCTTTCTGGAGCAACACCTAATTTTTCTTTTACTCCATTTTCATTTATAAGAGTTGGATTACCACTTTTTGAATATGGACCACCACCCATATAAAGTACATAAATATCTTTTTGATCATCAACTAATTGAAATAAGTCCCGATCTCCAGAAAGAATATTCACGCACCATCCTTTAGAAGAAGCGTCATTTGCAATTGTTCCAAGGAGATCATCTGCTTCGTAACCTGGAGATTTGAAAATTGGTAAATTAAGACTTTCTTCTAAAATGATTTCTAGTTGTTCAATATCCTGAAAAAAAACATCTGGAGCTACATCTCTATTGGCCTTATAGTTTGGATCTAATTCATGCCTGAAAGTAGGTTTTTCAGTATCAAAAGTAATACAAACACCCTCAGGACTTATATTTTTGCAATTATCCAGAAGGCTTTTAAGAAATCCATAGGTGACACTTGTTGGAAATCCCTCTTTGGTAGTTAAACCTCCATCAATTCCTTTACTAAATGCGTAGAAGCTTCTAAAAGCAAGTGAGTGACCATCTACTAAAAGTAAAATTGGTTTTTTAGAGTTTTCTGATTTTAAACTCATTTTCTCTTCTTAGCCCAAGGTGGAATATCAATAAAGATTTGTTCTCCAGGTTCTAATCCATCAATAATTGATGTTTTATTTCCACTACTAATGCCAATTTCGATTTTTTCAAATTTGGGAGAATTGTTTTTATCGACTTTCAAAATTCCCTTTTCACCTTTTTCAGTGACAATAGAAACTGTTGGTACAAGAATTTTTTCTTCCTTACCTTCAACTCTAAATTCAAGATCCGCAGTCATTCCAATTTTAATTTCTTCAGAAATATCTTTAAAATTTAAAGTTACTTCAAATGAGGTTACATTATTATCTTTTACAGCTCTAGTAGCTATTTTCTTTACTATGGCACTATATTTTTTTGAGGGATAAGCCTCAATTCTTACAGAGGCTTCTTGACCTATTTTTATTCTACCAATGTCACTCTCAGGAACTTTGGCAACAATTTCGACCCCCTCTGATAATTCAAAAATAAAGTTTTTATTTTTAGAGTCTGAACTTAAATTTGTACTTGGGGTGACATAAGATCCTATCTCAGCATATTTTGCGGTTATTTTCCCTCCATAAGGAGCTTTAATTAAATAGAAACTTTTTTCAGTTTTTGCATCATTAAGTTTGGCACTACTAATGTTGTAGTTATTTTTATAACTTTCATAATCTTCTTTGCTTACTGCACCTTCTTGATATAAGTATTCCCTTCTTAAAAATTCAGTTTTTTGTTTTTCTAAATTTAATTCAAGTTCTTTAAGTTTATAAATGAAGTCATCATCATCAAGAGAAGCTAAAACCTGAGCTTTTTTCACAAGATCTCCCTCCTCTACCTTGATTTCTTTTATAACACCTTGCTTTCTAGGCCCAATATTGCTTGTTCTGATTGCTTTTATTTCACCACTAGTATTAATTGAATCCGAGAGGATTCCTTTCTCAACTTGAACTACAAAATCAGAAATATCTTTTGATTTATTTTTCTTGAAGGAATTAGTTATAAAAACAAAAAATATAGTTAAAGAAAGTAATATAATTCCATTTCTTAGATTTATATTTTTTTTTATAAAATCAAGCATTTCTTTTAAAAATAGTAATAGAGAATATTTAGGAACTAAATAAATAATCAAGACAATTATAATTAACTTATCCAAGATTGGTTAAGTGAATACTATATTACTAGAAGATGTTTCCTTGATAATTTTTCCATAAATTTTTTCAAATGTTAAAAGCCGGTATTATTGGATTACCAAATGTTGGAAAATCAACTTTATTTAATGCACTTGTAGAAAATGCTAAAGCCCAAGCGGCTAATTTTCCCTTTTGTACTATAGAACCTAATAAAGGTATAGTTTCCGTCCCAGATGAAAGGTTGCAAGAGTTAGGTGATTTAAGTTCTAGCCAAAATATTATCCCAACTAAAATTGAATTTGTAGATATTGCAGGACTAGTAAAAGGAGCCAGTAAAGGTGAGGGTTTGGGAAATAAATTTTTATCAAATATAAGGGAGGTTGATGCAATAGTTCATGTTGTGAGGTGCTTTGAAGATAGTGATGTAATTCATGTTTCTGGAAAGGTAGACCCCTTGGATGATATTGAGATAATTAATCTGGAATTGAATTTAGCTGATTTATCCCAACTCCAAAAAAGAAGAGAAAGAATTAAAAAACAGGTTAGAACTAGTAAAGAGGCAGCAAAAGAAGATTATTTACTAGAAAAAATTGAAGAAGAGCTAGAGAAAGGACTTTCAGTTAGATCAATATCTTTGAGTGAAGAAGAAAATTCAATAATTAAGCAACTAGGCTTCCTTACTGCTAAACCAATTATTTACGCAACAAATTTGAATGAAAATGATTTAGCTGAAGGTAATGATTTCTCATCAAAAGTTCAGAGTTTTGCAAGCAATGAAAATACAGAATGTATAAAAATATCAGCGCAAGTCGAATCTGAATTAATAGAGTTAGAACCAGAAGATAAAAAAGACTACCTTATTGGTCTAGGAGTAGAGGAAGGGGGATTAAGTTCTTTAATTAGATCAACATATAAATTACTGGGATTAAAAACTTATTTCACCACTGGAGAAAAAGAAACAAAAGCATGGACCATAAAAGATGGGATGACTGCACCACAAGCAGCAGGAGTCATACATACTGATTTTGAAAAAGGATTTATTAGAGCTCAAACCATTTCGTATCAAAATTTAATTGAATCTGGTTCAATTGCAAATGCAAAAACTAAAGGTTTATTAAAAAGTGAAGGTAAGGAATATGTCGTAAACGAAGGAGATGTAATGGAGTTCTTATTTAATGTTTAGTTAGTCTTTTAAGGCTTACTATTTTGTTTTTTGAATTTATATTCAAAAAATGAAATTAATAAAATTAAGATACATCCCAAGCAACTTCCTATTAACCCAAAAACTATTGTAGTAAAGCCATCGTCATAGCCGTATTGTAATTGTGGTAATTGAGGAGGTATGGGCATTATTATTTTTCAACAGAATTTTCAATATCTTCTAATAAATGTTTAGTTGATCTACTAAAACCGTTCGTTTTTAAATAGTTTTGAGCCTCTCGAAATTTTTCAGCTACTCTTTTTGCATAAGGAGTATTCATAGAAGTTTGAGTCATTTTTAAAAATGCGACTAATCTTATAATCTGATTTAGGTAAACCCTTGATAAGTATTCAAAAATACAAGAATATAAAAATAGGATTTTTTACTTACTAAGAAATTTATTGTGAAAAGTTCTTGATTCTCCAAAATAAAGTTTTTTCAAATTAGAAAAATTGACAATGACAAATATATTATTAATTCTTTTTTTTATACTTTTATTTTTATTATTTTTTTATTCAAAACGAAACAATAAGTCAGCCAAAAAAACAACAATTAGTCCAACTTATGTTCCTTTCTTAAAAGAACAAGAATTTAATCCTGATATAAGTACAGATAATTGGGATTTACACAAACTTAGATTAGATAAATTTAGAAGATCACAATATAAGGGATTAACTTTCTTTGTAAGTTCAGAAAATAGAATTTACTATCTTTCTGAAGAAGGGGATAAAGTTTATTGCTAATAAGAAAAATTAATTTTATAAATAGGAAAAGCCCGATAGAAATTAATAATATCAAATGAAGTATTTATTTTTATTATCGGAAAAGTTCTATAGGTTTATTGAATGGGAGTGGAATACCTTAAAAAATCTAAGAAGAACAAAAAGAAAGAATTTTTTTTTAAGAGGATCATTTGCTTTATTTAGTTTATTCTCTATTCTTTTTTTAATATTTTCTCCTCCTATTGCTTTTGGAATATTATTTGGAGGGGGATTGAAATTTAGCATTTTTTTTATTTGGATATGGATTTTAAATTTGAAGTTTTTCTGAAAATGTATAGTTAATTTACCGAGATTATTTAAAATTTAGAATATAAAAAATTACTTTATGCCAAAAATATTCAAACAAAATAAGTTTGCTTTGTTGGGAGCAAATATATTCATAATTCTAATCTGGGTAACTATTTCTTCTTTTTTGATAAATTTATTTCAAAGTGAAAATGCCCCATTTTATATATATAAAATTTCTTTTTTAATTAGATTCCTCCCTCCTATTTGGGTTACATGGTTCCTATGGATAAAAAGAGGTGGTTTAAAAAGATAAATAACAAAAGCATTTTTAAGTATTGACTATAAAAATAAATCAGTTAAAATCTTTTTGCTTACTTGGAATTTTCATATAAGAATTAGGTGATTGAAAGATTGTTTTTAGCTAAGAAACAATCGCTTTTTTTATAAATATTTTTTCTGATAAAAAAGTGTTTGTCAGTATCCCTATTGACAAACACTCATGACGATCAATTTTATTAAAAATTAAACAGGTAATCTATTATCAATTTCCACTACTCCTGAATCCATTAGACGGCCGATTTTAATAACTAAAGACATATCTAACCTTGAAAAATCAGATTGATGGTTAGTTATCCAATCAAGTTCAGAAAGAGTTATAACTCCTAAAGTATTTACTTTGAGAAAAAGTAAGCCTAAATTCATTCTAAAAAATTCCAGGTATTATCCAACCGAATAAGCCATAATTTACAACTAGTGCAAATAAGCCCATCATTGCCATCCTTCCATTAGTTCTCTCGGCATTCTGCCAATAAGTTTGTTTTGAATTTTCCATTTTTCTGAGTTGTAGTTATTTAAATAGTAAGTTTTAAACGAAACCAGGAATTATTTGTCCTGTTGTTAGATATGCTCCAACAGCAGCAATTAATCCAAGCATTGCGAATCTGCCGTTAAGAGTTTCAGCAACAACTTTTTCTTTTTCGATTGTTTTGACTTTTGTGTTTGTGTTTTTCATTTGATTAAAAGATGAATAGTTTGAATTTTCGTTTTGAAATTGCTTGGTTAGATAAGCAACGAGGATGGCTGTAAAGAATACAATTACGGATAAGAAACCTGAAAGTGGACTCATTAAAAAATGCCAGGAATAATTTGTCCAGTTGAAACGTAAGCACCTACTAATGCAACAAGACCGATCATTGCCCAACGACCATTAACTTTTTCTGCATTTTGTGGATAGCTATCGTATGAAACAGACTCATCTATGTAAGGACGCGTCTCAGTTGGAAACATATTCTGTCTTCCACCTGATTCAGTAGTAACGTTTGAATTTGCCATTGAATGTTATGTAATTGTTAATAAATGTAACACTACTATTAACAAATGTAAAGTAATTGACTGAAATTAAGTTATTTCCAAGATATTTGCTACATAACTGTGACATATGCGTGAAATTGCCTACTAAGTAGTTGTTTTTTTGGGGCTTTCTACGTTTTGCAGATTGGTTCGCCAACTATCAAAGTTCAATTTGTTTTAAAAGTATTTATTTTTAAATCTTTTAAAAGATATTAAATTGGTAGAAAGAGCTACATCATCATGAAATTTGAATAATTAGTTTGTAAATATAAATCTATTTCACTTTATTATGGAATTCGCAAAAAAAATCATGACCGAAAAAGCTGAAAAGCTTAATGGTAAAGCGGCAATGCTTGGAATGTTTGCTCTTGTGGGAGCTTATTATTTTACTGGTCAAATTCTTCCAGGTATTTTCTAGTAAAAATCCTTTTTAAATTTTTTCAGGGCTTTATTAAGCCCTTTTTTACTTGATGATTATTCCCTTCTTAATTATCTAATAATTCAAATAATTTATTTATTAGAAGCTTTCTTTTTAAAAAAGTTTTATCAATATATTTTTTATTCTCTTCTTTTAAAATTTCCTGACCATTTAAGCCTAATCCTTTAAGGACAAATTCTTTATCTTCTTTAATCCAGTTATTTATCATTCCCCCCGTCGTCTCTATATGGAATTGTAATCCGTAAGCAAAATTACCAATCCTAAAAAACTGTTCCTTACAACGTGCACTACTAGCAATGAGTACTGCTTTATTAGGTAATAAAATCCTATCTCCATGCCAATGCAGTACATGAAAAGGGTCTTCAAACATTGCTTTAAAGTCTTTATTCGATTTGTCTATAAAAATCTGAGACCATCCAATTTCTGGTAATGCTTTTGGAGGTGATCCACATTTAAGAATTTCTACATCTCCTCCGGCAGCACTCGCAAGCAACTGAGCACCTAAGCAAACACCGATTATAGGTCTCTCATTTTCTAATTCTTTTTTTATAAAATCTCTTTCTAACTTAAGCCATGGATATCTGTCGCTTCCAATATCTTTAACTCCCATTGGTCCACCCATAATTAAAATTAAATCACCTTTTTTTGTTTTCGGCAGAGCATTTTTATTATCTAAACGAATAATTTCGATTTTTAAATCTCTTTCTTTAGCAAATTGTTCAAAAAGACCTGGCCCCTCTATTTCTAAATGCTGTAAAACTAACAGGCGTCTTATTTCCTTCATTCACTTTCCATTATTTCAGCTGATTCAGAACAGACATTAACGCTAAACCACTTCATTGCCGACCAAGTATCTTCTTGGTATGTACCTGCTGCAATACTTACAAAACAATCATTTTCATACCAACTTCGATAACTGGGAGTTACTCCCGTTCCTTTTAATCTATTTTCTAAGCCTTTTCCATATTTTTTAATAACAAGATTTATAGCTTTATTCTCAATTTCTCTTTGCTTTTCATCAGCAAAACCTCCTAATGGAAAAAAAAAATTGATGCAATAAGTAAACGTATCATTGAGTCTTTATATTATATATAGCTAATTTCATATCGATTAATTAATTTTTTAAAATCATCAACTCTATTTTGTCCATTTTTTAATGGTCTTGAGGAGTCAAGAACGGCTGCACAACATAATTGCCAACATGATTTTTCATCTAGTCCCAATTTCTTGCATATATTTTTTGGAGCTTTGATAACTGTATTTATTTCTGCGATATGTTGAGTGGTTTCCCATAATTCTCCTTCAAGAAAATCAATTTCAATATTTGATAATAATTCTGTAGCAACGTAATCCTTAATTAGCTCAGTTAATTCCACAAATTTTATTGAAACAGAAGAAGTTAAATCATCTCTTAGTATTTTTATAGCAATATAAAAAAAAAGGAGCTAGTTTGTACCTCATCTTGAATTGCCTATCGATCGTTAAGAAACTACATCATTTCGTATTGATCAAGTTTGGTTTTTAATTTTGTTGCTTGTTTAATTAATGACACAGCTTCTTTTCTGCCAGTTGAATTATTAGCCTGGATTATAAGATCTGCGTATTTCTTTGCGATTTTTTTTTCCATGATTTAAGGTATAAAATACCGTTTTTTAATCTTTCAACTAGCGAGTCACAACTAGAAGTAGATAAGGTATCAACGGTTAAAACCTCAGAGTCAACAAATTGGAACGGGTTAACTCGTATTTTTAATTTATAATCAATTAATAAAAAAGCTGTTGGTATCTACGATTACATTGTTTTCAAACCCTGATTTAATTTATAGTTATCTATAAATAGGATTGGAAATTTTCAAATAATTTATTAATTCAATTAATAAAAAAAAGGGGGTTTTTTAACCCCCTTCGGTTAATTAAAAGACCTAATTTACTAATTACCTAAACCTAGAGGAGCCCAAAGAGTTGCTTCAGAACCTATAACAGGGACAACTCCTGTGGTTTTTGCATTAGAAACTTTATTTTTAACAATAGGAGTATCTTGTTCTCCTAAAGCTGCCCATAAAGTTGATTGATGAGCAATAACTGGTTGAACTTTTAATGGTTGAGATTGAAAAGAGGGCTTTTGGGTTCTTACAAGTTGGACTCCAAGAGAACCAACAATAAATGCTCCAAGAAAGCCTGCAAATACAGCAGTAATATTGTTACTACTTACAGAGGTAGATACGTTATTAGACATAATAGTTATGTGACTAAATTTCATTTTTGACTGAAGTCCCCGTTCCTTGGCTTCAATCTTAATGCGGCTCGTAAAACGAGATGAACGTTTATGTAGTCTACGCTACATTTTAACTATAAGTACAATTTAATTTACAAGATGTTAATAGCAATACAAAAACTTATTAAAAAATAATAAATTAAATTTTAAAGTGAAGAAAATATATTTGAATTTTTTTGAGTAAAAAATAATTGATTATTTTCATAATTGTTTGAAGAATAACTTTCGGAAACAACAGTTCCGTGAGTTACCCCAAAAATAAAACCAAGTAAGATCGCTAAACGCATCCAAGAATATAAATTTAAAGATAATCTCCCTCGAATTAAGAATATATGATGTTGTTATTTATACTAAATAATTTTTTATCCCCCAAGATATGACATTGATGGATGAATTTTTTGATTATTGTCAGTTGTTTTCTCTAATACTTTAAATCGATCTTCACTATAGTTATCTTTTCTAGCTTCCCAAATGCTCTTGATTTTATTTTCCAATTCATGGAGATTAATTGGTAGAGACAACCATGGGTTTAGATTTATACCTTCATTAGAAAAAAGACATGTATAAGCATAACCATCGCTAGTTATCCTCAATCTATTACAATCTGAACAAAAAGGATTACTTATTGAAGAGATTGTACTTACAAAACTATTTGAATCACTCATGTACCATCTATTAGCAGTTTGTCCCTTCTTTCTTCCGTATTCTTTTAATCGATGTTTCTTCTTTAATAGCCTAATAATTCTTTCAGAGAAAAAAACATCTGATGGCTGCCAATTATTAGATATCCCTACGTCCATATATTCAATGAAACGAATTTCTATAGACCTTTTTTTTGCAAAATCAACTAATTCAAAAATTTGATTATCATTCATCTCTTTTTTTATAACTGCATTTATTTTTAATTTTCCCGCCTTTGGATTAAATCCAGCATTAATTGCATGATCTATTCCTTCAAGGACAGTAAATAATTTTTCTTTGCCAATAATTTTATTTTCTTCTCCAATCATGTTTGAAAAAATATCAGGATCAATCGCATCTAAACTTACTGTTATGCGGTCTAAACCATTTTTAAAAAGCTCATTAGCTTTTTTCTTAGACAGCAAATATCCATTTGTGGTTAGAGAAATATCCTGTAAATTAGCTACTGGATTTGATTCTTCTAATCTTTGCGATTTAATTTCATAAAGAAGTTCATCTAATTGAGAACTCAATAAAGGTTCTCCTCCAGTGATTCTTAAAGAATTTACCCCTAATCGACAACTGACTAAAATTAACTTTTTAAATTGTTCAATATTTAAAACATCCAAACTATAGTTCTCAGGCTTACAGTAAATACACGAAAAATTGCAATTTTGTTTAAGAGATAACCTTAAAACTTTTAACTTTCTTTTTCTATTATCCTCCAATTGCTTAAATCCCATTATTCATATTTAAGAATTCTCTCTTGGAATTTATATTAATTAAATCTCCATTGTTTGCATAGAAATATTTATGGGGAATTTGATCAACCCATCCGAGAAAATTTTTCTTCCCAGAGGATAACTTTTTTTTTAATTTAAAATGATTTTCTTCATTGATGGGATAAATTCCGAATAATGGTTGTGCAAAAATTCCATCATGGGATATTACCGCAAAATTTTGGTTTTCTTCCCATGACTTAAAAAGTGAATAAATTAATTTTGTATTCAAATTAGGCATATCGACTGGGATAATTAGGATATTTTTAGTAGTTTTTTTAAAAGATGAAAAAATTTGTTCTATACAAGTTAAGGGTCCATCAAAGGGTTGGGCATCTGAAATAAACTCAACATTATTCCTTTTATCAACTTCCTTTAAATGAGAAGTATAATTTGTTATTACAAAAGTCTCTAAATTAAGGTTATTTACTATTTTTATTTTGTGAGTCAGCCAATTTCCTCCTTCATGATGTTTAATTAATGCTTTATCAGATCCCATCCTTGAACTCTTGCCACCAGACAAAATGAATGCTTTAAATTTTTTATGTTTTATTTCCATAACTTAGGTAATATTTTTCCACGAGTATTTTATGTATCGGATAATACCAAAAATTAGATTACTAATTTCCCTCAATTTTGATTTTATTAGTGCTGACTATTCATTCTAGTCTTTTAAAAAAGTTGCATTTCTTAAAAACCAGATTTCGTATTAAATAATACAAATGAATGCATTGATCGAAATATAAATTGCTTAAAAACTAATCTCAAAAAAAATTTTATGTTAAGTGATGTTTGGTCTTTAAATGGCAGATATAGAACTCTTCACCTCACCTGGTTTGCCTTTTTCCTTACTTTTGTTGTTTGGTTTAACCTCGCACCTCTTGCAACTACTGTTAAAGCCGATTTAGGTTTATCTGTTGCTCAAATTAGAACAGTAGCAATATGTAATGTTGCTTTGACTATCCCTGCAAGAGTTTTGATTGGAATGTTATTGGATAAATTTGGCCCAAGAAAAACTTACTCAACAATCTTGATATTTTCTGTCGTCCCATGTTTATTATTTGCTAGTGCTCAAGACTTCAATCAACTTGTTATTGCGAGATTGCTTTTGTCAATAGTAGGAGCAGGTTTTGTTATCGGAATAAGAATGGTATCTGAGTGGTTCCCTCCCAAAGAAATTGGTTTGGCTGAGGGAATATATGGAGGATGGGGAAATTTCGGATCTGCTTTTTCTGCCCTTTCTCTTGTTGCCGTAGCTGGATTCTTGTCTTTTTCAGGAGGGTTTGAGTTGCCAACTGGAGCTGTACTTAATTGGAGGGGAGCTATTGCTCTTACAGGAATTATTTCTTTCGTTTATGGAATTATTTATTTCTTTAGTGTGACTGATACACCTCCAGGAAAACCTTATCAAAGGCCTGCAAAAACAGCTGGTTTAGAAGTAACGAGTATAAGAGATTTTTGGGGTTTAATTGGTATGAATGTCCCATTCGCAGCAATTCTTTCAGTCCTATGTTGGAGACTTCAAAAAGTAGGTTTCCTTACTTCATCTACTTATCCAATAGCCTTAATCGCAGTTTTAGCGTGGTTTATTTTCCAAACTTGGGGAATTATAAGAACGAATATTGAATTATTAAATGGAACTAAAATTTACCCTAAAGAAGATAGATATGAATTCAAACAAGTAGCTATTTTGGAATTAACTTACATTGTAAATTTTGGATCAGAATTGGCAGTAGTTTCAATGCTTCCTAGTTTCTTTGAATTTACATTTGATTTACCTAAAGCTGTAGCCGGAATTCTTGCATCATGTTATGCATTTGTGAATTTAATAGCTAGACCTGCCGGAGGATTGATATCTGACAGAACAGGCAATAGAAAAAACACAATGGGATTTCTAACTATGGGATTAGGGTTTGGATATCTATTGATGTCTTTAATAAAACCTGGAACTTTCACAGGATCAGCAGGAATTCTTATGGCTGTATTTTTAACTATGCTTTGTTCATTTTTTGTTCAATCAGGAGAAGGTTCAACTTTTGCTTTAGTTCCCTTAGTTAAAAAAAGAGTAACAGGACAAATAGCTGGATTGGTTGGGGCTTATGGAAATGTTGGTGCAGTAACTTATCTAAATATTTATAGCCTTTTACCTTTATGGATGGGAGGAGGTAAAGATCCTTCTCCAGAAATAATTGCCGCTTCAAATAGTGCCTTCTTCCAAGTCTTAGGTATAGCAGGATTAATAGTTGGATTCTTCTGTTATTTCTTTTTAAAGGAACCTCAAGGATCATTCGCGGATGCTTATGAAGGCGAAAAAGCTGAAAATTACGTTTAACCAATAACTATTGAGATATTTATAAAAGAAATTTTATGAATTTTACTAAAAGTCAATGCCCATATTGTGGTGTTGGCTGTGGTTTAAAAATGAAGCCTAAAAGTTCGGTTTCTGATGATAAATGGTTAGTCAGTGGAGATAGGGATAGTCCTTCAACTCAAGGTAAATTGTGCGTAAAAGGAGCAACAGTATGTGAGACCCTAAAAGATGGGAGATTAAAAGAACCACTTTATAGGGAAAATTTAAATGAAGAATTTAAAGAAATTTCCTGGGACGAATCATACGAAATTCTGAAAGAGAATATTTTGAGTTCTATAAAAAATTATGGACCTGATTCAATAGCTATGTATGGCTCAGGTCAATTTCATACTGAAGATTATTACGTAGCCCAAAAGCTTCTCAAGGGAGCAATAGGCACAAATAATTTTGATGCTAATTCAAGACTATGTATGAGCTCAGCAGTAGCTGGATATAACAGAAGTTTTGGCTCTGATGGCCCACCTTGTTGTTATGAAGATATTGATCATTGCTCTTTAATTTTATTAATAGGGACAAATACTGCAGAATGTCATCCCGTTCTTTTTGATCGAATTAAAAAACGTAAAAGAAACGTAAATGATAATTTAAAAGTAATAGTAATTGATCCAAGAGAAACTGAAACTTCATCCATAGCGGATTTTTACTTACAAATTTCTTCTGGAACAGATCTATTTTTATTTATTGGGATTGCGAATTATCTTTATAAGAATCAATTAACTGATCAAAATTTCATTGATAAGTCGACCGAAAGCTATTTTGATTTTGTAAAACATATACAAAAATGGGATTTAAAAAAAATAAGTGAAATTTGCAATATATCCGAGAAAACAATTATTGATATTGCAAAATTATGGGGAGAAAGCAAAAATGTTCTAAGTCTTTGGTCGATGGGTTTGAATCAAAGGCAAGAGGGTACAGCAGCAGTAAATGGGCTAATAAATCTTCATTTAATGACCGGCCAAATAGGCAAAGAAGGTTCTGGTCCTTTTTCCTTAACTGGCCAACCAAACGCTATGGGTGGCAGAGAAGCAGGAGGACTATCGCACCTTCTTCCAGGATATAGGTTTGTAAAAAATAAAATAGATAGGAATGAAATTGAAAAAATATGGGGGTTCCCTGAGGGAAAGATATCTGCAAAACAGGGTCTATCTGCATTTGAACAAATAGAAGCTATAAAAAAAGGATCTGTGAAAATTTGGTGGATTGCAGCTACGAACCCTTTGGTTAGCATGCCTAATTTAAACTTTGTAAAAAAAGCACTTTTAAAATGTCCTTTAATTATCCTCAATGAATCTTATGAACAAAGTGAATCAATTAAATATGCTCATCTAGTATTGCCCGCAGCTCAATGGAGCGAAAAAGATGGTGTTATGACAAATTCAGAAAGAAGAGTAACCCTTTGCCCATCTTTCAGAGAATCGAATAAAAATTCAAAACCAGATTGGCAAATATTTGCTGAATTAGGACAGAAAATAGGTTATTTCAAACAATTTGAATATGAATCTTCATCGGAAGTTTATGACGAATTTTTAAAAACGACTACAAAAAGATTATGCGATATGAGCGGATTATCATATCAATTATTAAAAAATCATGGTCCTCAACAATGGCCTTATCCTAAAGGCAGCGTTCCTAGTACATCTTCAAAAAGATTATATGAAGATGGTTATTTCCCAACTGAGACTGGCAAAGCAAATTTTTGTATTGATGATCCTATTGGGTTGGCTGAACCTCCTTCAGATGAGTACCCACTAATTTTGACAATTGGAAGATATCTAAGTCAATGGCATACAATGACAAGAACTTCTAAAGTTCAAAAACTTACAAAAAAGAATCCAGAACCGTTATTGGAAATTAATTCTAAAGATGCTTTATCTTTAAAAATCAAAAATGATGAAATAGTAAAAATTAAATCCAAAAGAGGGGAAGTTCAAGCAAAAGTTCAGATTACTGACAAAATTAAAGTAGGTACAGTTTTTTTACCAATGCATTGGGGTTTTAGTCAAAAAAATATGTGTGAAGTAAACTCTTTGATGCATGAAAAGTCATGCCCGATATCAAAACAACCGGAATTAAAAGCATGCTCAGTAATAATTGTTCCAAACTAGGCAATAATCTTATTTCAGAATCTCATCAAATGCTCTATCCAAATTTTTGTGTTCATGACTTGGTCTAACTAATTTGCAAAAAGCAAATCTATCTAATTCGTTTAAATTTCTCCATTTTTCAACTGAAATATTAATTCCTCTTGCTAGTGCCGATTTTAAAACTTGGTCAGGAACTTTATTTTTATTTTGCCAAGGTTGATTAATTGAAATTTCTATTTCTTTTGCTTCTCCATATTTTGAATTAGATGTAATTTCTTTTAAAAAAGTTTTTAAATCAATGAGATCGTTTTTTGAATCTGGCCAATCTACTATCTTATTTTTTTCAATTAAATTAAAATCTTGCCAATGAGTAAGTTTTAATTTTATTCCAATTAAATCAAGTTTCCTTCTTACACATAAAGGAATGCATCTTAAGTCTTTAATAAAATCATCCTCGAAATTAAAATAATGATTTGATTGACTGTTAACCAAAATTAAATTGATATTTTATTAATAAATTAATGCTAAGTGTAAAAAATTGATATTAGCTTTATTAATAATTTTATTTTTTGTATTATTGAATAAATTGCTAAATGGAAATGGATAAATCTTTAACTCATATTAATGAAAGGGGAGAAATGAACATAGTTGATATTTCAGACAAAGTAGAAACTAAAAGAGAGGCTTTAGCAGAAGGATATATTAATTTAAACAAAGAAATATTAGAAAAAATAAAAAATGAAAAAATTAAAAAAGGTGATATTTTTGCAGCGGCTAGATTTTCTGCAATAAATGGTGCAAAAAAAACCTCAGAACTTATTCCTCTCTGTCATAATTTATCATTGAATAAAATCACAATTGATTTTGAAATTTGTGAATCAATGAAAGCAATTAAAATTATTGCTTTTTGCAAATCTCATTCTAAAACAGGTGTTGAGATGGAGGCTCTTACATCAGTTTCAATTGGCCTTCTCACTCTATATGACATGCTTAAAGCTTTAGATCCTTTTATGACTATTGATAATATTCGCCTTTTAGAAAAAAAAGGTGGTAAAAATGGAATATTAAAAAGAAGTTAAGTACTCACAATAATGGGAATTGATATCAATAATCAGGGTCTTTATTTAAACGATGCTATTAAAAAAATCTTGGAAGAGATAGATACTTTAATAGTGAATAATGCAATTTTACATAAGGAAGAGATCAATTTAGACGAAGCACTTGGAAAAGTTTCTATGGAGGAAATCTTATCTGAGGAAGATATACCAGGTTATAGATCATCAGTTATGGATGGATATGCGTTAGGAGAATCAACTATAGGGAATAAATGGAAAGTTGTCGGAGAGTCTTTTCCCGGAAAGCCATTTTATGATCTTCTTAAAAAAGGTGAAGCTGTAACTATTAGCACAGGTTCATTTGTGCCAGATAATTGTTTTTCTGTTATACCTCAAGAACAAGTTTCTTTAGAATTTTTAAACGGAAATGAGTATATTGTTAAAAAAGAAACATCATCTAATAACTCTTGGATTAGAGAAATAAATGATCAAGTATTTAAAGGTGAAATATTAATCAAGAAAGGGGTAAAGATTACACCTGGGATTTTAAGTAAATTAGCAAGTTGTGGGATAAAAACTATAAAAGTTAGTAAATTTTCTAAATTAGGTTTACTAATTACTGGAGATGAACTTATCAAATCAGGATCTGCAAGAAAGAAAGGAGAAATATGGGAAAGTAATAGTATTTTGATAAAATCAATCGCCAAAAATCTTGGATTTGAAATTAATGAAATTCATATAGAAAAAGATAATTATCAAAGTATTAAAAATTCTCTTAGAAATATTTCTGAAGTTAATGATGTGGTTATTTCAGTTGGTGGGATATCAGTGGGCAAAAAAGATTTTTTAAAAGATATTATTAACGAGATAGGAGAGATTAAATTTTGGAAACTATTTTTAAAGCCAGGAAAACCCTTTGCTTTTGGATTGATAAACAAAAAAATTCCTTATTTTGGATTACCTGGGAATCCCGTTTCAGCAGCTATTACTTTTATCCAACTTGTTAGGCCCGCACTTCAGAAACTTGAAGGAATTACTAATATTGAATTCCCTCTTAGGTTTAAGGTTAAGCTGAATTCTGATTTAAAAAGAAGAAAAGGGAGACCCGAATTGCTTAGAGGAAAACTTATCGTTAATGAAGAAGGTGAATTAATTGCAGATATTTCTGAAGAACAATCCTCATCAAAGATTAGTTCAATATCTAATTCAGATTTATTAATAGAAATACCTTCTGAAATTGATTTTTGTCAAAAAGGAAATTTATTATGGGCACAACTTTTAAAAAATAATTTTTTATAATTCAAAGCCTAAGTCAGTATTCTTTTTTACCCATGAGGATCCTTTGAAAGTCCATTCTTTTTTCCAAAAAGGAACTTTGTATTTTGTAAATTCAAGTATTTCTTGGAGATATTTATTTGCAATGCCTCTATGATTAGCACTTACTGCTATTAAAATAATAGGCTCCTTAGGGTAAATGAAACCTATCCTGTGCAAGAGAAAAATACATAAATCATCCTGTTTTTCAGAAATTTTCATTAAATATCTTTTAATATAATTTTCGGTCATTCCTTTATAATGAACGATTTCTAGTTTCTTTAAATCATTTCCAAATTGATCAAAGGGCCTTACTCTCCCAATAAAAAATGAGTTTGCTGAATTTTTATTTACCTTTTCCCAAAGTTCGAATTCTTTATAAGGATTAAAAGTCTCTTCTAGGATTTTAAATTTTATTCTTAAATTATCCACCGGTAAACATTGGCATAAATGCCACCTCATCATCGGGATTAATCATCGCATCCATATCTGTAATTTCTTGATTAATAGAAACGATAATATTATCTTGCGGTAAATTAGAATTAATTAAATTCCATACAGAAAAAACCTTCATTTGAGACCCTTCAATTGTAAGAAATTTTTCATTCCATCCTAGATCTTCAGCGATACTAGATAATAAAACCACCTTAATTTTGTTAGATTTTTCACTTTCCATCTATAGTGATCTAGTAACTAATGGTTTGATTTTAAGTGGTTTCTATAGCTTTGCTTACTGTTTCTGATACTCGTAACACAAAAAATGATGAGAGTGGGAATTATCTCCTTCAAGAGGCTGAGAGATCAGGACACAATGTCGTTGATAAGATAATTTGCAAAGATGATATTTATTTAATTAGAAAATATACAAGCGATTGGATCTCAGATCCAAATATTGATGTGATTATTACTACAGGTGGTACAGGAATTACAGCTAGGGATGTTACTCCTGAGGCTATTAGACCTTTATTAGATAAAGAGATTGATGGTTTTGGGGAGACTTTTAGATTTTTATCATTTAAAAAGATAGGAACTAGTACTTTACAAAGTAGGTGTATTGCGGGGTCTGCAAATGGTAAGTTTTTATTCGTTTTGCCTGGATCTAAGGATGCTGTGATGACAGGTTGGCAAGATATAATTTCTTATCAACTTAATCAAAATACAAAACCTTGTAATTTAATAAATCTCATTGATAACTTAAAAAAATAATTCTCTTGTTTATTTATTTATTAGAAATTGATTTGAGATCAATTTTTGATTTTTTATGCATTTAAGTAGAGAAGGATCTTTTATCTCATTTTCTAATTTTGATAATTGTTCAAAACTATTATCATTCCAAATGCTCCCTAAAGAAAAAATTGCATATTTAGCGATTTCTAATTCTTTATTTAAAGAATATTTATAGAGCAATTTACAAACTATTTCGCTTTCTCTTCTTTTTAAAATAGAGATTATCTTGTAGTTGATTTTGAAATCATCGTAAATTTTTATTTGATTAATAAAAGATAATAATATTTCATCAGTTAATTGATGAGCTTTGAAATGAAGAATATTAAGACCTGCAATCCAAAAATCTATTTCGCAAATATCGAATATTTCTCTGATTAATTTAAGTTCAATTTCTCCTCCCCAAGGCTCTAAAGCATTAATTATATGAATATTTAAATTATTATTTTGATAAAGATTTTTTAGTAAAAGATCTTTTGCATCTTTTTCATTTGTTAATTTAAGGGCCTCAATAAATTCAACTTTAAGGCCAAATTTTTTTATCATCTTTTCAAGTAAAAAATAGCCTTTCCTTTCTTGCATACCTATCTTTTCCGCAATAACTTTACGAATCTCAAAAGATAATTTCAATGAATAGTAGGAAAAAAGAATATCAAGATCTAATTTTTTTGAACCTAATCCATTTAAAACTTCTAATATTTCAGATTCATTTTTGCTCATTAATATATTTTAGGTTTTTAACTTTGCATTAAACTTGTTGATTAAAATTTCTTTGATTAAATTATAAATTTCATGTTTGCTAACTTTTTTAAATTCGGTTTCACCTAAAGTTTGCAGGTGATCTTGTCTTCCTCCAATACTTACATTATATCCATCCTCAGTTCCACCTCCCTCTTTTTTTACCTTTGTACCAGTCATGCCAATACCACCCATATGAGCTTGTCCACAATTATTTGGACATCCTGTCCAATGGATTTTAACTTCCTCTGATAATTCAAGTTCTCGATCTAATTTTTCAGAAATGTTCCTTGCTATATCTTTGGTATTTGCAAGAGCAAAGCTACAATAACTACTCCCTGTACATGAAACAGTACTTGCTGAAAAATGGGATGGATTTAATTTGAATTTTTTCATAATTTCTTCATTACCAAATTCTTCTAAAATATTATCTTTCAGGCCAACAATAATTAGATTTTGATCTTCGGTTAGTCTTACTTCACTCTGTCCATATTTTTCACTTAATCTTGCAATTTCTTGTATGTCTTCTACACATAATCTTCCTACCGGAATGTGTAATCCAGCAAAGTAAAGATTATTCTGTTTTTGTTTATTAATCCCAAATAAACTTCTTTGTTTTTCGTTGAAAATTGAGCCTGGATCATTCGATAAAGTTCCAAATTTTTCTTCTACAAGTTCTCTAAATTTTTCGATCCCTATAGAGTTCAAATAATATCTAAATCTTCCTTTATTTCTTAGAAATCTATCTCCATTATCTCGCCAAAGGGAACAAATAATTCCAGTTATTTTGCATATATCTTTTTCTTCTACCCAGACATCTAGAGGTATAGCATAAGCATTCAAAGTTGCTGATAAAATTCCTCCTACCCAGACACCAAAGCCTAAAATTCCATTTTTAAAAACAGGATGAAAGATAAGATCATTATGTAGAAGAAAATTATCTTTTGCTCCTGCAACTGCAGTATTCCACTTCCTTGGTAAATTCGAGAATTCGGGGTTGCCATTACCAGAATTTGTTAAGTAATTTTCTAATTCAGAAGTATATTTTCTTGTATCTATAATTTCTTCAGGATCAATTCCCGCTAGTGGATTGCCAGTAACATTCCTTGGATTATCCATTCCAGACTGAACGGATGTAATATCAACCTCTCTAAGTCTTTTAATAATATCTGGTAGATCATTTATCAAAACCCCCCTTAATTGAATATTTTGCCTAGTTGTTATATCTGCAGAACCGTCTTCTCCATATCTAGCGACTATTGACGCGATTACTCTCAACTGATTAGAGTTCAAAATTCCATTGGGAACTCTAAGCCTCATCATAAATCTTCCAGGAGTTTTTGGTCTCCAAAAAAGGCCATACCACTTTAAGCGCATTTGCAAATCTACTTCATCCATCTCTTCCCACCCTTTAAGAGCGTAATCATCTAACTCTTCAAAAATTTTCAGACCATCTTTCTCCGCCTTTTGCTTTTCAATCTTATTTAATTTTTTATCATTTAAATAATATTGCATATTAATTTTTATTCTTTTATTCTTAGGAGATTTTAGACAATTTAATGTTTCCTCATATACAAATGTCAATAAATATTGATTATTTATTTTTGACACCGAATTCTATATTTTAGGAAAAACTTAAGCTCATAAAAACATAAAGGCTTTTTCTTGGCAGGAGTCCTTATCCATAATTGTGAGAAACTTCTGTCCACCCTTTTTGGTGAAGTTCGTGCCACTTTTCCCAGGCTAAATCTATGTTTAGTTTTTCAGAAGATTTGTACCCTCCAGGTTCTCCAATGTGATTTGTATAGAAAAGATGAGTATCAATTTTAAAATTAGGTTTAGCGGAATTTTTGCATTCTTCGAAAAAGATTATTCTGCTGCCTTCGGGATTTAGTAGGCATCCGTTGGGTTTGCTAGTGCTACAACCAAATGAGTACTTAGGCTCCATACTTTACCTTTAATTGACTGGCTGATTATTAATACGTTTGTACTATAAAATATATCCTCCTTGTTTTGCTGTCAATCCTTTTAAGGTTAAGTACTTATTTACTAATAATTATTTTGTTTTTTAATAAAAAAGATTATTTCTTTAGGCTTATGAATTACAGGGAAGATCTAGAAATCAAACTACAAAAAGTAACACTTGCAATGCAGGAAGTTGTAGAGGATATCCATAAAACTGATCCTGAGAAGCAAAGAATAATTTCCAAACTTATTGAATTTAAAGAAGCTATCATTTCAAAGGGAATTGAACTTAATATTGAACTAGAGGCAGCCTAGAAATATTGAATATCTCAGGAATGTTTAACAACTTTTAGAATAGTGTTACTAACAAAGAAGGGTTATTTATCAAATGCAGCCTGGTACTTTTGAATTATTGATTCTTGTATTTATCTTTTTAGGTCTTCAAGCTTGGTGGATTATCCCAATAGTTATTAAGAATAATAAATTAAATAAGAGAGGTAAGGATTTAAGAGAGGAAATAAAGCAATTAGAAAAGTTATATAAAAAATAAATTAGTTTATTATTTTTGCAAACTACCTATTATTAGTGAAACTTAAATATCTAATGAAATTAAAAAAATTTATTCCATTATGTTTCCTTTTTATTGGGACTTTAGCTTTACCATACCCATCTCTTGCTGAAGAAAAGATTGAAGTTATACCTATTATTCAAAGTTCAAAAGGACTAAGTGGTAAAAATTTTAATTATATCGAGGGTAAGCCTGAATTAAGACTCTTAAAAGTAAAAATTCCAGTTGGCTTGAAAACTCCAATTCATACTCATCCTTCCCCAATGTTGATTCATGTCACCAGAGGAAGATTAAAGCATGTGAGGGGTGAAGAAATTAATTTCTTTAAAGCGGGTGATGCCTTTATAGAGAGTAATAATGGGGGGGAACACTATGTGAAAAATGTTGGAAAGAAGCCGGCCGTACTTCATGTGGGAGTTGTATCAGTAGTTGGAATGCCTACGGCCATAAATAAATAAGATTTTTCTCAAAGTTGTACAATCTGCATGAGGATTGAACTTTTATGAAGAACAGCTGTAGTGAGATACGCCTCCATAGTTAAAGTACTGGCTTGGCTTTCGTTGATTATACTTTTGATCTATTACTGAGGGTTGTTCTACATATGGATTGCTAAAGACATCCTGTAACTCTTTTATTTTTTTGTAATTTCCTTTTTCAGCTTCTTCATATGCAGGGACGACTATCCATTCGCGCCAAGTATAGACTGGATTAAGAGATTTCATCGATACCGATTTTGCTTTAATATTTCCCTCTTTCTTCAAGATTGATTGCCAGTTTTCAAGCCATACTTCCCATCTAGTATTGAGCTCATAATTAATTGGAAAATAGAAACTGTCTTTTAACGAATCTAAGTTATCAGGTATTTCAGAGAGTTTACGGAACAAAATTGTATAATCAGCTTTTGAAATGACCATGAGATTAAAAAATTCATTTATTAGAGTTTCGTTGTAATTTTCTAAACCAAGCTTGTTGGCCCACATTTGCATCAACTCTTTGTTCATCAATTCTGAAAAATCCTTTTCGATTTGATCTAACTTTTCTTGATCTTGTTTGCCTTCTGAAAGTAACTGACTAAGAGAGGAACAGAATGTTTTAAAGTTGATTGCCGCAGCAGAAGGTTGGTTGAAAAATGAGAAATGTTCACCTCCACCTGTCCATGGTTGAAATCTTGGATCAAATAATTCACAGAATCCAAAGGGGCCATAATCCAAGGTATAACCTCCAGCAGCACAATTATCACTATTGAAGTTACCCTGGCAATAACCAACTCGCATCCAGTTGGCTATAAGTGATATAAGTCTTGATCTGTATAAAGAAGCCAGTTTTATTACCTTACTTTCAATTGAAATCTCATATTCAATTTCATCTTTATAATTTCTATCAATAAGATGTTGAACTATCATCTTTAGTTCATTGAATGCCTCGTCATGCGCATTATTCCGAACTCGTCTTGCAAAAAGTTCAATCTGCCCTACACGTAAAAAAGATGGCGCGACTCTCGTAGTAATTGCCGCTAGATTATCAATCATGATGTCAGGTTCAAAATATCTGGACCCTTTGGAATACCAGGGTCTTCTAACTATTTCTGAACGTGAGACATAAAGTGTTAAAGATCTTGAGGTAGGGATTCCCAAGGCATCCATTAATTCCTGTGCGAGAAATTCTCGTACGCTAGACCTTAAGACAGCTCTACCATCTGCTCCACGACAGTAGGGAGTTGGACCTCCTCCTTTAAGTTGCATTTCCATTCTTTTCCCATTGAATAAACCTTCAAAAACAGAAATTGCTCTGCCATCACCATAACCATTGCCAGTACCAAAGGGACATTGCTGGGTATATTCAGTCCCGTAAATTGATAATGCATAACCTGTTGCCCAACCAACAGGACTCATTGGATAATTAGCAACAGAAATATCACCTGAGAAAAAACGACAAAAATTCTTGTCTTTAGTAAGTTCTGAACTTAGTCCTAGTTCTTTAAAAAGTTTGTTGCCATGAGAAATATATTCTGGTTCTGGGATAGCAGTTGGAACAACTGGTACGTAATGACCCGAATATACTGAACGCGGCTTATGATCATTTCCATCTTTTGTTGATTGAGGATCTGCTTTAAGAGAATCCATAAAAGAATAGTCAGATAGTTGAGAAAATTCAGAAAAATTTTCTGTAAGCTTTCCTTTTAATGAATCAGATTTGGTTGACATCAAACTTGTTATCTATTCTTGTAGGCTTTCTAATTTCTTTAAATTAAACACCTAAATGTATCTTATATAGATTCTATTAGGTATGGTTTTTGCCGATACGTTTGAGATTAAATATAAGTTGAAATTTAATACTTAATTAAAAACAGGATCCGCGGTAAGACACTTTTTTGGAAAAAACTTTTAGACTTTTAAAAAATAAAAAAGAACTTCTCTAACATATCAATTTTTTAAACAATAACCATTGCAAATACTAATATATTGACGAGTTTTTTTAAGCTTGTTTTGAAATAATATGAAAAAGTTACACAATTTAATTTGTTGATCGACTTATACCCCCCCCCTATTTCCACACTATATTACTTATAAAAATTTTCTAACTTACCCAGCCTTTGAGCAAATCAAACACACTAATAAATAGTCCAAAACCAATAATTGGGGGTGCAACCCATCTTGTCATGAATTTCAAATAACGTGTTGTTTTGATTCCAACTTTTGAATCACTAAGTTCTTCATTAAACTTTCTAGGTACTACCCATCCCATAAAGAAAGTAACCAAGAATCCACCAAAGATAAGTAATACTCCTCCAAAAATCGAATCAATAGTTCCAAGAATGTTTAAGTTCAATGCAGAAGGTATACCTGCTAAGAATAGGAAAAGAGTTATCAGCCAAACAGATTTTTCTCTTTTAAAACTAAATTTATCCATTAAAGAGGAAACTGGAACTTCCAATAATGAAACAGAGGAAGTTATTGCTGCAATATAAGCTAGTGCAAAAAATGCAACAGCTACAATTCTTCCAACCGCTCCATATGAACCAAGGCCCGTAGGAATTGATATAAATAATGCACCAACTGTTGATTCAGAAATAGCATCACTTAAACCAAATGTTAAAACAATCGGAAAAGTAATAAGTCCTGCCATAAGACCCACCAAAGTATCCAATGATGCAACTCCAATACTTAGTTTTGGAAGATTACTCTTTTTATTTAGATAGGAAGCATAAGTCACCATGACTCCAATTCCTAAACTTAAAGAAAAGAAAGCTTGTGTAAAAGCATTTCTTATTGTTTGAGGGTTCTTTAATTCATCAAAGTCAAACTTAAACAAAAATGTTTTATATCCTTCCCATGCGCCTGAAAGTGAAGTGGCCCATATTGCTAGAGATAGAAGAATTATAAAAAGTATAGGCATAAAGAATCGTGTTACCTTTTCGATTCCTTTTTTTATCCCTGATGAAACTATTATGGCTGTAAGAACGAGACTTAACAGGTGCCCCAATAAAACACTGCTACCACTACTAATTGAGCCAAAGAAAGTTTTTGCTTCACTTAAATTTTTTGGTAATCCAAAAAATAATGAATGGAACAAGGTATCTGCGGTCCACCCCATTATGACTGAATAATATGATGCTATTCCTAAGGGAGCTATAAAGAAAAGAATTCCTAATGGATACCAATTTTTTCCAGCTAACTTTACTGGTGCAAGCAATGTGCTGGCAGTAGCGTTTCTTCCTAAAGCCATTTCAGCAACAAATACTGGAAGGCATACAATTAAAACAATTAGTATGTATAAAAGTACAAAAGCAGCACCTCCACCTTGAGAGGCTCTGTAGGCGAAACCCCAAAGGTTACCAAGACCTACTGCGCTACCAGCAGCAGCGAGAATGAATCCCAACTTACTAGTCCATTGCTCTCTTGGAGAAATTTTTGAGTCCAAAGTTAAAATCTTTTTTTTCTAGTTGATTTATAACTCATAAATAAAAATTAGTTAATACATTGCTTAATAAAAACTAATCTTTATTCAATTATTTTTTTGCAAAAAGATTTAAAATCTAAAAAACATCTTATTTCTACTATGACTATTGAAACGACTATTCTAGATTTTCAACTAAGTAATACGTTTGAACAATATGAATCTCATATGAATGCTAAGGAACAGCAGTCTATGTTTAAAGAAATGGGGGTTAAAACATTTTACATAGGTAAATCATTAGATGATCCTCAAAGGGCAACTGTAATTTTTCAAGGACCAGAAAATGTTCTATATGATATTTTTATGAATCCTGAAACAAAACCTATTGTTGAAGCTTCAGGGCATATTTATGCGGGTACAAAAATAACTCGATGGATTTCTTGAAAAATAAATCTTTTATGAATTATCAACTTTTAATTGAATCATATTCTTTTGGAACATCCCTTTCAGAGCAAGAAATAGAACTTTTAAGTCTTGAACTTGAAACTCAAATCATGAACATTAATATATCAACAGAATTTGGCTGTTTTAAATCGGCTCCTGCCCATATTTGCGAAGGTCTAAATTTAAAAAAAGATACTTATTGGATTATGTGCCTTGCTGAAATATTAGATTTACATAAGCCCCCCCAATTTGGGAAAACAAAAAGTGTGGAGGTTTTCGATTTACTTCTTGAAAAAGGACTTGTTATTGGTTAATTATTTAATTATTTGAGTATTAAAAAAATAAGTTGTTTCTCTTTATTCTGATAGCATTAAACCAGGGTCAGATAAATAAATGAAAGATTCTCATGAATTGATATTTAGAAATATTATTAAACTAACAAGATCAAGTGAAAAGAAATTTAAACTAGGAAATTTTAAAGGGGCAATAGATGACAAAATGAAGGCTAATGTAATATTAAATTCCAAGTCTTGTGATCAAAAAATTATTGAAAAATATAGAGAAGAATTATCTAGTTTGTATTCCTCAAAATTTGATCTTATATTCGATCATAAGCTGAAAATTGATGAAATAAAGAGAAATGAAATAGTAAAAATGCTGGAACAAAAAAGCAAGGAAAAATTAAAAAGTCTTGATTATAAAGGAGCAATAAAAGCCTTTAGGAGAGCAGAAAAATATTTTTCAAATTAAAGTCAATCTAAATCTCAGAGATTTTATAAGACAAATTATATTTATAAGTTTGAAAATATAAAATAATGAAAGGGTTGATTTTTTTTCAGAATTCGTTTCTTTAAAGATATATCATTTTGGTACTACTCATGGTTATGCCCCAATCTACCCTGGAAAGCTTATTATTTTTTTTAATACTATCTCTTCTTGCAACGTACATTGTTAATTTAAAGTATTCTTCAAAATTAAAAATACAGAAGTAGTTTTTTTATTTCTTTTTTCTCTGAATTAGATTTATTTCCTTGGATTACTCCAAGTCTCTTTGTATAACCAACTCAAAAAAGTAAGAATGAGTATATTACCAAATGCATAAGTTATTCCTAATAATGGGTTATAAATATTGGCTATGATTGTCGATATAATAAATATTAATCCTAAGATAACCAAATCCTGAATAGGCAAATCTTTTAAATTAACAGAACTAATCATCCTTTTATTTTAAATAATACATTAGAAAATTATAAACCTAGATAGATAGTTATTTATTAATTGGTTTTTACTTAATTTGATTAATTTCTAGAGAAGGATTAGATGATAATCCTATTTAAAAATCTTTATTTACTAAAAACTTCAAATAAATATAGAAATTAAATAAACATTTTATACATGAGAATGGTTTATTTATATCAATTTGAGATTCGAAAAAAAGATATAGTTTTTAGAGTTTGTTTTTAAGTAATTGGAAAACTTTAGTTATTATGAATATCTTAGTTCAATCTCATTTCATCCGCCGGTGATGATAATGACTACATTAGTTTTCTTTTATATAAGGAGAAAAATTTTATTGAAGGGTGAAAAGCATTAGCAATTTATTTGATACCTGTATTTTTTAAAGAGTCGAAAATAAAATAAAGGAAGCAAATTAAGAAAACAATTACATATATAGAATCCATTTAACTAATTGATGTAATAGAACTGCTTAATCCATAAGTGATAAATATAAAACTTGTAAATGTCACCCCAATCATTACCGTTGCATAGAGTTTATTTAATGTGAAATTATTACTTGATGAAAAATCTGCCACAACTAAATTTTTCATTGAATATTTATCCCTACTTTTGAAATTATTACTTTTAAGCAATCTGCCTAAAATGGGTTCGGTTGAGACATTCAACTCTTGATTTATAGCTGAATTTAGACCTTTATCTTCATTAAAGAATTTTGGGAACATATAAGTATGCCACAATGCTATTACTGCAACCCAAAAAATAACGCTTAAACCTGCGATTCCAAAAAGTAAAAATCTAAAATTTTCCATAATTTTTTTTAATTTTTAATTTTTAATTAAATTAAATCTACATCAAACTAAATATTCAAATATTTTTATTTAAATAATATACTTAACAAAAATCAATTAATCATAATTAGTTGTGATTAATGATTAAAAATAATGTTATTAAGTGTTTTTGTATAAATATAAGTTAATGATTTAATCAATTAATAATTTTAAAAGGTCAAAATAAATAGCAAATTTATTAATTACTTTATAGAAATGGATTTTAGAGTTTTACTTGTTATTACACCAATAGTATTTTCATGGATATTTACAGTTTTTTGGTTAGGTAGATGGGATGTATTTAGATTGACACCAATTGGACTACCCAAGAAGGGAGTTGCTCCTTTCAAAAACTATCAAGTATGGGAAGATTCCGCATTAATTCCTGATACAGGCAGACCAGCAGAAGGTTATCCCGTATTTACAGTAAGAACAGCAGCTGTAAACGCTTTAGGAATTCCAACTGTTTTCTTTCTAGGAGCAATTTTGGCAATGCAATTCAAATCTTACTAATTAGGAACTTTGATGGATATTAGATTCTTTATTGTTGGAGCCCCATTCGTAATTGCTTTTTTCTATACCTTATTTTGGCTCAGAAAATGGGGTGCTTTTAAATTGCCTGATGATAATTTGTCAAAAAAAATGACTTTAAAAAATCAATCAACAGAGCAAAGTTATATTTTGGAAAATATCTTTTTAACAAAAAATTAAACTAAATTAATTTATTTTTATTTATTAAATTGTCATGATTCCAATAGAGCAGTATTTATTTTTTGGATTTTCTCTTTACGCATTTTTTCATCTTTCAATAATAATAGTAAGTGCATTAATGAGTTTTTCCTAAATAAAAATTACATAAAATATAAAACACCTATTTGTATAAAATTAATCTTTCTAAATTAAGAAAATCATTATATATATATAAAAGTAGATATTAGGGCAATCTACTAGCCGCTAGCTTTGATAAGTACGGTTTGTAATGAGAACCTCCCTTTAACCTCATTTTCTTTTTCGCAATCTTAGAAAATGAGGTTTAAATATTTTTAGAAAAAGAAAATAATATAAGGTTAAAATCCAGTATCAAAAATAAACTCTTTGAATTAAAAAATATCTATGCCTTTGTATATTATTTACTTTTAAAAAAATAGTTTTTTATTTATAAATAATATGTAGATATTTGGCGCATCTGCAACGGTTTACAATCCGTCTTTATGAACCTAGCCAACAAAAATATTCTTAACTACTTTTTAGTTATTTTAGTAGTTAGGAATATTTTTATTAAATATTTAACTTTTAGAGAATTTATCTCATCTATAGGTGAATTTAATGATTAATGAATTAAATAAAAAAGATACTTTAGAAAATATTTATAGAGATTTAGAATCTGGGATGCCAGCGAATAAATCTATAAAAGAGTATGCCCTTCCTAATGCAAGGCAATGGTTAGGAGGAAGATTTGTTGCTATATGGGTTTTGCCAATTTATTTCATTAGAAAGTTTGCAAAGTTTTCTTCATCATCCGCTTTTGTTAAACCATATTCTCCCTCTGAAAATGGTCCATCATATAAACAACCAGAAACACTATTTACTTCTTTGAGGAATGTTTTTAAGGGTGAAGATCATTTGAGATTTTTTGATCATAGATTTATTGGTATTTGGGTTTTGCCAATTGCCATAACTGGGATAGTTTTTGAAATCCTATTAATAGCTCCTACTAATAACACTTCACCTTTTAATTAAGTATTTCTAAGATCTGTTCTTTAATTTTTAGCAGAACTAATATTATATTTCTATTTCTTTTAAAGTTCTATTGAAACTTACTTTGAATATTAAAATGAAATTTTTTATCTTAAAGTTATTTTGTTTTCAAAATTAGATGGTTTTAATAATTTAGAATGTTTGACATTTGACATGCCTTTTAAAATAAAAAAAAATAGCTTATTCTTTATGTCTAGGGAAATAAAAACTGTAATTTCTTTTAAAATTGAAAAAAAATTTGAAGAATGGGTGGAAATTTTTGATAGTAAAGAAGCAGATCTAAGACATTCTGAATTTGATATTAAGCCACTTTTTAGAGGATTCAGCAAAGTTGCTCCTAAAAAAGTTTTTTGTATAAATCAGGCTCCAGAGGGAAATATTCAAAAGTTTGTTCAAGTAAATAGTGAATTGATAAAAAGTCAGAAAGTTTATTTCTCAAGTATGGAAGAATTATCTTGGATATAAATCGTTTTAGAATTGCTAAAGTAATTATAGTTTTTTCATCATTATCTTATTTGAGTGTTACTTTTTTAAGAAATTATAATTCTCTAGAAAATATAGAAAAAAGATGTATTCTTAAATTTGAAAAAGATTTTAAAAATCATTTGGAAACATCTCATGAAGAATGGAATCAAATTTTAGATTTAGCTGATAAAAATTATTTAAAATGTATGGGAATACCTCATTATTAATTATGGGAGAGGCAAAGAGAAGAAAAAATTTAGGTATTCCGCCTAGAGAAAAAAATGAAGACATAAGGTTGCCCCAACTTGATAAAAAAGCCATACAGCAAAAAGTTAGGTCCACACTATATAAATATCCAATTATCCCTTTTCTTTTTTATGGAGCTGCCATAGTTATCCTAATCGGAGGTTTATTTTATGTTTTCAAATCCATTAATATTGCTTAATTATAAGGATTGTTAATTTTGATATTGATGACTCTTTGGAACCATTGTTTAAAAAATTTTTAAGATAATTAATTATCAAAAATAAATATGTAATAAATGATGAAATAATAATATATAAGAATTATTTACGATTGACACCATTTTGAGGTGCTGTAATTTTAGATTAAATTAAAACTATATATGAAAAAAATAAATAAAAAATATGCTGAAATAATGCGTCAAGTTGATAATGCAGTTGGGAGAAAAGAAGTAGTTAGTTTATTAAAAAATGCTGCAATGATTATGTCTAAATCTGAGGAAAACTTAGCTGCCTAAATTAGAAAACTATTTTATTAGGATAAATAAAACACCATAAAGAATGATTGATGAGGATGCAGCCATAATGATAAATGGTAGTATCATTCCTGAGTTTAACCATCTTAAAAGTCTAATTTTTTTGTTAATTACTCTTGGCATTTTCCCTGAATCCCTTAATTGCAACTTAACAAGTAAATAAATGGTGTAAATGATTAATTAATCTTTTTAAATATCATTCTTTAGCTATTTTGTAATTAAATTTTCTAAAGAAAATTATTTTAATTTCATCCGGATTTTTTATTAGAGAAATTTTTAGGTAATTAATACCTTGTATTCTTCAAATTTCTCATGCAAGATTTAGAAACATTAGATTTCTAAAAAATGATTGAAAATTACAAAGAGAGCTCTGAAGAATTTAAAGATTATGATTCCGAACTGTTACTTAAGATTATAAATAAGACATCAGTTGAGACTACAAATAGTGATGATAAAGAACTATTTGTAGATGAAAATTGGAAAATTAATTCAAAAAATATAAGTAATATAATTCCTTCAGATAATTCAAATTTGAAAAGAATATTATCAGATATTTTCCCAAATAAAAAAATAGTGATTCAGGATAATAATGATGGGTCGCAAACAATTTTCTTATCCTAATTTACGTATTATTAAAAGCTTCTTTATACTATTTATTCAATATTTATTTTTTTGCGAAAAATTAGTAAAAATTACTCTCGCGGAATTTTTTTTAAGATGTTATCGTTCATTAACGTTCATCCAAGTTTATATCTCTGGAAGCATGAAATGGGAGTAGGGAACGGGATTCTCATTAACTGCAAAAGACAATGAATAACCTCTTACAAATAAGAGAAAAAATCAAAAGAGCCAATAGGCTATATGAAGCCCAACTTTTGGCAACTAAAAGTGGAGAAGTTAATCCATACAGTAGATCCGTCTTTGAAGAAAGAATCAGGAAAACACAAAAAGAAATGAAATTGAAAGACCCAAAAAATTAAATTCTTTTTTGAAACTGATCAATAAAGAGGGGGTTTAACCTCCTCTTTTTTATTTTTATTAAAACAACGTAATTATTAATTTATTTTTTCAATTATCCATTATTTAAAAAAACATAATTTTGATGCGTTTACTATTGATTTAAATTATATAAATGGCAAATTTAATTCAGTAATTAAGAGGTAAATAAATATGTTTAAAAAGAAATATAAACAAATTAAAACCTCACCCACTAAATCAAATTTAGATCAAGTTTTATGGTTTATTGAAAATTTTTTACCACAAAAGAAAAATCGAGATATTCAAAAAAATTTGTATATGGATAATCTAGAAGCAGAGACTATTAAAAAATTTTCTAAATTAGCCTCTATGCGTTCTAAAACATTATTGCCAACTACAAAAAATACGACAATCTCTTTTACCTTTGGCAATTGGGCCTTGCCTTACCTGAAATTGCTTAAGAAAATAGGAATAGCTAAGTAAGAAAATTGTGATCGGCTAGAACTAGATTTATCCCGCAAATAAAAATAAATAAAGATGATAAAGTCTCAGAAAGTTATTTTCGAAATTTAAGGAAGATTACTTACTTTACATAAAAAATAAAATTGCTAAATTTAAAATAAGATATCTATTGATTATGTTTCTAAATTATCTGCCTAGTGAGATGGTTGAAGTTGTTGGTTTAACAATGATTTTTTCATTTTTAGTTGGGACTATATTAATTTTGTTATTTACATCAGATCAGGCAAATACAAAAAATCTATATTTAAAGAAGGCCAAATAAATTTTAAATAATTTATCCTTATTAAAAGGCCTATTTTTTAAATAAAATTAACTCGCAGGTGTAGAACATAATTTTTAATATTTGTATATAGATAAATTTATGATTATGGGTGAAGCTAAAAGAAGAGAAGAATTAGCATTGCCACCTAGACAAAAAAAAGTTGAATTGAATAAATCTGATAGATACCTTTCATGGCTTCCAATTAACAAATCAAGAATTAAGAAATACCCTTATATGGGTGTAGCAACAATGACTCTAGGAGCGATAATTTTCTTAGTAAGTGGCGGAGCAAATAGTATTAATTTAGTTATATTTTGGCCTAGCTTAGAATGTATCTAAGGGTTTGCTTGTAATAATTTTATGCCAGATATTATTGAGATTATTGAAGCTATACCAAGAAATATCGAGTAAAAAGGTTGCAAATTAATAATGCCAAAATTACCCGTATGCCACTTTATTAACCAAAAAGCATCTACTCCTAATGGTTGAAGAATACTATAAATAGTTCCAGATACAATTGTAATTAGTAAGGGGATTGCTGAAATTGCGGTTATTTTTCTGTGAATTTTTCTTTTATTTGTTTTTAATCTTTCCATCTATTTCCTCAAATAAATATGTAATTCTTTTTCGTTTTTGCATGGCATCCATTTATCCTGGTTCTTATGTATTCCTTCGCAACCAAGTTCTAAAGACCTTTTTTCAGCTTCCTCTTCAGAAAGAAATGAACCCCTCATATGTGCAATAGAATAATTATTAAAATTTAGAGATAAGAAAAATAAAAAAATAAAAAATTTAAAATTTCTAAGAATAATACGCATTTTTAACTTTTGAGGATAGAGTTACAAATACTAGATGGATTTGCTTGTTTAACTATTTTTAGTCTTTTTATAAGTTTGTCTCGATCTATTTGATGTTTTAAATATTTAATACATAAATTTTTTTCCTTATATACCTCTGCTATTGGAGTAATCTTTAAAGCAATTGCAAAAGTACCAATAACTAAAAGAATGTTTGTAGCAAGTCGAATGTTTGGTCGGAAATTAGATCTCATTCGTATTCTTTATTTCTGTCAATAACTTCTCTTAAATATATATCTTTTAGCTCGTCGTTGTATCCATTTTCTTTTGCAAATTTATCTAATTCCTTCAACTCTTTTTCTGTCATTAAGCAGATTTGGATATATTGTTTTTCATTTCTTCAATTTGGTTGATTAATTCATCTAACCATTTTGTATTATTTTCGGATCTTTTCTGAAAATATGTAATTTTAGGTTGATTGATTTCTAGTGTCTCATAATCTCCACTCATAAATTCTCCCTAAATTTATACTCTGCATAATTTATCTAGAGAAATTATGCTCATCAATAGGCTCTAATACTTATTTGACGGTCGCCATTGGTAACAAGTTACTTTTTTAATAGTATAAATATCAAGGAATTAATCTTTTAAAAATATGGCAACTAATGAAGAACTAGAAAAAAGAATTGAGACTTTAGAAAAAGAAGTACAACACCTAAAAGCTGTTCTGCAATATCAAATGAGAAATAAGAAAAAGTGATTTATTCTTATTGAGTAGAAATTACTTTTAGTCAGATAAGCATTTTCTCTTGGTTGTTTAGGGTACCTAATGTCAAAGCTAAAAATTAAAAATTAGTCCATAATTAATTACTTTTTGAAAAAATAACTTTAATCATTGATATTTAGAACATATTTGTTTTTATATATATATAACTACTTGATATGATTAACTCAATAGCTATTACATTGTTATTTTTAGGCTCTTTAGTCGCTTACAAAAGACTCAAAAGAAAGAAACGGCGATTTCACGCACCGCCTACAAATCAGCTTCCTAGTTGAAGATTAAATTCCGTCTTCGTCTTCTCCAAAAGGATTGTATCTAATATCCCAAATCAGAACTACTGCTATAGATAAAAGCAATAGTCCAAAAATAACTTGAGGAGGTGGAAATAGCATCAAATAAATATAACAATTATCAATAAACTTTGCTTATGAAAATTTTAAAGGGTAATCGATATTGTTTGGTTCTAAATGTTTTACATAACATGCTGTTGTGCAATCTACTCCCTCACAATTGATGCTACAAGAAGTTATACATTCAAAAAAACTTTCCAAAGCATCTGAATCTTTAATATTTGAATAAATATTTTTTTTCAAAGTAAGTCCTCCATTCTGAATCTTATCTAGCAATTAAATTTTAATGATGTCAAATTCTAGGTAAAGTACCTATTCACCATTTTTTTAAAAAAACTATTGAATTTATAAGTTTTTCTCCTAGCTTACTCTAATAGATTTTTATATTCTTTCCTCACTTCTTAGATATATTCTACCCTAGAGCCTTTCATAACTGGCTTACTTGATCGCTTAAAAACAAAACCATAAGAAATTAACATTATATTAATCATTGAAGAGTGATTAGAACTATCTTTAAAAGGTTCAAATACTTTAATCCTCGATTTAGCTTTATTGATTAAAGTAAATTTTCCCAAAAAAAAAGGGCGTTAGTTTCGCCCCAATCAAAAAGCGGTATAATCCCCATCACCCAGCCTTTTATAAAATTCTAGCACTACATATGGTGTTTGTAAGTATTTAAAATTACCTATTGATGGGGTTGTTTGTTTCTGATTAATTTGTCATTATAGGAGTCCCCATCACCTAGGCTCGTAAGAGTCTTTTTTTTTGTTATTTTACCTCTTTGTCTGATAAGTTTTTAATTAGTGTTTAAAGACTTTTTATTTAATTTTTAAATTCGATAATTAATAATTAAAAAAATAATCTTATTAATGCAAACTTACATAGTTCACTGGCAATTTCCAGATCAAGAAAGTCATATGCAAGGGGCAGAAGCTTTTGCGGGTTTTGTTGAAGGAGGTTGCGAAGGTGATGAATTTGATGGGTTTAAAGTTCTTAATCGAGTAGTAAATCCTGAGGGAGCTAATGGTTGGGCGATAGTTGAATCTTCAAACCATCAGAACATTTGGAAATGGAGTAGTATCTGGGTCGATAATTTTGGCGTAGAAATTGAAGTTACACCAGTTCTAACTGATAAAGAATTTCTTTCTGTCCATAAAGAAATTGCAGCAGCCTCTAACTAATAGTTGATCTTTTTAGTGTTTGACTGTTGAACTAAAATAAAAGGGGAGTACTTATTTTTTATGGGAAAATTTTCTTCTGAAGAAATAGAAAGTCAATACATTTTAATAAAAATGCTATTAGCTGAACCTGAAAAGTATAGAGATGCCATTAATGCAATAAAAAAAGATATTGCATATATGCCCATAGAGCTTAAAAAAAAACTTGAGGCAGAAAATATTATTCTATGAATGAATTGCAAATCGCATTAATCATAATCGTTAATTTTTAAAAATTAGTAAATAGCCATTCTCGTAAACTAACCGAGAGAGTCTAAATCTCTACGATGGTGAACTGTATTTGCGTAATGATGTGGAACTTTCTGTTCTTTCATTAAATCTGCAATTGTTGGATAATCTTTTGCATTGTCAAGATCTCTTGAATTTTTATCTTGAATTGCGAATGGTGATCTTTTTAAATTCATAATTAATTTCCTCAAAATTTTTGTTGGATTCTGATTACAGATCCTGGATTGTCATGTACGTAAGTGTTGAATTCTCTCGCAAGCATTAGGCAATCGTATGCATCGCGCGCGTAGAAGCCAACTTCATGTGTCTTATTTGTTGAATCTTTGTAACTCAACACATATTTATTACAAGATTTTATTGGTGTTGAAGGCATTTAATTTATCTCCGTTACCACTAAGTTCTAACTAGGCATGCTTATCAATCGACTAATAAAAATGTACGGTTTAAGGCACAAACATATACGGATAGAGGACCAACAACTAAATTTAAAAATAAATATAATTGTCAGGTAGATTTCGCAAAGAAAGACAATATTTCCGTTACTCCTATAAAACTATTTTCAGTGGTAGCCTGTTTTTGCCAGAAACTTTTTGTAGATAATTTGTTTTTATAAACAAATCAACTATCTTGCTAAATTAGTTTGTACGATACTATAAATATATTTTTCTCCATCATCATCACCATCGTCATCATCATGGAAGGAAGAGATTAATACATAAACTCCTCCAAATCCCAATAACATAGATAAATAAAGAATAGGATCTGTCATAACTCAAGTTTGAAACATTCAAATTAAATTTGAGGAAACTTTTCAATATCTATATTTTCTCTTAATTATTTGGATAAAAAACTTTCTATGATCAAAAGATTCTTTTTTATTTGAGAAAACTGAAAGTAGATCTAAAATAAGGTAAATTTACTGTTTTTTTAAGTGAGTTTTAAAAATATTTTAAAAATCAATGTGCGGAAGATTTGAGCTGAAAACTAAATTTGAGAAGTTGCCAAAGGTTTTGAAACAAGACTATCCAAGTGGACTTGATTCTAAATATGATACTCAAAGTCTAATAAGACCTAATGATCCTGTTCTTGTAATTAAAAACGAAGGAAGAATTAAAACTACTTTTATGACATGGGGCTTTATTTCTCCTTGGGCCAGAGACCCATTTGATAAAGAGAGACCAAGACCATTTAATGCAAGATCAGAAACCGTAGAAGAAAAAAAATTATTTAGTGGAAGTTGGAAACATAAAAGGTGTCTAATACCTGCGAGCGGTTTTTTTGAAAAAAAATATCGTGTTCGAAAATCGAATTATGAGACTTTTTGGTTGGGCGGAATTTGGAGTAAGTGGACTTCACCAGATGGGGCAGAACTTGAGAGTTGCTGCGTTTTAACAACTGAACCAAATGATTTAATTAAACCTTTACATCACCGCATGCCTGTGATCGTTCCTAATGGATATGAGGAACAATGGACAGAGCAAGTTAAAGATGCAGATGAATTAAGAGGATTATTTGCAATCATGATGAGTTGGTCCCCTGATGGTTGGCTAGTAGAGGATGTAAAGAAAAAAGAAATTGATCAAATGAGTTTGTTTTAAATGGAACGCTTACTAATTCCAAGGTTAGATTAATGGCTAAATCTTATTGGTTGATTAATTCAAATAGTTCAGAAGTTAAAAGATTTATGAAAAACGATAAGAGTATTGATGGAGTTTTTGAATATATGTTTATAGATACTGGAAAAATAGTCGGGGAATTAGGAAACAAACCACCCGTAATGACAAATACAGTTTCTGTTGAAATAGATTTAGCTAGAGAAATTTATGAAAGATTACTTTCTAAGGGATGGAGGAAAATTGAAAAAAATTGGACTTAAAAAGAGAGTTAGATCTGTGCGGTAGAAATTACTGATGAAATTAATTTGAAATTCAATAATGAGAATATTAACTAAAATTGACAGACGATCTAAAATATGAAGAGATTAATAAATTATTTTTTAAGTGCAGATAAAAAAGAAACATCCAAAATGGCTACCAGAATAAATAAATATTTAAGCGAAGTCGGTTATTGTTCTAGAAGAGAAGCAGATAGATTAATCTTAGAAGGTAAGGTAACCATTAATGGCAAAATTTCAGAAATTGGCGCCAAAGTAGAAGAAAGTGATCAAGTAGAAGTTAAAGGTCAAAGAATAGAAAAATCAAAGAGACAAAAAAACACATACTTAGCGTTTAATAAACCTGTAGGAATTGTTTGCACAACAGATAGAAAAGTAGAACCAAATAATGTAATTGATTTCATTAAATATCCTAAAAGAATTTTCCCTATTGGAAGATTAGATAAGCTCAGTGAGGGTTTGATTTTTTTAACCAATGATGGAGATATCGTAAATAAAATACTCAGAGCAAGAAATAATCATGAAAAAGAATACATTGTAAAAGTTAATCGTCCGATTAATAGTGACTTTATTCAAAGCATGAGTAATGGAGTTGAAATATTAGGTACAAGAACTAGAAATTGTTTTGTAAAACAATTGGGTTCAAGAAATTTTAAAATAATACTCACACAGGGACTTAACCGCCAGATTAGAAGAATGTGTGAGGCATTAGGATATAGAGTATTATCATTAAAGCGTGTAAGAATTATGAATATTAAGTTAGACGTGCCAATAGGAGAATATAGAGAATTTAGTAAAGAAGAAATCTTAGAATTAAATGGATTACTCGAAAACTCCTCAAAAACATATGACTAATCAAAAAACCATAAAAGTAATTGGGAAAATAAAGTTAATTGGGTAGCAAAAAATGTAAGATTTATACGTTTCGATTTTGGAAGAAATAATTTAAATATTATTAAATGCTTAGTACTTGCGCAGCTATTAGTTTGTAATTGAGGATTATTTGACCACTTTTTAAGGATTAGCAGTCCTCGCTCTCTTTTTTGTCCAAACCTCCTCTGTTCTTTATCAGCACTGAGCAATAAATTTTTTCCAATTTTAATTTTAAATTCTTCTCGTGATGTCATAACAGATGGGTTCTATGCCCAATAAAGAATTGCCCCCCCCAAGAATCAATAAACATATAAAAAAAATTGATCTCTATCTTTTCTATTTTCTATAAACCTTTTTATCATTTATGTATTTGAATTAAAAAAGAAGAAATAGACCTAGTAACTACTTTTTTAAGGATAAAAGTCTACTTTCCAACGCATCACACAATAACTTAATGGGTTATACCCATTACAATTCTAGAACTTAAATATTTTTAAAGCGAAATGGTGGAAATTAGCATCATTGAAAAATGCCCAGCCAAAATAAATAGCAAATGCAGTTACAAAAAACGCAGCATATTGAAGCCAATGTGTTCCAGACTTATCTACACCATTTTTATCAAAATTAGAATTACTCACTTAAAGTATTGGATAAGCTATCCATCCAAATAAAGTGTAGTTAATAATGACAGCCATGAAACCTATCATTGCAAGCCTTCCATTTGTTCTTTCGGCAATAAACCAATAGGTATTTGGCCATTCAAAATTTCCTCCGACATTGAATTTTTGATCTTCTGAAATTATTTTCTCTTTAGAAGTATTCTCCTTTTCAAGATAATAATTACTATCTGGATAAAAGCTTTCGCTTGAAAAGTTATCTTTAAATTTACTCATTTAATTTGAAAATTTAATTCTATTTATATCTTAAAAAATAAAAAAGCTAAATAGGTTAAAAAGCTATTTATTCTTTTGGCTACTGATGAGAAATCAAGCCACCATATGCAGGTTTTCTACTCTTTTTTTGTCTAGAAATTCTTTTATTGCATTTTAAATGAGCTTTGGCATAAGCAACCAAATTCAATTATTGGAGTAGGTTTAGCAATAGTATTATTGTTGGGAATTTATATAAAATTACTCGTTATATATCTAGTAAGCGTTTCATTTACGATATAGAGCAACTGCTTCATCTAAATCTGCACAAGGTTCAATAGTAATCTCCATTAATTCTCTCCAAGGTCGCCATTGACGCCAAATAGTTTCTAGAGAATCTGTATCTACCACAGAGTAACCTTTTCCGTGTTGAGGTAAGAAAATCCAAGATTTAACATCATAATTCTCTGGTCTATTTTGTGGACCTCCTTTGTCGTACCATTCTGTTAGCATTTTGGCTCACTTCTCTTGCGCGTTTGCATCAGAGAACTTATAAGAAATTAAAAAAAGCATAGATAAAAAATAATTAAAACTTACTTTAGAAATATTAATTTAAAAATAACTTGATATAACAGTTGAATCATAAATATGACCTGCACTCTCAATTAATGGTTTCACTGCTGGATCTTTAAACATAGATATTGATTTACCTTCTTCACCCTGCTCAATAAGAATTACACTGGTTGGATCATCTTTCTTGACACCTTTGTATAAACAAATAATTCCACGTTCTTTATTCATTTGTATATTTTCTTCGCTGTCATAAACAGCAGCCCATTCTTCATAAGGGACGCTGATTTTGAATGTGAAAACAGTAGTTTCAAGAGACATAAAAAGAAGAGTTAATTGTTCACTATTGTAGATCGACTTTCAATAAATTTGACCACTATATGACCATATTTTTAGTTTATATTTTTTTGGCATAAAAAAAGCGAGTCTGAGTAACTAGCTAGTATGAATTGGTTTTTAAATGGTCGGGGCGATGGAAAACCCCTTGAGTGTTACTCCATAAGTCGTGCAGAAAACAATTGAGATTAATGAATATATTGCTGCGATGACTTATCTTGGTTCATCTGTTGAAGTTAATAATTTGTAAAATATTTCTTTGTAAAATCAAATCTATTTATTTTATAGATTGAGCAAAATTTATAACTTCATTTAATTTCTTTTTACAGTTTATATCTAAATCGAGTCTTTCATAAAAACTTGTAATTTCTTCAGACTCATTTTTATAATTATTTATTATTTCATTTATCCGTTCACAAATATGAATTGGGTTCCAATCATGAAGTCTTAATATGTAATTATTATCAAAATAAACTTTTGGTGAATCAAATAAATTATTTTTAAATTTGCCTATAAGTTCTGCTGTTCCTCCAGTATTAAATCCAATTACAGGTTTACCATAAGAATATGCTTCACATATAAGTCTTGAGCCACTTTCATGCCACAACGATGGAAGTAATAAAATATCTATGTCCTTAAATAGTTCATAGTTATTTATTTGCGAATTTTTTATTTTTATATTAGAAGGTAATTGATTAGGATCAAAATTTAATAAGCTTAATTCATTAATTAAATTATTATTTGAATTTATACAAATAAAATCTAAAGGCATTTTATTCTTATGTGCAAATTGGCTGATTAAAATAAAGGGCTCTAAACCTTTCTTGATAAGTGGATTTACGAATAAACATTTATATTTATTTTTTTTCTTTATATTTTTTAAGTTATTTTTGTGACTTTTTTCTAGAAATTTTGGGAGCACGAAAATAGGCTTGATGAATTCATTCTTATAAAGATTTAAAGTTGATTGACTATCTGTAATAGCAAAATCAGAATCCTTGATGAGAAATATTTTTTTACCTTTATAACTTGGACTAACTAAGTAAAAACAAATTTTAATGTCATTATCTTTTGCTTTCCTAAATATAGATTCTTCAAGTAAAAGATTGCCCCAACCTATAATTAGACTAATATTATTATTTTTAATAATAGATTCAGTTTCCCTATATATTAGTTCCTCTTCTAATGAAGATAGTTGAAGTCTTTGCCATGTTTTAGTTTTTACTAAAGAATAATTTATTCCATTATTTTTAAATCTTTTTATCTCTTCATTTTGGTCTTTTTTGAAGAACTCTTTTGAATAATCGAAGCCGTCCAAACCATTACTAATTAATCCAGTTACGACAAAAACTTGATGTCCAAGCAGTGATAATTCTTCTAAAATTAATCGAATACTATTGGAGGCTCCGTCTGTATAATCAAATAAAGAATGTGCATTTGCAAAAAGTATTTTACTCAAATTATTTTGAAAATATTTAATTAAAATATACTAAAAACTTCATTTCGAAACTATAAATAATTAATCCAGAAACATATTTAAATTAGGTCTATAAATAGATATACTTTACTTTTTGTTGTTTTTTTTTTATTATTAACAAAAATAATTTGTTGATGGAAATTATAGATAATCTTATTTCATCAAGCGTTGCTTCAATTAGAATTTATAATGATTCATTCACGTTATTTCCAGAATATCCTTTACCAGAATATCCTTTAGAAGTATACGTAGGGGATTCTTTAAATATAAATTTTCTATATGAAGATCCAGATGGATTAGATTATATAAAGGAAACAACTTGGGAAGTAGAAAGTAATTTTCCTTATTTAATAGGAATATACACGGATTTGGATTCTTATTCTGTCAACTATAACGATATTTCAATTATTGGAAGAATGACTTATGTAGATCTTTTAGGAAATACAGAGCAAATAACAACACAAATA
>QCIO01000007.1 GCA_003216635.1 Prochlorococcus sp. AG-402-L23 | reverse complement strand
CTCCTACGCAGAGAGCGATTTAAGAGTATAAAATGTACATATTAGGAGTCTAAATTAAATACTTCAATCAAACATATTTACTTAAATGTGAAATAGAAAATTTTAAGGATTAATTTGCAGGCAAATTTTTGAAATTTCTATCAATAAAAAAAAAATTTTTTAAAGTTATGAGAAATTGTCATTTTTATTAAAAGCTCAAAATACCTGGGAAAATTTTGCGAAATACAAAATTAATGATTATGCAAAATTAAGAAATTTTGATTTTGGGCCAAATAAAGTAAGTTCGGTTTCAAAATTATCACCTTTCATTACTCATAGAATATTATCGGAATATAAACTGATTAATGATATTAAAAGTAAGTACAAAATCAAAAATTCAAATAAATTTGTTGAAGAAATATTTTGGAGAGTTTACTGGAAAGGGTGGATGGAAAATAGACCTAAAGTTTGGCGAAATTTTATTTCAGAAAATAATCTCGATTTTGATAATGAGTTATATGAAAGTGCAATTAATGGCGATACAGAAATAGATTTTTTTAATTCTTGGGTCCATGAATTAAAGCAGTACAACTATTTGCATAACCATACAAGAATGTGGTTTGCGAGTACTTGGATATTTAATTTAGGCCTCCCATGGCAATTGGGAGCAGAGTTTTTCTTTAAATATCTTTTTGATGGTGATGCTGCATCTAATCTCCTTAGCTGGAGATGGGTCGGAGGATTGCAAACGAAGGGAAAGCAATATCTTTTTTCATCATCAAACCTCAGAAAATTTTCAAATAATAGATTTAATTCAGAAAAAATAAGTAATCAACAAATTTTTCTTGAAGAATCTAATCAAATACCATTAGAAGATGAGATTTATAAAAATGACATGGATCCTAAATCAGATAATCTGATTATGTTTGAAAATGACCTGCACCTTGCAACCCTTAAAAATTTACTTAAAAGCTATAAAAAAGTATTTATTATCCTTTTAAAAAATGAACAAAGACAAATTAAATTGTCTGAATCTGTTTTGAAATTTAAACAAGATTTGGTCTCTGAATTTGTAGAGCATTTTGATAATGTTGAACAGATTGATCCTTATTCACTGAAAAATACTTTTAAAAATTCCAACGAAATTGACATTATTTATCCTGGAGTGGGAGAAAATTATGATTTCATAACTGAGTTTAAAAATTTACACCAAAAAAAAATTTTTAATCTTGTGAGGGATGAAGATTTATTTGCTTGGAAATTTGCCAAAAAAGGGTTTTTAAAATTTAAAGAAAATATTCCAAAAATAAATCAGAGAATATTAGAAAATTATTCAAAAAATAATTTTTAATTTAGTCGAATTCCTAATCAGAAAAATAACTCTTTTGGTAAGTAAGTATAAATACTTATTTAGGTGCGACTTTTGCTCTTTAATCCACGATGGATAATGTGACTAGTTATTTTTACTTAAGGATAATTTTTTTATAGTGCTTTCAACAATTCTTACCAAGTCGTTTAGCAAAGATACTGCTTTATTAATTCTTAGAGTTATAACTGGAACTGTTCTTATTCATCACGGTTATGAGAAATTAGCAAATATAGAAAATTTCGCTGATGCCTTTGTCAGACCATTACATCTCCCATTTCCAATATTTTTATCATATATAGCGGCATTCTCAGAAATAGGTGGTAGTTGGTTACTAATTATTGGCTTAGCTACAAGATTCGGAGCTTTGGCAATTGTTGGAACAATTTCTGTCGCTATATATCATGCACTTGTTACTTCAGGTTTTAATATTTTCTTACTAGAGCTTTTACTTTTGTATTTCGCTTCAGCAACTTCAATTGCATTAACAGGGCCTGGTAATTTCTCCTTAGATGAAGTCATTATCAGAATTTTGAAATCAGAAGATGAAGAGGAAATTATATCTTCAATAAAAGCAAAACCTTCCAATCAAGTTGAAGTTAAAGAAGAAACAAGCAAAGGTGGTTTATTTCAATTTCTGCAAGCGAACATACTCTCAGATACTTCAAGCTAATTTTTTAGGATAGAGACTATTTATTAGTTCTAACCTTTTTCGATAACTGTTTCTCTTCTCAAGTTTTATCTTAATCGTTGCTTCAGAAAGACTTATAAACAGCCCTATAGCAGTCACACAAGATAAAAAAATAAAAGGATTTTCTGGAATTTCTGAGAAATTCATATAAATAAAACTTCTTTTTTAAAACTGACTGATCACTATATGTTTTTCAACCTAAATATACAATTTAGAAATATTTAAGGATTAATTTCAACTTTTTCCCATTTCTTAATCTTTTCCCAAAGATATCGTTTATGAACAGGCTGTTCTAATTTAAGAAGATCTACTGAATCGATTTCAAAATTTAGAACCACAAAATTTTCTGACTTGGGTAGATTGGATAATATTTCATGAGTAGATTGGACTTTTGGGTTTATTTTCTTTCCAGGAGATCCCCAAAACCAAGAAGTTTTTGATTTTTCTGATAATAAATCCCAATAATTTTTGTTATCACTTAATTCACGTATTTTTCCTTTGAATCTATATTGTGATTTGGTTTTCAAAAAGAACCATAATATTTCTGCATTAGGGTTAGATTTTAAATGCCCAATTTTTTCACTTCTTCTATCTGTAAAAATAATCATTGAATTATCTTTATACCATCCTCTGAAAACAACTGTTCTTAATCTTGGCTCGTTTTCTTCGCTGACTGTTGCAAGCTGTATCCATCTATTAGAGGGTGATTTGCCCTCTTTTTTTCTAGCGGATTTTAAATCTTGTCTCCAACTTGGTAAGTTGTTATCAGGCATTTAATTTAGGCAATATAAGACCACTTTTCTTTTTGTATTCTTCGAATGAATCATATTTTGCTAGCGATTTATCTTTTTTTATCATTCTTGGTAGAAAAACAATAGAGAAAAATATTGCAAGAATTACTAATGGAATCAAGCTCATTGAAAGTATGGCGAATGATAGATAAATTAGTATTTCTCCTAGATAATTAGTATTCCTTATATTTTTGAAAAATCCTTCTTTAATAAGATCTTTTTTCAATTTAAGAGAAAAATATTTTTGGGCATCACTAGCAAAGTGTAAAAACACACCAATTATATTTATAGATACAGATGCAGCTATTACGATGTTTGGAACAGATTTCTGAGATGAGATAAGAATGTAGGGAGCTAACCAGTAACTTCCAAGGAAAATAAAACCAGTAACTGAAGTTAAAAAATTGATTTTTTCTTTAAAATAAGGATCTGGGAATATCTTTTCTTTTAGAAGCCAAAGTAATCCATAAGTACCATGCAGAGCTAAATAAACGTAGGGAGCTATAGTAAAATTATCAAAAAAAATCATAAGACCTATCACTACAAATGCAGTGAGCCCCTTATGTAGATTAATTATTTGATTAAGTTTCATCTTTTTTAATAATCTAAAAAATGAAATTATTTTCTGTGGATATAACCTAGGTCGTCAAAAGTTTTAATGGGCGATACTGGATTCGAACCAGTGGCCACTACCGTGTCGAGGTAGTGCTCTACCACTGAGCTAATCGCCCAAATTGAAGAATTTTGAATCCCCCTTATAAGAAAATAGCAGGTTGCGTTTCATTTTCTAAGTAATTTAACTTTCCATCGTTCTCTTTTGGTTATTTCTAAATTTAGAATTTCGATAAATCCTTTATTTTCAAGTTCTAGTTTGTCGCCAATTTTTAGATTAATAGTTGGCTTTTTAACTTTGCTTCCATTTAATCTGAGCATTCCATTTTCTATCCTTTCGATGATTTTGGTTCGTGATACCCTAAAACCTGCTGAAGCTATAGCGTCTAATCTTGTGGAAGCTTCTACTGTATTAACAAGTTTTTTTGATCTTTCAGAAGGTATTTGTAATTCACCTATACCAACTAAATTAATTTTTACTTTTACGTCTCTCAAATAAAAAATCTTTTCATCTATATACTCAATATCTAAATTATCAATTATCCCTTGTGCTCCCCTATCGCCAGTAGTCCATATATCTCCAACTTTTAATTGATTTAACCCAATCTCATTTAAGAGGGATCTAAAGTCGTCTTGTGTAGCATTATCAAATAAAAAATTGCCATTAATTTTTATTCCTTGAGCTGGAAAATTACTTTTTAGCGCATCCTCTTCAGGAATATTATCTCCTCTAAAGCAAGCTATCCTAGATCTTTGAGAAGAGGAGAATCCTCCATAAATAAAAAATTTGAAATCATTTAAATTTTCAAAATCTTTTAAAATCTCCTCGCAAACATAAGTTGAATAAAATCCCGTCCAATAAGTTTCCCAGTTTTTGTAAGCTAAGTTAGCAATATTTATTAATTCTTCAGTTTCTTTTTTGTAGTTTGAATTTATTAAGATTCCTTTTAAATCAATCATTTAGCCTTCTAAAAAAATTATATCTTTTGCTTCTGATTGTTTTATCAAAGCCCAAGGTAATTCAGTTCCAATTTGATTTTCAAGTAGAACAAGCCATTTACCCTCCTTATTTAAATTAATAATTGATCTCAATTCTTTATTTCTATTGATGTTGATACTTGAAGAAGAAACAATGCTTCCTAAATAACCTGAACCCATTCCTAAAAGACCTCCAATTAATGATTCCCCGATGGTATTTAAACCAAGAAAGCTGAAGGTAGATAAATTAGTCATATTAGAAAAAGCTATTCCAGCTAAAAAACCAAATGGCATTAGCCATCTACTCATATCTTTTTGTCTAATATTTCTATCAAGTTTAGGATTTAAGATTCTTACCTCTTCAAAATTTTGAGATTTGAATAAGATATTTGCTTTTGCATTTAGCAATTCTGTTTCATCTGATGATATTTTCTCACTTATTGGTGGGATCAAAATTGCTTCAGAGAGCATTACAGATTTTTCTTTGAATACTTCAAATAGTTGGATACATTTATCAATTTCTTCAAATATCACGATACTTTTAGTCAAATTTCAATCCTCAAATGTTTGTGTGTTATTCAAATTAATAAAATAAGATACATACACTATAGATTAAGTTAAAGTAAAAGATTAAAGATCCAATCTTAAATGACAAAAGTTCTCATTACAGATCCAATTGATCAAACAGGAATCGATATTCTTTCAAAAGTTGCTCAGGTTGATCAGAAAATAGGAATCTCAGACTCTGAGCTAGCTTCCATTATTCAAGATTATGATGCTTTAATGATTCGCTCTGGTACTCAAGTGACTGAAGAAATTATTAACTCTTCAAGTAAACTGAGAATTATTGGAAGAGCCGGAGTTGGAGTCGATAATGTCGATGTTAAGGCTGCTACACAAAAAGGAGTTCTTGTTGTTAATTCTCCAGGAGGGAACACAATAGCCGCTGCTGAACATACTATAGCTATGATGTTGGCCTTATCTAGGCATATTCCAATTGCTAATAGTAGTACTTTGTTAGGTAAATGGGAGAGAAAGAAATTTGTTGGGAATGAGCTTTATAAGAAAAAATTAGGTGTAGTAGGTTTAGGGAAAATTGGTGCTCATGTAGCGAAAGTTGCTAATGCATTAGGAATGGAAGTTTGCGGATATGATCCCTTTGTTTCATCTGAACGAGCTCAACAAATCCAAGTTAAACTATCTGAAATAGACGATTTATTCCAACAATCCGATTATGTAACTTTGCATTTACCGCGGACACCAGAGACAGAGAATTTAGTAAATATGGAGGTGCTTAAGAGTATGAAAAGTAGCGCAAAATTAATTAATTGTGCTCGAGGAGGCTTGATTGAAGAAGAAGCATTAGCAGAAGCTTTAAATAAATCATTGATTGGAGGAGCTGCAATAGATGTCTTTTCTAAAGAACCTTTGGAATCTAATTCACCACTTTTGAAAGTTGAAAAGAATCTTATACTTACTCCTCACTTAGGAGCATCTACTCGGGAAGCCCAAGCAAATGTAGCTGTTGATGTTGCAGAACAAATCAGAGATGTCTTGCTTGGTTTATCCGCTAGAACTGCAGTAAATATTCCAGGTTTGAGCCCTGATATTATGGATAGTCTAAAACCTCATTTGCAGTTGGCTGAAACAATGGGTCTGCTTATAAGCCAGCTTTCAGGTGGTCAGATACAAAAACTAGAAGTAAAGCTACAAGGTGAATTCGTTCAACACCCTTCCCAGCCATTAATAATAGCTAGTCTTAAAGGCCTTTTAAGTAAAGCTTTGGGAGATAGGATCAATTATGTTAATGCTTCGTTAGAAGCAGATTCAAGAGGTATTTCAATAATAGAGAGTAAAGATGAGGCAAGACCAGAATTTGCTAGTGGATCGCTTCAATTAACCACTTATGGAGATAATGGAGATCATAGCGTAGCAGGAAGCATTTTCGCTGATGGAGAATTAAGAATTATTAGTATTGATCAATATCCTGTTAATGTATCGCCAAGTAGATACATGTTGGTTACTAGGCACAGAGATATGCCTGGTATTATTGGGAAGCTTGGTTCTTTATTGGGTAGCAACAATGTAAATATTGCCTCAATGCAAGTTGGGCGCAAAATTGTTAGAGGAGAAGCTGTGATGGTTCTAAGTATTGATGATCCAATTCCTAATAAGTTGCTTGACACCATTATTGAAGTAGAGGGAATTACCAGCGCTAATCCAGTTACTTTATAAAGAGGCTTGCTCTATTAGTGGAAATTAAAGATTGGTATAAACTAACTTTTCAGATAGAAAGTGATGCAGAAGATATTATTATTTGGAAATTAAATGAGTTGGGAATATTTAGTTTTTCATTTGAATATTTAATTAAAAATGAAAATAAAAAAGAGGTGAATATATGGCTCCCAATTGAAGATTGGGGCGAGGGTTCTAGAAGTAATTTTGAAAAAATAATTAGCGAACTTCTAAACATTCATGCCCCTAATAATCAATTTTTTGACTGGAGTATCATTAAAGAAGAGGATTGGTTGACAAGCTGGAAGAAATATTGGTCACCTGAATTAGTAGGAAATCATTTTTTAATATTGCCTTGTTGGATGAATATAAATGAAAAATTTAAAGATAAACAAATCATAAAAATTGATCCTGGAGCAGCCTTTGGTACAGGAAGTCACCCTTCGACTTATCTTTGTTTGAAAAAAATGGAGAATATTCTATTTTCTGATAAAAAGGTATTAGATATTGGTAGTGGTAGCGGGATTTTGAGTGTTGCTGCAAGATTGCTTGGTGCTAAAGAGGTATGTGCAGTGGATAATGATTATTTAGCTATAAATTCAACTAACTCAAATTTTCAACTAAATTTCGGAAATTTAAAAAAATTAAATACCTATTTGGGATCTTTTAATGAGGTAATTTTAAAAAATCAACTTAAACAATTTGATTTTGTTTTATGCAATATTCTTGCTGAAGTAATAAAAGAAATGATCCCGAATATACATAAGTGCTTGAGAAACAATGGGGAAGTCATTTTCAGTGGAATTCTGAATTCGCAAAAAGATGAAATCATAAAAATATTAATTAAGAATAACTTGAAATTATTGGATGTATCAACTAGAAAAGATTGGGCATGCATTTCTGCGCAAAAAGTCAGTGATCCCACCTAAGTATAAGTTTTTCTTATAGATACCCTTGAATACATTTTATTGTGTCATTTTTTACTTCAAATTCTCCCATATCGACTCAATCAATGTTAAAAATGTATTTAATAGGTATTAACTACCAACAATTTCTTATTTAAATGGCTTCTTACAAAGTTACACTCATCAACGAAGGTGAGGGTCTAAATTCAACTATTGAAGTACCTGATGACCAGTACATCCTTGATGCTGCTGAAGAACAAGGTATCGACCTTCCTTATTCATGCAGAGCTGGAGCATGTTCAACATGTGCTGGAAAAGTTACTTCAGGTAGTGTTGATCAATCAGATCAAAGTTTCTTGGATGATGACCAACTAGAAGCTGGTTTTGTTCTTACGTGTGTCGCTTATCCAACATCTGATGTAACAATTACAACTCATGCTGAGGAAGAATTGTATTAATTATAAAAAATTAACTTTTCTTAGTTGATTATTGATTATTTCTCTGCCACCCTCAATAAAGGTGGCTTTTTTTTGTAAATGAATAAATTTGAATTTTTCAAGACTGGCAGTGTCAAATCAAGTTATGGAGGACAATACAGTTATAAGGTAATTGGACCATGTTGCAGGCTTTATGATAGGGAAGAGTTACCCTGGCCCTGTTCAAGGCTTGCTTGGAGAAGTAAGGAGCCTAGTTGGAGAAGAATAGGTTCTAGGTTCGTTGCTGATATGGCTTCACGAAAATGCCCATCTTACTCAGTACAGATTTTGGAGCCAGGATCAAAACCTATTGAGACAGTTATAACTTTTTTTTCAAAGAAATTTTCTTCTGATATACAAGAATGGTGGTACAGCAAAAAACCAGGCTCAAAAGAGCCTGGTAATATCTTCCCTTCTGAAGTTACTTAGCTTTAATATTATGCTTTTGGCTTTGGTGGCATGTAACCTTTTAATCCGGTGCATTCAAGACTGTCAATTGTATTAACTCCAGTTTGTGGGTTAGTTCCACTAGCTCTTTCACATAATGATTTTCTCTGAGAAAGATCAAGATTTGCATCTGTAAAGTCTGCTCCATCTATAATTGCTCCATCAAAAACACTTTTCATTAGCTCACCATTTGTAAGATTGGCATCAGATAAATCAGCATTATCAAAACGTACAGCATATGCAATGAGATCTTTCATGTTAGCGCTTTTGAAACTAGAATTCTTTGCAGTTGTCACGCTCATATAGGCCCCTTGTAGATTAGCCTCTCCTAAATCTTGATAAGATAAATCATATTTTACAAATTCGTTATTTTGAAGATCTGCTCCATGAAGATCTTCTTTCAATCCATCTACTGATGAAGGATCACTAGGATAAAGTGCATTAGCAGAAATCGGATTAAGAATTAAACCAATAATCAATGGAAGAAAAATAAGAAGTCTTTTGAAAGACTTATTAAGTGATGAAAAAATAGAGACCATTTCGATCGACATCAAATAGAAAAACCTAAAACTATTATTTCATGGGTTGGTCATTTACAACGCTCCTGCTAACGAACTGTTGCAGTTTATTTAATTTCTGCAGTTAAAAAATCTTTGGCGAGGTGAGTATTTCGGAAAACTTTTTGTGCCTCTTTAAGCAAATCGGTTGGTGTAATTGAATTTTTATTAGTGTATCTTGGACTTAAATGAGTAATAATTAATTTTTTTGTATTAGATAATAATGCTGTTTTCGCAGCCATAATTGTTGTGGAATGTAATTTTTCATAGGCCATGCTCTCATCCTCCTGAGAAAATGTTGATTCATGTACAAGTAAATCGGCATTTTTTGATAATGAAACTGCTGATTCGCTAAAGACAGTATCTGTGCAATACACAAAACTTTCACCTTTTCTTGGAGGTCCACAGAATTCTTTCCCGTCAAATGACCTCCCATCTTTTAAAACGACTTTTTTACCTTGTTGCAGTTCTGAATAAATTGGTCCAGGTGGTATTTTTAAAGTCTCTGCCTTTTTGATATCAAATATACCTGGCTTGTCTTTTTCGTTCACTCGATAACCATAAGCTGGTATTTTATGCTTAAGGCATGCACAATTTACTTTTATTTTGTTGTTTTCAAATAGAATTTTTTTTCCTGATGCAAAATTTTCAACTTCCACAAAATGCAATGGGAACGACAATTTGCAAAAACTACTTTTAAGTGCAGAATTTATAAAACTTTGCAACTCAGAAGGACCGTAAATTTCAATACCCTTACTATTTCCTGATAAACCTAAGGTTGCTAAAAGTCCTGGTAAACCATAAATATGATCGCCATGCATATGTGTAATAAATATTTTCTTTATTTGTGAAGATTTAATATTGCTTTTCATTATTTGATGCTGTGTTCCCTCTCCACAGTCAAAAAGCCAAACTTCTGAAGATTGTGATAATTTAAGTGCTAGGGAAGAAACATTCCTCGTTAAGGATGGGACTCCTGAACTTGTTCCTAAGAAGGTGATGTTCACTTATTTATTATATTTTTATTTTTATATCTGGATTAAATCTAGACTTTTAGTCAAACTTAGGCAAATTAAGAATTTGTTTTTTAAACAAAGTGATATTTAAATTTAAAAATAATTTCAGTAAATGTTGTCTAATTAGTATTTTCTTTATTTGTGTTTTTCAGAGTGAAACCGTTCTTGCATCTAAAGAGCCAATAATTAGAGTTTTGATATCAAAAAATAACAATTTAAGGATTAGATCAGATAAGTCAATTCCCTTAACAATAGAGGGAAAATTTTTTTCAAATAAAAAAATAAAAGGCTTAACTTTGAAAAATGAGAAAAATAGAAAAATTTTATATTTTGATAAGAATAAACAAAAAAAATATGACTTAAAAAGTAATCAACAATTTCAACTTAGATCTTCTGATGGAAGAGGTATATGGGTAGATCAGAAAAGATATTCTGGTCAACTTAATCTCTTCGTACTTGATTCTGAAATATTAGTAGTAAATGTTTTAGGAATTGAAAAATATCTAAGTAGTGTGGTTGGTTCAGAGATGCCAACACAATGGCCTATGGAAGCATTAAAAGCACAAGCAATTGCATCTAGAACTTATGCTTTAAAGCAAAAGGGAAATATTTTATTTGACATAGACTCTACCCAAAGAAATCAAGTCTATAACGGCTTAGAATCAAGAACTTATAAAACTATCAGAGCTGTTAAAAGTACAAGATCTTTGGTTTTGACGTATAAAAATAAATTAATTAATGCTTTGTTTCATAGCAGTTCAGGTGGAATGACAGAAAATAGTCAAGATGTATGGAAGAATAAATATCCTTATTTATCAAGTGTGAAAGATTTTGATAAAAAAAATCCAAAATTTAGATGGCAAAAAAAATTTTCGAATAATGAATTAACAAATTTATTTCCTAAGATTGGAGGTTTAAGAAATATAGAGATCCTAGATATTACAAGTACAGGGAGGGTAAAAAATGTAAAACTTGTTGGGGATTATGGTTCTGATCAAATGTCTGGGGTAGATTTAAGAAAAAGATTAGGCCTCAATAGTAATTTTGTGAGATTTAAATTTTTTAAGGAAGATTTAAATAAAAAATTTCCTATGAAAAAAGGTTTAATAGTTTTTGGACAGGGATCTGGACATGGAGTAGGAATGAGTCAATGGGGTGCTAAATATATGGCTTCTAGAGGCCAAAAAGCTGAAAGAATATTAAAACATTTCTATAAGGGAGTGCAGATTAAACCTTTTAGAAAAGATTACCTATAAAAATCATTTTGCATTAAGAACTAATTTTGGATTTATATTTGTTTGTTCTTTATTTAAGAAGCCAATTCCAAGCAATATTTTTTTTTTATCTATTACCTTTATGGGCTTTTTATAATCAAAAGTTTTGCTTTCATTTAAGTAATTAATATCAACTGTAATTGCTCTTCCAGTTTGCCATAAATTGATTTGTTCCTCTTTAGTTAAGACAAATGTTGAAATGTGATTAAGAGCAGAAATTGTTGGAATAATAAGATTTGGCGCGTTTTTTTTTCCTTTTTCGATATCTGAAATTTTTATAGAGTTTTGTTCATCAAAGCCACAAGCTGAAATTCTTTTTAGTTGTAGAAGGCAACCTTCGGAATTAAGAATTTCTCCTATATCTCTTGCAATTGCTCTTATATATGTACCAGCTGAACATTTGATTTTCATTTCTATGATTCCGTTTATTTGGTCCCATTTCATTAAGATAAGTTCGTCTATTTTTACTTCTCTTGGTCCTAATTCAAAATTTTCATTCTTGAAAGATTTTTTATAAGCTCTTTCACCATTAACGTGCACACTAGATACTTTTGGCGGAATTTGTTTAATACTCCCTCTAAATCTATTTAAGTATTGATCTAATTTTTCATCATTTATTTTAGGCCAACTTTTTTGATTAATTATTTTTCCATGAATATCATCAGTATTGGTTCTTATACCTAATTTAATTTGTCCTATATAAGTTTTATCCTGAGGAAGATATTGAATAAATCTTGTTGCACTTCCTATTGCAATTGGTAATGTTCCAATAACTTCTGGGTCAAGAGTTCCAGTGTGACCGACCTTTTTAGTATTTAGTAACTTCCTTATTTGTTTAACACAATCATGCGATGTACAGCCTTTTTCTTTATTAATTACTAAGAATCCATCTTTAGTTTCCATTTTTAATATTAAGAATAATTTGAGAAAGATTTAAAATAATTCTATGATTTTAGTATTGGTAATTTAGAGCAAGAAATTGAAAAATAATAAATATATATTAAAAGAGTTTTTAGACAATGCTTTTAATTTGAAATCACATTTAATGGAATACTTATGTATTAAAGAATGTGATTTAGATGGATTCCTTGAAAATGCAAAGATGAATTTGGCAAATTCTCATCCTGGGGATGCTTTAAATGATGTTTCAGATTTTTATACTGAGATTGTTGGAGATAGGCATTTAGCTGATTTGGCTGCTTGGCACATCACCAGTAGAGACTACATCGCTGATACTTTAAAACTTCAGCAGAGATTTTCTAGAGATTTAGTTTTAGATTTTGGAGGAGGTATTGGTACTCATGCCTTAGCTAACGCTATGTCTGCAAAAGTAGAGCATGTTTTTTTTGTAGATATAAATCAAACAAATAGAAATTTTGTTGAATACAGGGCTAAGAAATTAGGAGTCGAAAAAAAAATTACTTTTTGCAAGACAATTCAAGATACTAAAATATTGAAATTTGATACTATAGTTTGTCTTGATGTTTTGGAACATCTTGCAGATCCAGCTTCTCAAATTAATAATTTCAGTGAGATTATGAATAGTAATTCTATTGCTCTATTAAATTGGTATTTCTACAAAGGAGATAATAATGAATATCCGTTTCATATCGACGATAATCAAATTGTTGAAAAGTTTTTTGAGACTCTTCAATCAAATTTTTTAGAAGTATTTCATCCTATTCTTATAACTACAAGAGCTTATAAGAAAATTAAATAACTATATTTACTCTTTTTCTATTTCTTAAATTTCTTTTAATACTTTCAAAACTTACGGTTCCCTCTTTAAGTGCAAAAAGGGTGTCATCTTTACCCTTCCCTACATTGATCCCTGGCAAAAAGGATGTACCTCTTTGGCGAATTAAGATTGATCCGGCAGTTACTTTTTCTCCTCCATAAGCTTTCACACCAAGTCTTTTGGAATTTGAATCTCTTCCATTTCTAGTAGAACCTGTTCCTTTTTTATGTGCCATTAGAAGTGTTTAATTTGTAAATTTTTCTGATTTTGGTTTAGTTTCCTTTTTAGCAGTTTCCTTTTTTGAAGAAGACTTAGGAGCGCTTTTACCTATTGATATAGATCTTACCATAACTCTTGTAAGTTCTTGTCTATGTCCCATCTTTCTTCTTGTCTTTTTTTTTGGACGCATCTTGTATACTAAAATTTTCTTATCTCTTTTATGAGAGACTACTTCTAATTCAATTTTTGCATCTTTAACGTAAGGTTTTCCAATAGTGATAGACTCTTGGTCTTTTAAAAGTAAAACTTTTTCCAGTGTTATCATGTCTTTCTCTTTTGCATTTAATCTGTCTATGTCATAGTATCTATCAACTTGGAACCAAAATTGTTGACCTGAAGTTTCTGCTATTGCATACAATTCATTATTTTTAGAAGAATTGTTTGAGGAGTTTTTAGAATTTGTCATATCTTAAAGACGCTACTAGGCTCAAATTAACAATTTGATTAAGCCAAATAAGCAATCATAATAATTTGTCTATTTTCTTATTTTGTAGTGTAATAAGTCAAGGGTTGTTTTAAATCTTTTATTTAAATTCAGGAACTATAAAGATGGCAGCAAGGAAAACATATATTTTAAAACTCTATGTTGCCGGAAATACTCCTAATTCAATGAGAGCTTTAAATACCTTAAGAGAAATTTTAAATAATGAATTCAAAGGAGTTTATGCTTTGAAGGTTATCGATGTACTTAAGCAACCACAACTTGCAGAAGAAGATAAAATTTTAGCCACTCCGACTTTAGCTAAAATTTTACCTCCACCAGTTAGAAAAATAATAGGTGATCTTTCGGATAGAGAGAAAGTTTTAATTGGTTTAGATCTACTTTTTGATGAATTAACTGAAACTGAATATAGTGGAGATAAATAATATATATAAAACTTTTAAAATTAAAAATAAATCCAAAATTTATTTTATTTTTGTTTAATTAGCACAAAACTATGAATGATAAGAAATTTGGCAAATCAAATAAAATGCAAGTACAAAAATTACCAACTGGAATAGAAGGCTTTGATGATGTTTGTAGGGGCGGTTTGCCTGTATCTCGAAGTACACTCGTTAGTGGGACCTCCGGAACTGGTAAAACTGTTTTTTCTCTGCAATATTTACACCATGGAATTTGTAATTTTGATGAGCCTGGAATCTTTGTGACATTTGAGGAATCACCTTTAGATATTATTAGAAATGCCGCAAGTTTTGGTTGGGATTTACAAGAATTAATTGACCAAAATAAACTTTTTATTTTGGATGCTTCTCCTGATCCTGATGGTCAGGATGTGGCGGGTAACTTTGACTTGTCTGGTCTTATTGAAAGAATTAGTTATGCAATTAGAAAATATAAAGCTAAAAGAGTTGCAATAGATTCAATAACTGCTGTCTTTCAACAGTATGATGCTATTTACGTTGTTAGAAGAGAAATATTTAGATTGATAGCAAGATTAAAGGAAATTGGTGTAACCACAGTTATGACTACAGAAAGGGTGGATGATTACGGACCAATTGCTAGATATGGAGTAGAAGAATTTGTATCTGATAATGTTGTCTTATTAAGAAATGTTCTTGAGTCAGAGAAGAGAAGAAGAACTCTAGAAGTTTTAAAGTTAAGAGGTACTGTACATATGAAAGGTGAATATCCATTCACTATGGGAATGGATGGAATAAGTGTGTTTGCACTAGGTGCAATGAGATTAACGCAGAGATCATCAAATATTAGGATTAGCTCTGGAGTTAAAGATCTTGATGATATGTGTGGTGGTGGATATTTTCAAGATTCTATAATCCTCGCTACTGGAGCTACTGGTACAGGCAAAACAATGCTTGTGTCAAAATTTGTTGAAGATGCTTATAATAATAATGAAAGAGCAATACTTTTTGCATATGAAGAATCTAGGGCTCAATTGCTTAGGAATGCGACTAGTTGGGGAATAGATTTTGAAAAAATGGAAAGTGATGGGCTATTAAAAATTATTTGTGCATATCCTGAATCAACTGGTTTGGAAGATCACTTACAAATTATAAAAACCCAAATTAATCAATTTAAACCAAAAAGAATGGCAATTGATTCTCTCTCTGCATTAGCCAGGGGTGTAAGTTTGAATGCATTTAGACAGTTCGTAATTGCTGTTACTGGTTATACAAAACAAGAGGAAATTGCAGGCTTTTTTACAAATACTGCAGAAGAATTTATGGGCAGTCATTCGATAACTGATTCTCATATCTCAACAATTACAGACACCATATTGTTGCTTCAATATGTAGAAATAAAAGGTGAGATGGCACGAGCTTTAAATGTTTTTAAAATGCGGGGATCATGGCATGATAAACGAATAAGAGAATTTATCATTACAAATAGTGGCCCAGAAATCAGGGATTCTTTTTCTAATTTTGAACAAATATTTAGTGGTGCACCTCACAGAGTTGTGCCTGATCAAAATGTTCCAAATGTTTTTAAAGGATTAGAAAATAATTAGATAATTTCTTTAATTTCAGAACTTGGAAAAGAATCTGAATTATTAATAGCTTTTGTCAATAATTCATCTTTATCAGATTGTGCTAAGGCTAAATCAAACCAGAATGTTGTTCCTACACCTAATTCACTAGCCATACGAATTTCCCCACCGTGTTTTTCAATTATTCCCCTCACTATAGATAAACCTAAACCGGTACCTTGCTCAGTATGAACAGAATTCTCTACTCTATAAAAACGATCAAATATCTTTTCTTGATCAGCTTGAGATATTCCTGAGCCAGTATCAGCAATCTCAATTCTTACTTTTGGAAGTGGTGAAACCAATTCACATTGAGGGGCGGCATCACTTTTAATACTTGGAGGGAAAGCAGGACAGGAATCTGGCCAAGTATAAGCTCTTATAATTAGGACGCTGTTTTTTGGACTAAATTTCAATCCATTACCAAGTAAATTATCAAAAACCTGTAAAAGCAAATCAAAATTCCCAAGAATTGGAGGAATAGTTTCCTCTATGTCATGAGCTAATGAAACATTTTTTTCTGAAGCATTAAGTCTATAATTTCTGAGAGTCTGTTCTATTGCTGGTTTTATATCCATTTGCTCTAGCTGAACAATTTTCCCAGACTCCAATCTAGATAAATCTAATACATCATTTACAAGTCTTGTTAACCTATCAGTCTCTGAATTTGCAATTCCCAAAAATTCTATTTGTTCTTCATCAGAAAGCTGATCTTTTAAATCATGTAAGGTCTCTACATAACTTTTGATATTAAAAAGTGGTGTTCTTAATTCGTGCGAAACATTACTAATGAATCTATTTTGTGCCGCATTAAGTTCAACCTCTCTAGTTAAATCTTGTATTGTTACAGCAATTCCTTTTAATTCAACTTTATTTGTATCCAAGACTGATTGCAAGACAATTCTTAAGGTTCTTGCTGGCTCTCCTAAACTGAATCTTAAATCATCCTTCTCCTTTTTCCTGTTTAAAATAGATTCTATATTTGTATGTAAGTCGTTAGATAAAATTTCGGGGATTTCATTTAAAAAATGTTTACCCTCTAAAAATCTTCCTTCCCAACGAAATAATCTCTTCGCTGTTGGATTAGTAAGTACAATCTTGCCTTGTGAGTCCAATAATATGGCACCATCAGCCATTGTAGCTATTAAGGATTGCTGCTTGATTTGTGCCGCTTTTAGTTCTTCTACATTAGCTTCGTCATAATTTTCTAACTGTGTTGCCATTCGGTTAAATCCATTTAAGAGCTCTCCTAGATCACCTGTCATGGGTAAAGAAATTCTAGATTTAAAATTTCCTCTTGAAATTTCTCTAACACCTCTTACTAATTCTCTGACTGGTCTTGTAATTGTCAGTGCATTAAATACAGCTCCAAGTATTACTAAAACCCAAATAGAGATAAAAACTGCAATGGTTACTTCTCTAGTTAAGGCAGCACTAGCTAGTGCTTTTTTATTAGGGGTGACTCCCAAAGCTAAAGTTCCAAGATATTTGCCTTTCCACAACATTGGCACAAATACATCTGTTACTTGACCTTGAGGTGTAGCATGTTGCCTAACTAAAGGGAATTGTGGTCTCTTCTTTAATTCTGAAGGTAGTTTTAATCTTCGCGTGAGCTGAAACTGACTGTCTGAGCTAGTTGGTGTTGCACTGATTGGTATCCCAAGTTGAACAATATCTTCAGCATCAGTAAAGAATATATAACGTAGGTTTCGACTTGATCTCCAAAACTTTTCAGCTACATTTGAAATTTCTTTTTTTTGGTTATTAGCGACTAATTCTGTAACATTCCCAGATAACAATAAGCCAAGATCTCGAGCATATCTAGTATCATTCATTCCTGCATCTCTTTGAATACTATTTAATGCAAAAAAAGTAATTCCTGTCATAAGGAGGCTTACGACAAGAGTTGCTATGGCTAACAACTTTGTTCTCAGACTGAACCCACTCCACCAAGCGAGGAGTCCATTAATCCAATAGTTATTATTCATATCTTCATTGTCAGTGATGTTATATTTTCTACTTTCTCGATTATTGGTATTCACCATAAGCTTAATTCTCCTTAGAAAAGTTTTTTCTCACTTGATGACCTATGTCATTTCTAAAGTAAATTCCCTCAAAATGAATTTCGTTTAAATTTTTGTATGCTTTTTCAAAAGCCATATCGAAGTCTTTATCTTGGCAGACAATACTTAAGACTCTTCCTCCATCAGTCAATAATTTCCCATTTTCACTTAAAGAAGTACCCGAGTCAAAAATTTGACAATCATTTGAGTCAATCTTACCTATTTTTATTTGAAAGCCAGTTTTATATTCGTGAGGATAACCTTTGGAGGTGGCTATTACACAACCACTAACTTTATTAGAGGTATTAATTTTTTCATCACCAGTTAAATTACCCATTGAGCATTTTTCTAAAAGAAATACAAAATTTTGATCCATCAAGGGCATTATTGTTTGGCATTCTGGATCACCAAATCTGCAATTATATTCTATAACTTTGGGCCCAGATTTTGTGATCATTAACCCAAAATAAATTACACCTCTATAGTCAATATTTCTTTTATTAAGCTCGTTTATTGTAGGTTCAATTATCTCTTTTATGATTATATTAAGGTAATCTTCTGTCAATAATGGGGCTGGAGAATAAGCCCCCATACCTCCTGTGTTTGGACCTTTATCTTTCTCATTAAGTCGTTTGTGATCTTGGGCCGTTGGAAGTAATCTATATCTCTTTCCATCGCATAAAGCAAAAACTGAAACTTCTGGTCCTTGTATTTTTTCTTCTAAAACAACTACATTCCCAGAGTTACCAAATCTACCATTAAAAATTGTCTCTGTAGCTTTAAAGCATTCATCTTTTGAATTAGGAATAAAAACACCTTTACCTGAAGCTAGACCATCAGCTTTTACAACAAGTGGGATTGATGATGAATTGATAATTTTTTTGGCTTCTTCTAGAGAATTGACTTTCCAAAAGTTTGCAGTTGGAATATTTGCGTCTTGCATAAATTCCTTCGCCCAAGATTTGCTAAATTCTAGTTTTGCTCCATCTTTATTAGGACCAAATACTTTAAAATCTTTTTTGCGAAGAAAATCAGCTAATCCATTTGCAAGAGGTATTTCTGGTCCGATAACAACTAAATCTATCTTAAAAAAATCAAGCTTTTCGACTAGTTTATTTTTATTATTTATATCAATTTTTATTCTTTCACATTTATTTATTCTTTCTGAACCTGCGTTACCAGGTATTAAATAAACTTTTTTAACTAATTCATTTTTTTGAATAGCCCAAGCCAAAGAGTTTTCCCTCCCACCATTTCCAATTATTAAAATATTTTCTAATCTAATAAAGCCCCTAGAACTTGGTGAATGAATGCCCATATATATGTTTTTTTAAGGTTATGAGGTTTCGATGAATAATCAGTTAAAATGAAAAATAAATCATTTGAAGTTGATCTCTAATAATTATGTTAATTATAAAAAATTACTTTAGTAATAATAATGAGGTATTAAATTAATGAATAATAAATATGAGTTGATTTATGAAGGCAAAGCAAAAAAAGTATTTACTCATGATGATGTAGATAAAGTAAAAATTGAATTTAAAGATGATGCTACAGCTTTTAATGCATTGAAAAAAGAAAAATTTGAAGGTAAAGGCAAACTTAATTGCTTAATAAGTGCAAGAATTTTTGAGATTCTCATTAAGAAAAATATTCCAACTCATTTTATTGAACTTGAAAATGAAAATACAATGATTGCAAAAAAAATAAAAGTAATTCCATTAGAAGTTGTTCTAAGAAATACTGCTTATGGTTCTTTGTGCAAACAAACCACTATTAAACCTGGAACTTTGTTATCAAAACCATTAATTGATATCTATCTTAAAAATGATGAACTTAATGATCCCCTTATTACAAAAGATAGAATTGAATTAATGAACATATTAAGCTGTCATGATTTAGAGTTAATAATTAATTTAACTTTAAAAATTAATGTAATCTTGAAAAGTTTTTTTAAAAATATTCAACTTCAGCTTGTAGATTTTAAATTGGAATTTGGTTATGATTTTGGAAATAACATTCTTCTTGGGGATGAAATAAGTCCTGATAATTGTAGATTATGGGACCTAAATCAAAAAAATGACACAATTGTAAGTCTAGATAAAGATAGATTTAGAAATGATTTAGGTGGTCTAATTGAAGCTTATAGTGAAATCCACCGAAGAATAAACGATTTCCTTAAACCTAATTGATTAAAAAATGACTTATTTATCTTAATGACAAATATTATGCAAAAAAAATTTTTAAAATTTGGAAAGGTTTTCATAAATGTTGCCAGCTATCCCTTGATTTTGATATCAAATAATGCAGAACTGGCTGCTAAGTATTTGCCAAATGATGTTGATCAATCAGTAAAAACCTTAGAAATACCAAATATTAATAATGTTTTATTTCAAGGGATTGATACTAGAAAAGAGAAAAAATTTCTTCTTGCAGAAAATAACAATGATATTAGTGAAGAAAGTGTTCTTATCTCAGAAATAATTATCGAAGGTTGGGAAAATCATCCTGAGGGTAGAAAACTTGAATTGGCTGCATATGATTCCATGAGCATAAAGCCTGGAAGTATTGTTGATAATCGAATTTTAAATCAAGACCTTAATGCAATATATGCTAGTGGTTGGTTTTCAGGAGTTAAAATAAAGTCTCAAGATGGGCCACTGGGTGTGAGGCTAATAGTAAATGTAGTGCCTAATCCAATTTTAGAGAAAGTTGAACTTAAACCAATAAACTCTATAGTCTCCAATGAATACGTAGATGATATTTTTAAAAATTATTATGGGACAACTCTTAACCTAAAGGAATTTCAAAATAAGATAGAAATAATAAAAGAACGTTATGAAAAAGCCGGTTATTCTTTAGCAAGAATTAGTAGTCCAGATAGAATCTCTGATAACGGAGTAGTAAAATTAAAAGTTTCTGAGGGTATTATATCTGACGTAAAAATAAGATTTCCAAATTCTGATGGTGAATTTATTATTGATGGAAAACCTAGAAAAGGGAAAACAAAAGACTGGGTTATAAAGAGAGAATTAAAAACACAACCTGGCACAATTTTTAATAGAAAAATTTTAGAAGCTGATATCGGAAGACTCTATGCCACATCATTATTTGATGATGTAAAGGTTTCTCTTGGCCCTGATAATTTGAATCCTGGTCAAGTCATAATTTTTTTAGACTTGAGTGAGCAAAGAACAGGATCGTTAACAGGTGGACTTGGTTATAGCAATGGTTCAGGTATCTTCGCATCAATTGGTTTGCAGGAAACAAATGCTCTAGGAAGAGCATGGTCTACAAATTTAAATCTAAATTTTGGAGAATATTCAACTACCTATAATTTTTCTTTATCTGATCCATGGATTAAAGGAGATAAACATAAAACATCTTTTAGAACAAATATTTTTTTAAGTAGAGATTATCCACAAGAATTTAAAAGTGAAAATAATGGGAGAATATATGCAGTAGATGATCAGACACCATCTAGCTCTGATACTTTTTCATCAATAGTTTTAGAAAAAACTGGAGGTGGGTTTTCTTTCTCAAGGCCATTAAATGATGGAGATCCATTTAAGGTCGCTAAATGGAGAGTCCTTGCAGGAATGAATTTTAAGGAAGTAAAGATGATTGATGGTGATGGAAACAAAAAACCTTATGGTGACAGAACACCAACCACAACCAGAAACAATATAAGCGATATTATTTGTATTGGATTTACTCCAATTGATGGTTCATGCCCTGAAGAAAATACATTATTGAGTGTTATCGTGAGCACTTCTAGAAATAATTTGAACAATTCCATTAACCCAACTGCAGGAAATAAATTTAGCTTTGGTACCGAACAATTTGTTTCAACAGGGAACAATTCTCCAACTTTTAATAGAATGAAAGCCTCATATTCATTTTTTATACCAACAAAATTAATAAATTTAACTAAAGCATGTAATTCTAGTAATGCTGTGAGTGAAGACTGTCCTCAAGCTATTGGATTTCAATTTAAAGCTGGAACTATTCTTGGGGAATTGCCTCCTTACGAAGCATTTTGTATGGGAGGAACATCATCAGTTAGAGGTTGGGGATCTTGTGATTTGGCTGTAAGTAAAAGTTTTGTTGAGGGCACGGTAGAATATAGATTTCCCGTTTGGAGAATGATATCAGGAGCTTTATTCGTCGATGCAGGCTCTGATCTAGGCTCTCAAAAGGAAGTTCCTGGAAAACCCGGTAAATTATTGCAGAAATCAGGTTCTGGATTTTCCCTTGGAGGGGGAGTTGGGGTTAAAACACCAATAGGTCCATTAAGACTAGATGTTGCTAGCAAGGACCTAAGTGGAGATTGGAGATATACACTTGGAGTTGGATGGAAGTTTTAAGTGTTTTCTTGGCCTGCTAATTATGATTCATGCTATACCTTGGCTGGTGTTATTTCCAGAGAGGGTATAGGCCTACACAGTGGAGAAAAAACAAGAGTTACAATTTCTTCCTATGAGAAAGAAGGATATTATGTATCTTTTAGGGATAAACCTAACGAGATTTTTAAGTTAACTCAGGATTTAATTGGAAGTACGATGCTATGTACGGCTGTTAAATTAGGGGGGAGAAATTTGTATACTATCGAACATTTATTATCTTCAATGGCAGGGTGTGGGTTGAGTTATATACATATTGAGGTTGATGGGAAAGAGATTCCACTTTTAGATGGGTCGGCAATCCAGTGGGTTAGAGATTTTGAAGAAGTAGGGATAAAAAAGGCACCTAGACCAGATAATTTCTTTCGAGAGATTAATAAATCAATAATTTTAAATAAAGAAGGCTCAGTTATAGCTGCAACTCCTTCTGAAAAAACTATAATTATATCCACTATAAGTTTTTCCTATAAAGCAATTGGAAATCAAACTTTTGTCATTGATTTAAATCCAAAAAGTTTTGTTGAAATGATTGCTCCCGCAAGAACATTTGGCTTTAAAGATCAATTTCAAGAGTTAAGTGAACTTGGACTGATAAAAGGCGGAAGTTTGGAAAATGCCCTTGTTTGTGATGGTGATAAATGGGTTAATCCACCATTAAGATTTGATAATGAACCAATAAGACATAAAATTTTAGACCTAATTGGGGACTTGGCTTTGGTAGGGTTACCTAGGGCTCAAATTTTAGTTTATAAAGGATCACATTCTTTAAATGCTTTATTGGCCTCATCGTTAAAAAATTAACCTTATTTGAAATTGTTTTGGAAAAGAAATTATCCAGCGCAAATAATCAACTTTCCTCTGAGCACATACTAGGTTTGTTGCCTCACAGATATCCTTTTGCTCTTGTGGATAAAGTCATAGAGCATATTCCTGGAGAGCGAGCTGTTGCAGTAAAAAATGTAACTATAAATGAGCCTCAATTTCAGGGACACTTTCCTGAGAGACCATTAATGCCTGGAGTTCTTATTGTTGAATCAATGGCTCAAGTTGGTGGAATAATTGTAACGCAAATGCCTGATCTTCCTAAAGGACTTTTCGTCTTCGCTGGAATCAATAATGTTAAATTCAGAAAACCAGTTGTACCTGGAGATCAATTGATAATTTCTTGTGAGTTATTGTCTATAAAAAGACAAAGATTTGGAAAGGTTAAAGGTCAGGCGCATGTTGATGGGAAGTTGGTTTGTGCTGGAGAATTAATGTTTTCATTAGTTGATTAGGGATATGGATAATAAAAATATTGAATTAAACTCAAGCTTTAGTGGTGTAAAAGTTCACCCAAATGCTTTTGTTGATCCAAGTGCTGAATTACATGATGGCGTTATTATCTCTCAAGGAGCTTTTGTCGGCCCTAATGTTTCTATAGGGAAAGGAACCGAAATAGGATCGAATGCTGTTATTTCAGGAAGGACTCAAATTGGAATTAATAATAAAGTTTTCCCAAGTGTTTTTATAGGTCTTGATCCCCAGGACCTTAAATATAAAGGGGCTCCTACTGAAGTAATTATTGGAGATAATAATACTTTCAGAGAATGTGTAACTATTAATAAAGCAACTGATGAAGGAGAAAAAACTATTATTGGCAATAATAATTTGTTGATGGCTTACACTCACATCGGCCATAATTGTGAACTCGGTAATAGGATAGTTTTATCAAATAGTGTTCAAGTCGCGGGCCATGTAAAGATTGAAGATAAAGCTATTATTGGTGGTTGTTTAGGTATTCATCAATTTGTACATATTGGATATTTAGCAATGATTGGAGGAATGACTAGAGTAGATAGAGATGTACCTCCTTTTTGTTTAGCCGAAGGGCATCCAGGAAGATTGAGAGGTTTGAATAGGATTGGAATTAAGAGAAGTGGTTTAATGGAAAATAAAAATTTTGACTTAAAATTACTACAAAGTACTTGGAATCTTCTTTTTAAATCTAATGATGCTATTTCAAATTCATTAGAAAATGTAATGTCAGGCGAATTAGATCTTTCATCTTCAAAATTATGTAGTTTTTTAAAGGAGTCAATATCTAAAGAAAGACGAGGACCAATGCCTCTAGCGAGTTTATGAATAAAAAGATATTTATAAGTACTGGTGAAGTCTCTGGAGATTTGCACGGAAGTTTGTTATCAAAAGCATTATTAGATGAAGCTAAAAAAAAATCTATAGATTTAGAAATTTGCGGATTAGGTGGGGAAAGGATGAAGAAAGAAGGTGTAAAAATTCTTCAAGATACTACATCAATTAGTGCAATAGGAATTTGGGAGGCTTTACCTCTTATTATTCCAACAATAAGAATTCAAAAAAGGTTCTATAAATTACTAAAAAAATCTCCTCCAGATTGCTTAATTTTGATTGACTATATGGGACCCAATATAAAAATTGGTACAAAATTAAAAAGATCGAAGACTAAAATCCCAATTTTTTACTATATTGCTCCTCAAGAGTGGGCTTGGAGAGTTGGCAATAATACTACAACAAATCTAATAAAATTTTCTGATAAAATTTTTGCGATTTTCAAGAAAGAAGCAGCATTTTATAAAAAGAGGGGCGGAAATGTTTTGTGGGTTGGACATCCAATGATTGATTTGACAAAAAAACTTCCCCTAAAGAAAGATGCCAGAACTATGTTAAACCTTCGCGCAGATCAAAACATCATACTTTTAATGCCCGCATCAAGACCTCAAGAATTAAGATATTTATTACCTACTTTTATGAGAGCAGCTAAAAAATTACAACTTAAATATCCAAGTTTTGTTGTCTATATCCCCTCCTGTCGGAGTGCTTTTGATGGAATATTCAAAAAAGCCTTTCAAAAATATCAAGTTGAAGGACTTGTGATCTCTCAAAAAGATAGTGCAAAATTAAAGCCCTATATTTATTCGCTCACTAAAATTGCTCTATGTAAATCTGGGACAGTTAATATGGAATTAGCTTTAAATGGAATCCCACAGATTGTTGGTTATAGGGTAAGTAGGGTAACTGCTTTTATTGCTAAAAAAATTCTTAATTTTAAAGTAAGATTTATCTCCCCTGTAAATTTGTTAGTTAATAAATTAATAATTCCTGAGTTTGTACAGAGAGAGTTTGACGAAAAGAAAATTTTCTACAAATCTTGTAGGATTCTCGAGGGGAAGTCAGAAAAAATAAAAATTAAAAAAGGTTATGCTTTTTTAAAAAAAGAATTAGGAGAAGAGGGCGTAGTTCAGAGAGCTGCTAAAGAGATTATTAATTCTATTATTTGAACTTTATAATAAAAAAATGAAATATTTCTTACCTCTAATAATTGTTCTTTCAATATCGATAAACCCTTTAAACGCTTTTGCAGAAGAATTGATTCTTGCAGGAGGTTGTTTTTGGTGTTTAGAACATGATTTAGAGTCATTAAAGGGGGTAAATTTTGTAATAAGTGGCTATTCAGGTGGAGATTTACAAAATCCTACCTACGAAAATCATGAAGGACATCAGGAAGTGGTTTTGGTGGACTATGATTCCCAATTGGTAACTTTACCCAAGATACTTAGGCTCTATTTCAGAAATATTGATCCTCTGGACGGCAAGGGTCAATTTTGTGATCGTGGAGATTCTTATAGGCCAGTGATCTTTTACAAAGATACAATAGAGAAAAGTGATGCAGAAAATGCATTTATTTCTGCCTCTAATGAATTGCGAGTGCCATTAGAAAAGATATCTGTAGAACTAAAATCGAAAGGTCAATTTTGGTTGGCTGAAGAATATCATCAGGATTTTGCTGAGAGAAATGAATTAAAATATAAGTTCTATAGATTCTCATGTGGGAGAGATCAGAGGTTGGATAAATTATGGGGGAATAAAGCTAGATCAACTAATCTTTGGACTGAATGATTTTAAATATGTTATTTATTTTTAATCCATTGAACAAGAGTTTTAACTCCAAAACCGGTTGCACCAGATGGATTAATCCCCTTATTCTTATCAGTCCAACAGGTCCCAGCAATATCAATATGAGCCCAATTTATATCTTCATGAAAGAATTCCTCTAAAAACAAAGCAGCAGTTATTGACCCACCTGCTCTAGGACCTGTATTTTTCATGTCAGCTATGTGAGACTTTAACCCTTCTCTATAGGATTTTTGTAAAGGCATTTGCCATAATTCTTCTCCAGCCTGGACTGATGCAGCTTTTAGATCATTTGCTAGATCATTATTATTGCTCCAGAAACCGGCTACATCATTCCCTAATGCAACAACGATTGCGCCTGTTAAAGTGGCAAGATCTATAATAGAATCCGGTTTTAAATTTGATGCATAAGTTAAAGCATCAGCTAATGTGAGTCTACCCTCTGCATCAGTATTATTTATTTCAATTGTCTTACCATTAGATGCTTTTACTACATCTCCTGGATGTACTGCAGATCCATTTATCATGTTTTCGCAAGCTGCCACAATAAAATGTATTTCTAATCCCTTTGGCTTTATTGCTCCAAGTGCTTTTGCTGCTCCTAAAACTGCAGCACTTCCGCCCATATCATATTTCATCATTTCAATTTGAGAGGATCCTACTTTCAGGTTGTATCCTCCAGAATCAAAGGTTAAACCCTTCCCAACAAGCGCAATCTTTTCTTTTATAGGCTCCTCTGACTTCAAAGTAAGATGTATAAATTTAGGATCTAGATCAGAACCTTTTGCTACGGCTAGATATGCACCCATTCCTAAATCTTCACATTCTTTTGCCTCTAAAATTTTTACTTCTAAACCATGATCTTTAGCTATTTGAGAAGCTTGAATAGACATTTCCTGGGGCGTAAGACTATTTGGAGGGGCAGCTACAAGTCTTCTGGCTAGTTCTACACCTTCACATATTTGTCCTGTCTCTTCAAAGCTAATATTCTCAAATTTTTTTAAATTCAAAAACTCTATTTCTTTAAGAATTTTCTTTTCATCTTTTTTCTTATTGAATCTATTGTCCTTATAGGCAGATAATCTGGCTGACTCTGCTAATTGATTTATTTCTAGTTGTGAATTTATTAATTCCCAAGGTAGCAAGATGCTGATTTTTTCATTTTTATCAACAGTTTTCCTAACTAGATTTCCTATAGAGTTTTCTATATCACTTTTATTTAGGTCTTTTGATTTGCCTAGACCAACTATGATTAAAGTTTCTAATTTTTGATCTAAAAATTCAAAGCTTAAAGTTTTTCCTTTTTCTCCTTTAAATTTTTTTTGAGTAACTTTTTTTAGTAATAATTTTGGGTCAATAACAAATTTTATGTTATCAAGTTGGCTTGCAATTTCTTCCTCTAAAACTCCAAAAATTAATGAAGCACCTTGCCAGTTATCTAGATTTTTTTGGAATGTGGAAAATTGCATTTTTAAAATGGATTTAATTAACTTTTAGTTGTTTGTGAAAGTAGTTGCCCACCTATCTCGAGTTTCTTTATTAAAAGGTGGTAACCATAAATATATCAGTTGCTGTTCTAATTTACGTCTTAATTTTACTTCTTTAGGTACATCTAAGAAGAAACGAATATCTTGGTGACTTGAGAGTTTGTTATGAGCTAGGGCTTCTTTATAGTTCATAAGGTAATTTTTACAGTCATGTTCTCCCTTCCATCTTTTATTTGCTGAATTTGTTTCTCCTATATAAAGGATTATTTTAGAACTCTCCATCGAGTCAATTACAAAATACATTGCTGGACCATTGTGTATATATTGATTGGTTCTCCAAAAATTCAATGATAATGGCTGCAGGGAAAACGGATCAATTTTTCTTTCATTGGAAATTGTATTTATAGGAAGACTTTTTTGATGCAAAGTTTTATTGTGAGAATATTTTGAAATTTTGAATTGGTGACTATATATTCTATTTCTCCATTCAGTTAGGGTTTCGCCTTTGATTTTTAGATTATTTGAGTGTTGAAAATTAATTGATGTATTTACATTTGAACCAAATAATTCAAATTGTCTATTTTGGTTTGAAGTATTATTTACGTTAAATTTTTCCAATATTTTTGAAACATGTCTACTAAATTTAATTCTGAAAAAATATAAATCAAAGAATTATTTATAAACTAAAATTTATTAATGTTCTAATCAATTTAAAAGATTCTTGTTATCTTGTAATTGAGACTTAATCTTGTGAAGTAAAAAAATAGAAATGGGATTTTTTGAGTCAGACATCGTTCAAGAAGAAGCTAAAAAGCTTTTTACAGATTACCAAGAACTTATGAAACTTGGTTCTGATTATGGAAAATTTGACAGAGAAGGGAAAAAAATGTTTATAAAAAAAATGGAATCTCTTATGGATCGTTATAAGGTTTTTATGAAGAGATTTGAATTGTCTGAAGATTTTCAAGCAAAAATGACAGTAGAACAATTAAAGACACAGTTAAGTCAATTTGGGATTACTCCTGATCAAATGTTTGATCAGATGAATAAAACCTTAATAAGAATGAAGGATGAACTTGATAAAACTTCTTAAATTTAACTGTTAAAGCTTTATGTCAGATAACTATATATTGCCATCATGGCTGTCAAGAGGAATAGAAGAGTATTTCCCAATTAAGGGAACAAATCAAACCTTTTCTGAGATAATTGATCATGCGAAAAAAAATAATAAAAAATTAAGGGTTAAACTCGGGATCGATCCAACTGGAACAGATATTCATCTTGGGCACAGCATATTGTTTAAAAAACTTAGGGCATTCCAAGATAATGGACATATTGCAGTTTTAATTATTGGTGATTTTACTGCTCAAATTGGAGACCCAACCGGAAAAAATAAAACAAGAGTTCAGTTATCTGAAAAACAAGTTAAGGATAATGCAAAAACATACTTGACCCAACTAGGGATGGGAAAGCCATCTAATGAATCTATTTTAGATTTTGATTCAAAAGATAGAATAGAAATTAGATATAACAGTGAATGGTTAAAAGGATTAAATCTTAATTCGATAATTGAATTAATGGGGAGTGCAACAGTTAGTCAAATGCTAGCTAAGGAGGAATTTAATAAAAGGTACACTTCGCAAGTTCCAATTGCTTTGCATGAATTCTTATATCCACTATTACAAGGTTACGATTCGGTAGTTGTTCAATCAGATATTGAGCTTGGAGGTACAGATCAGAAATTTAATATTGCAATAGGAAGAGATCTTCAAAAGCATTTTAAACAAGACCCTCAATTTGGTGTTCTGCTGCCAATTTTGACAGGTTTAGATGGAATTAAGAAGATGAGTAAATCAGAATTTAACACCGTCGGTTTGACTGAAGATCCTCTTTCAATGTATTCAAAATTAGAAAAAGTACCCGATAATATAATACCTGCCTATTTTGAATTACTTACTGAATTAGATTTAAGTTTTCTTGAAAACTCAATTCCTCGTGAATTACAGAGAAGAATGGCTTTAGAAGTGACTACTTTATTCCATGGAGCTGAAGAAGCATTAAAGGCGCAATCAAACTGCGAAAAATTATTCCTTGGACACAAAGAAAAAGTTGGAGAAATTCCAGAGATTTCTTTAAAAGAAGTAGTTTTTCCAGTAAAGTTTTTTTACTTGTTAAGTGCTTTAAAACTTTTCAAATCTAGCAGCGAATCCAAAAGATCTATTAAAGGTGGGGGTGTAAAAATTGATAGTCAGAAAGTAATAAATCCTGATTTAGTTTTTAATTCAAAAAATGATTTGGAAGGGAAAATTTTGCAAATTGGAAAAAAAATAATTAAGAGGTTTGAAAACTGAAAATTGATTAATAAAAGATTTAATTCAGAAGATAAAATAATATTGGCAATTGATGGATTAGATGTAAGTCAAGCAAAATTACTTCTGGAAAAATGTCCTAATATTAAGTGGGTGAAAGTTGGTTTAGAGCTTTTTGTTAGGGAAGGTCCCAGAGTTATTGAAATATTAAAAGGTTTAAATAAGAAAATTTTTTTAGACTTAAAATTTCATGATATTCCAAATACCATGCGTGCAGCATGTTTCCAAGTTTCAAAATTAGGGGTTGATATAATTTCTATTCATGCTTCGGCAGGTTTAAAAGCTCTTAGGGATTCGAAGAAAGCATCTTTAGAAGGAGCTACCTCAGTTAGTGTTAAACCTCCATTTATTGTAGGAATAACTGTTTTAACAAGCTTTTCTCTTAAAGATTTTCAAACTGATCTTGATAGAAATAATTCAATTGAAGAAAATGTATTGAAACTTGCAAAATTGTCTTTTGATGCCGGATTAGATGGATGTGTCTGTTCCCCTTGGGAGGTAAAAATGTTGAGATCTATTTATAAGGATAATTTTGAACTTATTACACCAGGCATCAGATTAAATATTGACAATAAAGATGATCAAAATAGAATTATGACTCCTCACGAAGCAATAGATAATGGCGCTTCTAAGTTGGTAATTGGTAGATCAATATCAAAAGCTATAGATCCTAATAAAGCTCTAATAGAAATATTTAAATCTATTGATTCTGATTAATTTTGGATTCTTCTCCCTTAAGCAATCTTGTTATGTTTGTTCTATGTTTCCAGATTACTAATAATGCCACAATTAAACTTATAAAAAAATATGAGTGCATAAATTTACCTAGGTAAAAAAACATAAAAATAGGAAGTAAGATTGCAGCTGAAATACTGGATAAAGAAACAAATTTAGTTTTTGTTAGGACTATTAAAAAAATACCAAGAGATGCGAGTCCAACTTTCCAAGAAAGAGCTAAAAACATACCTAATCCAGTTGCAACAGCTTTCCCTCCTTTACCTCTAAGCCATATTGGCCAAATATGTCCTGAGATGGCGGATATCCCTGCTATAACTTCTATTAATCCTTGATCTGTGTAATATTGAGCAATTTTTACTGCAATAAGGCCTTTCCCAACGTCAATGATAAATACAAAAAGTGCTGGCCATTTTCCAACATTTCTTAAGACATTTGTGGCACCTGTAGATCCAGAACCTATAGTTCTTAGATCTATATTTTTGAGATATTTTCCAATTAAAAAACCTGTCGGAAGTGATCCTAAAAGATAACTTGTAAAAATTATTAAGATATTCATAAAGCTTAGTTTAGTTCAAGATCATCATAAATTTCATTATCTGAACCAGCGAATGCAACCCATAATGGGAATTGAAGTATTGGGATTTCAACAGAGGTTTCTGATGCATCAATGATAATAAATGGCAATTCTTCGTTGGCTTCTAATCTATCAGCTCTCTCGATGACACCTTCAGGCCTTTCAAAAAGAACAATCCCACTATTAGGTCCAAAGTCATCCCTTGTGAGACCAAGTGAATCTTGAAGAATTCTTCTCCATTCACCTAATCGTTCAGGCTGCGAAGCTAAAATAAGCGTCTGAAACTGATCTCCATATAATTCGCCAAGAATAGATATTAAACCAGCTGATAACAAGGCATTTTTTTGTCGAGATCCTCTACTTTCAAGAGAACCTCTTCCGCCCATGTTAAAGAACCAATCATCCATAATTTCTATATCTGATGAATCAAGACTCCGTCTTAATTTCCAAGGTTCTGCATAAAAGTCAGGTTGTTCTGTAAAACTTGAAAAGCAACTTTTTATAATTTCTTCATCTGGCTTAAATGTTTCAGAAAGAGCGGGAACATTAACTATATTATTTGTACTATTGTTTTGCTTTTTCTCATCAAGGGGAGAAGGTTTTACGATTATTGGTTGAGAAACTAATTCAAGTTTCTCTACGTTTTGTGAAAGATTTTGCAAAGCTCCAGTTAAATACTCTTGGAAGCCTTTAACTCTTTTGGCAATATTATCTGACTGTCCTTTAAAATTTGACTCAATATCTTTTTCTATTTCATTTTTTTTTATTTCTAACTCTTTTATTTCTTTAACTAAAGAGTCTTTTTTTGAAACGAGATCTCTTAAAATTTCATTAGAAATTTCATCAAAAGATTTAGTTGATTTGTCGTTTTTTGGTGTAATTTTTTTATTTTGCGTCGTATTTTTCTTACTAATTTGTTTGGTTTTGCCATCTGAAATTGACTTATCTATTATTAATTCCTTTTCAGGATTATTGTCGGAAATTTCTGTATTGGTCATTTAAATAATTTTGATGAATAGGCAAAGTCTGAATTTTAAGAATTTTTAATTTCCAGGGAGTCAACTTTTTTTATGAGCTCATCTTTTAATTGCTTTGGATTAAATAAAATTGGTAATAAATGAGGACTGGACTTTTCTCTAAAATAAAAAATACCTGGGATTATAGGGAAAAAGAATTTCCATGATATCCAGTTCTTGAATGGAAAAGTTCTAATCTCTTTCCCTAATTGTAAAACGATAAAATCATCATTTGTTATTTTTATCCTTAAGGTGAATGACTGAAGTAATAAAAAAAAGCTAAAAGAAGCAAAAACTATTGTTGGCAAAGAACCAATATTCAAAAACAAAAGCATAAAACTTAAAACTATTAGAATGATTGGCAACTGAAATGATGGAGATATTATTACTGGCTCCTCTTTTTTTGATTTAGTGTTAAACATAGTATCATCCAAATAAAATTTGTGTTAGAAATACATCCATTAAAGATACAGTAACGAGAGTCATTACAACTGCGCCTGTTGTACTTGTTCCAACTTCTTTTGGACCCCCTTTAGTTGTGAGTCCATATCCACAAGCAATGATTGAAATTAGTAATCCGAACACTACAGATTTTATTAACATTGAAGTTAAGTCTGTACTAGTTAAACTCACATTACCTGATCTTACAGATGTCCAAAAAACTATTGGAGGAACTTTATAAAAAATTGTGCTCCAAATTTGTCCGCTCCATAAAGCTACTGATAAAAACAAAAGACACTGTATTGGAGACATTATTACCATCGATAGTAACCTTGGGACTACCAAATATTGGACTGGTTCGGTCCTTAACATGGTTATTGCCTCAATTTGTTCTGTAACTTTCATAGTACCCAGTTGAGCAGCATAGGCTGTAGCAACCTTTCCAGTCATTAAAGTAGCAGTTAGAAGGGGAGCCATTTCTCTCGCCATGCCTACTGCTAATAAACCTCCAATTTCACTTGAAACCCCCATACTTGTGAGTTGTGATGCAACTTGAATATTAAAGACTGTACCTGCGGCAATTCCTGTAATTAATACAATTAACAAACTTCCAGGACCTGACTCCATAAGTTGTTCAAAGAGATCATTTTTGGATATTTTACCTCTAAAGATAAAATTAATTGCTTGCCCGCCAATGATTAAGCTGCCTAGAAGTCTTTTAAAAAAATTTGGGTAATACATATCTTTATATTAGTTTATAATTAATTTTCGATCCCATTTTCTCATGATTAAAAGACCAATTATTACCAATACTGACGGTATAAAACCAATACATAGCCTAATAGTTAATTGTGCTGAGTAGCATTGTTCCATAATATTTAGATCATCTTGATCAACCAAGCATGATTGATAACCAGATAAATATAATAAAAATCCTAATAATTGAACACTAAACGCGATACCAATCTTCTGAATAAGTACCATCCAAGCGGTATATAGTCCTGCTGGTTTCTCTGGATCTTCGTCTATTGCATCAGGAAGTAGTGACCAAGGAATAAGAAAAGCGGTTGAAGCTCCAATGCCAATAAGACAGATTATGAAAATTAAAAGAATGAACAAAATTATATTTCCTGAATTTAGAAATAAATTATCCCCAACTCCTGAAACCCTAGTTAAAGAAGGTAAAAACAAAGTTGCCGTACATGAAAGAATCCAAATCATCGCTCCATAGTTTAAAGCTGAAATCCTATTCAACTTATTTGATACTCTGGTCCATATTTGTAAACCCACTAAAGCGCTAATTTGGAAAGGTATCGGTATCCACTTCGCAATATATGTTGGTACATTCAGTACATCTTCTACATAAATTAAAGCTACAGTTTGCATTAATTGTAAGGCGCACCAGAGAAGAATATAAAGTGTAATGACTTTTAGAAACTTTTTATTTCTGAAGATTCTTCTAAATTGAAGTGTTATAGCTTCCACTTTTCCTGAAGGCCTTCGTGCCTTTTTTGCAAATGGAGCCAATCCCCAACAAGAAATTAATGTTGCAGAAACTGCAATACATCCACTTATTTTTCCCATTAAAAAATATTCATTATTTGCTGATCCTTCAGAACCTAATACAACTCCAGCAATTATTAAACCAGTTAGTCCTGCAATTATTGAGCCAGTAAATCTAGATGCGTTTAATCTTGTTCTTATTGCTGTTTTTTCAGAAATTTCAGTAGATAGAGCTGCAAAAGGAAGATTAATACTTGTATAAGCAGTCATTACGACTATAGAAATTATTCCATAGTAAATAGTCTTGGTTAGCATGGAACCAGTGGGTGTCCACCATATCGCAGCTAAAGAGAAACCAAGAGGAACAGATGCTGCTACCATCCAAGGGATTCTAGGCCCCCATCTTGATTCGGTTCGATCACTTAACCATCCAATTAACGGATCATTTACTGCGTCCCATATCTTTATTATCATTAATAATGAACCTGCAATAATTACTGGTAAACCAGCAGAAATAAAGAATTTGAACAGAAAAAAACCAAATTGCGTCGCGACTAAACCTGTGCCTGCATCTCCTAGCCCATAAGAGAACATTAATCTTGTTGTTGACCTAGTAATATTTTTTTTCGAGTGTGAATTTTCCAATCTTTTTACTTTGTTGATTGTTTGATAATGTATTATTGCAATGGTAATTCTATTACTTAATGCGGGCGTGGTTTAGTGGTAAAACCTCAGCCTTCCAAGCTGAAGATGCGGGTTCGATTCCCGCCGCCCGCTTTTAGAATGTATTTTTTTTTGTCCCAAATACTTCTTCTGAAATGATTAATAAAGAGCTTCTACTCTTTATTGAAACAGAATTTTCATTAATAGTTAAGGGTTTAAAAATCTCAGACATGCTAGTGTCAACTACTTTTAACCAATTATATTTACATTTCGGTAAGGGGAAATCGATACTTTTTGAATATGCATTTAAACCTATCCAGACCAGCGGATTAGTATTGCCTTTGTTAATGCTAACGGCAACTGTGTGAGACCAACTACTCCAATCAGGTCTATCTAACTTTGTTCCATGCCAATGATATCTTGGAATATTTTCATTGGTTTGATTATTATGGAAGAATGATGGATTAAAAATGTTTATTAGTTTTTTTCGGATTTTTATAACGTATTTAAAATATTCTAATAATTCCAAATCTTGTTGACCATGTTCCCAATTCATCCAGCCCAATAAATTATTTTGGCACCAAGAATTATTGTTACCACCTTGTGACCTTCCTATCTCATCACCCATAAGTATCATTGGAACACCTTTAGATATAAGTAAACTAAGAATAAGATTTTTTTGTTGTCTTTTTCTTAAATCATTAATTAATAAGTTTGTAGTTGGTCCCTCTGTACCATGATTCCAAGAATTGTTATGGTTATCACCATCTCTATTTTGTTCTCTATTGGCAAAATTATGTTTTCTATTGAAAGTTACTAAATCTTTAAGAGTGAATCCATCATGTGAAGTAATAAAATTTATTGATTTTGGGAAAATATTATCTTCTTTATAAATAGATGGCGTCCCTTTTATTTTATCGCTCATATTCCAGGCTGTATCTTTATCTCCCTTCCAAAATCTCCGCAAGTCATCTCTAAAATGACCATTCCAAGTGAAAGTATTCTTAGATGGGAAATCACCTAATTTATATAAACCACCACAATCCCATGGCTCACTTATGAACTTGATATCGATAAGTTCTGGTTCACATTCTATATCTTCAAAAATTGGAGGATTATCAAGCGGTGAAAGATTTTCTCCTCTTGATAGGGCAATTCCTAAATCAAATCTAAAACCATCAACTCCTAATTCACTCGCCCAACATTTTAATGATTCAATTATTAGTTTTCTAACTAATCCTCTGTTTGCTGCAATAGTATTACCACATCCGGAGACGTCCTGATAATTTTTATCTTTTCCAATAAAGTAATAAAGATTTTCATCTATACCTTTCCAAGATATTGCTGGCCCTTTTGAATCACCTTCGGAAGTGTGATTGTATACAACATCTAAGATGACTTCAATGTCCGCTTTATGACATTCCTCTACAAATCTTCTAAATTCCTCTCTATTCTTTTCGGAGGATTCATTCGAAAGATATTCAAAATGCGGAGTAAACCAATTAATTGGACTATAACCCCAAAAATTTTTTAGGCCATTTGGGGCATCGGTAGGATCAAAACAAAAAATTGGAAGTAATTCAATTGTTGTAATACCCAGTTCTTTGAGATAGGGAATTTTTTTTAAAAATTTCTTAAAACAACTTTCATCTTTATCAGTTGATTCAGTGAAAGCTTTGATATGGAGTTCATAAATAATTGTTTCTTCCCAAGAATGTTTTGGTCTTGGATAATCCTTAAAATTAAATAATTTCCTATCGCAAACAACGCTTTTAAGACAAGAATTAGTATTTTCGTGCGTTTTTAATGTATTTTCTCTTTTATAACTTCCCCATCCTGCAATACCCCTTGAACATGGATCAAGTAATACTTTTTTTTCATAGTTATTATTAATTTCATTATTTTTTTGTTTTACTCTAAAAGCATAAATACAACCTTCATCTAGATTTTTTATTTCCGCATGCCAGTAAGGGCCTTTATTATGAGTCTGATCTAGTTTGAATATACTTTTTGGAGAAATAGAGTCCTCTTTCTCAAACAATAAGATTTCTACATATTCTGCATTTGTGGCTATTAAGGAAAAATTAACCCCTTGTGAAGTTAGAGAACTCCCTAAAGGAAATGGTTTACCTTTATTGAGATGAATCACTTTCTCTTTATCATTGATTAGTTAAATATTGAGATAATTTATTTAAATTACTGATATTTGAATAATAGATGCAAAATTAAAAAAAAAACTCAAATTTAAGGCTTCACAAATCAACTCTATTAGATCTTGGAGAGTATTAGTTTCCTAATTAATTACAATTTCTTCATCGATCTACTCAGTGCATAAAACGATTTAGAGAGAAAGTTTAATAAGGAGAAAACCAGATTTTTCTTGATTTCAAAATACAAATTATGCTTTTTCATGTGATGAGAAGGAAATATATCTGAAAATTAATAAAACATAATAAATAGCTCAAATTCTTAAATTAATCCCCCTTTCTCATTTTTCCCTTTTGCTAAATGTAGTTAGATTTTTTAAGGCTAAATCCAGTGCCACCAATGCTTTTTGCTGTTCTCTAAATAAAGAGTCTATTTTTTATAAATAAAAAAAGCGCGGCTAAAAAAAAAAAAATGTTGCTAAAAATGTCCCTAAAATTTGTATAAAGCTTTGCGCCGCCGGCATTTTCGGTTGCCGTATTTGTATTTGCTCCATATGATGTGGAAGTTCGAGGTTTAAAACTCGATTTAAATCTTTTTTTTTAAAACCTTTGCTTTAATTTAAATTTCAATGAACAAAGCTGATTTAGTAAATCTTGTAGCAGCTCGTACAGAGCTCACAAAAACGGATGTTTCTTTAGTTGTTGATGCAACTATTGAAACTATTGTTGATTCAGTAGTGGAAGGCAAAAAAGTCTCTTTACTAGGATTTGGTTCTTTCGAACCAAGAGATCGTTCTGCAAGACAGGGATTAAACCCTAAGACAGGCGAAAAAATAGCAATACCTGCTAAAAGAGTTCCAACATTCTCTGCAGGTAAACTTTTTAAGGATAGAGTTCAAGGGTAATTTTTTAATCTATTTCTTCCCTTAATAACAAGGTGCTCTTTTAGGGCATCTTTTTTTTAATCGCAATAAAATGCAATTAGCTCAATGACCAAAACTCCTGCGGAAGTATACAAAATTTTTAAATCCTAAAAATTAATGAAATTTTTAACTATCTTATTCTTAAAAATTTTATTATCATCAAATTTCCTTATGGCAGAAACAATACCAACAAAGTCTAAGATTTTAAAACAATCTAGTGATTGTTTTAAAGATTATCGAACCCAAGTATGTAAAGAATTAGTTTCGGAAATAGAAAAACTTCAATTAGTAGTATTTGACCAAAATAGATTCAAATGTCAATCTAGTTTATTGGGGCTGCAAACGGAAATTATTGAAGCTTATTATTTTAATAATTCCTCAAATGAGAGAATTTCATTAATGACCCCATATGTGATTAAAAATTGTTAATTATTAAAATAATTTATTTTTTTGGAATATTATAAATCTGTTATTTAATTTGTAATGGTAAAAGGTTTTTCTGATAATGAAGTTAAGAAGAATACTCAAAATACTCAAATAAAAGAAACAAAAAAAGAAAAAAAAGGCTTAGCTGGTTTTCTTAAAGGCAAGAAATTTACTTACACTTTGCCAGGTAAAAAACAAATAAATATTTTTGGATCAATAGTATTAGGCTTAAATATGATTTTAGTATTGCTAGTCATCCTGTATTTAAAGAATCAAGAATTCCATGACTTTGTATTTAATGTTGGTCGTTAGCTATATTTTTAGATCGAAAATTTTATTAGATGATATATTTAAATTTTAGAATATCTTATGAAGGTAGTTAATTTAGTTTATCAAGTATTTTTTTTGTTAATAACTGTTCTATTTTTGATATATTTTCTAACAGGTTTTGACTCTGCTTTTGAGGCAGACCAAAATTGTCATTCATATCTTTCAAGTTACGATAACCTATCTGGAAATTATGGCTGTGATCATGATACTGAGACACATCAGTGGATACTTTACGAGTCCAATGAAAGTAAAGAACCAGCAAAAATTATTAAGAAATTTAGGTATAAGTTTTTATAAATCAATTTTCTTATAAAAAAACTTTGCAGATATAATAGAAGCAACCGCTGTAACTGTGAAAGTAAGATATTGATATATGCTTCCTTCTAAGTAAATTTTATTTTTATATAAAGGAAAATCGATCAAAGATCCTAAAGTGCCCCAAATAATTACCCATACAGATATGTATAAGAATACTTTTATTGGATTAGATTTTTTTGTTTCCATTTTTAATTAATACCAAAAATTGAAGAAGTAACAGGTCTGCCGCTAAAAACTAACTCGGTTAATATGAGCATTATGAATCCGATCATTGCTGCTCTACCATTTACAAGTTCAGCACTGCTATTAAATCCAAAAACATTCTTTACTTCATCTCCCTGATTGTCTACCCATTTTGAGTATTCATTATCAGTTGACGATTTATTAGTAAAATCATCATTTTGATTTTCTATTGGAGAGCCGTTTTCTTGCATAGAGTTTTTTTATTTATTTTAGTAATTTTAAAACTGATTTATTATTAAATTAAATTCGAAATTATAAAAAAAATTAAGACAAAAATTATTATCCATAAAAATTGTAATCTCAAAATTAATTGACAAATTAATTTAATTTTCTCTCTAGTGCAATTATCTCCATTCGCATTGATTATTGGCTTTTCAATAATCTCATTTTTATATTTACTTTTTCCACCCAATTTTATACCAGAAATATAAGCAAATATAGCTTCTGCAATTCCAGCATTAGGCGAATCATATTTTTTACCATCAAGATAGCTTTTTTTTATGACTGATCCATACTCATTAATCTTGGGACTAACTAAAGGTAATGTGATTAAAACTAATCTTGAAGGAACAAACGTAAAAATATCTTCGATTTTTGCACTAAAAAAACCTAAATATCTAAAATAATCATATTTGTAACCTATCATTGAATCTAATGTACTTATGGCTTTATAAGAAAAACCAAGTGATAAAGGCCCTGGCAGAAAAATTGAAAATTTCATAAAAAAAATTCCAATAAAAATCCAAAATAATGGCCCAAATATTCCATCAACAGAATTTTCGGTAAGACTCTCTGTACTTGATCTCAAAAGATGTTCTAAAGAAGATGAACTTACATCCCTACTTACTATCCTTTGTACCTTCTCTTTGATTATTCTCTTATTTTGGTCATTAATTTCTTCGCGTTCTATAAGCTCTGCAATCTCTTTTACACTTGAAATAAGTCCTTTAGTCGCAATACAACTTGAAAGTCCAAAAAAAATTAACAATCCACCAAAAAAATTATTTCTTGATTGCACATAACTGAGTTCTATCAATTTTCCTAAACCAAAACTTGTTCCAATGGTCGATATAGCTACGATTAAACCTCCCCAAAACAATATATTTTTATTTTTTCCAAAATTATTTATGAGGTAATCAGATATTTTTTTTATGTAAAAGCCAATTACTTGAACAGGGTGGATTAAGAATCTTGGATCGCCGATCAATAAATCAAAACCAATCGATCCAAGGAATATTAAAAATAAATTTATTTCAGCCAACTGAACATCGAGCGCAGACCTTTACCTACTTTCTCAATTTCATGTTTTGAGTTCTCTTCTCTTAATTTTGTCATTAAGGGTTTGTTTTTATCGCATTCTTCCACAAAATTCTTAGCGAAAGTTCCATCTTGAATATCTTTTAGAATTTTCTGCATTTCTTTCTTTGTATCACTATTGATAAGTCTTTTACCACTTACATAATCTCCATATTCTGCAGTATTTGAAATGGAATCTCTCATTTGAGATAAGCCTCCCTTCACCATTAAATCAACAATAAGTTTAACTTCATGTAGGCATTCGAAGTAAGCAAGTTCGGGCTGATATCCTGCCTCTACAAGAGTTTCGAAGCCTGATTTAACGAGTTCTGATAATCCTCCGCACAAAACCGCTTGTTCGCCAAATAAATCAGTTTCTGTTTCTTCTTTAAAGTTTGTTTCAAGAATCCCAGCTCTCGTTCCGCCAATCCCTTTAGCGTAAGCCATTGCCAATGATCTTGCACTTCCGGAAGAATCCTGCTCAACTGCAAACAGTGCTGGAACTCCTTGACCATTCTGATATTCCCAACGAACAGTGTGTCCAGGTCCTTTTGGGGCAATCATTACAACATCCACAAAACTAGGAGGTTTGATAAGTCCGAATCTTATATTGAAGCCATGAGCAAAACTTAGTATCTTTCCTTCTTTTAAGTTTGGTTCTATTTCTTTAAGGTAAACATCTTTCTGAAACTCATCGGGGAGGAGAATCATAATCCAATCTGCTTTTTCGCAGGCTTCAGAAACGCTAAAAACTTGAAGACCATCGCTAATAGCTTTGCTTTCAGACTTACTTCCTTTATATAATCCAACAATTACATCCATACCGCTATCTTTAAGGTTTAGTGCATGTGCATGACCTTGTGATCCATATCCAATAATCGCTATAGTTTTATTATTTAAAAGACTTAGATCTGCATCTGTGTCGTAAAAGAGTTGGGTCATTAGTTGTAGCTTCTTTGCATTTGATAGTTATTATTTTAGACATTAAGGTGGCAATAAACCAAAAAAATTATTAATTTAAAAATTAAAATTAAAATATTAATTTAGAAATTTAGGACTGATTTGCTTCGCTTGGATGTGTAATTACTCTATCGATTAATCCATAATTTTTTGCTTCTTCCGCACTTAGAAAATAATCTCTATCAGTATCCTTTTCAATTTTCTCAAATGATTGGCCTGTCATATCTGCCATAGACATGTTTAACATATCTTTAATTCTTAAAATTTCCTTAGCTTCTATTTCAATATCACTTGCTTGACGTTGAGATGTCCCTCCTAAGGGTTGATGAATCATTATTCTGCTGTGGGGCAAAGCAACTCTTTTACCTTTCGTACCTGCGGCCAATAGGAATGCTCCCATGGAGGCTGCGAGGCCTACGCATATGGTTACTACATCACTTTTTACATATTTAATAGTGTCATATATAGCCAAGCCAGCAGTTACTGATCCTCCTGGGCTATTTATATACAGATAGATAGGTTTGGAATTGTCATCAGAATCTAAATAAAGCATTTGTGCAACAAGGCTATTAGCAATACCATCATTCACTTCTTGTCCAAGAAAAAGAATTCTTTCAACACCTAGTCTTGTATATATGTCGACCCATCTTTCGTATTGACTTCCTGGAAGTCTGTAAGGCACGCTTGGAGTTCCTATTGGCATGATTTTAAAATAGTTTTGTGAGTGTTAAATTTTATTTGGTAGATCTTTTTGACTTGTAAGTATTCTATCGATAACTCCATAATTTAGGGCTTCTTGAGGGTTTAGATAACTCATTCTGTCAGAGTCTTTTGAGAGTTCTTCGATAGTCTTTCCAGTATTACGAGATAAAATCTCCAGCATTGATTTTTTATTTTTCAAAACTTCCTCAGCTCTTATTTGGATATCGGTTGCTTGGCCTCTTGCTCCGCTTATAGGTTGATGCAAAACAATAGAAGCATGTGGAAGAGCGGCTCTTTGCCCCTTAGTGCCAGATGAAAGAATAACTGCAGCAGTACCCATTGCTTGTCCAATACATATTGTATGTACTGGAGGCTTAATATAACTTATTGTATCGCAGATAGCGAAAGCCTCTGTTTCAAAACCAACTGCGTCACCAGTGTACCAACTTGTCCCAGTTGAATTGATATAGAAATAGATTGGTTTTTCTGGATCCTCAAACTCTAAATATAGAAGTTGAGCAATGATTAGCTCAGTAACATCCATTCCTAGTTGTCTTTTCGCATCATCATCTGAAAATAGAGGTAAACCAAGATAAACAATTCGCTCTTTCAGTAAAAGAGAGGGGAGATCAGGGGGTGGGGTCCTCATAACGGTGTTTTCGCCGTAATAAGGAGCAGATACAGTCATTTGTATCACGAGATTAAGATTGAACTGATTCTAGCTAGATTTAGCCCTGTGTCGCTGGTGATTTAAAAGATTTGTTTGACTCAGGATTATTTATTAGTTTTCCAAAGACCATTCTTCCTGTGGGAGTTTGTAATGCTCCTGTGATAACAATATCTAATCTGCTTCCAACAAAATTCTTTGCCTCATCAATAACAACCATTGTGCCGTCATCTAAATATCCAATACCTTGCATTTTTTCTTTGCCTTCTCTCACGATTTTTATATTAAGTGATTCTCCTGGTTGTACTTCTGGTCTTAAAGCAATAACCAAATCACTCAAATTCATAACTTTTAATTCTTTAACTTCAGCAATCTGAGAAAGATTATAATCAGCTGTAATTAAAGTTCCTGTCATATCCTCAGTAATTTTCAAGAGTTTTTCATCTACCCCATTACCTTCATACTTTGTTGGGTTTATTACAAGTCTTCTCCCATATAAATCTCTTAATTCTTTTAATAACTTAAGGCCTCTTCTTCCTTTCGACCTTTTTTCATTACTGCTTGAGTCAGCTAAGGTTTGTAATTCGTCAATTACACTTTGAGCAACAATTAATTGCCCTTCCAATAAGCCGCAACTTAATAGGCCATTGATTCTTCCATCAATAATTACGCTTGTATCTAGAATTTTTGGACTTGCAGCAGGCAGGATCCCTTCATTAACTAGATATGCATCAGTATTATTTGGATTGAATAATCTCAATAATGTCCTTCCGTGGGTATCTGCTAACTTATAACCAAGCACACCAAAGAAAATGTTGCTTAATATAGCTGCTAATGGTTTTGCGAAAAAAACCTCTCTAGGGAAGGGAATTAACAGTATTGGAGCAAGTAGGAGATTAGCAACAAGTAATCCTAAAATTAATCCAACAGACCTACTTATTAGTAAGTCCGTTGGCATTGTTCTTATTTGATCAAGAAACGTTTTTCTAAGTTGAAGGAATACAAAACCAGCTGCTAAACCTACAAAAAACCCTATTATTGCCAAAACAATTCTAAAACCCTCTACATTAGATACCTGTTTAAGTATGTCTACTGGCAATAAATCAACACCAAGCCATCCTGAAGCAGCCCCAGACAATACAAATAAAATTAATACTAAGATATCTGTCATATCTATAATCTACTAGGATTTATTAATTGAGTAAATAAGGATTTAATTTTTTTGGATCCTTAATACTTTTTTGGGGCTTAAAAATGAATTTAGATTATGAATAAGTTTCCAAGAAGTGCTTATGTGCACATTCCTTTTTGCCACAGAAGGTGCTTTTATTGTGATTTTGCAGTTATTCCATTAGGAAATAAAGTTGAAACTTTACAAGGTTATGGAAGCAAGACTGTTAAAGACTATTTGCACTTTTTATATAAAGAAATATTGTCAATTAAGCATAAATCACCTCTATCGACAATTTATGTAGGAGGTGGTACACCATCAATTTTAGATCCTACCCAAATAAAAGAATTAATTGATCTTTTTAAAGAAAATTATGGAATTGATTATGGTGCTGAAATTACTATGGAGGTTGATCCAGCTAGTTTTACTCAAGAAGATCTTTATGGATTCATAAATGCTGGGATAAATAGATTTAGTCTCGGAGTGCAAAGTTTTAATAATCAGATACTTCAAAAGTCGGGAAGGCGTCATCTCAGAGAAGATGCAGAAAAATCCTGTTTGTGGTTGAAGAGAGAATATGATTCTGGGTTAATAAAAAGCTGGAGTTTAGATTTAATTCAAAACTTGCCACTGAGTGGATTTAAAGAATGGCAAGATGACTTAAAAAAAGCAATAAAATTTTCACCACCGCATCTATCTATTTACGATCTAAATATTGAAAATGGCACTGTTTTTAAAAAATTAGTTAATTTAGGAAAATTAAAACTCCCAAGTGATGAAGAAGCTTTTAGAAATAGTGAATCAACTCATCTAATTTTAAAAAACTCAGGGTATTCAAGATATGAAATCTCAAACTATTGTCTCCCGCGTCATCAATCGAGACATAATAGAGTTTATTGGAGTGGTTTAGGCTGGTGGAGTTTTGGTCAAGGTTCTACTAGTTCACCTTGGGGGGGGAAGTTTACTAGACCAAGAGTTAGTAAAGAATATAAAGAATGGGTAATTAGACAATACGAACTTAATTTAGATTCATCCCTAACTAATAAGGAGTTTGTCTATAAAGAACTTGATGAGAAAATAATGTTGGGATTAAGACTCAAAGAGGGTGTAGATATCAAAGAAGTGTTTAAAGAACAAAACTGGGAAAACAAAAAATTTGAAAGCAACTTTAGTAAATTACTTGAAGAATGGGAAAGATTTCTTGAAAGTGGACTATTATTAAAAAAGGGGAATAGATTCTTTTTAAGTGATCCTCATGGAATGGAATTAAGCAATCAAGTTCTTGTATCTATGTTTAAGTGGTGGGATGAGATTAATTAGGTCTTTCAGAGTCTACCCATTCTTTTAATTTATCCACAAATAATTTCTTTCCTTGGATAATCGGTTGGCAAAATGGTGGTTGACCATCATTGAGGCCTAACAAATCTGCAGTGACTCTTACTTGCCCATCGCAATAATTACCTGCACCGATACCTATTATGGGAATTGTTAAAGAATTTTGTATTTCTTTAGCAAGCAAATCAGGAATATGTTCAAGAACTATTGAAAAACATCCTAATTCTTCAAGAATTGAAGCCTCTTTCTTGATTTTTTCTTGGCTTGCTAGGCTTTCTCCTTGTTTTTTTAATCCAATATTTAGATAGCTTTGTGGTGTAAGACCTATATGACCCATAACAGGGATTCCCATTCTTATTAATCTAGAAATAACTTTTTGTATTTCTGGTTCAGCTCCTTCTACTTTTACAGCTTTTGCATAAGTGCTCTGAACGATTTTCCCTGCATACTCAACAGCTTTATCCTCTCCACATTGGTAAGTCAGAAAAGGCATATCTGAAACGACTAAAGGTTGTTCCTCAATTTTCTTCTTAAATCCTCTTGAAACAGCATTAGTATGATAAATTATGTTTTCTAAAGTTAATGGCAATGTCGATTTGTATCCTAAGCAGACCATTGCTAATGAATCTCCCACAAGTACGAGATCAACATTTGCTTGTTCTGCAATAGATCCTGATATGGAGTCCCATGCTGTCAGTGCAATGATTTTGCGAGATTTTTTTTTATAATTAACTAGGTCTGAAGGTAACATAACAAATTTATGTATCTTTTTTAATCAAGAATTGCTAGTATGATTTTGACTCGGCCTTTCGCGGTTTTAACGCCTAAACCTGGTCAGGACCGGAAGGTAGCAGCCACAAGGGATGCTTGAGGCAGGCGAGATAACCGAGTCACTCTATTTTACCTTTTAGCCTATATCTTTTTTATTTTGCCTTAATCTTAAAAACTCAGGAATACTGGCTCCTGATTCTTTATTGTCGGAAAAATTATATAAGGGTTGATTAGATAATCTGTTTTTTATTCTTTGCTGGTTTAATGGTTGGGTTGTTTCAAATCCTGTAGCAATTACAGTAACTTGTATCTCTCCTTCCATTGCCTCATTGACCACTGCACCTACAATAATATTTGCTTCTTGATCAACAACATCATAAATAATTTCAGATGCGGAGGTCATGTCTTCTAAAGTCATGTCTTTGCCACCAGTAATATTTATAACACAGCCTTTAGCTCCATCAATTCTAGCTGCTTCTAATAAAGGACTATTCATTGCTGCCTGTGCTGCCTCTATAGCTCTCGATCTTCCTGAACCTATTCCTATTCCGAGAAGAGCAGTGCCTGCTTCCGTCATAACTGATCTTACGTCCGCAAAATCAACATTAACTAATCCTGGGCAAGTAATTATGTCACTAATGCCTTTGACGCCCATCCTTAGAACATCATCAGCATTCCTAAATGCTTCTTGAAGGGGAGCTCCTGCTATAACGTCTTTTAATCGGTCATTTGGAATAACTATAAGAGTATCAACGTTTTCAGCTAGTCTTGCGATTCCCTCTTCTGCTTGACGCATTCTTCTTTTCCCTTCAAAAGAAAATGGTTTGGTTACTATCCCAACTGTTAGAGCCCCACTTTGTTTGGCTACTTCTGCAACTACCGGAGCAGCACCTGTACCAGTTCCTCCACCCATTCCAGCTGCTATAAAAACTAGATCAGATCCTTCTAAAGCTTGTTGAAGCTCTTCTTTGGATTCTTCGGCTGCTTTTTGCCCAATACTTGGATTTCCACCTGCACCTAAACCTCTAGTGAGGTTTTGTCCAAGTTGAACTCTACTTTCTGCGGAAGATTGTAGTAGGGCTTGTGCATCGGTATTAAGGACTCTAAATGAAACACCCTCTAAATCACTATTTATCATTCTATTGACTGCATTACTGCCACCACCACCTACACCAATAACTTCTATTTTGGCGTTTTGGCTTGGAAGGATTTCTCTCGATTGATCAAAGTTTGGATTGTTACCGAAGCTCATCTCTTAATGGGAATCTAGTACTAGTATTGGGTGCATTATGAACTTACTGAGCTCATCTGTAGGAATTTGTTGAGGAAAATCCTAAAAATATTTATTTATTAAATATTTTGTTTTGAATGCAAAACCCATATCAACACTACAATAATTAAAAAAAATTACTCAAAATCCTTTTTCAAATATTAGGGTTTGAACACTTTTATTTTTGGTTTATTTGGATTGGTAAGATCAATATTATCTATTTTTTTTGAAAAGCTATTTTTCTTAAATTCATTTTTAAGATAATTGATTTTTTGAAATTGATTGTTGATTAAATTTGGCTTAAATCCTAAGAATATCGTTTTTAAATCTTTTTCCTGAACAGTTAAAAACCCATCGGATGAAAAAGTTATTTTAACTATTTCTAATTCATAATTATCTATAGCAATAAAAATTTCAGATAATATTTTTTTAAAATTTTCTTTCCACCCAAAAACTTCTATGGTTAATTTATTCAAATTTTTTTCATCCACATTTTGTTTATTTATAAAAATTCCATCTTTATCAATGAAGCCTAATATTTTTTCGTCGTTTAATATTCTCTCACCGTAAGCTATTGGAGTTCTTGAATTAATATGAACTTTCAAACCAAAAGGAAATATTTCTCTGTTTACCGAAACATTCTTGAGAGATAAATTTTGTTTTAACTCTTTTTCTAGCAAATTAGTTTCAACAAAAATTAATCGGATAGGAAAATTTAAAGATGAATTTTTTATCACATCATTCTGCGAAAATAATTCACTACCAGAAATCCTAATGTCCTGAGTATCAACTTTTTTGAGTGTTTTTATACTTAATAAGCTTGTTAAAAATAAAAATGAAATTAGAAAAAAAAAGCTTCTATTTTTGATTCCTTTTTTGTTTTTCACAAATCACATCGAGCTTTTTCCATCAGTTGGTCCATCCATTCTCTCGCTTGCTCTGCATCTGAAAATGGTACATCCATCTCTTTCCCATCCCCTACTAATCTCAACCTGCACTTACCTTGAGATTCACTTGTTAGAGGAGCTTCACCTGAAGTTAGTGCCATTAATTCAACTAATTCCAGTTTCTTGATCGTAAAACAATCTTTTTCTTCAAATTTACCAGCTTCAAATGCGCTCCACTTTAACTCCCCATTTTTTAAAGATGCTGCACCTGAACTATCTAACTTGCACAGTTCAGAATCACTAGCCCAACTTCTAAAAAGATTTTGCCTTCTTCTTTCTAACCATCCAAGTGCAGTTAATAAAATGAAGATTAAAAGTAATGGTAACCAAAGTAGTCCATGCAACATTTGATTTAAATTACAAATCTAAAGATATATCTACCAGTTTAGCCACAAGTTGTTCAATTTTTAAACCTGAAGCTTCCCAAAGCATTGGAAACATACTGTTTTTTGTGAAACCAGGAATTGTATTTATTTCATTTAGTAAAATTTTATTTGAAGATTTTTCTAAAAAGAAATCTACTCTTGCAAAACCGAAAATATTTAGTGCTCTACAACTTTTAATAGCAATTTCTTTAATTTCTTTTGTGATTTTAGAATCTATTCCGGCTGGGATAATTATTTTATTATTTGAGTGATATTTTGAATCGTAATCATACCAATCACTTTCGTAATTTACCTCGCCTATCTCAGAGGTTAAGAGTTTTGAATTCCCAATTATTCCGCATTCAATCTCCCTTACCTCTAAACCTTCCTCTATTAAGATTCTTGGATCTATTTCCCGAGCCTTTTCTAGTGCTAGTAATATTTCCGATTCATTTTTGACTTTGGAGATGCCAAGAGATGATCCAGAGTTCGATGGTTTAACAAAAACAGGAAATTTTAATTTTTTTAAAATTTCATTAATTATTTTATTTTTTACTTGGTTATCGTTGAAATCTTCATTTTGAAAAACTAGATAATTAACTTGTGGAAGTTTAAGATTTGAGAAAATTGTTTTCATCAATATTTTATCCATTCCAAGTGCAGAGCCAATAATTCCGCACCCAACTAAAGGTTTCTTTGTAAATCTAATTAAGCCATGAATTGATCCGTCTTCACCATTAAATCCATGTAAAAGAGGAAACCAAACATCAATATTTTGAAATTCAATTCCGTCAAGGAAGTTAATTTTTTCTTGATTAAAAATTTCTTGTTTTTTTGTTTTATAGTTTTCAATTTCACCAATTAGGATTTTTTCTGAAATATCACTATCAAGCCAATCTCCATATTTGTTTATGTAAAAGGCTTTAACTGTAAAGCGTTCTTTGTTTATTTGTGCATTAAATGCTTGAAAAACTGTTTTTGCAGAGGATATCGATACTTCATGTTCATTGGAATGCCCGCCAAATATTAACCCAATACATTTTTTCTTTCCCCCGATCATTTAAAAAAAATTTATAAAGAAAATTCTCCTGTTAAAGAAAAAGGTCTTGCTTCATTTATTCTGACATTTATCTCATCTCCTAACGAAAAATTAAAGTTAATGTTTTTGGGAATCTCTACGAAAGTTAATCTATTTGTTCTAGTTCTACCCATGATTTGAGAGGAATTTTTTGGATTTAAACCCTCAATTAAAACGCTTTCGATATTATTGATATATCTTTGATTTCTACTCCTAGCAGTTTTCTCGACCAAATCATTAATTTCCTGTAATCTAGCTTTTTTTACCTCTTCCGAAAGTTGATTCGTCCAAACTGCTGCAGGCGTATTTGGTCTTGGAGAGTATGCTGCTGTATTAACCTGATCAAAGCCAATTTCTGATATTAGCTTTAATGTATCTTGATATTGTTGTTCGGTTTCTCCTGGGAAAGCAACTATAGCGTCAGCTGTGATTGATGCATCTGGCATTAATGACCTTATGTTCTCGATAATATTTTTATACTTTTTAATAGAATATCCTCTGGACATTTGCTTTAAAATTTCATCATTTCCACTTTGGAAGGGGATATGGAAATGTTCACAGACTTTATCAAGTTCATAACAAGCTTGAATCAATCTTTTTGAAAAATATCTTGGATGACTAGTAGCAAATCTTATTCTGCGAATTCCTTTAACATCGTGAATATAATACAAAAGATCAGTAAGGGTATTCTCTTTTCTCCCCTCTTTTGTAGTTCCTGGAAGGTCTCTACCATAAGCATCAATGTTCTGACCCAAAAGAGTAATTTCTTTAAAATTATTATCAGCTAATTTTTGGATCTCACTTTTTATCGCATTTGGATATCTTGATTGCTCTTTCCCTCTGACAGAGGGGACTACACAATATGAACATCTTTCATTACATCCATAGATGATATTAACCCAGCCACAAATAGAGCTTTCTCTTCTGGCACTTGTTATATCTTCAGAAATGAAGGTTTCTTCTGTAGCAGCAACTTGATTTCCTAAATCAACTTTCCCTAGAAGATTCTCAAGATTATTTACGTGTTGAGGCCCCATAACCAGATCAAGTTCTGGGACTCTTCTTAGTAAGGATTCTCCCTCTTGCTGAGCAAGACAACCTGCAACAATAAGTTTTAAGCTAGGTGTTTTGTGCTTTCTTTTTGCTTGTCTTCCTAGAAAGCTATAAACTTTTTGCTCTGCATTATCTCTAATAGTGCATGTATTGTACAAGACCAAATCGGCATTTAATTCATTATCTGCTCTGGTGTATCCCATTTTCTCTAATGTCCCAGCCATTCTCTCAGAATCAGCCTTGTTCATTTGGCATCCAAATGTGGTTATCCAATAACTGCCATTAGTTGAATTCTTTTGAGTTTTTTTTTCGTCTGATTTTGTTTTTGTTAGCACTTTGCTAGGAATTTTTTATGATTTTTTAATTCAAAATTACAAGTTAAATAATTTTGCTGCAATATTTTTGAGGGCGAGCGAGGGGATTCGAACCCCCGAATAGCGGCGCCACAAGCCGCTGCCTTAACCACTTGGCGACGCCCGCCTCACATTTATAAATTTAACAACTCAAGGGGAATTTTTCATAGTTATTTTTATCTTTTAGCGAAATTTGAATTATTTTCTAATTCAGTAAAGTTTTCTTATGATTTAAAATAAAAGAAAATTTAAAAATTTGAGTAATTCCGGCACAGCTGAGGTTCTTATTCCCAGAAGCCTTTGTTTAATAGAAGATATAGATAACCTCATTATCGATATAGAGGATTTATGTTCAGTTTCCATTAGTTGGGAGGATGGATTTGTTTCTGAGTTAAAGCCTTTAAAAAATAAAGTTACAAAACCAAAAAATATTTTATTCCCAAGATTTGTTGAAACGCATTCGCATTTTGATAAATCTTTTACATGGGCAGACTTTCCTAATCTGGAATCAAACTATGGAGGTGCATTATCAGTAAATCTTGAAGAACATAAAACTAGAACTACAGATAAGGTTCTTGAAAGAGTTGAGAAATCATTAAAACTTGCCATACAAAATGGATACCGAGCTATTAGAAGTCATATTGATACTTACAAAAGTCAATCTATTGATATTTGGATTGAACTTTTTAAATTACAAAAAAAATTTTCATCTGAGTTGATTTTACAATTCGTTGCTTTAGCTCCATTGGAATTCTGGGATACAACTAATGGAGAAGATTTGGCAAAAATATTTTCCTCTAGTGGAGGTATTTTAGGAGGTGTAATTGTTCCTCCTTTCAATAAAAAAGATACAAGCAAATTTCTCGCAAAGATGCTTCATCTAGCTAGTAAATATAAATTAGAAATTGATTTACATATAGACGAATCGATCATTGAGCCTGGAGCGGGAATAAAAGTTTTATTGGAGACAATCGAAAATTTAAAAATTAATAGTATTCCAATTACTTGTAGTCATTTGAGTAGTCTTATTTATCTAAGTCATAGAGAGATTTTAAATTTAGGAGAAAAAATGGCTGAGAAAAATATTAAAGTTATTGCTTTACCTCTAACAAATTTTTGGCTGCTCAATCGAAGTAATAAAACTACCTCATTAAAAAGACCAGTTGCTCCAATAAAGCAATTACAAAAATCACACGTGGATGTATCTCTAGGTAGTGATAACGTTCAAGATCCCTGGTACCCATTTGGTAATTTTGATCCTTTTTATATGTTGTCTTGCTCGATACCTATGCTTCAACTAAATCCCTGGGAGAGAATGACTCTATCTTCTATTTTTTTAGCTCCAAGCAGATTATTAAACTTAAAGTGGGATGGTTTAATTAAAAAGGGTTGTCCTGCTGATTTTGTGATTTTAGATGCACAAAGATGGGCAGATGTTTTTTCGAGTTCCTTAAAGAGAAAAGTTTTTATAAAAGGCGATTTATATTGCTAATAGGCTAATTTATATACAAAACAATAAGAATTTAATTAATGACATCAAATACTCTTAAATTTATAGACAAATTTAGGGAAGTTAAAAACTTAGAGATTATTGAAAGCCAATCTGACATAAAAAGACTTTCAAAAGATTTTTATAACTACTCTCCAATCCTTACTGAAAAATTAGACGAATGTATTGCTGATTTGGTTGTAAGACCTAGTGATCCCAGAGCAGTAAAGGAAATAGCAGAAATTTGTTGGGAATTTTCTATCCCACTTACTTTAAGGGGTTCAGGTACAGGTAATTATGGACAAGCTGTCCCATTGTTTAAAGGAGTTGTAATGCAGATGAGTAACTTTAATAAGTTAGAAGAATTTGATCCAGATACAGGTTTTGTAAAAGTACAGTCTGGCTGTGTTATGGGAGATTTGAATAAACAATTAGAGAAATATGGGAGGGAATTGAGGCTGCTTCCTAGTACTTGGAAAACTGCAACAATTGGAGGTTTTATTGCAGGTGGATCAGGAGGTATTGGTTCAATTAGGTGGGGATTTTTAAGAGATCCAGGAAATCTTATTGGTTTAGAGGCAGTAACGATGAATGAAAAACCTGAATTATTAAAATTTGATGCTGAAGAATCCGAACCTTTGAATCATGCTTATGGGACTAATGGAATAATTACTTCTTTACTACTTGCTACTGATATCAAACGTAAGTGGTATTCAATAGTTATCGACTGTATTGAATTTGAAAAAACAATAGAAATATTAAAAACTCTGACCAGCGCAGCAATTGATCTGAAACTAGGAGCAATTCTTGAAGATGAAATTGCAGATCAAATGCCAAAATGGTTTAAAACTAATTCTAGAAGTCACAAGATATTAATTCAATCTACTCTTGGAGGAATAAAAACCATCGAGTTGATTTGTAAAAAATTCAAAGTTGAATTTACCCTCCTTGGGGAAGAAGAAAAACTCGTTAATGGAATTACTGAAGTCGTATGGAATCATACAACTCTTCATATGAGGTCTAGGGATAAAAATTGGACTTATTTGCAGATGCTTTTGCCATTTAATAATGAACTAGAATTAATTAATTTTTTGAGAAAAAAATGGGGTAAAACAGTTCTTTGGCATCTAGAGGCAGTTTCTCAACAAGGATCACCGCGATTAGCGGCTTTGCCTGTATTAAGGTGGAATGGGATAGATGAATTAAATGAAATAATGGAAGATTGTAAGAAACTTGGAGCGTTTATTTTTAATCCCCATGTTTTAACTGTCGAAGGCGGAGGCCTAGGAGTGGTTGACGCAGATCAAGTAAAAGCGAAATTAAAATTTGATCCTAAAGGGCTATTAAATCCTGGAAAATTGGAAGGTTGGGAAGTAAAGGAACAATTTAATATTTAACATTTCTGTTTATTTGTAAATCTAATAAATTCAGCAACTAAAAAAATAGAACCTGTTAGAACAGGATGATTAGGTGGCCATTTTTCTAGGGAAAATAAATAGTCAATGGCAAGTTCAAATGTTTTAAATTCAATTGTTTTTTGAAGGTCAATTTCTTTAATCTGAGAGAGTTCGTTTAATTGCCAACTAGGTTGGTTTGGAACTGGCACAAGTAATAAGTGATCATTTTTCTTTAGAAGTGTTTTTAATATTGCGTAAATATCTTTTTGTCTTTGGATACCTAAAATCCAATAAATTCCTTTGTGTTCATTCTCCCAATTGCTTCGCTCCTCAGAGAGTGCTTTTGCAGCAGGATAATTATGCGCACAATCTACAAGAATTTCTTTGTTCAAATAATTTATTATTTCTAGCCTTCCGTTCCAAGATGTCTTTTTAAGACCTTCAGATATTTGTTTTCCTTTTATATTAAATCCCAAATTATTCAGCGCTTCAATTGCTCCAACAGCTACTGAAGCATTTTGCTTTTGAAAAATTCCTTTTAATCCAAGCTTATAGCTGTTTGAAATTGAATCTTTCCAGATAATTTCTGCTCCAACCTCTTTAACTTTTTTGATTATTAAATTTTCAACTTGACTATTTTGTTTACATGAGATGACAATTGAGTTTTTTTCAATAACTGCTAATTTTTCTTCGGCAATTTTTTCAATCGTATCTCCAAGAAATTCTTTATGGTCTAAGCCAATATTCCCAATAGCAATTATTGGTCTAGATTTATGGGCTGTTGTCGCGTCTAATCGTCCCCCTAAGCCAGCTTCAAGAATGAGCAATTCAACTTTTTTTTTGTCAAAAAAATTTAGTGCGCAGCAAATGATTTTTTCAAAAGGAGTTAATTCAAATGTTGAAAAATTTTTTTCAATTGATCTATAGATTCTTTCAAAATCAGTTTTGTTAATATTTTTTTTATTAACTCTAATCCTCTCGCATACGTCCAAAAGATGGGGAGATGTCGTTACACCAAAATTCCTTTTAGCTTCAAAAAGTATACTTTCTAAATATGCCGCGATTGATCCTTTCCCATTGGTCCCAATAATTTGTATAGCAGGGATATTCTCGCAAGGATTACCAAGTTCTTGAAGTGCTTTTTTAATTCTTGATAAACCTAACTTGATATTATCCCTTTCATATTTAGGTGATAATAATTCAAAAATTTTTAAATTTGCATTTTTCAAAATTTAAATTGCTATAACTCTTCAAAAATTGAATTTAGCTTATCCAAAAGAATATTAATTTCTCTTCGAGATATAACTAATGGTGGGACAATCCTTACAACGTTTCCTCCTGCAGGAACTACTAGTAATCCTTTATCAAATGCTTTTAATGTAATTTTTTTTGCATCAGCATAATCATCATTGATAACAAGACCTTGTATTAAACCTAAACCTCTTTTTCCGGTAATAATATTAGGAAATTTTTTTGACAATTCTTCAAATCCAGCACTTAATTGTTCCCCTCTTAGATAAACATTATTGATAAGATTTCTTCTATTTATTTCTTCTAATACAGTTAGGGCAGCTTTACAGGCGAAAGGGTTCCCCCCAAAAGTGCTTGCATGATCTCCTGGAAAAAAAATGTTAGCTTTTTCTTTTACTAATAATGCTCCAATTGCATGACCTCCGCCTAATCCTTTAGCAAGGGTGAATCCATCAGGTTCAATTCCTAAATTCTCATAACCCCACATTTTTCCAGTTCGACCTACTCCACTTTGGACCTCATCTAAAATGAGAAGAGAATTATATTTATCACATATATCTCTCAGGCTTTTAAAAAATATTTTACTTCCAGGAATTACGCCACCTTCTCCTTGTATTGGTTCAACTAAAACGCCGGAAATTTTTTGATCATTATTTTCACACTCCTCAAATATTTTTTTTACCGAATCAAAATTGTTAAATTTAAAAAATTTGAACCCTTGAATCATTGGTTCGAAACCTTTTTGATATTTGGGCTGTCCAGTAGCACTCAAGGCTGCTAGCGTCCTTCCATGAAAGCTAGATTCTGCTGCAAGAATAATTGATTCTTTACCTTTATTTGTTGTATTACCATATTTTTTAATTAATTTAATTGCTGATTCATTTGCTTCCGCACCACTGTTGCAGAAGAAGACGCTTTTGGCACAACTTATATTTGTTAAAGTTCTGCTTAATTGTTCTTGTTCTTCAATGTTGTAGAGATTGGAAATGTGCTGAATCTTTTTTAGTTGATTTGATAGCCTCCTTCTTAAAACTCTATCGCTATGTCCAAGACTACAAGTTGCGATACCAGCAACTGCATCAAGATACTTTTTACCTGTACTGTCCCATAGCCAACAACCTTTTCCTTTTTTGAAAGATATATCGAATCGACTATAGGTATTCATCAAAGTGGGAGCGGTCGGACTTGAACCGACATACCCGAAGGTGCCGCATTTTGAGTGCGGTGCGTCTACCAATTCCACCACGCTCCCAAGGCTTTTGAAAAAATGAACTTTTTTATTATAACAAAAATCAACTTATTGACTATTGTTTTGTTCAAGGATTAGTAATCAAGATAACGTTTGTTGATAGTTAATCTTTTCGTTAAATATATAGAATTATATTTATTGAATTTGCTGACAATAAATAAGGTAAAAAAAGAAAATTTAAACAGTTATGATACATTTTTGTGATTAAATACGAGTAAAAGTCTTATTTAAAGGGAGATAGCTTCATGATTAGTAATATTGTGTTATAATTGTGTTATATCTGATAAAAAACAAATGTCTAAAACTCAAGCTAAAAAATTATCCTTTAAATTTGTCCCTTATCTTTTTATTGCAGTGACTATATTGACAACATTCGGATCTAATAGCGGAACTTGGGCATGAATGAACTCAAATTTAATGGTTTAAATAAAATTTGGTCTAATCGCTTTCTAGTTCTGTTAATATTATTTTTGGGTTGTATTTCATTAATCAATATAGCTTACGTATGAATCAACTTTCTTGGTTTTAAAATATCTCTGTAAAGACTAAGCTGCTTCGAGTTTTGAAAAATTCTCAGATTTAGATTCAATTTTATATCCATTCTCCTTAAAATTACTTTTACTGATCTCTCTAGTTATTTTAATACCTAAATTTTTTAGTTTTAATTCAAAATTTTCATAACCTCTATCTAAATGTTCTAATCCATAGATGTTGCTACTCCCTTTTGCGACGATTCCTGCAATTATTAATGCAGCTGATGACCTTAAATCTGAGCCAATTAGATTCATCCCATTAATTGTTTTAACACCTTTGATATGAGCTACGTTTTTGTTTAGTTTTATACGGGCGCCCATTTCATTAAGTAAATAAATATGATTCATTCTGTTTTCGAAAATTGTTTCGGTTATCTTTGATTCACCATTTGCGATTGTCATTAGAGCTGTAAATGGTGCCTGCAAATCAGTAGGAAATCCTGGAAAAGGAGCTGTTTCAATATCTACTCCTTTAATCTCTTTACTCTTGATAGAAATCGAATTACCTTTAATCGTAATTTTACTCCCACTCTCTTGAAGCTTATTAGTAACAGCTTCAAGATGATGAGGGATTACTGGAGAAATTGTTATTGAAGAGGAAGTTGCAGCAGCAGCTATTAGAAAAGTTCCAGCTTCTATTCGGTCTGGAATTACTTTATGGGTACATCCGCAAAGCTTATTAACACCATCAATAATAATTGTTTCTTTACCGGAGTCATAAATTTTTGCCCCCATTTTATTAAGCATTTGGCATAAATCTTGAACTTCAGGCTCTCTAGCAGCATTTTCAATAGTAGTTCTTCCTTTGGCTAAAGATGCTGCCATTATTAAAGTTTCAGTCGCACCTACACTTGGACAATTTAATTTAATATAAGTTCCATTGAGTCTATTTTTGTTCCCCCTTGTTTTTGCCTTGACAATTCCCTCTTCAATAATAATTTCTGCTCCTAATGCGATTAGTCCATTAATGTGCTCGTCTATTGGCCTTGAACCAATATTGCATCCACCTGGTAACGGTACTTGAGCTTCTCCAAATTTAGTTAATAGTGCACCTATACAAAAGAAACTAGCTCTTAATCCTTTAACAAGTTCATATGGAAGTTCTTTAATCGAAATAGTTGTTGGATCTATTTCTAGTTGATTGTTTTTACGAACTAAATTCACTCCTAAATTCTTTAGGATATTCCCCATCTTTTCAATATCAGTGAGAAAAGGTACATTTTCAAGAATTATTTTTTCATTAGTTAGCAATGATGAGGCTAATAAAACTAAGGCGGAATTCTTAGCACCACTTATTTCAACTATTCCATTTAACTTGCCTTGGCCAAGAATCTTTAAATTTTGCGATTTAAGATATGACTTCGTTTTGCTTCCGCAAATCATTAAGACTTAATTTATTAGGCTCATCATGACAAACTAATAATATTAAGTCCACCCTATGTAACGTCATGAATATTAATTAAAAGTGAAAATGTATGTTTTGATTTCTTGGGAAATAAAAATTTAATAAATAATTGATCAAAATATTTATGTAATTAAAATATAGTTGATAACAAATTTTTCAAATTACTCATAGAAAATACTTTTTTAAAAATAACTAGTAAAAACAATAATCTAGTTAAAAGATTTAGATCATTTAAAAGAGGATCATCTCCAAAAGATAAAGACTTTTTTTGCATAGAGGGTACTCATCTCATTGAAGAATTGCTGAAGTCTGGAAAAAATCCCTCTAAGATTTTAGTTACCGAAAAATGGCTAAGAAAGAATCAAAATCTAAGCAAAAAATTTCATCAGTCATTAATAAATATTGTCTCAGAGGAAGTCTTGGCATCTGCTATTTCAACAATTAATCCAGATGGGATAGCAGCTTTAGTAGAGATTTCAGCAATACCTAATTATCAATTTAATATAAAACATGATTTTGTTCTTGTTCTCGACAGGATTCAAGATCCTGGGAATATGGGTAATCTATTTAGAACTGCTTTAGCTGCGGGTGTGAATGCAATTTTTTTAGCTGGAGGTGCGCACCCATTAGGCCAAAAGGTATTAAGAGCATCCTCAGGTGCAGTTTTTCATCTGCCATTTTTAAGATTTGATGGAATTGAAGAAGAAATATTAAATTCTTTACTTAAGTCTTTGTCTGAATTATCAAATGTAGGATTTAAGATTCTCTCTACTAGTAGCCATAATGAGAGTTCAAAAAAAGCTTCAAAACCTTACTGGGAAGTTGATTGGTCTAGACGTACCGCATTAATTTTGGGTAATGAAGGTCAAGGTATTCATAAAAAAATTCAAGAAGCTTTTAATGAAACAATTACAATTCCGCATAGTGAGCTTGTAGAATCATTGAATGTGGCTTGTGTTGCAGTTCCGTTATTACTAGAACGAAAAAGAGTCGCATACACCTCTAAATAAATAAATAAAAAGTGACTGATTCAAGTTTTGATTTTGATTTAATCGTAATAGGAGCAGGATATGGAGGTTTTGATGCCGCTAAACATGCTGCTGGTAAGGGACTGAAAGTCGCAATAGTAGAATCTTCTGACATGGGAGGCACTTGTGTTAACAAAGGTTGTGTTCCATCTAAAGCTCTTTTGGCTGCAAGTGGAAAAGTTAGAGAAATAGCTGATTATGAACATTTAGCTAAATTTGGTATACATGCTTCACCAGTAAGGTTCGAGAGATCAAAAATTGCAGATCATGCAAATAATTTAGTCTTAAATGTTAGAGAAAATTTAACAAAAACTCTTAAAAGGAGTGGAGTTGAAATTATTTTGGGCATTGGAAGAATTGAAGGAAATCAAAAAGTAGGTGTAAGAGATAAAAACGGAATTGATAAAATTTTCACATGTAAGAATATTGTTATAGCAACAGGCTCTTCTCCTTTTGTGCCACGTGGAATAACTTTGGATAATAGGACCGTATTTACTAGTGATGATGCGGTTAAACTTGAGTGGCTTCCAAGATGGATAGCAATTATTGGAAGCGGATATATAGGACTAGAATTTGCTGATGTTTATACCGCGCTTGGTTGTGAAGTTACCATGATCGAGGCTTTGGAGAATATTATGCCAACATTTGATCCAGACATCACTAAAATTGCCAAGAAGAACCTTATTCAAGCAAGAGATATAGACACAAAATCAAATGTCTTTGCGACAAAAATAATACCTGGATGCCCTGTAAAAATAGAACTGACGGATGCAAAATCTAAGGAAGTTGTAGAAACTTTAGAAGTTGACGCTGTACTAGTTGCAACTGGCAGAAGTCCAAATAGTAATAACTTAAATCTTGAGTCGGTTGGTATCGAAACAGTAAAAGGTTTCATTCCAGTAGATGATCAAATGAGAGTTATGAATGGTGATGAAATAATACCTAACATTTGGGCTGTTGGAGATGTAACGGGCAAACTAATGCTTGCCCATACAGCTGCAGCACAGGGTACTATTGCTGTTGATAATATTTGCGGTGGTAATGTCGAAATTAACTATAAAAGTATCCCTGCAGCAACCTTTACTCACCCAGAGATAAGTTCAGTTGGTCTCTCTGAAGTTGAAGCTAAAGAGATATCTGCAAAAGAAAATTTTACTTTGGGAGTTGTCAAAAGTTTCTTTAAGGCTAATTCAAAAGCTTTGGCTGAATTGGAGAGTGACGGATTGCTAAAGTTGATTTTCAACAAAGATAATGGGAAAGTATTAGGTGCTCATATTTTTGGGTTACATGCAGCTGATTTAATTCAAGAAATTTCGAACGCTATTTCAAGGAACCAAGATGTAATTGAATTATCTAAAGAAGTTCATACTCATCCTACTCTTAGTGAAGTAGTTGAGGTCGCATATAAACAAGCGGCTTCTCAAATAAAATAATTTCTAAAATTAATGGAGATAAGACGCAGGCCACCAAATCCAACAGTAAGGGTAGAAAATTTAGAATATGCTGTACCTCATAGAGAAGCACAAGCAAAAAATATTCTGGAAGAAATTGTATGGCACAAGGATATTGAAATTAAGAATTTTAAAAAAATAGTCTCTTTAGAAGATCTCATCAAAAAGATTGAAAAACTTCCTACTCCCAAAGATTTTTATAAAAATATTTTGGAGTCAAAAATAAAACCAGGAGTTATTGCCGAAATAAAAAAAGCTAGTCCTAGTAAAGGAGTTATTAGAAAAGATTTTAACCCTGAAAACATAGCTATATGTTATGAAGGATTAGGTGCATCATGTATCTCAGTACTTACCGATAAAAGGTTTTTTCAAGGTAGTTATGAAATACTCGAAACTGTAAGGAGATCAACTAATCTCCCTCTACTCTGCAAAGATTTTATTATTTCTGCTTATCAGATTTATAAAGCAAGGGTATCTGGTGCTGATGCAATATTATTAATCGCTGCGATTTTAAGTGATGACGATTTAATTTATTTAAAGAAAATTGCTGATAATTTAAAGATGAGTGTTCTTGTTGAAGTCCATAACTCTAATGAATTAGAAAGGATTCTAAAGTTAAAATCTTTTAATTTGATTGGAATAAATAATAGGGACTTAAAGACTTTTAAAACGGATTTAAAAATATCAATAGAATTGATGCATACATATGCAGATATATTTTTAAAACAAAAAATTATTCCCATAAGTGAATCTGGAATTAATTGTGCCGAAGATTTAGAATCACTTAGATCTATTGGAATCAAGGGAGTATTAATTGGTGAAACTTTTATGAGAGAAACTGATATTGAACAATCGTTCAAGAAATTATTTAACTCAATTTAATATTGACTTCAAATCGTGCTATAAAATTAAATAAACAGAGTTGTACTGAATATATATGCAGGCTGTAATTTTAACAGGTATAGTTGCAGGATTCGTGCATGTAGTTAGTGGCGCTGATCATCTAATTGCAATGGTACCAGCAGCGATTAATAATCCCCAAAAAGCTCTTAAAAATAGTTTCTCATGGGGCTTAGGACACTCTTCAGGTGTCCTCTTGTTAGCTTTTCTAGCGATTTTTATTAAGGATATTACGCCATTAAATAAATTTTCTAATATTGCCGAATTCCTAGTTGGAATTTCTCTTCTAATTGTTGGAGTATTTGCTATAAAAAATTCTTTTCAATTAAGTATCCATTCGCATTCCCATAAGCATGAGAATGGAATTGCCCATCGTCACTTTCACTTTCATGTTAAGGAACAAAAAAATAATAATAAGCACTCACATGCTTTGACTGGTTTAGGCTTGCTACACGGTATAGCTGGAGGTTCACATTTTCTTGCAGTTCTTCCTGCTTTAGCACTACCTTTAACAAGCGCTTGCTTATATTTGATTTCATATTTGATTGGTTCACTAATAAGTATGAATCTTTTTACTTGTTTAATATCTTTTACCACCTTTAAAGCAAGTCAAAAATTTATTAAAAGATTAATAGCTGTAGCAGGAGGGCTTTCCTTTTCTTTGGGATTATTTTGGATTCAAAGAAGTGCTTCTGTTTTTTTGAATTAAAAAATTTTTTAATTTAGGAATAATTAATTTAGAGGTGACAATCCCAATTATTTTTTCGTTATTGATTAATCCAAATTTATTACTATCTTCGCTAAATTCAAGATTGTCGCCAATAACCTCAATATTATTTTGATTCACTGAATTTATTCTTTTTATTAGGTTTTTATTTTTAAGTGGATGATTAAAAATAACTATTTGTCGATTTTTAAGTATTGATTTATTCTTTTTATATTTTTTAAAGAATACAATATCCCCTTCTTTTAGGTAAGGTAACATCGACTCACCACTAATAATGGCAGTTTTTCTTAAACCTAAAAAAAATAAAATAAAATCAAAAAAACTTTTGAAAATAATTCTGGTTAACTAGCTTTTACAAAAGCGTCTGATCTTCCTTTTGAAGCCCAGAAAATACTATGAATCTTTTCTACATAACTCATAAGTTCTTCAGCTTGAGCTAATTCAATATTAACTTTGCATGCACTGCATAATTTGGCCGCCTTCCAAATGGTTTCATGTAAGTCTGGATAAGTTTCTAAGTGAACTGGTTTAAAGTAATCTGTCCATAAAATTAGAATTTCTTTCTTTGTTTCTTTTGCTTGCTCTTCTTTAACTGCAACATATCTAGAAAATGTATTACTGTATGCAGCCCACTCTGCTGAATCAGTGCTAGAAGGAGCTTCTAATGCAATAAGTTTTTTTGTCATTGATAAAACTGCTTCAGCTGCAACTCTCGTAGATGCTGGGTCGTAAACACCACAAGGACCGTCACAGTGAGCATGGACTGTCATTGGGGATTTTTTATTTAGAAAAGAATTGATGAATTTACTTAACATTTCAAATATTTGATGTTGTATATATATTACTTGGAGATTAACTAAATTGAAAAGTCTTAGATATTTTTCTTACTTAATTTAATTGACTTTTAATAATTCAACTTCAAATATTAAAGTCGCATTAGCAGGTATTACATTTCCTGCTCCTCTCGATCCGTATCCAAGCTCCGGAGGTATTGTCAATTTTCTTTTACCTCCAACTTTCATGCCTGCTACACCTTCGTCCCAACCTTTTATTACTCGTCCAGCACCCAAGGGAAAGCTGAATGGAGCTCTTCCGATACTGGTATCAAATTGTGTCCCGTCTTCTAAAATTCCTGTGTAATTTACAGTAACTGTTTGTCCAGCACTAGCTTCATCTCCTTCCCCATTTACGATATCTGCAATAATAAGACCACTTTCTGTAGTCCTTGAATTGCTGTTTGATGGTGTTTCTTCTGCCATAGCGAAAAGTATAGGATTTGGATCTGATGGGTCTAGTTCAAATAAATTATTATTTGAAGTATTTGATGATTTTGCAAGAGGCTTTTGTTGAATTAATTGATTTTCTGATTCAGCAGCATTAACAACTTGAGGTGAATTAAATTGACTGAAAATAGTTAATGAAACACAAAAAACAAAAACTGCAAAACTGATAAAGACTTCTTTCACCTAGATTTTGAAAGTTACTAAAACTAATATTACAGAATAAAGGTACAATAAATGTGTGATTTTAAATTTAATTTGAAATTTTAGATTGTTAATCCCAACTCAAGTTAAAAGTTTAAAACAATATTTTTACCCATGTTTAGGTGGCATCTTAGGAGGAATTTCTGTTGCAACCCATTTTTGGCTGATTTTTATGCCGATATCATTATTTATTTTATGGAATGGAAGTGAAAGAAGGATAGGGAATTTTTGTTGGGGTTTTTTCTTTATCTTAATAAGTCATTCTTGGCTTTATGATCTTCATCCATTAACATGGCTAGGTTTTTCATGGCTTGCAAGTTTAATAATCACCATTTCAATATTATTATTTTGTGCTTTTCTGGGTGGGTTATTAGTTTATTTATGGGGTTTGTTAGTTGAAATTATTCTCTGGAAAGAGGATGTTTTTAAAATGAAAATATTACCTTTAACCGTAAAAGTATTTTTTTTATCTTTGACTTGGGGGATTGGTGAATTGATACTTTCTCAAACACCTTTTTTTTGGATAGGTTTAGGCGAGAGTCTTGTTCCAAGTGATATTTATCTTGCTGGTTTGGCAAGATGGATTGGCGCAAGCGGTTTATGCGTATTACAAATATTGATTGGATTTTGGATATTTTTTAGTCACGGTAGATGGAGAAGAAAAATTCATTTTAAAAAAATATTTATTTTCGGACTTTTTATTATTTTTTTCTTACATCTATTTGGGGGCTTAACAACTCCAATTAAAAGAGATTATGAATATCCAGTAGCTATTTGGCAAACAAATATACCAACAAGAGAAAAATTAAAAATAGATGATGAATTTATTAAAGAAAAACAATCTATTGCTCAAGAATATGCTTTAGCTAATCAAGTAAAACTTCTCGTTGCTCCTGAAGGGACTCTATATAATAATTTTTATTTATCTAAAGGCTTTAAGGTTAATACCTTGGCAGGAGGTTTCAGAAATCCTAATAATGAGTTAAGAAGTTCTTTACTCGGATTTCAAATTGGAGATAAATCTTTTACCTCATTTATAGATAAAAATAGACTTGTTCCATTAGGTGAAAAAATACCTAGATTTCTAGATAGTTTTTCAAGAGGATTATCTGCAGTAGGAGGTATTCAACCAGGCTCTGATTCAAGATTTTTTGATCCTAAATTTACACAACCTCTAGCAGTGGCTATTTGTTATGAAATTAGTGATGGATTGAAAATAAGAAAGGCTATTAATAACGGTGCAAAACTAATAATAACTGCAGCAAATTTAGATCCCTATCCAACTAAGCTTTATAATCAATTCTTGTCTTTGGCAAGATTGAGAAGTATTGAAAATAAAAAAGATAATCTACTTGTATCAAACACTGGTCCTTCGGGTTTAATTAAAGATGATGGGAAAATAATTCAACTTCTAGATTTAAATGAGGAGCAAAATAAAGTAGTTTTCCCTAATTTTTCATCCGAAAAGACCTTCTATACAAAATTTGGAGATCAACCTATTTTGTTATTGTTTATATTTTTTATGGGATTAAATTTCTTTTGGAAAATTAATTAATCCGCCACCTAATAAAATTTCTTCTTTATAAAAAACTGCAGCTTGTCCGGGTGTTACCGAACTTTGACTTTCTTCAAAAATTAATTTAAATGTTGTCGTTGGATTATCTAAATTTTTCAAAGGTATTAAAGTTCCTTTTACTGGATGACTTCTATATCTGATTTGTGCTTCTACTTCTATCTCTTGTTTAGGTTCTTCAATTGAAACCCAGTTAACCTTACTAATTATTGCTTCTCTATTAAATAGATCACTTTTATCTGCTACATAAACTATGTTTTTTACCCTGTCTAAACTTTTTACATATAATGGTTCAGGCCAAGCAATGCCTAAACCTTTTCTTTGACCTACTGTAAAGTGCTGAATCCCATTGTGCGTTCCTAGGACTTTCCCATTTACATGAACAATTTCTCCTTCTTTGGGTTCAATGTGTTTGTCGATAAATCTCTGCATTGATCCATAATGCTCAACTAAACATAAATCTTGACTTTCTGGTTTTTGAGCAGTTCTAAGGCCTAATCTCAGGGCTTCCTTTCTTGTCTCTTCTTTTTTCATTTCACCAAGAGGAAATTCTAATCTGCTTAGTACTTCTTGTGAAAGAGAATAAAGAAAATAACTTTGGTCTTTGTTTTCGTCAGCACCTCTGAGAAGAAGGAAGTCCTTAAATACAAAGCTCTTGCAATAAAGTGTTTCAGCATAAGATGATTTTTTTATCCTTGCGTAATGTCCGGTCGCAATATGAGTAAAGTCTTTTTTGTTTATTGCGTAATTAAGCATCTCTTCAAACTTCACATTCTTGTTGCACATCGAACATGGCAGTGGAGTGAATCCTTTCTCATAGCTTTCAGTAGTTTTTTTAATTACCTCTCTTTCGAAAATTTCTCTTGAGTCTATTATTTTATGATTAATTCCCAAATCTTCACAAAGGCCAGCAGCATCTACTAATCCTTCAGAACAACAGGAGCCTTGTCCTTTCATTAGCCAAAGAGTTAGTCCCTCAACATTCCAGCCTCTTTCTACAAGAAGAGCAGCTGAAAGGGAACTATCTACGCCACCAGAAAGACCTACAATAATATTTTTCTTCTTTTTAGTTTTATTATTAGAGGAAAAAAAGTTCTCTAATTTTTTATCCTTTTGTATCTTTAACATGGAAGTTTAAATTTTTAAACAGTTCTTTAATTGCTTTGTACTAATTATGAACGAAATTGTGTGGCCAACAATTGATTCTAAACATTTAATTGTTGATTCAAAGCAAATGTTGATAGTAGAGAAAGAAATGTTTTCTGATGGAATGCCACAAGAAGCATTGATGGAAAAAGCTGGTATCCAAATTAGTAGATGGCTCTTAAAAAAGAAACCTCTTCTCAAGAATGGAATAACTGTTTTTATAGGTCCTGGGCATAATGGCGGGGATGGTGCAGTAATAGCTAGAGAGCTTTTTTTGAAAGGTTTTTATGTTCAGGTATGGTGTCCATTCCCGATAAAAAAAACACTAACAAATGACCACCTTAATTATCTTACATCTATTGGTGTAACAAAATTAGTAGAGCCTCCTGATGCAAATGGGAAAGATCTTTGGATTGATGCAGTTTTTGGTAATAATCAAACAAGAAAAGTTGATGATAAATTAATTAAACTGTTTAATCAAAAATTTCATAAAAAATCTGGAAAGGTAATAAGCATTGATATTCCAACAGGGTTATGTCCTGATAAAGGAGAGCCTTTTTTAGAAGACGCAGTAAAGGCAGACTATACCTTGGCCATTGGTCTTTATAAGATTGGGTTGACCCAAGATTCTGCTTTACCTTTTATTGGAGAATTGCGCCATATAGATATTGGGATGCCTAATAGTAAGCTGTCCAAAATTGATAAAAAGATTTTTAAGGTTACTTACAAAGATATAAAAAATATTGATTTACCTTCTTTACCAAAAAATTCCAACAAATATCAAAGAGGTAGAACATTACTAATAGCCGGAAGTGAAAAATATCCTGGTGCTGCATACTTGGCGTTAAAAGGGGCCATATCAAGTGGAGCAGGCTTTATCTCTGCGGTCCTTCCTGGGATAGTTGCTGAATCTATTTGGCAAGTTGCCCCAGAAATAGTTTTAAAAGAAACTATGCAATCTAACCAAAATGGAAATGCATCTTTATTTAGTGCATTAAAGAATATTGATTTAAGTGCGTTTGATTCATTAGCTGTCGGTCCAGGAATAGGAATTGATAATGATGATTGGCAAAAATCAAAAGACTATCTTATGGCTTTTGGAGGATTATTGATCTTGGATGCAGATGCACTTAATAGAATTTCGGAATCTAAGTTGGGGGCAAATTTCTTTTTAGAGAGAAAGTTTAAGACATGGATTACACCACATAGCAAAGAATTTGGAAGGTTATTTCCTAATATTAAATCTAAGACCAATGTTGGGCTTGCTCGTGATGCGGCAAAAGAATTCAATATCAGTATTTTGTTAAAAGGAGCTAACAGTATAGTTGCTGATAATAAAAAAGTATGGCAACTTTTTGGAACCGATTCTCAGACAGCTCGAGCTGGATTGGGTGATCTTTTATCTGGTTTTGTAGCTGGTAGTTCTGCGATTGATTTAACCTTATGTAGAAATATATCAACAGATTTTTTTGCTAAATATGTACTTTTGCATTCATTTGCTGCATCAAAGTGCAAAAGTGGGTCAAATGCTTCTGCTATTGGAGATGAACTGACAAAATTAATGAGAAATATAAAAACGAGACAAATATCTTGAAAGAAACAATTTAAGAGAGTTATTTATAGTTTTAAACACATAAGTATACAAATATTACTTGAAATCTGAAGCGCACATTAAATATTTGGCCATTTCTTTAAAAGTGTAGGAAAGTTTTACTACCTAGATAGGTCAAAAATGGTTTCATCATTACCAACTCAATCAGAACAACTTAATAAAAGGAGGAGTAATGACCCAATAAGTTGGTATTTGCAGAATATTGGTAGAGTTCCCTTATTAACACCCGCCGAAGAGATCGAATTGGGTAATCAAGTCCAGAAGATGATGATTCTTACAGAAGATGGACAATTAAATGAAAAGATTAATGATTTTACAACGCAGCAAAAAAGAACTATAAAAATTGGTCGAAGAGCTAAAGAAAGAATGATGAAAGCAAATTTAAGACTAGTTGTCAGTGTGGCAAAAAAATATCAAGGTAAAGGATTGGAATTACTTGATTTAGTACAAGAAGGTTCTCTTGGGTTAGAGAGGGCTGTTGAAAAATTTGATCCGACAAGAGGTTATAAGTTTTCTACTTATGCCTTTTGGTGGATTAGGCAGAGTATGACAAGAGCAATTGCCTGCCAATCAAGAACAATCCGTTTACCTGTTCATTTAAGTGAAAGGTTAGCTTCTATTAGAAAAGTTAGTAGAGATTTGGCTCATAAGCTTGGTGCTATGCCAAGTAGAATTGAAATTGCAGAGGCAATGGAGATTGATGTTGAAGAATTGGATTCTGTTTTAAGACAAGCTTTATCGACAAGTAGTTTAGATGCTCCAGTAAATGGTGATGATGGCAGGAGCTTTTTAGGAGATTTAATTGCAGATAGTAATAATGAAGAGCCTTTAGATCAAGTTGAACAGAAAATGCATCAAGAGCAACTTGGCAAGTGGTTAAGTCATTTAAGCGAGCAAGAACAACATGTTCTCAAACTAAGGTTTGGACTTGATGCAAATGAGAGACATACGCTTGCAGAAATTGGAAGATTATTAGAAGTTTCTAGAGAAAGAGTAAGACAAGTTGAACTTAAGGCACTTAGAAAATTAAGGAATTTAACCAGAAAATTACCTAGCGGTATTTAACCTAATCTTCTGCCCAAATATATTTGGTTAATTCTTCTGAAGGAGGTTCAGGCGCTTCAATTGCATTTTTAACTGACTCCGATATTTCAGCATCAATTTTCTTTTCAATAATTTTTAATTCTTCTTCCGTAGCGAACTTACCGTCAATAATTTCTTGAGCTAATTTCTTAATAGGATCTCTTTTCCCCCAAAACTCCTTCTCTTTTTCAGATCTTAATTCATCTGGATCTGCAAGAGAATGCCCTCTATATCTATAAGTTAAACATTCTAAAAGTGTAGGACCTTCTCCTGCCCTAGCTCTCTCAATTGCTCTTTGTGCGGCCCCTCTTACTGCTAATACATCCATTCCATCAACTTCCTCGCCGTGCATGCCAAAAGCAGACGCTTTTCTCCAGATTTCAGGATTACTAGTAGCTCTATCATGAGCCATACCGATAGCCCATTTATTATTTTCAACAACAAAAATTATGGGTAATTTCCATAACTGAGCCATATTTAAACATTCAAAAAACTGCCCATTATTGCAAGTCCCATCCCCAAAAAATGCTGCAGTTACGGCATCAATATTACTATTTCCAGTAACTTCCTTTTTGTATTTACTTGAAAAGGCTGCCCCTAAGGCAACTGGAATTCCCTCTCCAATAAATGCATATCCTCCGAGTAGGTGATGCTCTCTTGAAAATAAGTGCATGGATCCACCTCGGCCTTTGCTACAACCAGTGGATTTACCAAAAAGTTCGCTCATTACTTCAAATGAGGGAACACCTGCACTTAGTGCATGAACATGATCGCGATAGGTACTACAAAACCAATCATGTTTCTTTTTCATGGCGCCAATTACTCCAGTACTTATAGCCTCTTGACCGTTATATAAATGAACGAAACCAAACATTTTTCCCCTGTAATACATTTCCGCACACTTATCTTCAAACCTACGACCAAGCGTCATGTCTTCATAAAGAAATAATCCGGTTTCTCGATCTAATTCGGCTTTTTTTAGGTCTTGAAGATTTGAGATTCTCTCTACGTGTGTTTCCAAGAAAAATACCTTAACGAAGTTTTGATTTGTTAACATTCTATGCCGTGAAGGGCGATTTTCATGATTTTTTTTAATAACTCTGTAAGACCTTGTGAAAAAAATTTTTAACTTGATAAAATTTGTCTAAGAATTTTCAATAGGATATTTTTGTTTGGAACTTCCTTTAGACCATTTTCGTTTAATTGGCGTAAGCCCCTCTGCAACATCTGAGGAAATATTAAGGGCGTTTCAATTGCGGTTAGATAAAACACCTGATGAAGGTTTTACTTATGAAGTTTTAACCCAAAGATCTGAGTTGCTTCGCCTCACTGCCGATTTACTTACAGATCCAGAAAGCAGAAGAGAGTACGAAAATTTGTTATTAAATGGTAGTTCTGGATTGGATTTTTCCTCAAATAGAGAAGTAGCAGGATTAATACTTCTTTGGGAATCAGGTTCACCAAAAGAAGCTTTTAAAATAACGAGAAAAGCATTGCAACCCCCACAAACTCCAGCTTTAGGAAGTAGTAGAGAAGCTGATTTAACATTATTGGCTGCTTTAACAGCTAGAGATTCTGCAATTCAAGAACAACAGCTTAGATCCTATTCGAACGCGGCAGACTTTTTATATGAAGGTATACAACTTCTACAAAGAATGGGAAAGCTTGGAGAAATAAGAAAAGAACTTGAAGAAGATTTAGTTGCTTTACTTCCTTACAGAATCCTAGATCTACTTAGTAGGGATTTAAATGATCAAGAGTCTCATAAAAAAGGCTTAAGTATGTTGGAAAATTTAATAATCAAAAGAGGTGGTTTGGAAGGTAATAATAAATCTGAATATAAAGATTATTTAAATCAGGAAGAGTTTGAAGTTTTTTTTCAACAAATTAAGCCATTTTTGACAGTGCAAGAACAGATTGATTTGTTTCTTGAATTGCAAAAAAGAGGATCATTAGAAGCAGGATTTTTAGCGTTTCTATCCTTAACAGCTATTGGTTTCTCTAAAAGAAAGCCGGAAAAATTATTTGAAGCGAGGAGAATTTTAAAGAAACTAAATTTATCAGGTCTTGATTCAATGCCTCTAGTTGGTTGTTTAGATTTGCTTTTAGCTGATATTGACCAAGCCTCTGCAAGGTTTTCAAGTAGTTCTGATGAAAATTTACGAGATTGGCTTAATAATCATCCTGGAAATAAGTTAGAAGGGATATGTATTTTCTGTAAAAATTGGTTAGAGAATGATGTTTTAGTTGGGTATAGAGACATTGACTCAAAAGAGGTGGATTTAGATTCTTGGTTTGAAGATAGGGAAATCCAAGAATTTATTGAAAAATTAGAAAAGAAATCAAATAAAATTTCAATTAGATCAAATCTTCAAAACCAACAGATTGAGAAGGAATCCTCCACAAAAACGACTGAAGATTTTGATAATTTATTAGGTAATATTGAAGAAAGGAGATTACCTTGGCCTGGTGGCATAAAGCAAGATTATGAAAGGGTTGAGACCAAAGAAATCGAATTCAATGAGGAATACTTTAAGAAAAAACCAATAGAGTTTTATATTTTTTTAATTGAAAAAATTGCTGAATTAAAGTTTAATTTTGGGGAATTCTTAAAGGATAAAGAGATTTTTAAGCGGTCATCTTATTTAATTTATATTTATGCGTTTTTGATCTTATTTGCATTTGGCATTGGTATTGGATTTTTAAGAAATAATTTAAAAAAATCAATTCAGGATGAATCTATTGCTGAAAAATCTTTAATTGCCATAGATAAAAATCAAAAGCTTAGTGAGAAAGATATTATTCAAGAAATAAAAAAAATTCCTTCAAGTAAATTGAATTCTATTCCTGAGAAATCTATTTCAATGATTTCCTATAAATTCAAAGAACTTAATACAGCTTCACCTTCTTTGGAAGATATAAGGAATTTAATTAATGGATGGCTTCTAAGTAAAAGTAATTACTTAGCGGGAAAGAGTGAAATTAATCTTTCTAAGATAGTTAGTAAAGGTCTAATTGATCGAACAATCGAAGAAAGACAGAACGATATCAAGAAAGGAATTTATAAGGAGATTAATTCCCAAATACGTAAGATTGATTTGGAATCGCAAACTTCATCTCGGATAGTTGTTTTAGTAGAATTGAATTATCTAGAGAGGTTAGTAAAGAATTCTGGAGAATTTGTTAATGAAACATCATTAAATCCCCTTAAAGTTAAATATATTTTGGGTTTTTCAAATAAATCATGGAAATTGGTTGATTTCGTGAGCGGCTTGTAATTACAAACTTCAAGATCATCTATAATAATTAAAATTACTTTTTAATAATGTTTGATGAACTCTCGTCACGCTTTGAAGACGCAGTAAAGGGTTTAAGAGGCGAAGCAAAAATTAGTGAAAATAATATAAACGATGCCTTGAAGGAGGTAAAAAGAGCACTCCTTGATGCAGATGTTAGTTTGTCTGTAGTAAAAGAATTTATATCAGATGTCAAAGATAAAGCTATTGGAGAAGAAGTAGTTAGGGGTGTAAACCCAGGTCAAAAATTTATAGAAGTTGTAAATAAAGAATTGATTAACATTATGGGGAATGAAAATTCTCCATTAAACGAAAATGAAAATAGTCCTACAGTCATTTTGATGGCTGGACTTCAGGGAGCGGGTAAAACAACTGCAACAGGAAAATTAGGACTTTATTTAAAGGAAAAAGATAAAAAAGTTCTTTTGGTGGCTGCAGATATTTATCGACCAGCAGCTGTAGAGCAGCTTAAAACATTGGGAAGTCAATATGAATTGGAAGTTTTTTCAGCTAAAGAAAAAAATAGCAAACCAGAAGAAATAGCAAAGGAAGCATTGAATTTTGCTTGTGAAAATGATTTTAATTCGATAATTATTGATACCGCAGGAAGACTGCAAATTGATGATTCTATGATGAGTGAAATGGTTCGAATAAAAGAAGTTTCTAATCCTGATGAGGTTTTGCTTGTTGTTGATTCAATGATTGGGCAAGAAGCTGCAGACTTAACGAAATCATTTCATGAAAAAGTAGGAATCACAGGGGCGATATTAACTAAGTTGGATGGTGACTCAAGAGGTGGAGCTGCTTTATCAATAAGAAAAATAAGTGGTAAACCAATCAAATTTATAGGTGTAGGCGAAAAAATAGAGGCATTGCAACCATTTCATCCAGAGAGAATGGCTAGCAGAATTTTAGGCATGGGCGATGTATTGACACTTGTTGAAAAAGCACAAAAAGAAGTTGAACTTGCTGATGCAGAAGCGATGCAAAAGAAACTTCAAGAAGCGACTTTTGATTTTAATGATTTTGTAAAGCAAATGAGATTAATTAAAAGAATGGGTTCACTTGGTGGATTGATTAAATTGATTCCTGGAATGAATAAAATAGATGATGGGATGATAAAAGATGGAGAAGATCAACTTAAGAAAATAGAATCTATGATCTCGTCAATGACTCTTGAGGAGAAACAAAAACCCGAAGTTCTTGCCGCTCACCCCTCAAGAAGACAAAGAATCGCACAAGGTAGCGGTTATGAAGCAAAAGATGTAGATAAAGTTTTAGCCGATTTTCAAAGAATGAGAGGTTTTATGAAACAAATGTCTAACGGAGGAATGCCAGGAATGGGAGGTATGCCAGGAATGGGAGGTATGCCAGGAATGGGAGGTATGCCTGGAATGGGAGGGATGAGTGGTAATAAACCAATGAAAAAACAAAAAAATAATAAAAAGAAAAAAGGTTTTGCCGATTTATAGTTTCTTGATTTTTACCTTTAAATGATATTATTATTAAAAATGCATTAATTTAAAATGATTAAATTGCGCCTTAAGCGCTTTGGAAAGAAAAAAGAGGCAAGTTTCAGAATTGTTGCATGCAATAGTACTTCCAGAAGAGATGGTAGACCTCTACAAGAACTAGGTTTTTATAACCCAAGAACTAAAGAAACTAGGCTTGACACAGAAGCTTTAAGAACAAGGCTTACTCAGGGTGCTCAGCCAACTGATGTTGTAAGAACTTTATTAGAAAAAGGCGGGTTATTAGAAAAAAAAGAGAGACCTTCTATCGCTATTGGTAAGGCTAAGATTGAGAAGGAAAAAGTTGCTAAAGCCAAAACTAATAACGAAGAAAATGATAGTAGTGAAGCTGCAAGCAATAGTAACGAAGCTGATATTTAGTGGTTTGATCAATTTTTATACCTATACAATGACTAGATGAAGGAGGTTTCCAAAACTGGTCACTTCACAATAGATTTGCCAAGCTCTGATGCTGCTACAGCATTATCTGGACCGGGTAATTCTTTTTTAAAAAAGTTTGAGTCTCTTACAGGAGTTTCTTTAACTATTAGAGGTTTACAACTTGAGATGAACGGTGTCATATCTAAGATTGAAAGAGCCTCTGCATTAGTAGAGCTGACAAGACCAATTTGGGAACAAGGGTTAGAAGTTCCAGAGGTAGACCTCAAGGCGGCTTTAAGTTCTCTAAATATGGGAGAGTCATCTTCACATGCTGAACTTGGAAAAAAAGTTCTTGCGCGTTCCAAAGAAGGAAGATATCTAAGACCAAGAACTGTAAGGCAAAAAGAATATGTTGAATCAATTGAAAACTTTGATCTTACGTTCGCAATTGGTCCAGCTGGAACTGGCAAGACATTTTTAGCAACTGTTTGCGCAGCAAGACTCTTGAACGAAAAAAAAATTGAAAAAATTGTTTTAACCAGACCAGCTGTAGAAGCTGGTGAAAGTTTGGGATTTCTACCTGGTGATTTGCAACAAAAAGTAGATCCATATTTAAGACCCCTATTTGATTCTTTACATAGTATTTTTGGGTTTGATAGAACAAATTCGTTAATCGATAAGGGAATTATTGAAGTTGCACCTTTAGCATTTATGAGAGGCAGAACCTTAGATAACTCCATGGTTATCCTAGATGAAGCACAAAATACTACTTGTTCTCAAATGAGAATGTTTTTAACCAGATTGGGTGATAGATCTAAAATGGTTGTAAACGGAGATATTACACAAATTGATTTAAAAAAAGATCAGGAAAGCGGCCTCATCGAAGCATCGAGAATTTTCTCTGAAACTCAAGGTATAAAATTTTGTTATTTAACTGTTGAAGATGTAGTTCGTCATCCTTTAGTTCAGAAAATTATTGAGGCTTATCAATAACTTTTTAACTCTGGAGATCCGTACCCTGAAATTTTAAAAATCGAGTAGAATAAGGACATGTTTAAAAAAGAAAATGCCAGCAAGTAGTAATTTCAATCAAGCTATTCGTGAAGCACAAACTAGTTCAATTGTTGGACCTAATGTTGTTCAAAAAGCTTTACCTTACGTTGGTGGAGGTATGGTTCTAACTTCTTTAGGAGTTTTAGCAGGTGTCTCACTCATAGCAACAAATCCTGGGCTTTTCCAGCCTCTTTCAATAGTTGCATTAATTGCAGAATTGATTTTGTTTTTTATAGCCACAAGTGCTGCAAATAATGCAAATAATGCAAAGGCTTTGCCTTTACTAACGGCCTTTAGTTTGTTAACTGGATTCACTTTAAGTGGAATAGTTGCTTTAGCAATAGGAACAATTGGTATTGGTTCTGTTGGAACAGCTGCCTTAGCTACAGGTATAACTTTCGTTATTGCCTCTTATACAGGCCAAAGAATGAGTGATAGTGTTGGTCAAGCACTAAGTGGGGTAGTTGGTCTCGGGTTGATAGGACTGCTTATAGCAATGTTTGTCCAATTAATTGGAGGATTTTTTGCTCCAGGCGTTTTTGGAGGTTCAGGACTCGAATTGATAATTGCAGGATTTGGAACTGTCTTATTCGTTGCAATGTCATTTGTCGATTTCTATACAATGCCAAGAAGATATAATGATGATCAATACCTTGCAGGGGCTTTAGGTATGTATCTAACTTACATAAATCTTTTTGTTTTTATTTTGAGATTAATGATTGCACTTCAAGGCGGCGGAAGAAGGGACTAAACACATTACGTAAATAATTAAACCCAAAGCGTAGATTTGTTTCTAAGCTTTTTTATTGGGCGATATCAAGAATTTGTTTTTTTATAAATTCCTTTTGCTCTGAGTCATACTTTACTGAATTATCAAAACTATTGCCCATATTATCTAAGTCTCTAAGGACTTGATTGACAGACTTTGTAACTGACTTAGTTTCTAATAGTCTTAAAATAGCCTTGCATCTATCTGAAATGTTTTCCGATGTTATCTCATATTCATGATTATTATCTCTTCGATGAATAATAATTTGAGCGGAACTCATTATTAAATTTTTTACTACTATGTCTGTTACAGCATCACCGCCTTCGTTCAGTTTGTAAATTAGTGAAAAAGGAAGTTTATCTAACAAAAAACAATCTTTATCTGATAAAGCGTATGCAAAAAATCCTCTGAGTCCATTTCTTGTTTTAGTTAGCTCTGCGATTCTATCTGCTAAAACCTCTTCGCTGAGTAGATCATCACCCCACTCTTTGCACCATTGTGCGGATATGTTTATTGCTTGAGTGAACGAAGCTTCTTTTAAATCTATGGTTTTTTTTTCCATTTTTGATCAGAATTTTATTATTGATGCATTAAAAGTCTTTGACCAATTATAGATCTGGGTTTGTAACTTTACTAGGAAGGCCAAATGTCGGTAAATCTACTTTAATAAATAAATTGATTGGAGAAAAAATAACAATTACTTCTCCAATAGCGCAAACTACAAGAAATAAATTAAAAGGAATACTTACTACAAACGATGGGCAAATAATTTTTGTCGATACGCCTGGCGTGCATAAACCTCATCATCGACTTGGAGAGATATTAGTAAAAAACGCAAAATCTGCGATTAATGGAGTTGATATGGTAATTTTTGTAATCGATTCAAGTGAAGAACCTGGCAGAGGTGATGAATATATTTTGAATTTTCTACTCGCGAATAAAACTGAGTTTATTGTTGCATTAAATAAGTGGGATTTGGTTAATAAAGAATTTAGGAATTTACGATTAGATCAATATAGAAGATTTTTTGGAATTAATAGAAACTTTCAAGTTGTAAGTGCTTCTCAAGGAGAAGGATGTTCTGAACTAGTCGATATGGCTCTTAATTTTCTTCCTGAGGGACCAAAACTTTATGGAGAAGAGACGATTTGCGACCAACCATTAGATAACTTATTATCTGATTTAGTAAGAGAACAGGTATTAAAAAATACAAGAGAAGAAGTACCTCATAGTGTCGCAGTAAAGATAGAAAAGAGAAAGGAAATGAAAAGAAAAAATGGCAAAGTTTTTACAGCTATTTTGGCTACTATTATTGTTGAAAGATCAACTCAAAAAGGCATTCTTATTGGAAAGAAAGGTTCAATGTTAAAAATGATTGGTCAGTCAGCAAGATCAAATATGTCAAAATTAATTGATGGTCCAGTTCACCTAGAGTTGTTTGTGAAAGTTGTTCCAAATTGGAGAAAAAAAGAATCAAGGTTAATTGAGTTTGGTTATGAGGAAGATTTCTAGATGAGTGGTTTTAATTTTGATGTAATTACATTGTTCCCTAAAGCTTTTGAATTAATAAATAATTTAGGTGTCATTACAAGAGCTCTTGATAAGAATTTGATCGATGTAAATTTACATAATTTAAGAGAATATGGAGAAGGTTCTTACAGACAAGTAGACGATAAGCCTTATGGAGGAGGAGCAGGCATGGTATTAAAACCTGAACCTATTTATAAGGCATATGAATCAATTAGAAAATCACCTAAAAGTAAAACTTTGCTGATGACCCCACAGGGTAAAGTCTTAAAGCAAAAGGATCTTGCGAGATGGTCCACTTTGGATCAAATAATAATTATTTGTGGTCAATATGAAGGTTTTGATGAAAGGATTAGATGTTTAGCTGATGAAGAGGTATCAATAGGCGATTATGTACTTTCTGGAGGTGAAATACCTGCTATATCAATAATTAACGGTTTGACTAGATTATTACCAGGAACACTTGGAGATCCAGACTCCTTAGTAGACGAGAGTCATAATTCTTCTTTATTAGAATATCCTCAATATACAAGGCCGTTAACTTTTAAAGATATGAAAGTGCCAGATATTTTAGTGAGCGGTAATCATGAAGAGATTAAATATTGGAGAAGGCGAAAAAGTTTTGAAAGAACATTGGAGAGAAGAAGTGACTTAATTTCAAATGAAAACTACAAAAAATCCCCACAAAGTAAGAGAATAATAAAAGAACATAATCAATTCATGAAATTTAGAATAGGTAATGGATACGATATTCATAGACTAGTAGAGCATAGAGATTTAATTATTGGAGGTGTAAAGTTGCATCATCCTGAAAATTTAGGATTAGATGGTCATAGTGATGCTGATGTTTTAAGTCACTCAATAATGGATGCATTATTGGGAGCACTTTCGCTGGGTGACATAGGAAAGTATTTCCCCCCATCTGATGAAAAATGGAAAAATGCTAATAGCTTGTTTTTGTTATCAAAAGTAATTGACTTGATAAGACAAGATGGTTGGGAAATAAATAATATTGATAGTGTTCTTGTTGCTGAAAGGCCAAAAATCATGCCACATACAAAACTAATGAAAAAAAACATTTCTGAAATCTTAAATATTGATGAAAATTTAATTGGGATTAAAGCAACCACGAATGAAAAATTGGGTCCAGAAGGGAGAGAAGAGGGTATAAGTTGCCATTCAGTAGTTCTGCTTGAGAAAAAATGAGATTAAATTTAAATTTGAAAAAAAAATTTCAAGGATTTTGTTTATTATTAATTTGCTTAGTAGTTTTAATTTCCCAATCTGATATTCCCAATTTAAAAGCTCTTACAATGGATAATTATCAAAGTGAAATGGTCATAGAGGAATTAAGACTTAAAGTACCTGCTAATGTAAAAGCAGCTTGGTTAAATGCTGAAAAAGAAATATGGGAGCCATGGTTATCTTCTCAAGATGGTTTTTTAGGAAGACAATTATTTTGGGATAAAGAAAAAGAAGAGGCTTTAATATTAGTAAATTGGAAAAGTAAGAAATTATGGAAAAGCATACCAATGTCAGAAGTAAATGTAGTTCAACAAAAATTTGAAGATAATGTTAAAGCTGCTCTAAATGTAGGCGAAAATCCTTTTGAATTAATTTATGAGGGAGAATTAGATAATCAAAGATGAATTTTGATATCAAGTTTGATTTTCAAAGAAGAGATAGGCTTGGACTCATTGAGGCTATTTGGGGTCAAGATAAGAGTAACGACCAATTAAAGAGATTATCTGAAAATGTATTAAGTAAAAATGAGGTTGTTTTCATTACTAGGATTAATAGTGAAAAGGCTAATTATCTTGTAGATTTGTATGATGATGCACGATTCTACGAAAAAGCAAATTGCCTAACAATTGGGAAAAATTTGAATAAAATAAATACGAATAAAAAAGTTGCCATAATTTCAGGCGGCTCAAGCGATTTGGCCGTAACACTTGAAGCACAATTAGCGCTTGAAATTTATGGAGTGAATTGTCAATCTTTTATAGATGTTGGAGTAGCTGGACTTCATCGATTGATGAGTCAGTTAGAAGAAATTAATAAATATGATGTATTAATAGTTTGTGCTGGAATGGAAGGAGCTTTGGCAACGGTTGTGGGCGGATTGTTGGCACAACCGATAATTGCAGTACCTGTCTCAGTCGGATACGGCGTTAGCAAGGATGGAGAAACTGCTTTAAATAGTATGTTGTCAAGTTGTTCTCCAGGTATTGCAGTTATGAATATAGATAATGGTTACGGAGCAGCAATGGCGGCTCTCAGAATTATTAAAAGTATTTCTTGAATAATTACTTTTTTTCTATTTCTAAGAGGTTTTCTATCCATAAATTAAGTTGTTTTGATAGCATTCCTTCTTCTCTCATTTTGATTGCTTTTATCACGACTTCTGTATTTACCCACTCTGGAAATCTTTTCGGCATTTATTTTTATATTCAGTAATTTTAATTTGGTACAAATTTCTATAAAAACAAGATCTAAGTAACAAATTTAATCTTTTATGTTTGATTTTGCACCTAATCTGGACAGCTCAGATGAGGTATGTTCACTTTCTACATTTTTTAATCTTTCAATTAGCTCAGAGAGATCTTTATGTGCTAACTCACCATTTTGCTCCCATTTAAGGGACCTTGAGTTACTATCAATTTTTTCTTTCATTGTAAGATTTAAGTATTAAGAATATAAAACGAAAACAGGAGAATTTCGGTTATTGTTTCAAGCCTAAACTTAAAAAATTATGAAGATTTTTAATATATAAAGAATTTATCTTTAACCACCGCCAACTATTGAAACGATTTCTAAATTATCACCATCTTTAAGCTTCACTTTTTCCCATTTCATTGAATTTATAATTAAATTATTTAACTCCACTACAATTGTGTTTGGTTTATATCCCATATGGTTAAGAGCTTTAGATAGTAGAGCATTTTCTTGATCAAGCTCTAATTTTTTTTCTTCTCCATTTACCTTAATTTTCATTAGACAACTCTTTTAGAATAATAATAGCGTCTTCTTTAGGATCTTCAGAATTCATTAATTGCGAAACTAGGGCAACTTTTTTAAACCCATTTCTTTTTAAATATGAAATATTATTTGACTTGATTCCACCAATAGCAAACCAAGGAATATTTAAATCCTTTGTTAATGTTTTGATATTTTCAATACCTAAAGGTTTTTTATTCTTTTTTGTTGTGGTTTCAAATACTGGTCCTATTCCTATGTAATCACAACCGTTTTTAAGAGCATTAGAAATATCTAATTCATTATTAGCGCTTATACCAATAATTTTTGAATATCCTAATAATTTTCTTGCGGTTTTTAAGTCTAAATCATCTTGACCGAGATGAATCCCATCCGCGTTAGATGCTAGAGCTATATCAAGTCTATCGTTAACGATAAACAAAGAATTATATCTTTTACATAGATTTTTAATCTGAATTGCTTCTTGAAGATGATCTTGATCAGTTCCCGTTTTAAATCTATGTTGAATAATTCTTACTCCCGCAATTAAAATTTCTTCTATTATTTCTAATAAATTGTCTTTTTGATCTGTGATTACATATAAGTCATTTTCTTTTAATATTTCCTCCGACTTCTTACACTTGCTATAACTCAATAAGTCAATTTCAATAGTATAAATTTCATATCTAATTTCCGAAGCGATTTTTGAAAGCTCATGATTCTGTAGCCTTGAGAATTCTTCAATCACTCTTAGTGCTTCTTGAACTCGGGCTGAATTAGAACTTATAATTTGCTCAGAAGTTTTTTTGTTGATTTGCTCTTGATGAGTCAATCCTTTGCATTTGTCCTCATTGTGATTCCTAGATTGTTTATAAACTTCTAAATGATTTTTTCCTAATATTTGTCTAAAATTTTTAATCTTTTCAACATATTTTTCTTTTCCTAGACCAAATCTAGCCCAATCCTCTAATACTCTTAGTCCTTCTCTCGCTCTATCTAGATTAGCGTCAATAATTTGATAAATTCTTAAATCTTCAGAGTCTTTAATATTGGAATTCAGCATTTTAATTTATTTTTTGTAGTTTTTAAAAATTTTTAGAGCATTATCTCTATCTTTTTTAATTTGATTAGAAAGTTGATCTATATTTTTGAACTTGATTTGAGATCTAAGTTTTTCAACTGGTTCTACAGATAGACTGAAACCATATAGATCGATATCTTTATTTATTAAATGAACTTCAACTGCAGATGGCAATAAAGGATTTATTGTTGGTTGAGAGCCAAGATTCATAATAGATTCAATTTTTTGGTTGGAATTTTCTATGGTTGTCCAAGATGCGTAAACTCCTTCTCCAGGTAAAAATTTTCTGCCATCTATTTCAAGATTTGCGGTAGGCCATCCTATACTTTTTCCAATTCCTTTACCTTTAACTACCTTTCCATTAAAACTATAAGGTCTATTAAGAATTTTTAAAGCATTTTTCAGATCACTTTTCTCTAATAGATCTCTTATTCTGCTGCTGCTGATTCTACCTTCCTTGTCTTCTAAAATTGGAGTAATTTTTAGTTTAATATCAGTATCCTTAATCATATTTTTTATCGTATTTATGTCTCCACTTCTTCTGTAACCAAATTTAAAATTAGCACCTACAGAAATATTTTTTGCTTGTAATTGATTTATCAAAATATCTCTTACGAATCTTTCTGCACTTAATTTGGATAGTTCCATATCAAAAGGAATTAGAACTAATTGTTCAATCCCCAGATCTTCAAGAATAGATAGTTTTTCATATGGGAGATCAAGTCTAAGACGCGTCTCTTTGTAAAGAACTTCTCTGGGATGAGGCCAGAAGCTTGCAATTGTTGGGGTATATTGATTTTCTTCAACTACACTTTTTATTAATTGTCTGTGGCCAGAATGAAGGCCATCAAAACTTCCAATAGCTATTGAGGTAGGATTCTTAACTTCAGATGGCGATATTAAAGAGATCAAAAGATTACGTGCAATTTTATGATTTTAGTGGCAAATTTGGATTGATTACAGTTTATTCAATCAAATGAATGTCTGACAAAATTGATTTTCAGTCCCTTTCATTTGGAATGCGGCGCATTGGATGGATACGCTTTTGGGTTCAGTCCATTTTAGGTGTTGTTGTTGCAGCTGTTTTGCTTTTTTCAAATGTTGTAAATAACAGCGAAGGACAGCTTGGCTTAGCGCCTGGTCTATCACTTACAACCATATCCCTGATTTTACTACTTTTTAGTCTTTGGCAAGGTTGGTTAATAGTTAGAACGGGAAGAGCAATCGCAAGCAACGCAAGACCCTCAAGAGGACAAACCGGTAAATTGATAAAACGAGGACTAATAGTTGATTTATTTGGAATTTTGTTTGGATTAATTGGATATCAAGCTCTTATGGGAGCCTTATTTATACAAGCATCCTCTCAAACAACTGGACAATTGATAACAGCAACATCTGATATCCCAATTACTGGTCTTGAAATATTATCAGTTCTCAGTAACACTCAAGTTATTGCTGCTCATTTTTTTGGACTTTGCTTTTCTTTATGGCTTTTAAGAAGGATTTACAAATGAATTATTGATTTTAGGTAAGTTGTCTAAATTACCTCTCCAAAATAAATCTGGTTCTACAGGTGTAAGAGATATTTTGTTTTCTTGTATTTGAGATACGTCACTGGGCCAGTTTTTTGGACCATAACCTTTTGTTTTAAGATCTAAAACAACCTCACCTGCTAACCAATAATAATCGTCACCCCTTGGGTCTTCCCTCTTGGAAAATTGATTTTTATATTTTCTTACCGATAACCTTGTCCAGGATAATTCTTTTATTTTGTTTTTTTCGCAGGGGGGGATATTCAAATTTAATAAAAGTGAAGTTGGCCAACTATCGTTAATGGCTTGTTCGGCAATATTCATTGCAATTTCTCCAGCAAATTCAAAATTCTTCCATTTAAAACTAGCAACACTTATTGCCATGGAGGGAACATTTTCTAAAGTTCCTTCCATAGCTGCAGCGACTGTGCCTGAACAAAAAATATCTGTCCCTAAATTGGGCCCGTGATTTATTCCAGATAGTACCATATCAGGTTTATGATCCAAGAGTTCAGATAGTGCTAATTTGACACAATCAGCAGGTGTGCCGGAACATCCCCAAGCTTCAATTCCTTCTCCAAATAATTCGTCAGCTTTTTCCACTCTTAATGGGGATTGTAAAGTAAGACCATGACCAGTAGCTGATCTCTCTTGGTCAGGACATACTACTTTTACCTTATGCCCTCTTTTTTGGGCTGATTTTGCTAAAGCTCTTATCCCTGCTGCGAAAACACCATCATCATTGCTAATTAATATATTTAACGGTTTCATTAATCAATACATTTTATTTATGGACGATATTTAAGTAAGATAAAGCAATACTTATTTTTACTATATCAGTGAGTCAAATTGAATCATTAAGTCAAATTGAGGAAAAACTAAATAATCTTTCTCTAACAGCAAAAAATAATATAGATAATTCTAATACTCATGAAGAACTGGATCAATTGAGAGTTTCATTGCTAGGTAAAAAAGGAGATTTATCAATTATCTTGAAAACAATGGGTCAATTATCTGCTACTGATAGACCAATTATTGGCCAGAAGGCAAATTTAATAAAGATAAATTTGCAAGAACTAATAACTGAAAGAAAAAATAAACTAAACAGCGAGGCCTTAGATAAAAAGATTAAAAAAGAAAAAATTGATGTAAGCATCCCTTCAATTGGAACCCCCCCTGGGAATAAACATCCTTTGATTTCAACTCAAGACGAAATAATAGATATTTTTTGTGGTTTAGGATACTCAGTTGAAAGTGGCCCTGAAATTGAAACTGATTTTTATAATTTTGAGTCTCTTAATATACCCAAAAATCATCCCGCAAGAGATATGCAGGATACTTTCTACTTAGATGAAAATAGACTTTTAAGGACCCATACTTCTCCTGTTCAGATAAGATACTTAGAGAAAAATCCTCCTCCAGTAAGAATTATTGCTCCGGGGAGAGTATATAGGAGAGATGCAGTAGATGCTACTCATTCCCCTGTATTTAATCAGGTTGAGGTTTTATGTATCGATCAAGACATTAATTTTAGTCATTTAAGAGGAACAGTTCTTACATTTTTAAAGACCTTTTTTGGAGATATTCCTGTAAGATTTAGAGCTAGTTATTTCCCATTTACCGAACCTTCAGCAGAGGTAGACGTCCAATGGAAAGGTAAATGGCTAGAAGTAATGGGCTGCGGAATGGTAGATCCAAAGGTCTTAGAAAAATTAGGAATAGATTCTGAGAAATGGACTGGTTTTGCAGCAGGATTAGGAGTTGAGAGATTTTGTATGGTGAGACATCAAATCGACGACATCAGAAAATTTTATACAAATGATCTTAGATTCTTAGAACAGTTCTAATAAAATTGAAATTTTAAATTAGGATTGTCCATCAAATTAGTTTAAGATAGTAACAGATTTAGTTGATTGATTGGTACGTAAAGCAGGACTAATCGTTAATGATGGGAAAGAACTTGCAGTTCAAACTGCAAGTTCTGTTCAGGAAAAATTGGAAAATTCTAATTATGAGGTTGTAAGAGTTAGTAGTTCTGGTGGAATGGTTGGATTCGCCAATCCTGATCAACATGTTCGTCCTTTGGGATATACGAATTGTGTCCCCGAGGGGTTTGACTCGGAAATGGAATTTGCAATAGTTCTTGGCGGAGATGGGACCGTCCTTTCTGCTGCAAGGCAAACAGCACCTGCTAAAATTCCAATCCTTACAATAAATACTGGTCATTTAGGCTTTCTCGCAGAAGCTTATTTATCTAATCTTGATGAGGCAATAGATAAAATCATTGCTGGCAATTGGGATATTGAAGAAAGAACTTGCTTCATTATTAGTGTAATGAGGAATGATCAGAGGAGATGGGAGTCTCTCTGCCTTAATGAGATGGCTCTTCATAGAGAGCCTCTTACAAGTATGTGTCATTTTGAGATTTCTATAGGGCGACATGCTCCCGTGGATATTTCAGCTGATGGAGTAATTTTATCTACTCCAACTGGATCCACTGCCTATTCCCTAAGTGCTGGAGGGCCAGTTATTACGCCTGATTGTCCAGTAGTGCAATTAACTCCAATTGCTCCACATTCATTGGCATCTAGGGCATTGGTTTTCAATGATTCAGAGCCAGTAACTGTTTTCCCTGCAACTCCTGAAAGGTTGGTAATGGTTGTTGATGGAAATGCAGGTTGTTATGTTTGGCCTGAAGATAGAGTTTTAATAAGAAAAAGTAAACACTCAGTAAAGTTTATTAGACTCGAAGATCATGAATTTTTCCAGGTTTTGAGAAATAAACTAGGTTGGGGGTTACCTCATGTGGCTAAACCTAACAAATAACAACTTTTTAATTTTATTTTTTTCCTCTTAAAAGAAAAACAGGATTATTTGGTTCTAATCTTATCCCCTCAGCGATACTTAAGCTTTTATAGGTCTGAATTAAATTTAAATTTGTTTTGAAATTTTTATCTTCTAATTCCTTTTTTAACTCTTTAATAATTTGAATATCAATTATTGGGATAACGATAATATCTCCAATACTCATACCCTGAGCCAGTTTATTAATAATTTTAAGTTTAGTATTTTTATCACATCCTCCAATTATTAATCTATTAGGTTTTTCAAAAGAACTTACATTTCTCGTGTTCAAGGTATTAATTATGTCTGCCTCAAAAATATATTTTGGTTTTACTCCAAGCCTTTTTGAGTTTTCTAGTATTAATTCTTTTGATCCAATCCTTTTATCGATACAAAACAAATCTAAATTAGGCCTTAATTTTAATGCTTCTAAACCAATTGACCCACAACCTGCTCCTATATCCCATATTACCCCATTTTTTGGGAGCTCTAGATCAGCTAAAATTTGAACACGAACCTCTCTTTTAGTTAATAAATTTGGTCTATCATCAAAAGTCTTAAAAACATTGTCATTGATTCCAAAAAGAGGAACATTATTATTCGAATAATTATTCTTTGCTTTTGTAAGAACAGCAATGTTCAAACTAGATATATCTGAGGGTAATGACTCTTTAAGATTTAATTTCCTTATATTTTCATTATCAAAACCTATCTCTTCACAAAGCCAAAAATCATAAAAGTCAATTAGATTCAATTCTGATAAGTTTTTTTTGATTATTTCTAAACTTTTGTAGTGTGAATCTGTAATAATTGCCACACTTGAAGGCCTTGCTTTAAGAGCCTCAACTAATTTAGTTGAATCTCTGCCGTGAATACTTACATTAACAGTATCTTGCCATGGGATCTTTAACTTACTAAATGCTAATTGAATGCAGGTATTTGAAGGGTAAAAACTTAATTCATCTTTTGAAAAATTCTCAAGTAATATTCTCCCAATTCCAAACCAGAGAGGATCTCCTCTTGAAATTAAAATTACATCACTTTTTTGTGATCTAAGCCACTCGACAAGTTCGTTGTTACTGTTGCTCGAAAAAAATGATTTCTTTTTTTCTAAATTATTTTGACTCCATAATTTTATTTTTTCAAAATATGAATTAGGAACTGCAATAGAAAATGTCGCAAGAAATAGATTTTGTAATTTGAGGGGTAAATCTTCAAATTTATAAGAATTTATCCCTATTACATGAATTTTTCTTTTTTTTTCAGTCATGAATATTTGATTAAAAGAAACTTATCTATTTGAATGTTTTATTAAATTATCTTATGATTATTTGAGCTTTTATAATAAATCAATTGTCTGAAAGGAGAAAGAGATTACATGATTTATTGTTAACTCTAATTAATAAAGATAGTGAATTTGAGTTTATTGAAGAAGATTCTAGCGATTTAACTTCAAGTTATTCTGGAAAAGACACTTTGAATTTATCTCGAGTTATAGAAAAAAATCGTAAAATAATAAAAAGGTATCAAGCTATTATAAGAACGGCTGTAACTCTAGATGCCCTGATGGATTCTGAAAATGAAGAAAATTACAAAATCAAATAAAAATATTTTTTTTAAAGGAATATTACCTTTACTTTTACTAATATCCTTTATTTTTGACCCAATAAAAGTATCCGCAGAAGTTGCAGAAACAGAAATTAATGGGAAATTAATAAATGCTAGTAGTGAGTTTTTGAGGGACTTGGACTTTGAAACTTGGCAATTAGTAGCTTACAAATCTCCACTTTTTGCAGATAAATTGATTTTGAGAGTAATAGGATATCCAGGAAATCTTAGGATTGATCATCCCACTGACTTGAGGGTTGAATCAGGTAGAAAACAGTGGCTTTTAGATGACAAAACATTACTTAATGTGGAATTAGCAAATGATGGAAGACAAGCTGCTGCAGAATTTGATCTTGATGAATTGATTAACAATTTAGATAAAAATAGACCACTAAGATTATCTTTGTCAGGAGTCTTTTCTGAGTTGCCAATTCCTCCCTTTGTTGTTAAAGAGTGGAGATCAATAAACTGAATTTGATTTTTGAAGATGTCTGAAAAAAATGTAATCCATACAAAATGGATGAAAAGAGCAATTTTTTTGGCTTCTTTAGGCAAAAATACAACGAGTCCTAACCCTAATGTGGGAGCAGTAATACTTGATAAAAATGGAAACCTCGTATCAGAAGGGTTTCATTGCAAGGCAGGGATGCCTCATGCAGAGGCTATGGCTTTTAATAATTTAAAAAAGGATGCTAAAGGTGGGACAATGTATGTAAATCTTGAACCTTGCTGTCATCAAGGCAAAACTCCTCCATGTGTAAATAAGGTGATATCCTCTGGGATAAAAAAGGTATATATATCTATTGAAGACCCTGATAAAAGAGTCTCTGGTAAAGGTATTAAGCTTCTAAAAGAGGCTGGAATACAAGTTTACTTAGGATTATGTAAAAAAGAATCCTTAGATCTAAATAAGGCTTTCATTCACAGGAATAATACTAAAAAGGCATTTGGTGTTCTTAAATGGGCAATGAGTATTGATGGGAGAATAGCTTTAAAAAATGGAAAAAGTAAATGGATTACTAATGATGAATCAAGGTCATTAGTTCACTCTTTTAGAGCAGAATTTGATGCAATAATAATTGGGGGAAACACATTAAGAAGAGACAACCCGCTTTTGACTACAAGAGGTTCCAAAAATCCTGAGCCTTTGCGAGTTGTCTTTACAAAAAGTTTAGATCTTCCTTCAAAATCTAATCTTTGGGATTGTAGTAAGGCAAAAACTTTAGTTATTTATGATTCCTCTAAAGCAAATGAAAGATACCTCTCAAGGATTCCGAAATGTGTGGAGGTTGAAAAGGTATCATCAGATAATCCAGCGTTAATTTCAAAAATACTTGCAAAAAGAGGATGTAATAAAGTTCTTTGGGAATGTGGCCCCGGATTAGCTACTGCCGCTATTCAATCTAATTGTATTCAGGAACTTATTACTTTTATTGCTCCAAAAATTATAGGTGGAGAAAATAGTATGAATCCCCTAAGTGATTTTGAATTTAAAGAAATGCACGAAATTATTAAATTAAGTTCTTCTCAGTTTAGTTTAATTGGGAATGATATATGTGTTAAGAGTTCATTCAAAAATTAATTTTTATACTAAGTTTTTATGGGTCAAAGTACCGTACGGTTCTTACCCAAAAAAAATAATACAGATACGGAAACTCTTCGTTTAGTTTATAATAAGTTAAAAATTGATCATAACTATGCCAATAAGACAAGACGATAATCAACCTAATAGAAGATTTGGAATTGTAAATATCATTTTGATAGGAGTTGGAGCATTACTTTTATTTAGTAGCCTTTTCCCTAATCAAAATATGCAAATCCCCAGGGTTCCTTATTCTTTATTCATAGATCAGGTCAATGATGGTGAAGTTAAGCGTGCATATATCACTCAAGAACAGATTAGATATGAGTTAAATGGAGCTGAAGAAGGCGCCCCTTCTGTTTTAGCAACAACCCCAATTTTTGATATGGACCTTCCACAAAGGTTAGAAAGTAAAGGGGTCGAATTTGCTGCAGCTCCTCCAAAAAAACCTAATTTCTTTTCAACTATCTTGAGTTGGGTAGTTCCTCCTTTAATTTTTATTCTTGTTTTGCAATTTTTTGCTAGAAGAAGTATGGGTGGCGGAGGTGCTCAGGGAGCTCTTAGTTTTACTAAAAGTAAGGCAAAAGTTTATGTACCCGATGATGAATCAAAAGTAACATTTGCTGATGTAGCTGGAGTTGATGAAGCTAAGGACGAATTAACGGAAATAGTTGATTTTCTTAAAAAACCTGAGAGATACACAGATATCGGTGCGCGAATCCCAAAAGGGGTGCTTCTTGTTGGACCCCCAGGAACAGGAAAAACTCTTCTTTCAAAAGCTGTCGCGGGAGAAGCAGAAGTTCCTTTCTTTATAATTTCAGGTTCTGAATTTGTTGAACTTTTTGTTGGAGCAGGTGCTGCAAGGGTAAGAGATTTGTTTGAACAAGCAAAGAAAAAAGCTCCATGTATTATTTTTATAGATGAATTAGATGCTATCGGTAAGAGTCGTTCTGGTTCTATGGGGGTTGTTGGTGGTAATGATGAGAGAGAGCAAACACTTAATCAATTACTTACCGAAATGGATGGTTTCGCATCAGCTGATAAGCCAGTTATAGTACTTGCTGCAACGAACCAACCCGAGGTGCTTGACGCGGCTCTATTAAGACCTGGAAGATTTGATAGGCAAGTGTTAGTTGATAGACCAGATTTATCAGGTAGAAAAACTATATTGGAGATATATACAAAGAAAGTTAAACTTGCAAAATCGATAGACTTAGATTCAATTGCCCAAGCCACTAGTGGGTTTGCTGGAGCTGATCTTGCTAATATGGTAAATGAAGCTGCTTTACTTGCAGCCAGAGCTAAAAGAAAAAGTGTAGAACAACAAGATTTAAGTGAAGCTATTGAGAGAGTTGTAGCTGGTTTGGAAAAGAAGAGTCGTGTTTTGCAAGATGATGAAAAGAAAGTTGTTGCTTATCACGAAGTTGGTCATGCAATTGTTGGTCATCTTATGCCTGGAGGTTCAAAAGTCGCAAAGATTTCAATTGTACCAAGAGGTATGAGTGCACTTGGTTATACTCTTCAACTGCCAACTGAAGAAAGATTCCTGAATTCTAAAGAGGAATTAAAAGGACAAATAGCTACACTTCTTGGAGGGAGATCTGCAGAAGAGGTTGTCTTTGGAAAAATTACTACTGGAGCTTCAAATGATTTACAAAGAGCAACTGATATAGCCGAACAAATGGTTGGTACTTTTGGGATGAGTGATATTCTCGGCCCCCTCGCTTACGATAAACAGGGTGGAGGTCAGTTTTTAGGAAATGGCAATAATCCTAGAAGATCTGTCAGTGATGCTACTGCTCAAGCAATAGACAAAGAGGTTAGAGATTTAGTTGATGATGCGCATGAAACTGCACTTAATATTTTAAGGAATAATTTACCTCTTCTTGAATCGATTTCTCAAAAAATCCTCCAAGAAGAAGTTATTGAAGGGGATGATCTCAAAACTCTCTTGGCAGAGAGCAAAATGCCTGCATAGTAGAATCAAGATCTAACCAGAAAACATTCATGTTAAAACCAAATAAGCTTGCTAATAATAATTTTCTATCAAGCTTGGATTTATCAACTGATGAGGTTTTACATATCCTAGAGGTTGCAAATAATTTTAAAAATAAAAAAATAAATATTGATCTTAATAACAAAGTTTTAGGATTAATTTTTGATAAGTCATCAACCCGCACAAGAGTTAGTTTTCAAGTTGCGATGACAAGGCTTGGTGGAACCACTATTGACCTCAATCCTACAACATCACAAATAGGAAGAGGTGAGCCAATTAAAGATACTGCAAGAGTTCTAAGTAGATATTGCGATGTTATCGCAATTAGAACATTTGATCATTCAGATTTGGAAGAATATGCAAAGTGGTCTACAAAGCCAGTTATTAATGCTCTTACTGATTTAGAACATCCATGTCAGGCCTTAGCTGATTATTTAACAATTCATGAGGAATTTATTGATTTTAAAGATGTAATTTTAACATTTGTAGGTGATGGCAATAATGTCGCAAATTCTCTAATTTTATGTGGTGCATTATTAGGCGTGGAAGTTAGGATTGCATGTCCTAAAGGTTATGAACCCAACTCAATGGTGATTAAAAAAGCATATGAAATATATAAAAATAAGGATTTATTGAAAATCACTAATGATCCTATTACTGCGGTACAGGGAGCAAATGTTTTATATACGGATGTTTGGTCATCTATGGGGGAAGAAAATAAAAAAGAAAAGAAAGATAAGGATTTCTTTGGATTTACTATTGATCATAATTTAGTAAGAAAGGCTGAAAAAGATGCAATTATTCTTCATTGTCTTCCTGCTTATAGAGCTAAAGAAATAACTGATGAAGTTATTGAAAGTAAAAGAAGTAGAATCTTTGAACAAGCAGAAAATAGATTGCATGCACAACAAGCACTTTTAGCTTGCATGCTTTAATTAATTTACTTGCGCCCCTATTATTTTATAGGTACAAATGTATTAGAGTACATTTGTTTTAATTTTGAATTATTCTGATAGCAGCAATCTTTCAAATGCTCAAAACGAGCTTTATGAATGGATAAAAAATTATATGAAAGAATTTCATCATAGTCCCTCAATACGACAGATGATGCAGGCAATGGGCTTGAAATCTCCTGCACCAATCCAAAGTAGACTTAAGCATCTTCAGCAAAAAGGCTTTATTAGTTGGCAAGAAGGTAAAGCTAGAACACTTCAAATTGTAGATGATGTCTTGGGAGGAGTACCAATTATGGGTTCTGTAGCAGCAGGAGGCCTAATTGAGACTTTTTCAGATGTTAGTGAAGAATTAGATATTTCTGAAGTTCTAAAAAAGAAAGATATTTTTGCATTAACCGTAAATGGTGATTCCATGATTGATGCCTGCATCGCTCATGGAGATATGGTTTTGATGGAACCAATAAAGGATTCATATGCACTAAGAAATGGAACGATTATCAGTGCTATGGTGCCAGGATTGGGTACAACACTTAAATATTTTTTTAAGAGAGAAAATAAAATTTTTTTAGAGGCAGCTAATCCAGCTTATGAACCAATTGAATTAAATTTGGAAGAAGTTGTTTTTCAAGGAAAACTGTTGGCAGTCTGGAGAAAAATTTAAGTAGATTTTTAATTATGATTTTTTGTATTTAAGTTTATATTATTTTAATTTCAAAGATTATAGACATAAATCAAAGTCTTATTTTAAGATTTACCCCATATTGGGTACTTTCAGTTTTAAATTGTTTAGACATATCATTTACTCCAAGAGAATTAGAAACGAAAGTATCAATAATTATATTTTTTGATAAATAAGTCCTTCCAGTAAAAGAAAAATTATTTTCGGCATTATTTAAATTAATATTTGCCTCAGGAATTATTTCAAATTTTGAATTTAATCTCCAATGAATACTTGAGCTAATACTGTAAACATTGCCAAAACTAGTAAATGAAAATTTAGGATTAAGATTGAAGGATAACCAATTGCTCATCGAATATTTATTTATTATTTCGCTAAAAATATACCCATGCCTTAAACCTCCTGATTGTTCTCCATAACTTAATCTCATATTTGTTGAGATAGGTCTCCCTCTTGATTGTGAAAAGACTTGAAATGAAGCTCCCCCTCTTAAATTTCTTAAGCCTTTTTCAAAGAAAATGTTTTTAATTTTGTTTGGATTATGGCTATTATTTTTAGAGTTAATTAATTCGCTTGAAAAATCAATATTAAATGCTCTCGTTAGTCCAAGATTTAGAATATAAAAATCAAAATTATCATTAATAAGGCCATAATCAATAATTTTTTCGCCTCTGCTTAAAAAAAATGTTGATGTTCGCAAAACTTCTTTATTTTTATTAATACTATTTGATGTATCTTTTTTATTTTCTTTTAAACTATCTTCAAAATTGACGGGGTTTTGATTTTTATAAATTTCCCACTTTAAAGGCTTTTGAGTATTTTCTTTTTTTTCTTTAACTTTTTCCCAAATAATTTGAGAAAGATATTGTTTTAATTCATATTCTTTTTTTGGGTTTATTTCTTCTGCATGGACATTAATTAGAAGAA
>QCIO01000006.1 GCA_003216635.1 Prochlorococcus sp. AG-402-L23 | reverse complement strand
GGAGGTTCTGCTTGATTTAATACTTAATTCATTTGCTAAGTCTTTTTGGGTAAATCCATGAGATTTTAACCAGTCTTTAATGAAGAAGACGAGTTCTTTTTCTTCCTGTATGGATAATTTATTCATTCAATAAAAAGGAAATAACTTATTAAGTTTTTTCTCTGCTCTTGATCTTATTGAAGGGGTCATGTATTTGCTCCATATACTGAGTACTGCTGTGAGGGCTACAAAATCATCACTGAAACCAACTAAAGGCATAAAGTCAGGGAAAAGATCAAATGGCATAATTAAATAGGCTAACGCAGCCATTAATGAAACTCTTACTTGTGCTGGAGTATAAGGATCTAAAGCCATCTCCAAAACTTCTAAGGCAGGCTTGGCAATTGTTCTTCCTGCTTTAATAAGAATCTTGATAATGATATTTTCATCAAACGTTGAACTCTCTAAAACTTCAGCATCATAGATTTTTTCTTGGGTTTTGTAATTCTCTTTCATCCTTATAAATGAAATTTAAATATTTTTAATGGAATTTTTAGCTAATACTATCAACTAATCCATTCTGTATTCCTGCTTTTCTAAGTTTTCTTAAAGCACGTTGAACAACTTGTCGGCAATACTCCCTGCTACAACTCATATGTCTTGCAACTTCAGCTAAAGTTCTCCATTCATTTGAGCCGTCTAAACCAAATCTTAGGCTTACTATCTTTCTTTCTTTCTCAGTTAAATTTGCTTTATCTAATAACTTCCAAGCCGAGGCTGTCCTTTCGGCTAATTCGGCTAATTCCATTGGAGGAGTTTGATCACTTGGAAGAATATCAACTAACTCGGAAGGATCTGATTTTGATTTAACAGTGCCTTGGAGACTAACAGTGATGCTTCTCAATTCACAAGAAAGGAGTTCGTCAATTTCCTCTTTGGATATTTTCATTTCTTCAGCCAGCTCATCACTACTGGGTGGAATACCCTTAAGTTGCATAAGCTTTGATTTTGCGGATCTTAGTTTTGTAAGTTTTTCATTAATGTTAACAGGGATCCTTATCGTTCTACTTTGAGTTGATAATGCTCTATTTAAACCTTGCCTAATCCACCAATAAGCATAGGTAGAAAATCTATGTCCTCTAGACGGATCATATTTTTCTACGGCCCTTGTAAGACCTAATGTCCCCTCCTGAATTAAGTCCAGTAAATCTAATCCTTTCCCTTGGTATCTCTTGGCAAGGTTGACAACTAGTCTTAGGTTGGCTGTTATCATCTCGTTTTTAGCTTTTTCACCAATTTTGATCTTTTTTCTTTCAGTTTCGGAATAATCACAAGCAGGGCCTTTACCACCTGCCTCTTGACATCTATTGACAAGCACAACCATTTCTTGGACTTTTCTGCCCATTGTGAGTTCTCTTTCGGGAGTCAAAAGTTGATGACGGCCTATTTCACCAAGAAAATCGCTTAATGAACTCACGATTTACCTCATTGTTGATATATTTAACTTATAGTCAATTCAGTAATAAGCCATACATGTAATAATTAATTAATATTTAATTAATAATTATTAATTAGTTAATTAATATTTTTTTCAAATTTTTAGGTTAAAAAATTATAAATTATAAATTTTAATTATTTAATTTTTTCTTCTTGATTCTAGAACAGCAAGTACATCTCTCCACTCAACGCCATTATGCCTAAGGGCTACTTGAAGATGATAAATTAAATCAGCAGCTTCATTTGAGATTGAATTTTTATCATTATCTTTGCAAGCCATTATAAATTCTGCAGATTCCTCTCCTATTTTTTTCAAAATAGTATTACTGCCTTTTGTTAATAAATGATTTGTGTAACTTTTTTCTGATGGATTTATTGATCTTTCGTTAATTGTATTGAATAATTCAGAGCAAATATTTGAGAAGGGAATTGTTCTTTTCTCTTTTTTATCCCTTTGATTAATTTGGATTTCGTTGAAAAAACAACTTTTTTCCCCAGTGTGGCATGCCCCTGAACCATTTTGTTCAATCAAAAGGATTAGTGCATCATTATCGCAGTCGAATCTTATCTCCTTAAGGATTTGGGTACTTCCACTTGTAGCTCCTTTTCTCCAGATTTCGGATCTAGATCTACTCCAGTAATGAACGTTTTTGGTTTCAAGTGTCATTGTCAATGATTCTTTATTCATCCAAGCAAGCATAAGAATTGATCCGTCAAGCCAATCTTGTGCTATTGCAGGGATTAAACCATAATTATCAAAGCGTAGATCTTCTATCGAAAAATTAGTTGAATAAGTCATTATGTTTGTTATGTTAAATCCTATTCATTGTGCCTTATCAAAAATTATCTTAACAGTTAATTGATGCATCTTCATTCTCTAAAATTTTCATGCAGTAAAAGTTACGAGGATTTTCCCTGTTCACATAGGCAATGGCGCCATAAAGGCCACTGCAGATTTGTGCATGGATATTCAAGATCATTCACCTTTTGGTTTACTGCAAAAAAATTAGACCTAAATGGTTTTGTTGTGGATTTTTCAAGTCTAAAGCCCCTTGAAAATAAGCTAAAGCAGCAATTTGATCATACTTTTTTGATAAATAAAGATGATCCTTTATTGAATTACTGGAAAAAATTACATGACTTAGATGCTTTGGATCTGAGAATTATGAATAATGTGGGAATGGAATTCACTTCTGAATTAATTTGGAGATGGGCTAATGAATACTTACAGGATAATGATAAGGGAAGAACATGTTGTTGGAAAACAGAATCAAAAGAAAATAAATCTAATAAAGCAAGTTTTGAGAAAATTCCAGAGTGGTTCGAATCCTAGATTAAAGTTGTTAAATTTCGAGTCATATAAAATTCTTTAATTGAGATCTTCAATCAACAATTATCTCTCCATTAACTAGATAAATATTAACCTCGTCTTTATAAAGGTAATAATTATTTAGAATATTGTTTGAAATTTTCGTCTCAAGTTGTTTTTGAATAATTCTTTTTAAAGGCCTTGCACCATAGGCATTATCGTAACTATTATGGACCAGTTGGTTAATTACCTCATCCGTAATTTTGAATTTTAAGTTTTTTTTATTAAGTCTCTTTTCTAAATTTTGAAGCTGGATTTTTGCAATTTCTTTTATATCATTTAGTTCTAAATTGTTAAAAATAACTATTTCATCAAGTCGATTTAAAAACTCAGGCTTGAAAAATTTTTTAAGGTCAATATCTACAACTTTTTTAATTTCATTTGTATCTTCTTTTCTAATTGATAAATCATTAATTGATTGACTTCCTAAATTACTTGTGAGAACAATGATTGCATTTTTGAAATTTATTGTACGACCTTGACCATCAGTAATGATTCCATCATCAAGAACCTGCAAGAGAATATCTAAGATATCTTTGTGAGCTTTCTCTATTTCATCTAGAAGTATCAATGAATAAGGATTTTTGCGCACAGCTTCAGTTAATTGACCGCCTGATTCGAAACCTAAATATCCAGGAGGCGCACCTATGATTTTGCTTACTGAATGCTTTTCCATGTATTCAGACATATCTAGTCTTGTAATTGAAGAATTTGAATCAAATATAATTTTGGCTGTTACTTTACTGAGCTCTGTTTTCCCAACACCAGTTGGACCTAAGAAGAGGAAACTGGCTAATGGCTTGCTTGGATCATTTAGACCAGTCCTTGATCTCTTAATGGAATCTGCAACAGCCTTAATTGCACTATCTTGGCCAATAATTTTTTCTTTGAGGATCGCCTCGAGGCTTAAAAGTTTATCTTTTTCTGACTGGTTTAAGTTCTGTACTGGAATAGAGGTCCACTTTGAGACGACTTCTGCAATATCATCAAAAGTAACCTCTTGTCTTAAAAGACTCGTCTCTCCTTTTTTGTAAGAATTAACTAGAGACTCACTTTTTTCTCTCAATTTTTTCTGTAAAGAATTTAAAGTTCCAAATTCCAATTCTGCCGCTTTGTTGAGGTCAAAATTCCTTTTGGCTTGATCTACTTGCAATTGAACAGATTCAATTTCTTCTTTTATAGTACTAATCTCATCAATTTCATCTTTTTCTTTTTTCCATTTGGCGCCTAATTCTGCCTGTTTATTTTTAAGAGATATAAGTTCATTATTGATTTTTTTTAGTCTTTCTAAAGAAAAATCATCTGTTTCTCTTTTTAAAGATAATTTTTCCATCTCCAACTGTAGAACTTTTCGATCAATTTCATCAATTTCTTCAGGTTTGGAAGTTATAACCATATTCAATCTTGAGGCTGCTTCGTCGATTAGATCTATTGCTTTGTCAGGAAGAAATCTATCGTTAATATATCTTTCGCTAAGGGTGGCAGCTGCAACTAAAGCATTATCTGAAATTCTCACACTATGATGAACTTCGTATCTTTCTCTCAATCCTCTTAATATTGATACAGTATCATCTATTGAAGGAGCATCAATTTTTATTTTCTGAAATCTTCGTTCTAGAGCAGGATCTTTTTCTATATTTTGTTTATGTTCATTAATAGTTGTAGCACCAATACATCTAAGTTCTCCTCTTGCAAGCATTGGTTTTAATAGGTTGCTTGCATCTAAAGAACCTACGCTAGCACCTGCTCCAACAACTGTATGAATTTCATCAATAAAAAGAATGATCTTACCGTATGATTCCTTAACTTTCTTCAGTACATTTTTTATTCTTTCTTCAAATTCTCCACGATATTTTGCCCCAGCTATAAGTGAACCCATATCTAATGAAATTAGTTGCCTATCTTGTAGAGCAGAAGGTACATCGCCATTAATAATTCTTTGAGCCAACCCTTCAACAATGGCCGTTTTACCAACCCCAGGCTCTCCGATAAGAACCGGATTATTTTTTGTTCTTCTACTCAATATTTGAATTGTTCTTCTGATTTCTTCATCCCTACCAATAACTGGGTCTAACATTCCATCTTGTGCAGATTGAGTTAGATCAATACCATATTTTTCCAAAGACTCATTAGAAGTATCAAATTCGTTTTTTACTGCTGGATCTGACTTCATTTTCTTTATAATTTCAAGAAATTCTGGAATACGTTTTTGATTTAAAATTTGAAATCCATATCTTTCATCATAAGTGAAACCGTAAACTAAGTGTTCTGTTGATATCACTACATCGTTTAAAATATTTTTATTATCATTCGCTTTCAAAAATATTTTGTGAAGAGTATCACCAATATATAAATTATCTTGTTTATTTTTCATTTTTGCTTTCGAATTTAATGAAGAAATTATTTCGTTCTCAATCTTTTTAATGTTTACATTATTTTTTTTTAAGATTTTTTTTGTAAGGTTGTCTTGTTTTATAAGAGCTAATAATAAATTGTCAGAGTCTACGTTTTGTTGATGATTTTTATAAGAAATTTCTTTGGCCAAAATAAAACTGTTCCAAGCAGAATTTGAGAATTCGCTTGGAACTATTTTCATCAATCAAAATATAATTATGACTGTAGTGAATATTAAGTAAAAAAGTAGTTAATTATCAAAAGATTTATTCAACAATAACTTTACCTACCATTCCAGCTCCTCTGTGAGGCTCGCAATAGTAGTCATAAGTTCCTGCAGTATCGAATGTTTCTTCCCAAGACTCCCCTGGAGCAAAAGCTAGGTCTGCATGACTTAATTCCTCATGTCCATCAAAAACAGCATTGTGAGGAGCTAATTTATTATTGATAAATTTAACTGTATCACCAGAACTAATGGTTACTGTACTTGGTTCAAATGCAAGCATTCCAGCATCCGTTCCAAGTTTTACTTCAACAGTCTTAGCTGAAACTGATGAAATTCCTAGACCTAGAGTTAAAACTATTGCGCATAACCCTGCAAAGATTGAACGTAACATAATTAAAATTTACTTATTTATATATATTACAAGGCTTTGGAAGCCTAACTGTGAGAATTTTAATTGTTATTACAGCTTGGTAACTTTGATAACCTTAAAATATCATTCAGTGACTTCGCATAACTTTTAAGTTTGAAAGTCTCAGGATTAGTGATGTGGACATGATTAAAGTCATATTTCTTGATACTGAAACTATCCCAAGGGGTGGTTTGGATGGGAAGGATTCTTAATAATATTTTTAGAATTTTTTTTGTAAGGGGTATCGCAAAATATCTTCTCATATTATTTCTTTTTAAAAGAGTAATTATGGCCTGATCAATTGAAATAAATTTCTGACCTAGGACAAATTTTCTAAAGCCTTTGTATTGCTTTTCTTTATAATTTTTAATTAGGAATCCACAAATTTGAGCGATATCATTTGCGTGAATAAAGTGAAATTTAGAATCCAGTTTTAAAAATCTTGCTAACCAAAGCCATTTCCCAATTTCTTTCAATCCACTAGTTAAATAACTTACAGGATATTTACTTTTTTTTCCAAGATTTCCTCCAAAAACCAAGGTAGGGAAAACAGCGAAAGTTTTTTCTGCAAATGAGCTTTCTCTAAGTCTCTGGAAACATTCATATTTTGTTTGAATGTATTCTGTTCCATAAATCAATGATTCCCTCATTAATTCTGTTTGGGTATCAAGAATGCTAGCTGTTGAAAAATAAATAATCTTTTCTAACTTTTCAATATCAAGCATTTCAAGTAATTCTTCAAAAGCTTTAATATTTACTTCATAGGCTCTTCTTGGATCTCCCCAAGCTGTAGCAGTATGTATTAGGTAATTAATTTGACTAATTTCCTTTTTATACCTATTTGATTCCCTTATATCACACACTAATAACTTGACTTTTTTATTTTCCTGAACAGAAATTGGCAACTTACTTTTGTCTCTTATCATAAGATAAAGCCTGAATTTTGTGTTTTTTAAAAACCAATCAACTAAATATTGGCCAACACATCCATTCGCACCTGTGATTAATAAGTTTTTATATGCCAAGACTTTGACTAGTAAGTGAGTTTTTTTCCATGTTCAAAAAATGTTTGAGCATTTTCTTCTGGAGTCCCTGGTAAAATCCCATGACCCAAATTAAGAATATATTTCCTTTCTTTAATTTTATTGAAAGTATTATCTATCCTTCCTTTTATTGATTCTTTGTTTCCGAATAAAATGCCAGGGTCAACATTACCTTGAATTCCTATCCTACTAGGGATTCTTTTACAAGCCTCTTCAATATCTACTGTCCAGTCTAATGAGATTATATCTACCCCGGTTTTTGCCATTCTTTCTATGACACCACCACTTCCTGAAATGTAAAGAATTACTGGTGTTTCAGGGTATTCTGCTTTTACAATGTCAACAACTTTTTTTTGATACGGCCCAGCAAAAATATCGTAATCTTGCGGGCTTAGTTGGCCTGCCCATGAATCAAAAATTTGTACAACTTGTGCTCCAGATTTTATTTGATACTTAAGATATTCACCAATAGATTTCGCAAAATGATCAAGAAGTTTATGAAGTAAATCTGGTTCTTTAAAAGCCATTGATTTTATTAAAGAGTAATTTTTACTGCTTTTACCTTCAACTACATATGCAGCAAGAGTCCAAGGTGCGCCAACAAAACCTAAAACTGTTGCTTCATTATTCACATCTTTTTTTAGTGAAGAGAGAACTTGCCCAACAAAACTTAAACTCTCACTTGGGTTTAATTCTTTTAAATTTTCTATCTGGTTAAGAGACCTTATTGGGTCCTCAATTATTGGACCTTTACTTTCTATTATTTCAAAATTTATGCCCATCCCTGGAAGAGGTGTGAGAATATCTGAAAAGAGGATCACACCATCCGGTTTGAAAGCATGAAAAGGCTGCATTGAAATCTCATATGATAGTTCTGGATTCTCAGACCTCTCTCTAAAACTTGGGTAACGCTCTCTTAAATCTCTATAGATTTTCATATATCTTCCTGCTTGCCTCATCATCCATACTGGAGGCCTCTTTACTTCTTTACCTAATGCGGCAGAAAGTAGTAGTGGTAAATCTTGACCCATTTTTTAATTAGATATGTTTTTAAAAAAAATTAAAATTCCAACTTAAAAATCTTACAATGCAAAGCAGAGCAAAAGCGTTATATGAACATTTATATGAAGCACTAAGTTAAATGAGCCTTCTTATTTTTTTGATTGATGTTTGAAGATACTCACGCTTAATGGGGGCAAAGCAAGTTCTAGAGCATTTTGATAATCATGAATATTGTAATTTATAGTTTCTTTACCCCCCATATTTCCTTTGTTACTGCCCCCGTATCTAGAGCCATCTGAATTAAATATTTCTTTATAGAATCCTTCCACAGGAACACCTACTTTGTAGGAACCATGAGTATTAGGTGTAAAGTTAGCAACAACAACAAGCCATTCATTGGTATCGTTTTCTCTTCTCATGAAACTTATAACCGAATTAGATTTGTCATTACAATCAATCCATTGGAATCCATAAGGGTCAAAGTCATTTTTCCATAATGCAGGTTCATTTTTATAAAGAACGTTTAGGTCATCAATCAAGTTTCTGATACCTTTATGAGGCTCAAATTCTAGTAACTCCCATTGCAGATCATCCCAAACATTCCATTCTTGTCTTTGCCCAAATTCCATTCCCATAAATATCGTTTTTTTACCAGGGTGGGTCCACATATAAGTTAGTAATGCACGAGTATTTGCATATTTCTTCCAGTCATCGCCAGGCATTTTATGTAAAAGATGACTTTTCCCATGGACAACCTCATCATGACTAAGTGCAAGCATAAAGTTCTCTGTATAGTTATATGTAATTGAGAAAGTTACAATATTTTGATGGAATTGCCTAAACCAAGGATCTATTTCAAAATAATCGAGCATATCGTGCATCCATCCCATATTCCATTTCAAGTTAAACCCTAACCCTCCCATGTCAGTTGGTTTGGTTACCATTGGCCAAGTTGTTGATTCTTCAGCGATAGAAAGTGCACCTGGGAAATGTTGGAAGAGTACATGATTAGCCTGTTGAAGAAATTTAACGGCTTCTATATTTTCATTCCCACCATTTTCATTGGGTATCCATTCTCCATCTGGACGTAGATAATCTCTGTAAAGCATTGAAGCTACAGCATCTACTCTTATGCCATCAATATGAAACTCTTCAAACCAATAAACGAGGTTGGCTACTAAGAAATTTCTTACTTCGTTTCTGCTGTAATTAAATATTAGAGTTCCCCATTCTTTGTGTTCACCTATGCGTGAATCTCCATGTTCATAAAGATGACAACCATCAAAAAATGCTAAACCATGTTTATCTTTTGGAAAATGACCAGGCACCCAATCAAGAATTACGCCTATGCCCTCTTCATGACATTTATTAACAAACTCTCTAAATTCATTTGGGGTGCCAAATCTACTTGTTGGTGCATACCAGCCTGTAACTTGGTATCCCCATGAACCATCGAAAGGATGTTCAGATATTGGCATTAATTCAATATGAGTGAATCCTCTATCTTTTACGTAAGGGATGAGTTTCTTGGTTAATTCTGGATAAGTTAATAATCTTGTTCCAGGTTTTAAATCGGCTGCAGGCACTGGGTCTCTTGGTTCACCATTGTCTTCCAGATATTTATTATCTGTTGATTCATGGAGCCAACTTCCTAAATGCATTTCATAAACTGAAATTGGCTTGTTAATTTGACTAGAAGAATCTCTTTTGGAAATCCAAGAACTATCATTCCAATTAAAGTTTTTCAATTTTGAAACTATTGAACCATTTTGTGGTCTGATTTCATGAAGGAAACCATATGGATCAGCTTTCTCATAAATATGACCTTGTTGTGTTCTTATTTCATATTTATATGTGTCGCCCTCTTTCATTTTTGGCATGAATAGTTCCCAAATTCCCCCTAATCTTTTTTGCATTGGATGATGTCTTCCATCCCAAGAATTTATATCTCCAATTATCGAGATTGATTTTGCATTTGGAGCCCAAATGCAAAACATGACTCCTTTTTGATTCTTTTCATCAATGAGATGTGCTCCCATTTTTTCCCAAATATGCTGATGATTACCTTCTGCAAAAAGATGTCTATCAACTTCTCCCATCCACTCTTCTCTATATGACCAAGGGTCATGTTGTGTATGTGTGATCCCTCCTCGTGAAATATTGATTTCGTAATTATAATTTGGATTTTCAGGCAGGATAGCTTCAAAAAGCCATTTATGGTTTATGCTTTCCGCTTTATAGGTATTGTTTTTAAAATTTATTTTAACTTCGTCGGCTTCAGGCATCCATACCCTAATTACCCATTGCTCTTCATAAAAATGAGGACCTAATATTTTTAATGGATTATCATTGCAACAATTTTCTAGGTTGATGGCTTCTGATTTAATCCAGTCTGCTTGAATTGGCTCGATCATGACTGGTAGATATTAAGGATTAATGATATCAAATGATTAACCAAAAAAATAATTATTTATTAAAAAAAGGGGTCATTTTCATAAATGTTTTATTAAGACTAAAACTTAGAGTAATAACTCTATGATTTGCTGAAGGCGCTCCAAAATTCCCCTCCCCAAATCCAGGATTAACTCCAATAGCGGGATAAGCTGCTGCAGATATAGATAAGCGAAGCTTGCTATTTTTAATCAAACAAATATTTGTTGGCTGCATTGTTACTTGATAAATGCATTCTTCACTTATTTTGGAGTTTTTAACCCTTAAGAATCCAGTTGAAAATTGATTCACCTTTTCATTACCTTCTTCAACTATAGATAAAGCAAGGCAGATATCGAAATTGGGCTGATCACTTTTTACTTGGATTTCTAATGTGGGGACTCCTGTTAAATATTGATCTTCTTCAAAAGAATTAGTTTGAAAAACACCTACATCCATGCGTTTATCAATAAAACTTCTATTAAACTTTCCTGGATTTGGACCTAAATGACCACCATCAGATGGAGTAGGTCTCCATGGGTCATTTACAATAGTGAACCATCCTGATCCTTTTGAATTTATGGTCAGACTTCCATCTTCAACCTCTACATTTGCTTTGCCATCGCTTTTGAGCCCAAAAATAAATTCAGGGTGAAATTTATTATCTAATTCTTCCCATTTATTTAATGAAATATTCCATATTTTTTTTTCGTCTTTTAAATTCTTAGAATTAAATTTTTCATCTAATTTTAAATGTTTATCAAAAAATTTTAATAAAAATTCTTGTGATCCTTCCCACCAATTTAGATGTGTCGCATTCCCAATAATAATCTCAGGGCTTCCACCAGCTTCTTTAGATTTTTTATAAAGATCAAAGGCACCTTTTAAATGCGGATCCCAAAGTCCTCCAATAATTAACATAGGTTGTTTAATCCATGTTGAAATTGGTTTAAATTCTTCAAATGGGCAAGCATTATTTAAATTTTTAAGCCATTCCAAAACAAAGCTATTAGGATCATATTTTTTTAAAATTTCAATTCCTTCCGTTAAATAACTTTTATTTTCTAAGGCTAATCTTATCTTTCCCCACTCAAACAAATTATTTTCTCTTTTCATTTTTAGTGCTGCGATTTGAAGTCCCCATGCAATATTGTTATGCCACCAATATGCCCCTCCATCTGAGCACCAATGATCCTTAATATTCATCCCAGTCATTGCTGGAGATAAGCAATCGGGCGGCTTTGAATTTAATTCACCAGTTAGTTGAGTAAATCCTTGATATGAAAAACCATATAAGCCAAGTTTTCCATTACATTCTTTTAGAGACCTTACCCATTCATGTGTTTCTGAAGTATCGCTAGCTTCTTGAGAAAAACCATTAAAAACTCCTTCGGAAGAACCCATACCTCTAACATCTTGAATTATTACCATATACCCTTTGGAAGCCCACCATTCAGGGTGAGAATAGGTAATAGTTGAAGCTATTTTCCTGCCATAAGGTTGTCTCATCAATAATGCAGGCCATGGCCCATTACTATTAGGCAACCAAATCCTAGATATAAGTCTTACTCCGTCTCTAAGTACTAGACACTTGTCAAACCATCTTAAACCAGACATTTAGGTTTTAGATAATGTCTGGACAGTGCAGTCCAATGACGTAAATAGAAAAGATCTCTGCGTTAACGGGAGTTAACTTTTTTTTGTTTGATACATACTCTATAGCTTTATCTGAACTAGCTGAAATACCTTTTGAATTAAACTCTCTAAACTTATTACATAAATTACTTGCTTCGTTTGGATTCTTTTTTACAGTTTCCAATAAGTTAGATTGACTAAAAACAGGATATAAAGAGTTTGAAAACAAAAATAATAAAAATAACAAAGGTTTCATTATCACTCACTTTTTCTAAATTCTACATTAAAAAATTTTTTTATCCAAGATTTCAAATAGATTTGTCGATTTGACTAGCTTTTTTAATCCATTCTTTTAAAAGAGTAAAAGTTGTATCTGTCTCAGTTTTTACTCCAAGAATTCTTTCTAATCTACCAATTTTGCGTTCTAATTCGTAAGGAGTAGAAAGTGATAATGATTTAAGAGTAGATATGCCGCAATGTAAAAGTAGATATGCTTGTGGTGGAGAAATTCCAATTTCTTTTTTAAAAATAGCTATAGCTCTAATTTTCTTTAGATTATTCAATGTACATAGTGAAGATTTTCTCTGAATTTCATTCATATCTAAGTCTGAAAGATTACTTAATTTTTCAAAGTCAGTTAGATTATTTTGAATAAAAAAAGATTTCTCATGTCTAAAGTTAGTTGGCAAAAAGTCTAAAAATTTTTTAATTTTCATTTTTTAGAGATAAATTCATTTTGACATTTTTTTGAACTTCTCCTATTACGACTGGCTTACTTACATTATCCGAAATTTTTTTAAGTTTCCTTATCTTTATTTTAACGTTTGCACCCGATCGGCTACCTTTCAATAAGTTTTCCGATAATTGTTCTAAAGTTGGTTCAATAGATTCTTCTGGAAAGTCATCATCTGCTTTAGCAATAATCAAATCGAACCCATTGTCATAAACAATTGGAAGATATTTTGCATCTTCTATTACAACTTTTTCGTTGTAACTTTGTATAAATGCCCAACTACTTAAAGAAAGCAGTAATGAAAAGATAGTTGCTCCAATTATTCGAAATTTAAAGCCAAAATTAAATATAAAAGCTGTTATGGTGCAAATAACAAGAAATATTCCAAAGAATCCAAAAATTTTGGGTGTGTTCTCTAATAGTTCAAAAAAAGACATTTAGTGGCTTTGACCTGATTAATTTCTTATATTTTGTAAGCCTACTCTATTTTTGGGCTCTAACTTGAAAAAAATTAGATCTCTAAATTTTAATACTAAGATTCTTTTAGTAGGGATGCTTTTCTCATTAGGTTTTTTAGGCACTTTTTTATTAAATAATTTTTTAAAAGAAACATATAGTTCTAGGAAATTAGAACTAGAAGAAAGTATTGAGAATCTTTTAGATAAAAATGTTGATTTAGGTGATTATGTCGGTATTAGATTTCTAGGTATATCTTTGGCTAATTCAAAAATTAATAATAAGAAAGATATAGATTCTGAAATTAAAGCTAAAAATGTATACGTGGGCATTATGCCTTTTAGATCTTTTTTAAAACAAAAATGGATAGTAAAAATAAATCCTGAGCAAGCTGAAATTAATATTGATAGAGATTTTTTTAAAAGGGATAAACCTTATGAGAAAGATAGAAGTACAAAAAAATCAAAATTAAAATATGACTTGAATTTTAACTTTAATAAATATTCAACTTTAAATCTTAAAAAATCAGGATTAGAAACAAAAGTAAAAGGTAACTTTATTTATCAGTCCAGTAATAGAGAAATTATTGCAAATATAAAATCAAATTTTGATGGTAAGGGTCTTCTAGAATTTAAATTTAATACAAAATTAAATAAAGACTTTTTAAAGCTTGAATTATTTTCTAGAGGATTAGATCTAGAGAGCTCTGAATATATTATTGGGAACAGAAAAATTAGCTTTAAAAAAGGTAAATTTAAATCTAATTTTAAATTTAATAAATCATCAAAGCGTACATTTTGTGAAGGAAGATTTTCTTTTACTAATTTAAAAATAAAACAAGAAGATTTATCAGAGAATATAAATTCAGATTCAACTAGTTTTTTTTGTAAAGATAATAATTTAATAGGAAATTCCGCGAACTTAAATTACGGAACTTTGAATTCAAACTTTAATCTAAATATCCCATTAAATAAAAGTTCTAATAAAATTGACCTTAAAGGAAGCATTGGATATGTTAACAGTCTGAATCCAGATATTGAACTATCGGGGCATCTTCCCTATTGGTTTGATAGAAGAGGAATTAATTTTGGTGAGATCTTCTCTAGTCTAAAAATAAATAGAACTCAATTATCTAATTTAAATATTTTCCGAAATAATGACATTAGGGGTTTTGTTACTGCTAAAGGCGAATTAAAAGGAAAAATTACTGATCCCGATATTTCAATAAAGTTTAATGTTGATTATCCGCACTTCAAAGGGATACGAATCAGAGAGATGTGGGAGGGAGATATTAAAAATAAAAATAATCAATTTCTCTTAAATATGAAAAATAGGTACTCTCCAATTCCTTCATTTTTTTCTATGAAGTTTGATTCTAATCTTAAATTAGATAATGTATCTTTTAGTAGATTATTTAATTCTAACAAAGGAAGCATAGAAGTATTTAAAGAGAATAATAGTTATATTTGGGAAGCTAAAAATTTTCCCCTTGACGAACTTGAATTATCAATAGGAAACAATCAATTCGATAGGATTGAAGGAATTATTAATGGTTCTGGAACAATAAATTCAGAGCAGTCCTATCTTGATGGAAGACTGGCTTGGAGTTTAAGTAAATATAGAAATATAAAGTTAGCAAACTCATTATTTGATTTTAGTTTTAATGATAATTCTTTTAATGTAAATTCATCATTATATCCAATAGACGGGGGAATAATTGAAGTCGATTATGAATCAAATAAAAATAATTTAATTAATTTAGATTTTAACGATATAAGCACTAGTTGGACTGTCCTAACTGCGCTTGATATTTTTAAGTTTGATAATAAAAAAGTTATTCAAACCATAAAGTCGAATATCTTGGATGATGTAGAAATAAATAAAGAAAATAATTCATTTAAAGAGAGGATTGATTTTATAAATAACTTTATTGAAAGTAATAATGCGCAAGACGACAATCTTAACTTGCAAGAATATTTTAATAAATTAAGTAGTAGATATAATGCAAAAGTAACTATTGAGGGGGATAGGCCAAGCAACTATAAATTGGATGCAAAATTAAATGGCTATCTTAATGTATTTAGAGAGGATAATAAAAATAAAAAAGAGGAATTTTCTATTGATTTAGAAGGGGGATTATTAAAAGGTAATGGTTCTTTAAAAATAAAAAAACTACCATTAAGTGCTTCAAATATTTTTTTAAATCAACCAAGAGATTTTCTTGGAGGTATTGATATGGATTTATTTTATAACCTTGATGATAAATCTTTCTTGAGTCAAATTTCTTCTAACAATTCATCAATTAAAAATAACAAATTATTATTTGAAAAAGGTATTATTGAATTTAATAACTCTGTTTTTGATATTGACTTCTCTTTGCTTATAAATGACTCTAAAATTCCAATAAGTTTTAAAGGCTCAATACCTATAAATAAATCAGATAACTTAGATCTAAGATTGATTGGGAATGGAAATTTTATTAAGTTATTAGATATTTTTGCTGCTGAATACTTTACCTTTAAAGAGGGGGATGTGAATCTTAGGATGATTCTAAAAGGAACCCTAAATAAACCTCTATTAAATGGATTTTTCGTAATTAAAGATTCTAAAATTGATTTTTTTAACAATAGTCTAAAAGATATAAATAGCTTAATAATTTTTGATTTCGATTCTTTAGAGATCAATAATCTTCAAGCAAAGTCTGAAGATTCTGGAGAAATTTTTATAAAAGGTTCTTTGCCTTTTTATAGTAAGAATGATTCCGAGAAGGCAGAAATTAATTTGATAACGAATAGATTTAATTTAAAGAAAGATAATTTTAATTTTTTAATAGATTCAGATGTAGATTTAAGTGGATCATTTGAAAGTCCTATTTTGGGTGGATCTCTATCTTTTAATAATGGATTAATTAATTTAAATAGTACCAATCAAAATGATAAAAAAGGAAAAAATCTTATTCGAAAAGAGGATGAAAAAGATTGGCCAGAACTATATTGGAATAATGAAAAGAATATTGAAATAATTTCAAATGAAACTATTTTGAATTCTGTTCTTTTAGGTGAAAATTTACCAAATTATTTGGATAATTTAAGTTTTAATAATCTTAAATTAAAACTTGGACCAGATTTTAAACTTCTATATTCAGAGATAGTTCAAGCTTATTTAGATACCAAATTAGACCTTACTTTAAATGGCGAGGTTGGAAAAGATTTAAATGCTAGGGGTCTTATTTATCTTAGGAAAGGTAGAGCAAATCTATATACTACTCCTTTTAAACTTGATAAAAATAAAGATAATTACATTTTATTTGCATCGAGAAGTGGTGTAGTTCCATTTATTAATTTTTCTCTAGTCAGTAAAGTACCAGATTCTATAATTCCCATAAGTGAAAACAATCAGGATTTAAATATCTCAGGTGATGTTGCTGTTGATGCTACTTCAAGTGGTAATGGTGCATTCGGGATTGGCAATTCAAGGCTTATCAAAATTGAAGCATCTTATGAAGGATTTTTAGATAAATTATCTTTTGCTGATGAAAATAAAAGAATCCAATTAAGAAGTACTCCAAGTTATAACAGATCACAAATAATTGGTTTGATTGGAGGTAACTCTGCAAATTTAATAAATAGAGCATTTATTTCTCAACTCAATAATGCTGATGCATTTAGCGAAAGATTTCAGTTATCTCTATATCCAGCATTAATAGAAAATAATGATTCATTGAATAATATTTTTTCCAATGAAAATTTAGATATTGAGAATGATGGTCAATCATCTTATAATGAGGAATTTTCTTCTCAAGCTTGGGTAGCCGAAATAGGGCTTGATATTACTGATGCAATAAATTTTGCCTTTCAAACGGTTCCAGGTAGAGATGATATTTCACCTTTAGGAATTTTGACTTTTCAGGCAAATCCAAACTTAGAATTATTAGGTTCTTATGATTCTAATGGAGATTGGAAAAGTCAAGTTCAATTATTTTTTAGATATTAATTCAGAAAGAAATTTACTTTAAAGAATCGTTAAATTGAATTATTATTAGATTAACTAAAAAATATTATGGCTAATATCTTTGAAGTTCCCCAACCAGGTAATGATCTTTTAGAAAAAGCTGAGAAAGTTCGTTTGGCATCAATAAAAATAAGTCAGACTGAAAATCAAAATCGAATTAAAGCCTTAAATTTTATGGCTGATTATCTAGAAAAAAATTCTAAAGAAATATTAGAGGCTAATAATGAGGATTATTCAAATGCAGAAAAAAAGGGTATTTCTAGGGCTTTACTTTCTAGATTAAAGTTATCAAAATCAAAATTAAATTCAGGAATTGAAGGAGTAAGAAAAGTTGGCGATTTAGCTGATCCTGTAAATCAAGTTCAAATAAAAAAAGAGCTTGCAAAGGGATTGATCTTAGAAAGAAAAACTGTGCCAATTGGAGTCTTAGGGGTTATTTTTGAATCAAGGCCAGATGCCGTAATGCAGATTAGTTCTTTAGCAATAAGATCGGGTAATGGAGTAATGCTAAAGGGAGGTAGTGAAGCCAATTTAACAAATACTTCAATAGTGAAAGCATTACAAGAAGGTTTAAATGAATCAGGTCTTGATAAAAATGCAATATGTTTACTAACAAGCAGGAAAGATAGCATGTCGATGTTAAATCTTGAGAAATATATTAATTTAATAATTCCAAGAGGAAGTAATGAATTAGTTAAATTTATTCAGGAGAATACAAAAATTCCTGTGCTAGGACATGCTGATGGAATTTGTCACTTGTTCATAGATATTGAGGCAAATATAGAGATGGCTTTATCAGTTGCTTTGGACAGCAAAATTCAATATCCTGCAGCATGTAATGCTATCGAAACTTTATTAGTCCATAAAGATATCGCACCAGCTTTTTTAGAAAAGGCAATCCCTCTTTTTAATTCTAATGATGTTAAATTAATCGGAGATAAGAGATCAGTTGAATTAGGGTTAAAGTATGAGGCTAGCCTAGAAGATTGGGGAACTGAATATTTGGATTTAATTCTATCGATAAAAATTGTTGATAATCTTGAGGAGGCAATCAAACATATTCAAAAATATAGTTCAAAACATACAGATGGAATAATTACTGAAAATTCAAATACTGCCAATAAATTTATGAATGTAGTTGATAGTGCAGGTGTTTTTCATAATTGCTCTACTAGGTTCGCAGATGGGTTTAGATATGGATTTGGAGCTGAAGTTGGCATATCTACTCATACTCTTCCACCAAGGGGACCTGTAGGTCTAGAAGGTTTGGTAACTTATAAATATTTCCTAAAAGGTCATGGGAATATAGTTGATGATTTTTCATCAGGAAAGGCTATCTATACACATAAAGATCTTTAAAACTTTTAAAGATGGAAACTTTTTTAAAAATTGAGAATATTAAACTTTGGGCTAGGGTTGGTGTTCTTGATAAAGAAAGGGAATTGGGACAACTATTTATTTTAGATGTATTTTTGTGGATTGATTTTGAAAAATGTACAGTAAATGATGATATAAAAAAAACAGTTGACTACTCAAAACTAGTTCAAATTTTAAAAGACCAATCAAAGAAAATATATTGTTTCACAATCGAAAAATATTCAAACGAAATTTTAGAGATCATCGATCAGGAATTTAAGCTTTCTAAAGTTAAAATTATTTTGACAAAATGTAATCCTCCAATCACAGGTTTCGATGGGCAGGTGTCAATAGTAAGAATTCTTGAAAATAATTAAAGTATTGGAAAAAAGAAATCCTATTATATTGATTCATGGTCTTTGGAATACTTCAAGTATTTTTTCTTCTATTACCTCAAAACTTGATGATATTGGCATTGAATATTTTGCCCCAACTCTTAAGCATTCATATGGAATGACTTCAATTCTTGATTTGACTAATAAATTAAACGAATTAATTTTAGAGAAATATGGTTTAGAAAAAGAAATAGATATTTTGGGATTTTCTATGGGAGGAATAATTGGTAGGCACTGGCTTCAAAAATTTAATGGGCATAAAAGAACAAGAAGATTAATATCTATAGGTTCCCCTCACAAAGGAACTTTGATGGCTCAATTAATACCTAAATACCCCTTTAGAGGAATATCAGAAATGAAAATAAATAGTAAGTTTTTAAGAGAACTCGCAAATAATGATTTTTTTCTTGATGAAATTGAGTGTATAAATTTCTTTACTTATTGGGATTTGATGGTTTTTCCTGGCTGGTGGACAAATTTAAATTTTGGAAAAAAAATATCAGTAAAAGTATATAAACATAGAAACCTTGTAAGAAATAAATCTGTGGTTGACAAAATAATCGATGAAATTATTAAGTAGCTCCAGATAGACCTAAGTGCCTTATTAAGGAATCAGTTTGTGGCTCTCTTCCCCTGAATAGTTTGAATATGTCTAATGGAGGTAGGCTTCCTCCTAAGCTAAGTATTGTATCTTTGAATTTCTTTCCTATAAACTTTAAATCTTCAGAGTTTTCTAGATCAGCTTCTTCAAACATTGAAAATGCATCAGCACTTAGAACTTCAGCCCATTTATATGAGTAATATCCTGCAGAATATCCGCCTGCAAATATATGACTAAAACAACAAAGAAAGTTATCCTCTTGAATTGGTTCAATAACAGTAGTTTGTTTTGCAATTTCTCTTCTTATCTCATCTGCTGTTTTACCTTCGTTTTTATCAATACTACTGTGCAATCTGAGGTCTGTTATTGCAAAATGTAGTTGTCTAAGAGTAGCCATACCACAATTAAAAGTTCTATTCTTTAGGAGCTTCTCAAAATTCTCATCGGATAATTTTTCTCTTGTTTTGTAGTGCTTAGCAATATTCATAAGTGTATTTTTATGAAAACACCAGTTTTCCATAAATTGACTTGGAAGTTCGACTGCGTCCCACTCAACGTTGTTGATGCCAGCTGCTTGAGGAAGATTTACAGTAGTAAGCATGTGTTGAAGACCATGACCAAATTCATGGAAAAGTGTCTGAACTTCTTCAAAACTCATCAAACTAGGTTTATCTTTTGATGGTGGAGTCTGATTACAAACGAGATAAGCTACAGGAAGGGTCTTTTTGCCAAGATTATTTTTATTCAAACATTCATCCATCCAAGCCCCTCCCCTCTTTGATTCAGGCCTCGAATATGGATCTAGGTAAAATGATGCTATTTTGTCATTTTCTTTATTGAGGATATTAAAAAATAAAACGTCATCATTCCACAGAGGTGCCTCATCAGTTGCCTCGACTACTTTAATTTCAAAAAGCTTTTCACTTAATTTAAATAAACCTTTCAAAACATCATTTAGTGGGAACCAAGGTCTCAAAGACTCTTGATCCAAATTGAGCTTTTCCTTTCTAAGAAGTTCGGACCAATAACTAATATCCCATGGCTCGATATTCTGTGATTTTGGAAATCCATTAGCTTTAGAAAACTTATCGAGGGTTTCTAATTCAATTTTTGCGGTTTTGAATGCTGGCTCTCTCAATTCTTCTAAAAGGTTTTCAACATTTTTAATTTCTTTCGCCATTTTCGTTGACAAACTTAGTTCTGCCCAACTTTTATAACCCAGAAGATTAGCCTGTTTAGTTCTAAGAGATAATATCTCTTCAATGATTTGAGAATTATTTTTTTCTCCTTGAGACGCCCTACCCACGAATGCCTTGTATATTTTTTCTCTAAGGTTACGGTCGGTGGCATATGTCATAAATGAAGTATAAGTTGGAATATCTAGACTTAATTTCCAAGGACCTTTTTTAATATCAACTTCTTCATCTTTTTTTAAGTGATTGTGTGCAGAAATTGCCATCAATTCAAGTACTCTTTCAGGAAGACCATCGACTTCAGATTTTTTATTTAATATTAAAAACCATTTATTAGTGGCATCAAGAACATTGTTGCTAAAGTCTGTTGATAGCTTTCCAAGCTTTTCTGAAATGTTGTTGAATTCCTCTTGATCATTTTTTTGTAGTGAAATTCCTCTATGTTGCATCTCAAGAATTTCTTTATCTAAAATTCTGTTTTTGATTTGATCAAAGTTATTTGTTTCTTTAAGCTTGACTAAAGAATTGTAAATTATTTTACTTTGTCCAAATTTATTATTCAAGCTAATAATCTCTGGAAGAAATTTTGAATAAATATCTCTAAGACTTTCAGAATTATTTACTGCATTTAGGTGACTTATTACTCCCCAACTCCATCTAAGAATTTCATTAACTTCATTTAAAGGATTTATTACTTTATCCCAGTTTGAATCATTTTGAATCAAATAATTGGATAAATTTTTCTCTATTTTTTTAAAGTCTTCGGCTATTTTTTCTAGTAATAATGGAAATTGTTTACTTATGTTTTCGGGAGTAAATTTTTTAAATTCTGGTAGTTCTCCATATTTAAAAATTGAGGTATCCATTTATTAAAAAGTTTAATTAACTAAATTTGGGATTAGTCCAACCAATTTAGCTAAAGTAAGCTGCTGACTGAGAGCATTGGTTGAGGATTCGTATAAATTTATTGCGATTTTTGGCCAAAAACCTATCACCAAAGTAGGCAACAATAAACTGAAACCTATCGTCAATTCTCTACCATTCATTTCTTTAACTGTAGCTAGTGCAGGAATTCTAGGGCCAAAGAATACTCTTCTGCACATTGATAGTAGATAAATTGGTGTTAGAACTAAGCCTATGGCTGCAATAAGAATAGTTATCGATCTAAAGATAGAGCTGAAGCCTTCTTGACTAGTGATACCTAAAAATATAGTTATTTCACTTATAAAACCGCTCATCCCAGGTAGTGCTAAAGAGGCCAATGAGCTTGCCAAGAAAAAAGCAAAAGTTATTGGCAAGACCTTTGCTAAACCACCCATATTTGGTATCGAAAGAGTATTTGTCCTTTCATAAAATGAGCCAGTAACAAAAAACATAGCTGCAGCGATCAGTCCGTGACTGATCATTTGGAGCATTGCTCCGCTTATACCTAGTGAATCTACTGCTCCAATACCTAGTAGAACAAAACCCATATGACTCACTGAACTACATGCTATCCTTCTTTTAACATTATCTTGTGCAAATGCATTTAATGCTCCGTAAATTATATTGATTATCCCAAGAATAATTAATGCAGGTGCAATTTGAAGATGTACTTCAGGTAGTATTTGTACATTGAATCTTAAAAGAGCGTAGCCTCCCATTTTTAAGAGTATTCCAGCAAGTAACATTGAAACTGGTGCATTAGCCTCTCCATGTGCATCGGGTAACCAAGTATGTAATGGAAAGATAGGAAGTTTTACTCCGAAACCAATTAAAAATCCTAAATAAGATAATAAAGCTAGGCTGCCTGTTACATGTTTATTGGTTAAATCAGTAATATTTAAAGTAAAGGTGTCACCACTCAATGCAAGTGCTAATCCGCTTATGAGTATTAATAAGGAGGCTAAAGCTGTATATAGAATAAATTTAGTGGCAGCATATAATTTCTTTTTTCCTCCCCAAATCGCAATAAGAAGATATACCGGAACTAATTCAAGTTCCCATGCCAAGAAAAATAATAGGAAATCTTGAGAAAGGAAAACTAGTGCCTGTGCTGATGCTTGGACTAATAAAAGAGCAAAATATAGATTAGATTTTTTCTTAATTTTCCAACTAGCCGCAGCTGATAAAAATGTAATTAAGCCACTTAAAGCTACTAAAGGAGCAGATAATCCATCAACTCCAAGAGACCACTCTAAGCCTATTGATGGTAACCAGGAAGCTCTTTCTACCAGTTGTAAAGAACTATCTGAAGTATTGAATTTTTGAAAAAGGACGCCGATTATTAGTAAAAAATCTATAAATAAAAAACTTAATGAGATATTTCTAGGGAGTGTATTATCTTCTCCTTCTTTTGAACTCAAGAAAGGCATTATTAATGCCCCAATTAAAGGCAGTAAAACAATTAATGATAGCCAAGGAAAAGATTCTAAATTCATTGATGTAATGAATAATTTTTTTATTCTAGTTGAAGTTGTACTAGCTTGAGACTATAACATTAAAAATGCCTAAGTAAAACTACTTACCAGAGATTTTGCTAAATTGGCTACCCGTTGTTTGAACGTTTAAGAACGGCGCTCTACTAGCTACACCTGACTTCTCCCATGTTTTCACCATGGCTTGACTGACGTTTTTACCATTTTCTTTTTTACACAAAGCTAAGATACTTGGCCCAGCCCCACTAATTGCGCATCCTAGAGCACCTGCATTTAGTGCGGCATCTTTAACTTCTAATCCACCCTTAATAAGTTTCCATCTGTAAGGTTCATGTAGCTTATCAAACATTCCTTCTTTTATAAGTTCCGCATTCCCTGCTTTTAAGCCGTTAAGTAACAAAGTGAGCGCCCCCATATTTGTCACTGCATCTGATATAGGTACATTCTTGGGCATAACCTTTCTTGCTTCAATTGTACTTAGACGAATTGCAGGTATTGCTACAACAGCTTTAATTGAATCGTGCCAATCACATCTAATGATTCTCCATCTCTGAGAAGAAGACCTTGCTGTCAAACAAAGCCCACCCAGAAGAGAGGGCACTACATTATCAGGATGACCTTCTATATCAATGGCAAGTTCAAGGAGTTTTTCTTTGGATAATGGAGAGTTCATTATTGCATTTGCTCCGATTAGTCCAGCAACTATTGCTGTAGCACTACTTCCTAGCCCGCGTGCAGGCGGCACTGCCAATTTAACTCTTGCTTCAAGTGCAAAAGGATCCATATTTGCGCTCTCCCATACTTTTTGAGCTGCTCTAAAAACTAAGTTTTCAGGTCCTCCTCTTAAGTGATTACCATCTGTACTTTCCATTATTAAATCAAATCTATCTCCACCACCTTCAATTCTTGTAAAAATAAACTCATTATACAAATCTAATGCTGCTCCAAGACAATCGAATCCAGGCCCTAAATTGGCAGTTGTGGAAGGTACTGTTACCCTTATTTTTTTACCTACTTCAGGAATAGACATTTTTTGTTTTTAAGTTTTTAAAAGCATTTTTGCTCTGCAGGCTGCACTAAAAAGTCCAAACTCTTCATCTAAAATTACTTTCATAGGTATTGTTTTAAGAATATCTTTTAATCTTCCCTTGTCGAAAAATTGTTTTAAAAATAAATCTGATTTAAAGTTTTTGAAATGTTTTGATGCGGTTCCTCCAGAAATCCATAACCCGCCAAAGCACAATTCTTGAAGAGCAACATCTCCCAATAAAGAGGCATAAGCACCTAACCAAATCCTCTCAACTTCAATCATTATTTGATCTCCTTCTTTAGAAAGATTACAAATTTTTTCAGGTAGTTCCTTTCTCGCAGCATCAAAAATTTTTATTTTTTTTAAATATTGTTGTAGAGGATGGTTTTGGGCATCAGGCTTGCTTAGTCTCCATTCGGCAATTCTTGATAAACCAGTGCCGCTAATAATTCTTTCACAAGATATCCTTTCAACTTTTAGGTAATTCTTAAGCCAAATTTTTAATTCCCATTCTAATTTTGACTTTGGGGAGTACTCAACATGACCACCTTCACTAGCTAAAACTTTTACCCTTTCCCCTGATATTATTCCTCTTGCAATGCCCAAACCAGTCCCCGCTCCAACAATGGCATGCAAATCATTATTAGTACCTTCAGAATGAGATCCATTTTGGATAGTGGAATATTGATTTTTTTTTAAAAAAGGTATTCCATAAATTTGTACAGCGAAATCATTTATTAGCTCGCAGCTTTTAATATTAAATTTGTTCTGTAAAGCATCTCCAGAAATATTCCATGACAAGTTAATGATTTTTGCGTTGTTATTAGATAAAGGACCAGCTACGGCGAAACATGCAGAAGAAGGATGAGTAATATTTTTGCATTCTTTTTTGAGAAAATCCTCTAGGATTAATTCAAAAGAACCCCAATCAGACGATATATATTTCTTTTTAAATATTAATTTAGGCGAATTATTATTTATTTCTTTTTCGAAAATTCCTAAAAGAACCTTTGTACCTCCTAAATCACAAGCGAGAAAATTCATATATTAGGAATTATTCTGTTCTCCCTTTTTTTTCTATTTGTTCATCCATTAATTTGAAAAGATTAGGTAAGTTTAAAATTCCTAAATTTTTTCCATTCAAAGCTCTTAAGGCGACTGAATCAATTTCCTCTTCTTTATCTCCAATAACTGCAATTAAAGGAACTCTCCCGAGAGTTGCTTCTCGTATTTTATATCCTATTTTTTCATTCCTAATATCAACTTTTGATCGGTAACCACTATTATTTATTAATTTATTAAACTCTAAACACTTTTCAATATTTCTATCAGTAATGCTCAATAAAATTATTTGATAAGGCGCAAGCCAAATTGGGAATTTTGCCTCATATTGTTCAATTAATATTCCTATAAATCTTTCAAAGGATCCTAAAATTGCTCTATGCAGCATAACTGGATTTCTTTTTTCATTATCAATATCTACATAAGTTGCATTCAATCTAATAGGCATTGAGAAATCAACCTGAATTGTTCCGCATTGCCAAACTCTATTAAGACAATCTTTTAATGAGAATTCTATTTTTGGACCGTAAAAAGCCCCCTCCCCTGGTTGGAGTTCCCATTTTAGATTCTTATTATCTAAAGCTTTGGTAAGAGCCTCTTCTGATTTATCCCAAATCTCTTCACTACCTACCCTTTTTTTAGGACGAGTTGATAATTTGATAATGATTTCATTAAAACCAAAAGTTTTATAAACCTCGAAAACAAGATCTATAAAAATAGATACTTCTTCTTGAATTTGCTCTTCTGTGCAAAATATGTGCGCATCATCTTGAGTAAAGTTTCTTACTCTCATTAAGCCATGTAGTGCTCCAGAGGGCTCATTTCTGTGACAAGAACCAAATTCAGCAAGACGAATAGGTAAATCTTTATAACTTTTTAAACCTTGATTAAATACTTGAATATGGCATGGACAATTCATTGGTTTAATTGCATATGTTCGATTTTCTGATGCAGTAGTGAACATATCGTCTCTAAATTTTTCCCAATGACCGGATTTTTCCCAAAGAGATTTATCAACAGCTTGTGGGGTTTTAATTTCTAAATAATCATTTTTTTTGAGTATTTCTCTTATGTACTTTTCCAGTACTTGGTAGATTGTCCATCCATTTGGATGCCAAAAAATCATTCCTGGAGATTCTTCTTGTATATGAAAAAGTGAATGTTTTTTACCAAGTTTTCTATGATCTCTTTTTTCCGCTTCCTCAATTCTTGTTAAGTAGTCATTGAGTTCTTTTTCTTTTGCCCATGCAGTTCCATATATTCTCTGTAATGATTCATTCTCACTATTACCTCTCCAATATGAACCTGATAATTTAAGTAATTTAAAGTGTCTCAAATGCCTAGTGTTAGGAACGTGAGGCCCTCTACACATGTCAATGTATTCTTCGTGCTTGTATAAATTGATAAGACCTTCTTCAGGAATTTCTTCAATTATTCTTAATTTAAAAGTCTCATCTCTTTCTTTAAAAGTTTTAATTGCCTCTTCTTTAGAAACTTGTGAAATTTCAACGTCATAGTTTGTTTTTATTAATTTATTAATTCTATTTTCGATTTTTATTAAATCTTCAGGAGTAAATCTGTATTCAGAGAAAATATCGTAATAAAAACCATCTTCAATTACAGGCCCAATCGCCATTTTAATATCAGAGTAAATTTGTTTAACTGCATGACCAATAAGGTGAGCGAAGGAATGTCTTATTATTTCAATTCCTTCTTTATCTTTTGATGTGATGATTACAACTTTGGAATCTTTATTTATAGGAATTGTTGCATCAAGAAGAACATCATTTACTTTCCCAGCAATTGTTGCTTTAGCTAATCCAGCGCCTATACTCTGGGCAATTTCTAGAATAGTTATAGATTTTTCGAAAACCTTTTTTGAACCATCAGGCAAGGTGATTATTGGCATAATTTATTTCTCCATTTCAAAGAATCCCAATTTTGATTTAACTCTTTTTAAAGTCTGATTTGCTAATTCTTCAGCTTTTTCCTTCCCTTCATCAAGGATTTTATTTAGTTGATAAGGATCATTAATTAATATTTTATATTTTTTCTGAATAGGTTCTAGTGATTCAATAAGTTGTTCAGTAATTAATTTTTTAAATGTCCCCCATCCAGTCTCTAAGAATTCATTTTCACATTTAGAAATCTCTTTGCCAGATAATATTGAATAAATCATCAAAAGATTTTTAGATTCTGGTCTCTCAGGGTTGTTAAATTCAATTCCAATAGAACTGTCACTTTTTGCTCTTTTAATTTTTTTTGTGATTATTTCAGGAGGATCTAATAAGTTAATGCGACTGCCCTCATTAGGATCACTTTTGCTCATCTTTTTTGAACCATCAATTAAACTCATTATTTTTGAACCATTCTTCATGATTATAGGTTGAGGGATTTTTAAAATATTTTTATTCTTACTAAATCTGGCATTAATTCTCTGTTGTGCAATATCTCTGGCAAGTTCAAGATGTTGTTTTTGATCCTCACCAACTGGTACAAAGTCAGCGTCATATAGAAGAATGTCTGCAGCCATTAGGATCGGATAGTCAAATAATCCAATGGATACATTATTTCCCTGTTGTATGGATTTTTCTTTGAATTGAATCATTCTTTCCATCCAATTTATAGGAGTCATGCAATTTAATATCCAACAAAGTTCTGAATGTGCAGAAATCTGACTTTGGACAAAAATTGAGCATGTTTTGGGATCTATTCCACAAGCGACGTACAGAGCCGCAGTAGAGATAGTGTTCTTAGATAATTCTTTTGGATTATATGAAGCTGTGATTGCGTGCAAATCAACTACACATAGAAATGTTTCATATTGCTCTTGAAGCGTAACCCAATTATTAATGGCCCCAAGCCAATTCCCAATATGTAAATCACCAGTTGGTTGAACTCCTGAAAGAATTCTTTTTTTATTTGCCATCCTCTTCTACTTCGCTAGTTTGGATGTCTTCAGTTGATGTACTTTTTACTGGTCTTGCAAAGGGGTCAGGAGCTGTTTTTGTCTTTTCTTCATAAGGATTTTGTGATTTTCTACTCGGAGAGGAGTTTTTATTGTTTTTTGCATATTCTTTGATTGATTCAATCAATTTCTCGTCTTTGATCATTTCGCTAAGAGTTCTAACAGAGAAACCCAGAACTGCAACGGTAGACCTTAATTGAAAGGTCTCTTGTATTGATTTAACAGCTTTCATTTCGTTATCACTCAATCTTATGCGGAATCCCCCTCCATCTCTTCTACCTCCTGATCTATCTCTGAAATTAGATCTTTCGTTATTAGAACGGCCTCTGTAATTTTCTTGTCCAGGGTTATTGCTGAAATTTGAATTAGACATCTTGATGTTTCTTAAGTTATTTAAATAGTTTATTAACTTAGCATCTTGTTATGCAATAAGTATTTTTTAAATGCCTTAAATTTTTATCTTTTGATTAACGTCTTATGTAATTTCGCTTTCCTCATCCACAACTTGCATTAAAATAAAATTAGAGAAATAAAGCATTGTGTTTGATATTAGTAAAGACAACCTTTTAAAGGATTTCATAAAGTTTCCAAAAAAAAATTTTCTTATTATTTTATTTTTATTAGGTTTTGGGGAGTGGTTTGTCAGTGACTTAATTCATTTTGCAGGCGGCTCAATAGGATTTTTTGCATTGTGTTTGGGGGGATATTTTTACTTGAAGAATGATAAGCCTAAATTTAATGAGCCAAATAATTTAGATGGTTGGATAAATCTATGTAATGAAGATTTAAATTTTTTTGAAGAACTTGAAGCAACAAATGAATTAGAGAAACAGAATTCAAAAAGAAAAAAAATACTTGAATCGATTCTTAATAGATGTGAAAAAGAAAAAATAAGTTGCATTGGACAAAAACATTATCAAATTTGTCAGTCTGTTTTAAAAAGTTATTTTAAAGCAGATAAGTTTGACTTTGATTTATTCGAAAAACTGCCTAAATACAATTCTTCTGAAATTATTCCAGAAGAAGCTTTGAATAGTGATGCAATCTTATATTTTATAAACTTACCTTTGTCGGCAAATGATTTTTTGTGGCTGGAAAAGTTTCCTAAAAATATGCCAATCTGGTTGGTTGCTTTAACTTCCAACGAAACAGAAGCCAAAAATCAGATAGAAGACCTAAAGTCTCAAATTTCAAGTGACTTTATAAATAAAATTATTACTTTTGATGTGAATAAGAATGAAATAACAAATATACCTTTTTCTTTAAGGAAGTTTTTCATAAGTTCATCTAAAAATATTGAAAATACAAAAAAAAGGCTCTTGAAAGAACTTCATGTTGCATGGCAATCTGAAATTGAAGGGATAAGAAGAATGCAGTTAAAAGGTATACAAAGAAAAAATCAAATTCTTGTCGCGACAACTGTTTTCTTATCTCCTATCCCATCAATTGATGTTATGGCAATGACAGTACTAAATTCATTAATGATTAAAGAAATTAAATCTATATGGGGATGTAATTGGTCTCCTGAAATTTTAGATAAAGTATCTAAAGAGATTTTAAAGACTGCAATAGCTCAGGGAGTTATTGAATGGAGTGGGCAGACTCTAATTGGCATAACAAAATTACATGGCCCAAATTGGCTAGTCTCTGGAACATTTCAGGCTGTCAGTGCTGCTTACTTAACAAGAGTAGTATCTAGTTCTTTGGCTGATTTTATGGCAATAACAAAAGGAGTCGAAGAACCTGATTTGGATTTTATAAAGAAAAATTCTGAAAAAATTGTTGAAAAAGCTTTTGAAAAAGAAAAAATAAATTGGAAAGGATTTATTTCTGATCTTAGAAAACCACTTATGAAACTTTCTTTTAGTTCATAATCTAAGGATGAATGTTAAATATGAGAAAAAATATTCTTTTTTTAAGTTTTTTACTTCTGCTTTCTCTCACTTCAGGCTCATGTAAGAGAATATCAAATAAAAATGAAAGTAAAGAAGTAATACTTGCAAGTTTCACTGTTTTGGCAGACATAATTAGCAATGTTGCTAAAGATGATTTTATTGTTAGATCGATTACTAAACCTGGAGTTGAAGTTCATGGCTACCAACCAACTCCAAGCGATTTGGTAAATGCTTCTAATGCCTTTGTTTTTATTGATAATGGATTTGGATTTGAATTATGGGCTGAAAAATTTGTTTCTAATTTAAAAGTTAAAAGAATTACTGTCGCGGAAGATTTAGATCCTATTTTTATCAGTGAAGATTTTTATAAAGGGAAACCCAATCCTCATGCCTGGATTTCTCCAAAAAGAGGGATACTATACGTAGACATTCTCGTCGATTCTTTATCAGAATTGAGGCCATCCAAAAAGACATTATTTGAAGAAAATGGAAAAATTTATAAAGATAAACTCTCTAATATAGATAAAGAATTCTCACTTTTTATTAATAACTTAAATAAAGAAAGGAGGTATCTAGTAAGTTGTGAAGGTGCTTTTTCATATTTAACAAATGATTATGGATTAGAGGAAGTTTATTTGTGGCCAGTTAATGCTGAGAGTCAAATTACTCCCAAAAGAATGACAAGAACAATCTCACTAGTTAAAGAAAAAAATGTCCCATCTGTATTTTGCGAAAGTACTGTAAGTAACGAATCTCAAATGGTTGTTGCAAATGAAACTGGGGCTAATTTTGGAGGAAATCTTTTTGTTGATTCATTATCTGATGATAGTGGGCCTGCAAGTTCCTATATAAAAATGCTTGAGCATAATTTGGATTTGATTAAAAAAGGGCTTTTTTGAATTATGGAAACAATCAATTATCAAAACTTTAGGATTGATGCTGAGAATATTTGCGTAGATTACAACGGTAAAGTGGCTTTGTATGATGCCAATTTAAGATTGAAACCTGGCCAGATTTGTGGGTTAGTAGGGATGAACGGAGCTGGTAAAACAACTTTTTTTAATGCTTTAACTGGCTTTGTAAATATTTCAAAGGGAAAAATTAGAATAAATGGAGAATCTGTAAGATCTGCTCAAAAAGATCAGACAATTGCTTATGTTCCTCAAAATGAGGGAATTGATAGTCAATTTCCAATAAATGTTTGGGATGTAGTGATGATGGGAAGATATGGTTCGATGAATATTTTTAGGTGTCCTAGAGAGTCTGATGTTCAGGCGGTTAAAGATGCTATTGAGAGAGTTGATCTTACTGATCATTTATCTACACCTATTGGAAACTTATCTGGAGGTCAGAGAAAACGAACTTTTTTAGCTAGAGCAATTGCGCAAAGAGCGTCAATATTACTTCTTGATGAGCCTTTTTCAGGTGTTGATATAAGAACTGAGAAACTTATCTCGGAATTATTTATTCAATTTAAAAATGAGGGGAAAACTATATTATTATCAACGCACGATATGATTCATGTCCGAGAATTTTGTGATTTGGTTCTTTTAATAAATAAAACTGTTGTAGCTTATGGCGAGACCTCTGAAGTGTTTACCCCTGAAAATATTACAACTACTTTTGGAGGGATCTCACCTGATTTCTTGTTTGGACCTGAATCCTAAATTTATAATTATATGGAGCTCTGTTCTTTTTTAACTTTAGATTCATTCATAACAGATCCTTTAACTCATGACTTTATGAGAAAAGCACTTCTTATGAGTTCATTAGTTGCAGCTGTTTGTGGTTTTCTATCAAGTTATTTGACTCTTAAAGGATGGGCTTTAATGGGAGATGCAGTGTCACATTCAGTAATGCCTGGTGTTGTGGTTGCTTATGCATTAGGTCTTCCTTTCTCATTAGGGGCATTTATTTTCGGAGTTGGTTCTGTTGCATTGATAGGGTTTATTAAGCAGAAATCTAGGGTTAAGGAAGATACTGTTATTGGTTTGGTATTTACTGGATTTTTCGCTCTTGGAATCGTATTGGTTTCTAAGATTAAAAGTAATATTGATCTGCACTCTATTCTTTTTGGCAGTCCATTAGGAATATCACTTTCAGATGTAAAACAAACCATATTCATTTCTTTATTGGTAGTAATCCTTTTATCAATTTTTAGAAAAGATTTAATGCTTTATTGTTTTGATCCTAGGCATGCAAAAACAGTTGGGATTAACGTATTTTTTCTTCACTATTTACTCCTAACATGCTTATCTTTGGCAGCAGTTGTGGGCTTGCAGTCTGTTGGAATTATTTTGGTAGTTGCGATGTTGATTACACCAGGGGCTACTGCATATTTACTTACGGATAAGTTTGATAATATGACAATAATTTCAGTATTAAGTGCAATTATTTCAAGCCTAATAGGAATCTACATTAGTTTTTGGTTTGATCTTGAAACAGGTGGATCAATTGTCTTGGCACAAACTTTTATATTTTTATTCGCTTTTTTATTCGCTCCAAGATACGGAATATTTAAGTTAAAGAAATTTTTTGCTGGTTATAAATGATAGTGGTTGAAGAAACTTTAAATAAAAAGTGGTATTGGTGGCCACTATTTCCCTTATATCCTTATGGGAAAAAGAAAACAATTTTAAGAGAATTAATTCCTGATCAAATATGGTCCTTGGAACAAATACAGGGACTTTATTATGTTGCGGTTCCAATAAGAATGACGGTAATAAAGGTTGAAAATGGACTGATGCTAATAAACCCACTGCCTCCGACAAAAGAATTAATAAATGAGTTAGAAAAATTAATTGCGATTCACGGCAAAGTAAAAACAATAATTCTCCCAAGTGCCTCCGGACTAGAACATAAAATCGGACTGCCAGCTCTTTCAAGAATTTTTAAAGATGCAGAAATTTGGCTTTGTCCTGGACAGTGGAGTTTCCCCATCAATCTGCCACTAGATTTTTTAGGAATTCCATCAAAAAGATCAAGAATACTGTTTGAGGAAGGTACTCCACATACAAACTCCTTTAAATGGTCTTCATTAGGTCCACTGAATTTAGGACTTGGAAGATATCAGGAGATAAGCTGTTTCCATTATTCTACGAAAACTCTTCATGTGACAGACGCAATAGTTGGAATAGACTCCACTCCACCTGAGATATTTAATTTTGATCCAACTCCGCTTCTTTTTCATTCTAGAGAGAGAGGAGATGAACCTTTGATTGACTCCATCGAACAAAGAAAAAAAGGATGGAAAAGGTTAGTCTTGTTTTCATCTTTTTTGAAACCAGGTAAATTAAATATTCCACCTTTAAAAGAAATATTTAAGTATTCTTTCAAAAAAGATCTTAGAAATTGGAGATCTCATTTCGGTATTTATCCCTTTTTATGGGTCGAAGATTGGGAATCCTCTCTTGTTGAAATAATGGGTGAAGATACTCCTAAGATTCAAGTGGCACCAGTTTTACAAAAACTAATTTTTCCGCGTTCAAAAGAAGTGTTACTTAAATGGCTAGAAAATATCAAGTCTTTTGAAGATATGGAATATTTAATTCCAGCTCATTTTACGGCACCTATAAAATTTACAATAGAAGATTGTCAAAAATTAATTAATGAAATTAATTCCCAAAAGTGGGACAAACTTCCGGAGGATAATAAATTTTTGATGGGTTTATATAAAAAGTTGTTTGAACTAGGAATAATTCCTGAAGAAGTAAATCTTTAAAACTATTATTCTTCAATAGACATGTTTTCATCATTTTTAAGAGTTTGTTCCAGCTCTTTTCTTTGTTCCATTTGTCTTAAAAAATATCCTGTCATCATTGCAGAAGATAATAAATTAGCAATGTTGTCTTTTGAAGATGTTATTTTTACATCAAATTGATCTGAAGGAAGCATTCCAAGAAGACCTTGAACATTATGTCTAATAATTTCTTGAATATCTTCACTAGCTGATTTTGCTACCCTTTGCAAAACTTCTGGAGATTGTTTTTGTAAATATTGGATTAAATCATTCTCATCATTTGGATCATTATTTTCAGTAGCAAGAAATTCTGGATTAAACATTTCTACAACTTCAAGATATAAAAACCCTACAACATCATGTACCCATTAATCTAAATTATTAAGGGCAGGGAACCGAATAGGTCCAATTTTATTAAACGGCCAATATCTAAAAATAGCTTTACCAATAACCTTTTTATAGGGTAAAAACCCCCAAATATGTGAGTCCATACTGTTATTTCTATTATCTCCCATCACCCATAATGACTCTTCTGGGACAATAAAAGGCCCTATAGAATAATTAATATTTTTGTCAAAAACGGAATTTTTTTGAGCGATATCATTTAAGTAAAGGTTACCGTCTCTTACTTCTACCTTGTCTCCAGGTATTCCAATTACTCTCTTTATTAGTGCAGTATCTGATTCATAACCGGCATTAATTAATTGTTCCGGAACGTTAAAAACAACTATTTTATTTTTTAATTTTGAAAGATTTGATTTGGATGTGATTTTAGGGGTTACTTTCTCAACAAGAATTTTATCTTGTATTTGAAGAGTTGGAAGCATTGAACCTGATGGTATCCATCTTGGCTCTATAACCTGCCATCGTATAATTAAAGCAATAGATATCCAGATTAAAAGATTTTTTAAATCCTTTAGTATTGAATTTCTTTTTTCTTGAGTTGCAGACATGTTTTATTTAATTCAGTTATAGGGAAATCCCAAAGCATTTATATAAATTATGACATCATCTATTGAATGCAAAAATTTTCTTAGAAGTTTACAACTTTTAAATCTTCTTGTAAAAATAGGAGTTCAAAATTTAATACTATGTCCTGGTAGTAGATCAGCACCTTTAGCAATAGCTGCTGGAGAATTAAATAAATTAGGACTGGTAAATATTTTTAATTCAATAGATGAGAGATCTGCGGGATTCCACTCTCTTGGGATTTCTGCTGCATCAGGCAATCTTTCTTTAGTTATTACCACTTCTGGAACTGCCGTAAGTAACTTATTGCCAGCAGCAGTTGAAGCAGACCGATCTTGTAAAGGTATTATATTTCTTACTGCTGATAGACCCTCAAGATTAAAGGATTGTGGGGCGAATCAAACAGTAAATCAAGAAGAATTTTTGAGTTCAGTCTGCAGAAGAGTTTTAAGTACAAATCTAAATGGACTCCATGAAACACAAGAAAATGAAATCTTAAATTTAGTGCGAATTACTGAGAAACAAATATCAACATTCCCTGGTCCTATTCATTTAAATATTCCTATTGATGGGCCTTTAGGTATTTCATTTTTAAATAAAAAAAATGTTTTAAAGGTTTTTGAGAAAATTTATTTAAAGAAAAAATATGTCTTTCAGGAAGTTGAAATAAAGTCTGATAAAAACAAATTCTTAGAAATTTCAAAAAGTTTAAATTTAGATGAATCTGGCATTATTATGGTAGGTCCCTATCAAGGTTCCATAAATGACTTATCTTCTTTCAATAAATCTTTAGAACAATTGCAAGAAATTACTGGTTGGCCAATATTTGCTGATCCTGTTTCAGGCGTTTATTCTGATTTGAGAGGGTTAGTTGTGAATTGGGAATTAGTCTTAAGAAAAAATAAGAATTTAATAAATTGCCATCAACTTTTGAGGCTTGGCCCCATGTCATCCTCAATTGATTTGGAGAATTTTTTAACAACCTTCGAAGGGATACAAATTCTTATAAAAGAAAAAAACTATAGAAAATTAGACCCTATAAAAAAATCATTTGAATATGATTTTGGGCTATCAAATTTTACTACAATATTGTTAGAAGAATTATTAATTAAAGAAAAAAATAAAAGGTCTCTTACTCCGTTAGCTCTAGATCTAATAGAGGAAGGTGAGCAAATTAAAGAAATTTTAAAAGAGAAAATTAATAATGATAATCAAATTACTGAGTATAAGCTTGCAAATCTTGTTCCAAAACTTTGGCCAGCTGAAAATCCAATAATGCTCTCAGCGAGTAGCCCGATTAGAGATTGGCTTACATTTTCTGAGAATGGGACTTTAACAAGAAATTGTTTCAGCTTTAGAGGAGCTTCCGGCATAGACGGTACTTTATCCCTCGCATTAGGAATTTCTAGAATTAAAAATCCTCTACTTCTAGTGACTGGTGATTTAGCTTTTGTTCATGATATAAACGGTTGGCTGATTGAAAATTCAATCGACATGAATCTAACAATACTTCTAATAAATAATAATGGTGGAAATATATTTAATCGTATTTATAAAAAAAATTTAAAAGAAGATGAATTAAAAAAACTATTTCTTATGCCTAAAGAAATAAACTGGCTAAAACTAGCAGAGGGCTATCAAGTAAAATTTAAAAGTGTGGCAAATTTTAAAAAATTACGAGAGGCATTCGATTGGAGCATTTCTATCCGGAAATCTGTAATAATTAAAGTTGATATTGATCCAGAAAATGAAATTTGTGAAAAAAATGCCCTGCTAGAAAAAATAATTGGCAGTTAAATTTATTATTTTCTATCTTTGAATAATTAGGATTCATGAAAGTATTACCTGGTAAAACAACTTTAAATTGGTCAGAATGCAAATCTTATGATGATATATTGTTTCATAAATCAGATGAGGGGATTGCGAGAATTGCAATTAATCGGCCTGAAAAAAGAAATGCATTTAGGCCACAAACTATAGATGAACTCATTAACGCATTTAATATCGTAAGAAATGATGAAACTATTGGAGTAGTACTCTTTACAGGTGCAGGTCCTGACAAAAAAGGTATTTATTCTTTTTGTTCTGGGGGTGATCAGAGTGTAAGAGGTGAAAATGGATATAAAAATAATGAAGGGAAGCAGAGATTAAATGTACTTGAACTTCAAAGATTAATAAGAAGTTTGCCTAAAGTGGTTATCGCTTTAGTTCCTGGATTTGCAATTGGAGGAGGCCAGGTACTTCATTTAATTTGTGATCTCAGTATCGCCTCTGAAAATGCAATATTTGGTCAAACAGGTCCAAGAGTTGGTAGTTTTGATGCGGGATTTGGATCTAGTTATTTGGCAAGGCTTGTTGGTCAAAGAAAAGCAAAAGAAATTTGGTTTTTATGTAGAAAATATAATTCCAAGGAAGCTCTGACGATGGGCTTGATAAATGCAATTACAAAGATTGAAGAATTAGAAGCTGAGGGTGTAATCTGGGCAAGAGAGATTTTACGAAATAGTCCAACTGCTATTCGTATTCTTAAAGCTTCATTCAATGCGGAGAATGATGGGATTGCGGGTATTCAAGAATTATCTGGATACACAACTCAATTATTTTATTCGACTGAAGAAGCTCAAGAAGGTAGAGATGCCTTTCTTGAAAAGCGTCCACCAGACTTTTCTGACTATAAGTGGACACCTTAGTTTAATTTTCAAAAGAACTTTTTAAATAATTATCAATGAGAATTCTTCTTGCCGCTGCTGAATGTGCTCCAATGATCAAAGTTGGAGGTATGGGAGATGTGGTTGGTTCGTTACCTCCATCTTTGATAAAACTTAGTCACGACGTAAGGGTAATAATTCCAGGATATGGGAAATTGTGGAGTCTTTTAGAGGTTTCTAATCAACCAGTCTTTAAAGCAAATACAATGGGAACTGATTTCGCCGTATATGAAGCAAAACATCCCATTCATAACTATGTGATTTACCTAGTGGGTCATCCAACATTTGACTCTGACCAAATATACGGAGGCGAAAATGAGGACTGGCGGTTTACATTTTTTGCTAGTGCTACCGCAGAATTTGCCTGGAATTGTTGGAAACCTCAAGTTCTTCATTGCCATGATTGGCACACTGGAATGATTCCTGTGTGGATGCATCAGGACCCCGAAATTAGCACTGTCTTCACAATTCATAATTTAAAATACCAAGGCCCTTGGAGATGGAAACTAGAAAAAATGACTTGGTGTCCTTGGTATATGCATGGAGACCATACAATGGCTGCGGCAATGTTGTACGCAGATAGAGTAAATGCTGTTTCTCCTACTTATGCAGATGAAATTAAAACCCATGAATACGGGGAAAGCCTTGAAGGATTACTTAATTACATTTCCGGTAAATTAAGGGGAATTCTTAATGGCATAGATCTTGATGAATGGAATCCAGCCAAAGACCCAGTTTTACCTGTAAAATTTAGTATTAAGAATTTAGAAAATAGGCAAGAAAATAAGAAAATTCTGCAGAGAGAAATGGGTCTCGAAGTTAATCCTAAAAAATATCTTTTAGGTATGGTTAGTAGGTTAGTTGATCAGAAAGGGGTTGACTTACTTCTACAAGTTTCAAGAAGACTTTTGGCATATACAGATTCGCAAATAGTTGTTTTGGGGACTGGAGATAGATATTTAGAGTCAGGATTATGGCAACTTGCATTAGATTACCCAGGAAGATTTTCAGTATTTCTTACCTATGATGATTCTTTATCAAGACTTATATATGGTGGTTCTGATGCATTCTTAATGCCAAGTAGATTCGAACCTTGTGGTATTAGTCAACTCCTTGCTATGAGGTATGGTTCTATTCCAATAGTAAGGCGAGTAGGAGGTTTAGTTGATACGGTTTTACCTCATGATCCAGAAAATAATAGAGGCACAGGTTTTTGCTTCGATCGCTTTGAACCCATAGATTTCTATACATCTTTAGTAAGGTCTTGGGAGGCCTTTAGGCATAAAGATAGTTGGGAATTATTGCAAAAAAGAGCTATGAGCCAAGAGTTTAGTTGGCAAAGATCCGCACTCGAATACGAAATTATGTATAAAGATGTTTGTGGAATAAAAGAACCATCTCCAGATTTTGCTGAAGTTGAAAAGTTCTCTTACGGACAATCCGCTGATCCATCTTTAAAAAAAGTATGACTTAATTTTTTAATGGAATTCTCTTTATCAGAATTAAATAATGTTTTGGGTCTTATTAAAAATCTAGACGAGGATAAAAAAAAATTTTTAAATTTTAGAAATATAAGTATTGATAGTAGAACTTTATTTAAAAATGATCTTTTTATAGCTATCAAGGGTAAAAATTTTGACGGACATAGTTTTCTTCCTGAGGTTTTAAATAAAGGAGTGAAAGCAGTAGTTGTTAAAGAAGGTTTGCAGAAATTCCTTCCTAGTAATTTTCCTTATTGGGTCGTAAATGACACTCTAGAGGCATTTCAAAAATTAACATTGCTCAAAAGAAAAAAATTAAATATTCCTTTGGTTGCGATAACTGGTTCAGTTGGCAAAACAACTACAAAAGAAATGATTGGTGAAGTTTTAAAGAAACTTGGAAAAATTAAACTATCCCATGCAAATTTCAATAACGAGATTGGGGTTGGTCTTACTATTCTTGAGACAGATATGGAAGATAATGTTTTGGTTCTTGAGATGGGAATGAGAGGTCTTGGACAGATCGAAAATTTATCTAAATATAGTGAACCTGATATTGCAGTAATTACTAACATTGGGACAGCCCATATTGGATTATTAGGCTCAAAAAAAAATATTACTTATGCAAAGTGTGAAATTAGTAAATTTTTAAATCCCGAAGGAGTTGTAATAATCCCAGCAAATGATCAATTTCTTGAAGAAACTTTAAAAGAATACTGGAAAGGTAGAGTAATAAAAGTAGAACTATTAAATATAGAAAATAAGAAAGATATTTTTAAGAAAGATGATAATTTGCGAGGATTTTATAACCCTTCAAAAAATACAATCTTAATTGAAGAAAATACTTTTGAAATTTCATTTGAGGGATTTCACAATGCTTCAAATTTCTTATTTGCCTATGCAGTTGCTAAAGAGCTTAGAATTGATTTTGCAAGTTTTAATAAGTTTGATTTTGCCAGTTTAGGTGGAAGGAATAAAATTCTAAAATCAGTTAAAACAACAATATACGATGAATCATATAATGCTTCGCCAGAGTCGGTAAAAGCATGTATTAAAAATCTGCTAGAAAAACCTAGAAATCAATTTTTCATATTTGGAAGTATGCAAGAATTGGGTAAAGAATCTGAAAAATATCATAGAGAAATATTCAACTTAATAGATAATTCAGATATAGAAAAATGTTTATTTATTTGTGATAGAAAGGATGAAGAAATTTACTCTGATTATCTAAAAGATAAGAGAAAATTTTTAGTTTTAAATAATATCAAAGATGTGCCTGAAGAGATAAACAAATCTACAAAAAAAGGAGATTCTATCCTTATAAAAGGGAGCAGATGTTGGCAGCTTGATAAAATTATTCAATTAATTAATTAGATCAAGATTTCTTTCTTTCCCAATTTTCTATATTTACTTGCTTAGTTCTCGATATTGCTAATGAATTATCTTTGGAGTCTTTGGTGATTACTGAACCAGCTCCTGTTGTTACTGATTCCCCGAGATTAATAGGCGCTACAAAAACAGTATTTGCTCCAATACTTGAATTTTTCCCAATTTTAGTTTGATTTTTTTTCTGGCCATCAAAATTTGCAGTAATAGTACCCGCTCCAATATTTGTAGCTCTTCCAATAATAGAATCGCCAATATAACTTAGATGGTTCACTTTAGATTCTTCCTCTAGGTGACTATTTTTTATTTCAACAAAATTACCTACCTTACTGTAAGAATATATTTTTGATTTAGGTCTTATATGACTGTAGGGGCCGATTTTTATATGATCCATTATCTGTGAATCATAAACAGTGGAATTTGAGATTTCACAATATGAGCCCACATGAGAATTTTCAATATAAGTATTTGGCCCAATAACGCAATCATTAGATATTTTGGTACTTCCTCTAATATGAGTATTTGCCTCTATGATTACATCTTTGCCAATCTCCGTTTCATCACTAATTGAACAACTTGCTTTATTTACAAATGTTACTCCATTAAGCATATGCTTTTCTTTAATTGAATTCTGAATTATTTCTTCGCATTTTGATAGTTGTATTCTATTGTTAATTCCTTGAAGTTCGCCATTATCCTCTATCTCTAGGCTTAAGGAATTTTTTAGCAAAGATACCGTATCAGTTAAGTAAATTTCTCTCTGTTTATTATTGCATCGTAAAGTGCTTATTATTTTTGATAAATTTTCCCAATTAAAACAGTAAATACCTGCATTTATTAACAAATTAAGTCGCTCTTCATCATCGCAATCTTTTTCTTCAACAATTCTCTCTATAAAATCCCCCTTCAAAAAAACTCTGCCATAACCATGAGGGCCTTTTTTCTTTGTTGTTATTACAGAAACATCTGCATTTTTTGAATTATGAAAAATTAATAGCTTTTTTAAAGTTTCAGTCTTTATAAGAGGCACATCCCCATTTAGTACCAAAAGGTTTCCTTCATTTTTTTTTACTTCTTTACAAAGTACTTGGATAGCATGACCAGTCCCCGATTGAGGTTCTTGAATGACAAATTGGATTTTTTTATTTTCTGGTATTGACTCTTGTACTTCTTTTGATTTGTGTCCTGTAATTACGAAAATTTGATCAGGATTTAATTCAAAGCAGGTATCAATTACTCTCTGTAAAAGACTTTTCCCAGAAATTTTATGTAAAACTTTTGGTATTGAGCTTTCCATCCTAGTGCCCTTTCCTGCAGCTAATATCGCAACACTTAACATATTTTTTTTGAATTTATCTATAAATCTAACTCTTGAAGGCCAACTTCGTCATTCCCCACTTTTCTCTCCACTTTTTTGTAGGTATTAAATTTGATAATAATTGTTCCTCTAATCTTCGCTTAATAATATCGTCTTTACTTGAGTTTAAATTTTGATCTCTATAAGGGATGCCCGCCTTAGTTAAGAGATGTTCCTCTTCCATGAGAGATAACTTTTCAAAACTTAAATTTGGTATAAATTTATTTTTATCAAATTTTGCTATCGCGACAGTTCCTTGACTCCAAAAAGTACTGCCATTATCGCTTGGTTTAATAGTAAATATCTTTAAACCAAGATTTCTTAATGTATTTCTTACCGCCGCTGAAGAAGAATAAGTTATTAAATAACCTTGAGGATTGAGCTTTTGAGTCACTTTAGATAAAAATTCAATAGTCCAAACTTGCGGGCATTTTTGGGGCGAAAACCCATCTAAATAAATCAGGTCGAATTTATTAGCTGCAGGAATAATATTAATTTTTTCTCTAGCATCACCCCAAAAAATTCGACATTTAAAAAATTGATCCTCAAAGCAATCGTTTTTGTACAATGATTTAAATATTTTTTTTACTTGTGGATTCCAAGATTTTTGAAAAGATTTATTTCTGAGTGCATATTCAAGAGGCTTTTTATCTATTTCCAATGCATACCAATTTAGAAGCGATTTTTGTTTAATTAATTCGTTTAATAAAGAAGCAGTGTTATATCCTAAACCAAAACATATATCCAATACATTGAGAGACTTACCTTGAAATCTTTGCAAATCAGAAGGAGCTGTAAACTTTCTTTTTGTTTCCTCTAATGCGCCCGATAAACTATGGAAGTTCTCTTGAAAAAACACACTTCTTAAAGAGTAACTACCATCTTTAGTTAAAACTTCTATTAATTCAGACAAAAACTTTTTAAGCTAGTTAGTTAGTTAGTTAGTTTGGCAAGCTCTTCCCAAAAAGTGGGATACGAGACTCTAGCTGCATCTGCTCTCATTATTTTTGATGTACCTTTGGCGAGGAGTGAAGCAATAGCAAGACTCATTGCTACTCGATGATCCGTCTCACTGTCTACATTTGCAGAATGAAATTTTGATTGCCCATTAATAATTAACCCATCCACTTTTTCTGTTATTTCAGCACCGAATTTTTGTAACTGTCTTGCCATTACTTTTAATCGATCTGTCTCCTTAACTCTTAATTCTTGTGCATCCTTAATTTCAGAAACTCCATCACAAAAACAGGCAGCTACAGTAAGGATAGGAATTTCATCTATAAGTTTTGGGAGAATATCTCCTTCAATAGTGAATGGTCTTAAATTATTTGCAGTCTTTACTTTAATAGATCCAATAGGTTCACCTGCAATAGTAGATTTATCTAAAATCTCATAATTGCACCCCATTGAATCCATTACATTTAATATCCCTGTTCTAGTGGGATTTAATCCGACATTCTGAATTAAAACCTCCGAATTTGGAACAATAGATGCAGCAATCATCCAAAAAGAAGCAGAGCTTATGTCTCCAGGGATCAATATTCTCTGGCCAATTAAATTACCCCCTGACTTTATAACTACATTCCTTCCTAATTCTCCTCTGATACTGATGTCTGCTCCAAATGCTTTTAACATTCTTTCGGTATGATCTCTTGAAGATGCTGGTTCAATAACAGAAGTGGTTCCAGAAGCTTTGAGGCCTGCCAATAATATTGCAGATTTTACTTGAGCACTTGCTACAGGGGTTCCAATAACACATCCTTTTAATTTATTCCCATCAATTGAGATTGGAGCTTTGTTTCCTTTTTCTCTACCAAATATTTTGCCACCCATTAATGATAATGGTTTGCTCACTCTCCCCATTGGTCTCTCATTAAGAGAAATGTCACCTGTTAAGATAAAATTTTTACCTTCTTGACCGGCAAGTAACCCCATTAATAATCTCATGGTGGTGCCCGAATTTCCACAATTTAGAATTTCTTTAGGCTCTTTGAATCCATCAAGACCCAATCCTGAAATCGTAAAAGGCTCATCTTTTTTTATTTCTGGTATATTTACACCTAATTTTCTAAGACAATCAGCAGTTGAAAGTGGATCTTCAGAATGTAAAAACCCCTCAATAGTAGTGTCACCCTTAGCAATACTTCCAATTATCAAAGCTCTATGAGAGATAGATTTATCTCCAGGTACTTTTGTTTTTCCTTTTAAATTAACTCCACCTTTTATTGTGCGGATATTATTCATTTTCAAATTAATACTTGATAAAGTTTCTATAAAAATAAATTAGTTCTATAATATCAATAAGTTAGTTTTTAAAAAAAAATAATCAAATTAAGTAACTGTTTTCTATAATAAGTGCAGAAAAGGATCTCATCATTAATCTTACTTATTATCACGTTGCAAAGGATGTTCCAGAAATAAGTCCAGATATTGCAGTTGTCATTGATGTATTAAGAGCTACAACCACAATCTCTTGGGCTTTAACTAATGGAGCTGACTCAATACAGGTTTTTGCGGATTTAGATTTGTTAAAAGAATCTGCAATTAAGTGGAAAGCTGATAAAAGACTAATGCTTGGAGAGAGAGGCGGGAAGAAGATTGAGGGCTTTGATTTAGGGAATTCTCCATTATCAGTTACAAAAAGAGTTGTTAGTGGTAAAAGACTTTTTATGAGTACGACTAATGGGACTAAATCATTGCAAAAAGTTCAAGATGCAAATCATTTATTTGCTATGGGACTCCCAAATAGAAAAGCAGTTGCCGAAAAAATCATTTCATTAAAAAGAGAAAATGTTTTAATACTTGGTAGTGGTTGGGAAGGCTCATATTCACTTGAGGATTCTTTAGCTGCGGGTGCTTTGGCCGCATACTTGGAACAGAACTGTGATTTTGAAATTAATATTATGAATGACGAATTACAGGCTGCTTTGGTACTTTGGGATTTTTGGAAAAATGATATTTTGAAATGTTTAAAAACAGCAACCCATGGCAAAAGATTGACAAGTCTTGGAGATTATGAGGATGATTTTAAATGTTGCTCTGAACTTGATTGCTTAAATATTGTTCCAGCTCAAGTTGAAAGAGGTGTGATTCGTGCCTCATAATTTTCGAATTGTTTAACTAGGAGTAAAGTCTTGACTGATTTTTTGGTAGCTGCATTGCAAATTACGAGTACTTCAAATGTTGAAGCAAATTTTATTGAAGCAGAAGAACAGATTGAATTAGCTGCTAGAAGAGGTGCTGAGTTAATAGGATTGCCTGAGAATTTTGCTTTTTTAGGTGGAGATGATGAAAAACTTAAATTAGCTTCTGAATTGTCAGAGAAGTGTGCAAACTTTCTAAAAACTATGTCACAAAGATATCAAGTATTTCTTTTGGGAGGAGGGTATCCTGTTCCTGCTGGTGATGATAGTCATACTTTTAACAGGTCAGCCTTATTTGGAAAAGATGGACAGATTTTGGCGAAATACGACAAGATTCACTTATTTGATGTTGATTTGCCAGATGGAAATTTATATAAGGAATCATCCACTATTTTATCTGGGGCAGAGTATCCACCTGTTGTAGATGTCCCAGGTTTATGCAAAATAGGATTATCGATTTGTTACGACGTTAGGTTCCCTGAACTTTATAGATACTTGTCTTCTAATGGTGCAGAGCTGATTATGATTCCCGCAGCTTTTACAGCATTTACTGGAAAAGATCATTGGCAAATCCTATTACAAGCAAGAGCAATTGAGAATACAGCATATGTAGTTGCTCCAGCTCAAACTGGTATTCATTATGGGAGAAGGCAAAGTCATGGCCATGCAATGGTAATTGACCCATGGGGTACAGTTTTATCTGATGCCGGAAAAACTCAGGGAGCTGCAATAGCACCTGCTGATAAAGAAAGAGTAAAGAAAATTAGAGAGCAGATGCCAAGCCTTAAACATAGAAAAAATAAATTGTTTTCACACTAATGATAAAGTTTTTAGATAATAAACTTTTTCGTTATTTATCAGTTTTTTTACTTTTAAATTCTTCAATCCTCCCAGTTAAATCTTCAAGTGCTCTGGCAGCATGGGAGATAAAAGCTAATGGGGTTTTAGAATTAAGAACTAAAGCAAATACAAATTTAAAAGCATACTTTCAGAAGGCTAACCTAAAATCTGGGGATAGATTCTGGGTAGATTTCCCAGGAGAATTAAAAAATCCCAGAACAATTAAAGGTAATGGCCCAATAAAAGAAATTAGATTAGGTAAACCAAATAAGGGTAAAACAAGACTAGTAATTGAATTTAAGGAGGAAATTTATTTAAAACCTTTGACTTGGCGATTGGTTGGCTTAGATCAAAACATGTGGAGAATTAAACTTTTTGACTCAAAATATACTTTTAAGAAGATTAATGAAGGCCTAGTTGTTAAAAGAAAAAGAAATATCAAAGAAAAACAAAACTCAATTCATAAGAAGAAAAGTGATTATCGTTTCTTGAAATTACCAGCCGTAAAACAGGACAAATTTTCGGTTGTTATCGATCCAGGGCACGGAGGTCCTGATCCAGGAGCAATAGGTATTGGTGGTATTAGGGAAACAGATGTTGTACTAGAGGTTTCTAAAATAGTTAAAAAATTACTGTCTGAGAAAAGCGTCAAAGTGAGGTTATCCAGAAAAAATGAAGTTGATTTGGATTTACCTCAAAGAGTTTCTTTTGCTAACAATACTGGTGCAGATATCTTTGTAAGTATTCATGCAAATGCCTCAAGAGGGAAAAGAAGGGATATTAATGGATTGGAAACCTTTTACTATAGAGGTTGGAGAGGTAGGTTACTCGCCAAAAAAATTCAAAAAGAAATCCTAAGAGTTTCTCCTGGAAGTCCTGATCGAGGAGTTAAACAAGGTAGATTTTATGTAATTAAAAATACTAAGATGCCTGCAGTTCTTGTAGAAGTTGGATTCTTAACGGGGAGATTAGATTCAAGAAGATTAGAAAAAACTACGCATCGTAAAAGATTAGCTTATGCAATTGCAAAAGGTATCCTTGAATATCTAAATAAAGCAGGGTGAAACTTAAAATAGGTATATTTGACAGTGGTATAGGTGGTTTTACTATCCTTAATTCTTTACTAAAAACTCGTAAAGATGTAGAAGTTTTTTATTTGGCGGATACAAAAAGAATACCTTTTGGGAACAAAAATTCTAAAGAGATAAGATTAATTGCAAAGGAGATTTATACTTTTTTTGTTGATAAGAATTTGGACGCACTTTTAGTTGCTTGTAACACTACAAATGCGTGTGCACTTGATATCCTAGAAGATAATTTAAAGGTCCCTTGTTTTGACCTTATAAACTCAGTATCGGAAATAGTTGATAAAAAAATAATTGGTGTCCTAGCAACACAAACAACTGTTCGATCATCGTATTACAAGAAAGCTATAAATGCTAAAAAAGAGAATACGATAATATTTCAGCAAGAATGTCCAGAATTTGTATCAGAAATTGAAAAAGAAAAATTAAATCTTGATAAGTTAAATAGTCTTTCAGACTTATACTTAAGACCACTAATAAACAAAAATATTGAAGAATTAATACTTGGATGTAGTCATTATCCTTTAATTTATGACTTTTTAAGAAAAAAATTAGATTCAAATATAAAAATTATTGATCCATCGGTAGCATTAATAAAAAAACTTAATGAATCTTTTGCTATTCCAAAAACTGACCGCTATGAGAGTATTTCTTTCGAAAATGTAAAATTTTTTGTTACTTCAGAAAGAGATGAGTTTTCCAATAAAGTAAAATTTTGGCTTGGAATTAATAAAGAAATTAGGTTGGTTAACCTCCGAAGGCATGTTTGATTCCTTAAGATATAAAAGAGGTCAATCATGAATACAGTAACAGAGCTACTACAACCAGTTGAAAATGATCTTGATGATCTTATTTTAGAACTGAAAAATCTAATAGGAGCAGGTCACCCGATTCTTCAAGCCGCAGCAGAACACCTTTTTAGTGCTGGGGGTAAAAGGTTGAGACCTGGTATAGTTTTATTGATTTCAAAAGCTATATCTCCTGAATTTTGTTTGACAACCAAACATAAAAGGCTTGCTGAAATAACTGAGATGATTCATACAGCCTCATTAGTTCATGATGATGTTGTTGATGAGGCGTCTACAAGAAGAGGAGTAGATACAGTTCATAGCAGATTTAATACCAGAGTAGCTGTTTTGGCGGGTGACTTTTTATTCGCTCAAGCAAGTTGGCACCTAGCAAATCTTGACAATGTAAATGTAGTTAAATTACTTAGTAGAGTAATAATGGATTTAGCAGAAGGTGAAATCAAACAAAATTTAAATAGATTTGATTCGGCTCAATCTTTTTCCAAATACATCAACAAAAGTTATTGTAAAACAGCATCATTAATAGCCAATAGTTGCAAAGCAGCTGGAGTTTTGAGTGGGATTAATGACGAAAACTTAACCTCGTTGTACGATTTTGGCAAAAATATTGGTTTAGCATTCCAAGTTGTAGATGACATTCTTGACTTTACAGGAAATGATAAACAACTTGGAAAACCTGCTGTAAGTGATCTTGCTAGTGGTTATCTTACCGCCCCAGTTTTATATGCCTTAGAAGAAAATAAACAATTGTCAGTTCTTATAAACAGAGAACTTGCTGAAAAAGATGATTTAGATGATGCTCTTAATATCATCATGAACTCTAAAGCTATTGAAAGTTCCAGGAAACTAGCTGAGGATTTTGCAATACTTTCTAAAGAAGCTATAGTCTGGCTTCCTGATTCAGAATATAAAAGAGCTTTAATGGCTCTTCCAGAATTTGTTCTAAGCCGTATTTATTAGATCTATTAGAAATAAATCTTTGAGCTAAATTAATATTAAAATTTTTGAAAACCTTATCTTTTTCGACTAAATTTATTAAGCATAGATTTATTTAATGTCATTAGATAAAAAAAATTCAATCAATAACATACTTGAAGAAAAGAGAATTTTCCCTCCATCAAAAAAATTTGCAGAAAACTCAAATATTAGTACTCAAGAAGAATTACTAAGTCTAAAAAAACAAGCATCAGATAATCCTATTCAATTTTGGGAATCTTTTGCAAAATCTGAATTAGATTGGTTTGAGCCATTTAAAACTGTATTAGATAACGAAAATGCCCCCTTTTTTAAATGGTTCAAAGAAGGGAAACTCAATATTACATATAACTGCTTAGATAGACACATTAAGAGAGGGCTTGGAGGAAAGACTGCTCTTATATGGGAAGGCGAACCCGGAGATAGCAAAAAATATACTTACGAAGAACTTCTAAAAGAGGTATGTAAAGCAGCTAATGCATTAAAAGCAATTGGTGTAAAAAAAGAAGATTTGGTATGTATTTATATGCCGATGATTCCTGAAGCGATGTTTGCGATGTTGGCTTGTGCAAGAATTGGAGCGCCTCATTCAGTTGTCTTCGGAGGATTTTCTTCAGAAGCTTTAAAAGATAGGTTAATTGATGGAAACGCCAGATTTGTTATTACTGCTGATGGTGGCTTTAGAAAAGATAAGGTGATTGAACTTAAGAAAGCAGTTGATGCGGCTATTGAAAGTGGGGCAGATAAAGTTGTTGAAAAAGTAGTTGTTGTTCAACGATCCCAAAAAAATATTTCGATGGTTGATGATAGAGATTTTTGGTGGCACAAATTATTAAAAGATCAAAAAGATCATTGTGAACCAGAAATAATGAATAGCGAAGATAGACTTTTTATTCTTTATACTTCAGGCTCTACTGGAAAGCCCAAAGGTGTAGTTCACACTACAGGAGGTTACAATCTTTGGTCCCATTTGACATTTAAATGGATTTTTGATTTAAAAGATGATGATATTTACTGGTGTACTGCTGATGTTGGTTGGATTACAGGTCATAGTTACATAGTTTATGGACCTTTATCTAATGGTGCTACAACCTTAATGTATGAGGGAGTGCCAAGACCCTCAAATTTAGGGGCTTTTTGGGAAATTGTTCAAAAATATAAGGTTTCTATTTTTTATACTGCACCAACTGCAATAAGAGCATTTATGAAGTCTGGGCGAGAAATTCCTGATAAATATAATTTGGAGAGTCTTAGACTTTTGGGCACAGTTGGAGAACCAATTAATCCTGAAGCATGGATGTGGTACAAGGATGTTATTGGTAAAGATAAATGCCCTATTGTTGATACTTGGTGGCAAACTGAGACTGGTGGTGTGATGATAAGTCCCTTGCCTGGAGTCGTTGCTACAAAGCCAGGTTCAGCTACTTTCCCTTTGCCAGGAATCGAAGTTGAAATTGTCGATAAGAATGGAGATAAGGTTAAGGAGAACGAGGGTGGCTATTTAATTATTAAGAAACCTTGGCCAGGAATGATGAGAACAATTCACGGAAACTTAGAGAGATATTTGGAGAGTTATTGGGAATATATTTCCTTTAAAGGAGAAAAAAATGTTTATTTTGCTGGAGATGGAGCACGCATTGACGAAGATGGATATATATGGATTATGGGAAGAGTTGATGATGTCATAAGTGTTTCAGGACATCGGTTAGGAACAATGGAAATAGAATCTGCTTTGGTAAGTCATAAATCAGTTGCAGAGTCTGCAGTCGTTGGCAAAAAAGATGATTTAAAAGGTGAAGTTATAGTTGCTTTTGTATCTCTAGAGAAAGACGTGAACGGTTCTTCAGAATTAGTAGAGGATCTAAAGAAACATGTTGTTAATGAAATTGGAATTATTGCAAAACCTGAAAAGATTATAATTTCTGACTCTCTTCCGAAAACACGTAGTGGAAAAATTATGAGGCGAATTTTAAGATCTTTGGCTGCTGGAGAAAAAATTAGCGGTGATATAAGCACTCTTGAAGATAGTTCAGTTTTGGAAAAGCTGAAAGAATTATCCTAATCAGATTCATCAATTAAATTGGAAATTTTTTTTATAGTATTTCTTTTGAATTCATCATCGGCCCAGTCTCCTAAAAAATTTTCTCTTAGTCCTGCACTTGCAATTATAGTGTGAGTACCTTTTAACATTATCCCCTTAGAATTATCTTCTTTTCTTGCTTTCAGACAAGAAAATAATTTATCTGTTTGATCTAATTCGTCTGAGTTGAATTTTATTAGGAAGTTATTTTTTTGATTATATGTTTTTTCAATTAATCGCAAAGTTCTTTCAGGGCTTGGGCTGAATTCACTGTTGAATTCTAATTTTTGAGAAATTTGTTTCAATAATGGAATAGATTTGTTAGCACTGAAGTTATTAAAACTTATTGATATGAATTTTTCGCAATTTCTTCCACCATCAGGGGAAATTAGATGAAGTTTGCAGCCTAGGCTATGACCAATTCTTATTGAAGGAATTAATGCACCTATTCTCTTGGATAATGATATTCGGCAATTCTTGAAATCCCTCCATGCTTTAATAGCAAGTTGTTGGTGATCGAATTGTGGAGTGTATTTATATGCATGTACTGCATAGTTTTTATTAATTAAACTCTCAATGAATCTTCTATAAGTTAAATCTGGTTTAGAAGCTAGATAACTTCCACCAATAAATTCCACAATTTTTTTAGGATTTGAAGGCCAATAACAAAAATTATTAAATTGGTATTTTGTAAAAGTCATCTTTCGTAAACTAAAAATGTTTCAAAAATTATTTTCTAATCATATTTCTTAATTTATGTTAATTTAAGTGAATTTTTTATTAAATGCGTCAAGATAAATGAAAGTGTTTTCAGCTAATTGGAACTTCCTAACAAAAAAGCATTAAATCAATTGGATATTCTTCAGGATCAAGTTATCAGTTATCACTCTGCAGATATTATTGCTAATCAAAATAAAAAAATTGAAAAAATTTTAATTCTTGATACTGAAACAACAGGTTTAGATGAAAATAAAGATGAAGTGATAGAGATAGGTTGTATTTTGTTTGATATATCTTTTAAGTGCGTGCTTTCTCAAGTTTCATTTTTATTCCCAGTTAATAATAATGAAGCCGAATATGTTAATGGTATATCTGCTGAAGTAACTAATATCTCACAACCATGGGAAGATGGATTGAATTTCTTTCTGAAACTTGTTGATTGCTCTGATTTCATTGTCGCGCATAATGTAGAGTTTGATAAGAAATGGTTTGGGAAAGGAAGATTACCTAAACTTAATAAAAAATGGATATGCAGTTTAGAGGATATTAATTGGTCTTTTCAAAAATCACTAAAAAATAGACCCTCAGTAACTGATCTAGCTTTATCTTTTTCAATACCAGTTTGGAATTTACATAGAGCTTTATCTGATTGCTTTTATATATCTGAGGTCTTCAAAAAATGCGATAATTTAGAGGAAATTTTACTTAAAGCTACCGAGCCAAGGTTTTTATACAAGGCGCTTATTAGTTACGAAGACAGATCTTTAGCTAAAAATGCTGGATTTCGATGGAATAGTCCCGTGCAAGGAGCTTGGTCAAGAAAATTAACTACTGATGAAGCAAAAAATCTTGATTTTAGAGTAGAGATTTTGAATTAATATTCAATAAATTTTTGACTAAGAAAATATCTATTGCATCTTACAGGGCATCCATTTATTACCCATCTTATGTGCTCCAATACATCCGTATTTTGAGGCAGCCTTTTCAGCTTCTTGTTTAGTGTTAAATAGATCTGACATCATATTTTCTTTGCTTGAATTTGAAATTTGTTTGGAATGATTATGATGATTGTTTTGAGAATTAGGTGAATGCTCCCATATTCCCATTGTCGTTATCCCAGCAGAGATAATTCCCATCCCAACTATTGATAAATTGACTATGCCCATTGCTACTGCACCAAATGAGAACACACCCATTGGAACTACTCCAATACTTATTACTCCCATTGGCACTATTCCTACTGAAACTATACCAAGGGGTGCTATTCCAAAAGCAATTTTTTTTGGTTTTGTACCGCAATGCAAATTCTCTTTATTTTTATTAATTTCCAATAGTTTTTCTAAATGTTAAATTAAAATTGTCCCACACAACTAACAATTAAAGATTAATTCCTACTTGAATTAAAAATTTTGAATTATTTTCTAGAACTTTGAATAACTTAAAAAATCTTAGAGGAACAGTAGATTTGCTGCCTGATCAATTAATAAAGTGGCAAAACGTTGAGAAAATTGTATTAGAGCAGCTTGCAAGAGCATCTATCAATGAAATAAGAACGCCAATACTCGAAATGACCGAATTATTTATAAGAGGAATTGGTGAAGGAACAGATGTTGTCAGTAAGGAAATGTATACATTTATTGATAGAGGGGAGAGATCCTGCACTCTTAGGCCTGAAGGAACCGCCTCCGTTGCACGAGCGTTAATACAAAATGGAATGTTGTCTAATCATCCTCTTCAAAAACTTTGGTACATGGGACCTATGTTTCGATATGAAAGACCTCAAGCAGGTAGGCAAAGACAGTTTCATCAGCTAGGTGTTGAGTTTATAGGATACGATTCAGTTAGAAGTGATGTTGAAATTATTGCTTTAGCTTGGGATATCTTAGGTAAATTGGGAATAAAAGAACTTAATCTTGAAATAAATACTTTAGGCGATTTTAATGATAGATTAAATTTTCAAAAATCCTTTTTAAAATGGCTTGAACTAAATAAAAATTCTCTAGATTTAGATTCTCAGAACAGGATTACTAAGAATCCCTTAAGGATTTTGGACTCTAAGAATATTCAAACACAAAAAGCTCTTGAGAATGCCCCAAGATTATTTAATTTTTTATCTGAAAAAAGTCATGAAAGATATTTAAACTTAAAAAAAAATTTAGAGGTTTTAAAAATACCTTATGTTGAAAATTTAAATCTTGTAAGAGGTTTAGATTACTACACCCATACAGCTTTTGAAATTACTAGTGGGGCTCTAGGCTCCCAAGCCACAGTTTGTGGAGGAGGAAGATACGACGATTTAATAAAACAAATGGGAGGGCCAAATACCCCCGCAATTGGTTTCGCTATTGGTTTAGAAAGATTAATTTTACTCGCAGGAAAAGAGCTTGAAATTCCAAGAAATACTGATATTTATATCATTAATCAAGGCTTAATTGCTGAATCATTAGCAATGGATTTATCTAGAAAATTAAGAAATTATGATTTGTTAGTTGAGTTAGATTTAAGCGGAGCCTCATTCTCTAAACAATTTAAAAAGGCAAATAAACTAAAATCTAAAAGTATTATTGTTGTTGGTGATGATGAGGCAGTTAGAGGAGAGTTTATTATAAGGCTCTTTGATCAATCAGGTAATGGGAATGAAGAAGAGCTTATATCTTTTGAGAATGATATTAAATTGGAAAAGTGGATAAAAAATAACTTACTTTTAAAGTGATGTTTTTGAAGATAGTGATAATTTTTGTTTGCATATTGATAATTTTTAATTTAAGAAATTTTCTCAAATTAACCAGAAAACAAAAACTTTTTAAGTCTAAAAAAATAACAGCTTTCAATAAGAAGAATCTTAATAATTGGCTGAATTTAACTAAAACAGAAAGGTATAACTTATCAAAACAAGATTCTGTTAACTATATGGATAGAAGAAAACTTTTATTAGACGAAATTAGAAAAGAATATAAGAAAATATCTAGGCAAAATTTTGAGAGGAACATTAAGAAAAAATAATTATGGAAAATTACTGGACTTCAATTAAACCTATAAATGGATTAAGACATTTTGTTTTGGTAAATGTGACTAAAGAAAAAGGAAATATTATTTTTTTGATGGTTTCTGTACTTGATTCTGATATTAACTTAAGAGTTAATTACGATGAATTAAAAAATAGTGGAAATTGGTACGAGGGATGGATCAATCTTCCAAAGCTTCAATCGATTACTGTAGAATATTTTGATTATAAATCAAGCAAGAAAGAAAAAGGTATTGATGAGATATTCATTAATGAAGATTCTTTATTTAACATTTCTTAATTAGATATGTATCTTTCAACTCTCTTTTCTTTATAAATAATGGGATTTTGTTACTTTAATAATTATTTAAAAGTTTTACCCCTTTCAAAAAAATAAAATTAACGTTATGAAGGATTAATAATATTTACTTAATTCAATGTTAGGGGTTAAATGGAGCTCATCTGAGTTTACCGCTGAAAAATTAGGAATAACTGAAATTAAACTCTCTTTTTTACGTGAAAATGGAATACTCAAGCCTGGAATTCATTGGAAAAGCTCTCCACTAGGTCAGAAAAAACCTTGGAATCCCAAAGCGCTTTATAATATAAAGATGTGTAGAAAAATAATCAATAAATTTTATTTTGAAGAAGGCTATGATGATGTTGCAGCCTGAAGATAATAATTGTTGAAGATTAATTTGGAAAAAAATATAAAATCTTTATTCGATTAGATTCTCACCCTTACACTCAATCAGAGTGTTTTGCAAAGTTGGATATAAGTTAATCATATTTATATATTGTTTTGATTTTCTGTAAGATTTTGCAGCCTTTTTGTAATGAACTTCCGATTTCATTTCTAGTGAAAATTTTCTAGAAGAATCTTGAGAAGTAGTCATAATATTAGATGTCTTACTTCCATATTTAATAATTGTTTGAAAATGAGGCAATAACCATCATGATGTAATGAAACAAAACATCGTTTAATGTCAGCAAAATGAAATTTATCTAACTTGTTTGAATCTAAAAATACTGGTTTATTTGATAGAACTTATATCTCTAAGAATAATTTTTCTTCATTAAATCTACCTTTTTTGCTATTGGATTGACTTATGAAGATTTCTTGTTAAGTAATAGTTAGGATTACTAACCTTTACAATTTTGTTATGAATTCAACTGTTTGGTGAAATATAAAGTATTCTCAAAACGTTTAAGCTAATCAATTCCTAAATGCAAACCTATGGAAATCCAGATACTACCTATGGATGGTGGGCTGGTAATTCAGGTGTAGCAAATCGCTCAGGAAAATTCATTGCTGCTCATGTAGCTCATGCAGGATTAATTGTTTTCTGGGCGGGTGCGTTCACCCTTTTTGAACTTTCACGATTTGACCCCAGTGTCCCAATGGGTCATCAACCACTAATCGTTCTTCCTCATTTAGCAACTCTTGGAATAGGGTTCGATGCTAATGGCGTTGCAATGGGAGATACTAAACCTGTTCTAGCGATAGCAATAGTTCACTTAGTTTCTTCTATGGTTTTAGCAGCAGGCGGACTTTTACACTCTTTACTTCTTCCTGGAAATCTAGAAGATTCTGATGTAGCAAGAGCTAGAAAATTCAATATTGAATGGGATAATCCAGACAAATTGACATTTATTCTTGGTCACCATCTAATTATTCTTGGTTTCGCAGTTATCGCTTTTGTTGAATGGGCAAGGGTACATGGAATTTATGATCCAGCTATTGGTTCTGTAAGACAGGTTGAGTATGAATTAAATTTGGCCAAAATTTGGAATCACCAAACAGACTTTTTGACTATTGATAGCCTTGAAGAAGTAATGGGAGGCCATGCTTTTCTTGCTTTCGTTGAGATCACTGGTGGTGCTTGGCATATTGCTACTAAGCAGGTTGGTGAATATACCAAATTCAAAGGTAAAGGACTTCTATCTGCAGAAGCTGTTCTGTCATGGTCACTAGCTGGAATAGGCTGGATGGCTATTATTGCAGCCTTCTGGAGTGCAGCTAACACAACAGTTTATCCAACTGAATTCTTTGGTGAACCACTTGAATTGAAGTTTAGTATTTCTCCTTATTGGGTAGATACTGTTGATCTTCCTGATGGTGAGTACACTTCAAGGGCATGGTTAGCTAATGTTCATTACTATTTTGGATTCTTCTTTATTCAAGGTCATCTATGGCACGCTTTAAGAGCACTAGGCTTTGATTTCAAGAGAGTTACAAATGCTATCAGTAATATTGATAGTGCAACAGTTACTCTTAAAGATTAATTTTCAAATTTTCTTACCTATATCAAAAGGCTCCTCTTACCGGAGCCTTTTTTATTTGAAAAATTTTGTTTATTAATTTAGATTTAGAATTATATGTTTTTGAAATCATTGAATATTTTTTTGATACAGAATAAAGATATTTTTTCAAATTCTCTATTGATAAGTTTTTTGGGATTATTAATTATATTTTTTTTATTGATTTTTGGGAGAAAAATTAAACTAGCTGTTCAACTCGAGAGATTTGGATTGCCAATAGCAGTTATATCTGGAATTTTAGGTATATCAATAGGCCCATTTGGAGCGATACACTTTTTACCAAAAGAAACAATCAATGTTTGGAGTAATTTTCCTACTCCTCTTTTATCATTAGTCTTCGCAACTTTAATGATGGGAAGACCTATCCCAAATATAAATGGTTTAGTTAAACCAATTTTTAATCAATTTCTATTAGCTCTTTCACTAGGTTTCGGACAATTTTTTGTCGGCGGACTTGTTGTTAAATATTTTCTACCTCCATCTATGGATGCAAATCCTCTTATGGGTTGTTTAATAGAAGTAGGTTTTGAGGGTGGTCATGGAGCTGCATCAATAATCGGTGAAAGTTTTAATAAACTAGGTTTCCCAAATGGTTTAGATCTTGGTTTGGCTATGGCAACAATGGGTCTTTTATCCTCTTCAATATTGGGTAGCATATTTATTTTTCTTGGTAGAACTTTAGGTCTTTCAGATACTGAGGAAATTCTTGAACAAAAAGATACTTTGAAGGGAAAAAATAATACAGGAATTTTTGCAGATTTAAGAATTTTTATAATAAATCTTGGATTCTCTGGTTTGGCAATTTCTTTTGGTGTTTTGCTACTTAAATTTTTAAGGTATATTTCAAGTTCTTTTGGTGATTTTTCGAAGGAAATTATTTTTTCACTACCAGTATTTCCTTTTATCCTTATAGGTTCTCTCCTTATTAGATATATTTTAGAGAAAACCAAAAATACAGAATTTATTTCAAATATTCTGCAAAGGGAGATTGGTATTTTATCCACAGACTTATTGATTTTTACAGCTATGGCGAGTTTAGATATTGCAGTTGTTTTTGAAAATTGGATACTTATTTTAGTGTTTACTATTTTCGGTTTATTTTGGAATTTAATCTGCATTGCTTATTTCGCATACTTTATTTTTGATGATTATTGGTTTGAAAAAAGTTTGATAGAGTTTGGAAATTCTACAGGTGTAGTAGCTTCTGGGTTACTTCTTTTAAGGCTTGCAGATCCTAAAAATATTTCTAAGACTTTACCAATTTTTACATCAAAACAGCTATTCGCTCAGTTAATTCTTTCTGGGGGACTATTCACAGTTCTTGCACCATTAATGATTTCTAAAATTGGGTTAGATTATTGGACAGAAATTTGTGCCCTTATTACATTCTCAATTCTTTTTATTGCATTTATTTTTAATAAAGTAGAGATGAAAAAGTTTCAATAATAACCCTAGAATGGTAAAAGCCTAAATTTTATTTTAATGTCATTTACTCCCCACGATATTCCACCTCAAGAAAATAAAGGAAAGTGGTTTAGGAGTCATTTACTCGGAAGGGAAATCGAACTTGGTGAATTGTATAGTCTAGGATCAAATGATTTAGATTTGCTTATGGCGGAGACTGCAGAAATTAGAAGCGATCTCGATTTTAAGGAAAAAAATATAGGCAAATTTAGGACTGCAGGATATTTTTTGGAGTTAGCAAGAATAATTGAGAAAAGGAAGTTGATGGAAAGTTAATTAGATGGGAAATAGTTCTTTCTAGAATATGGTTCCCATAATTCGTATTTATACATTAAGGATTTAAATTCTCTATTTTTCTCAAATGAATCTAACCAGTTTTTTATTGAGGATTCAAAATAATTTGTTCTTTTTTGACTTTCACAAGCGATTCTAAATTGTCTTACAAAAGGCCAAATAGACCAATCAGCGATTGTGGGGCTATCTCCAAAAAAGTATTTGTTTACCGCAAGAAGTTCGTTCCATCTCTTTATAAATTTAATCGCATTTGTGAAATGAAATTCTTCATCACTATTATTATATCTTGAGGCATATTTAAATCGATCTAAATGATATTTGAATTCGTTATCGTTTTCATTAATTATTTCAAAAATATCTTCCTTTTTGTTCTCAGGAAAATAAATTAATTTGATGTTTTCATTTTTTGACTCTGAGAGAGCCCATAGGATGATTTCAAGACTTTCTTCAATAACTTCACTATTTTTTTTTATAAGTATTGGAACCGTTTTCGTCTTTGAATTATTTAAAAAATCTCGAGGTTTATTTTTTAAATCAATTTCTCTTATCTCTACTTTTATTTCACAAATTAACAAGGCCCATCTAGCACGAATTGCATATGGACATCTTCGAAATGAATATAAAATATCTTTTTTCATATTGTAAAAACTTTTAATTTCCCTAATTCTTTTAGTATTATTTAAATAGAAACAGTATTAATTTTACAACGCAAATGTCGGGATATGTTTACCTTATTCGAGTAGGTGACCTTTATAGGATTGGGAAAACGGATAATCTTGAAAAGAAAATTAAGAAATTAAAGCCAGATGAATTATTAACTTCAATTATGACAAAGGAGCCAGAAACTCTTGAAGCAAGATTACTAAGAAAATATAAGTCGCAAAGAATTCCTGAAACTGGATATTTAAAGCTTTCTAAAAGACAAATTAGAGAATGTAAAAAGCAATTTGAATTAAAGGGTAGCTTACCTCACACTTTAGATGCTGAAGTTTCCATAACTCTATTTGCATCTTTTTTATTGTTTTCATTAAGTTCCATTATTTTTAATTATTTAAATTTTGGATTTTTAAAATCTGTATCTTATTCTTTCGGAATGGCATCTCTACCAATGGTTATATTATTTATTACAGGTAGTTTTGGCGGATACTTTTCTGAAGATTTATCTCTTTTTTCATTGTTAACTAATCGAATAAAAGGTTTATTTATTGCAATTGCAATGCTTACAATGGCTTACTTAATTTTCACTTTAGGTTAAATTTCATAATTACAATTTAAGGCAATTTCAAATGGAACTGATTGTGTAGGCAACTTCAGAATAGTTGAGCATATTTCAGCAATATCTTCAGGTTGTGTCATGCTTGATTTATCTAAGGAAGAGATCTTTTGGGCCATTTTTGTATTAACCCAGCTTGGGCAAATTGCTGAAATCCTTATATTTTTATCCCATCCTTTATTTTTCATCGTTTGGCATAATCCCATCAAAGCAAACTTTGAAGAAGAATAAGCGGCTAAATCGCCTTTAGATCTTTTCCCACTCATTGAAACTAAAACAATTATTCTTCCTCTGCCTGAGGCACATAAATGATCCCAAGAAAGCCTACATAAATTCCAAATTGCCAAAAAATTGATATTTAATGTATTTAAAATATCTTCTTCATCACCATCTTTGTATAAGAAAGGAACTTTCGATAATACTCCAGAACAATTTATTACTGAATCAAATCCTCCAAATTCATCTACGGTATTCTTTATCCAATTTTCGGTAGTAATTTTTTTTAATGCATCATAGTGGTTGATTATAATTTTCCCTTCTGGCCATTTATTTGGATCAATATCGCTTCCTTTTATAGATTCTAAATCACGTATACCAATGCTAATTCTATTGCCTTCTTTTAATTCTTTATGTGCAATCTTTAGTCCAATACCTCTACTGGCTCCACTTATTAGTATGGTTCTCATTTTTAAACTATATGTTTGGAAATATTATCCTAAGTAACATTTTAAATTCTCTACCATGCATAATCATAAGACCTTTCTTTACACTCCATGGAGCCTTTATAAACATTACGCACATCGCATATACAATCTCTTTTAAGGAAAGAGTATCAGTTAGAAAACCATACCATTGATTTTTCGGTAGTTGGAAAAAACTGCCAAAAAATTCTCTCAATAGTTTCTCGTCAAACCTCATGAGTTTTTCTAATCCAAATTGGTAAAGTGATTTTTTCCTAATTAATTCTTTTGACCATAAAGTTTCCCAACCTTTTCTAGCAATATGATAGGTACTTAGATTTTTGTTTTTAATTGCTTCTGAGACTGCCTTAGCGACAAGTGGAGCTCTTCTTAAAACATTACCAATTAAATATCCAGATGCAGGATGTACCATTGAAGCAGCACCACCATATCCAAGTATTTGTTGTTTGAAATCTGGGATTGGCATATTCATAGGGAGAAATAAGCCAAGCTCTTCATGTTGCATGCTTGTGATTGATATATTTCGATAAGAAAGCCTCTTCTCTAGTCTCTCTTTTAAATTTTCCATTGTTAGAGGATTTACTAAACCAAGAGATGTCTCTTCAAGAAAATATTTCCCATCCCCCATATCCATGGCATAAAGAAAAGTGGGCGGTTCTTTTTTTTTCTCATCGTTAAGATGGTCATTTCTATAGTCCATTAATACAAACTGCCCTTTCTTAAGTGGAGGTTTACTAAAATTACCTACTATCCCATAACAAGTTTGGACTGCTAAGGGACCACACGATTTTAATTTAAGAAAAACAGGATCATATCCTGTTGCATCTACTACTAATCTTGCAGAGTAAGTCTTGCCATCTTTTGTAGTTACTGTACTGTTGTATTTTTCAAAATGTATTTTGTTCGCAAAGCCTTGATGCCATTTAATGAAAGACTTATTGCATTCATTAAACCAATAATTGTGAAGTTTCTTTTTATCAAATAGTCCATAATCTAGTGAATGTTCCGTGGCTTTATTCTCGTCGTCCTGCTCTTCTAAAGCGCCATGCCCAAAAAAACTTACAGTATTCTTCCATCTATATTCAAGTAAATCCTGAAGCCCGAGTTGATCAACTTCTTTTCCCCAAATGCCATATGTGTTTGGCCAAGGTTCATCGGGTCCATTTGGAGAAAGCACTTCAACATCTAATTTTTCCTTCCCTAAAGCTGAAGCAATTGCCATGCCTGCAGGCCCTGCACCCAAAACAAGAACATCTGGTATATTTTCTTCTGACATTAAATATAAATCTTATGCTTAAAGAAATTTATGGAACAAATTATTACTTCTGCGTTTAAGATTATATATTTCATCCAATACTTGTAATGAGAGTAGGTTAATAATAATCAAATTACTCAATTACTAGTGACTACTTTTTCAGTGTTTTAACAATAATTTATAAGATTACAAAATAAAAAATACTTAAAAATTTTTTTTATTATAAAAAATACATAGCAAATTAAATGATTAAAAATAAAAATATTTTAATTACTGGAGGGAATTCAGGTATAGGGCTTTTCGCTATTATTAATTTACTAAAGACGAAAAATAATTTATACGTTGTAATAAAATCTGAATTAAGAAAGAATGAATTTCTTAAAACAATTCAGAAATATTTTGATAAAAATTACCTCAGTAAATATTTAAATATTATTGAAAATTGTGATCTTTCAAATCTTGAAAATATTAAAAAAATTAAGGATTACTTTATTAGTAAAAAGATTTTCTTAGAAGTTGTTGTTTTAAATGCAGGATTGCAATATACGGGTTCTTTTTACCCTAAAGTATCAAAACAAGGGGTAGAACTAACTTTTGCAGTTAATCATCTTGCACATTTTTACTTAGTGAACATCTTAAAAGATTTAGTTAGAGATAAAGAAGAATCTAGAATCATTATTACATCATCAGATGTACACGATCCCAATAGCTCAGGTGGAAATATAGGAAAGAAAGCAGGGCTTAAAAATCTAGTTGATTTTAGAAAAAAAGTTACTGGTCAATTTTTAAATTTTAATGCTGATGAATCTTATAAAAATAGTAAGTTATGTAATATTTTGTTTGCTAAAGAACTTGCAAAAAAATTAAAATTATCATCTAGTAAAATTTCTGTAATTACTTGGGCTCCCGGTCTCGTAATACCAAATGACGATTCAGGTTTTTTTAGATATAGTAAAAGTTTTAATCTCTTTGGATATTTGATATTTTCTAAAGTTGCAAAAAATATTTTAGGAATTTCTGAAAGTATAGAAAATGCTGGTAAGATACTTTCCGAAATTGTTTTTGATTCAAATTTTAATAATATTGGTTACGTTCATCTAAGTAATAAACTTATATCTTTTAAAAAACATAAATTAGTTGAAAGTAAGGTTAGTGATGAGGCAAATAATTCTGAGTTGGCATCAAAACTCTGGATTTTAAGTGAAGATATTTGTAAATCATTTGGCTTTGTTACTTTCAATATTTAAGGTTTGTGTTGGGAATGCAAACTCTATATTATTAACCGCAAATTCCTCAATAATTCTTAAATTTATAGATTGTTGAGCTTCCATTGCAGCGAGATAATTATTTGTTGGGATGTAATAAACAAGTTCGAAATTAAGACTGAAGTCGCCGAAATCTGTGAAATGACATCTATCAAAAGAGACATCTTTTGTCTCTTCAACTATTTTTTTAATTATTATTGGAATCAATTTCATAAGTTTTGGAGAGGTTTCATAAACAACTCCCAATTTATGCACTAACCTCCTTTTTTCCATTTGTGCATAATTTGAAATTATTCCATTTGTTAGGGCGCTGTTGCTCATTACTATTACTTCTCCATTAATACTTCTTATCCTTGAGGATCTTACTCCGACTCTCTCAACCATTCCGAGGACTCCATCAGATTTTATAAACTCACCTTTTTGAAAAGGTTTATCAAGCAAAATTGTTATATATTCAAAAAACTCCTGAACTGGATCTTTCAAAGCTAATCCTGCTCCAATTCCCCCTGCACTTAGTAAAGCCCAAATAGCAGTCATTTGAACACCAATATTTTGTAAGAAAAATATTGAGCCAATAGTCCATGTTAATGCTTTTATCAATGGAGTTAGTGAAGATACCATTGAACTAATTGAGGAATCATTAATTTTCGAGGTCGATTCTGTTAAAGATCTTATTAAAACTTTGTTGAGAGCTTTTATGATGATTATTAATATAAATAATTTCAAAATATTCAATAAGACAGAGATAAAAGTTATTTCATCAGCAAAAAAATAGTCAATTGAAAAATAAAATGAGAGGAGGAAACCTATAGGTTTTATAATTCCAGAGATCACCTCAAAAATAAAATCATCGAAATTTGTTTTTGTTCTTTTGGAAACCTTTTTTAAAAATATTTTTGAAAGTTTAGAAATTATTATCGACAATAAAGTTCCAATAAATAAAATAGATATTGCCAGAAGGAAGTTTTCAGTAACTAATTTCATATTCAAATAAACCTTAAAAATTTATCTCTAATAAAATTTTAAATTATCTCTAAACAACAAACCAGTCTTTATTTTTATTTAACTCATTATTATATTTCTAATTTCTTTAAATTCTTTTCTATTCGCAGTTTTGCATAATTCAAAAATTATTGATTCAGTTGTTGTTAAGATCGCCCCACTCTGAGTCATTCTTTGTAAGGCTATTTCATGATCTACCCTGTTTCGACTGCTCATAGCATCTGATACGAGAATAACTTCAAATCCTTTTTGTAAACAATCTAAGACAGTTTGTTGAATACAAATATGCGTTTCGATACCACAAACTATCAAATTTGTAATTTTCTTATTTTTAATTTCTTTCAAAAATTCTTGTATGTTAGCTAAGCTAAATTCCATTTTTTCAATTTTTTTAAATCCAGTTTTGGGCAATAATTCAGGGATGGTTGTGCCCAGTTTGAATGGGTTCTGTTCAGATATAAAAATGTTTTCTTCTAAAATTTGGTAGGCATCTATAAGTTTTTTGATGTTTTTGGTTATTGAATCCTTATTAAATATTGCTCTTATAATTTTTTCTTGAACATCTATGATTATTAAAGCATTCACTTTCGGTGATGGTTTATCATAAGATTTTTCATGATCATTCATCAGTTGTATTTAAAGATATATTCAACATAATAATTTGAAGAACTTTAGTAAACATTTTAAATTAAAAAGTTGTTTAACTCTCATTTAGAGTTATTATTGAGAATAGTAATGGGTTAGTTGTTGTCATTATCCTCTCAATACAATGTCATTACATCTCCTCTTGGCGATGGTTTACATAAAGATGGGAAGAGGTTAACTCCTCAGAGGCTTAAGGTTCTTAATTTATTTGAAAATATTGGTTCTGGAAAGCATCTTAGTGCTGAAGAGGTTCATGAAAAGTTAGTTAAATCAAGTTCCAAAGTTTCGCTTGCAACAATTTATAGAACTTTAAGACTTTTGGTACAAATGGGTTTGCTTCATGAATTAGAACTTAGTGAGGGCGGACACAGATATGAATTGCTTAGTAACGACACTCCTGATCATCATCATTTAATTTGTATTAGGTGTGGAAGAACTGAAGAATTTGAAAATGATGATGTTTTAGAAGCAGGAAAAGTTGCAGCAAAAATTAATGGGTTTAAACTCATTGAATCCTCTTTAAACGTAAGAGCTATATGTCCTAATTGTATTTAGCAGATTTTAACTTAAAGTCCCTCCACAACTTGATCCTGCTCCTGCAGTGCAAGCAAAGCAATGTTCTTTTACCGCTACCTTGTAGTCAAAAGTAAATGATTCATCCAATAGATCAAAAAGTGTCTTTGGTCCTTTATTCTCTCGGAAATTTATCTGTTGGTTAAAGTCACAATCATAAATTTCTCCAAGCCAATTTACACTAATAGTTTTTTTGCACATAAGGTTTTCTAAATTATTTTCATTAAAATTTTCTTTTAGTAATTTGTAATAAGTATTAAGTTTCCCTTCTCTTCTTAGAGATTCTTCATATCTATTTATTGGCATATTAGTTATTGTGTATAAATTATTAAAAACAATATTATATTTTTCGTATAATATTTTTTTATAGTCTTGTTCCAATATTTTCTGAGAAGGAGGAAGAATTGGGCTTACAGGATTGTAAACAAGATTTAATTGCAATCCATTCTCTCTCCTCCCGTAGCCTAAATCATTGAGTATTTTTATAGCATTAATACTTTTTTCAAAAACCCCTAGACCCCTTTGAAACTCAACATTATTTTTTTCGTAACATGGTAGCGAAGCCGAAACTATCACTTTATTCTTTGCAAGAAATTGAGGAAGATCTTTATAACCTTCTTCAAAGAAAATTGTCAAATTGCACCTGTCAATAATATTAACTTGTTTTGTGCTCAAACTGGTTATTAGGTTTTTAAACTCTGGGTGAAGTTCTGGCGCGCCACCTGTAATATCTAAAGTCTTAATTTTGTATTTTTCAATTATTTTTGGAATAAGAGATACTACTTCATTTGACATCTTTTCAGTTCTTAGGGGACTTGAATTGACATGACAATGCTTGCAAGCCTGGTTGCATTTATAACCTATATTAATTTGCAATGTTTCTATAGGTTCTTTATAGATTGAGGGGAATTTTTCTTTCATAAATATATTATTTATAAATTGTCATTCGAAAATTAAAAAGTCAACTATTTTTTTTAAAGTTAGATCTCTTATTAGCAAGTTCAATGAACCAACTTATATATTCTTTGGGACCATTTTTAAAAACCATATCAAACTTTAAGTTGTCATAAAAATCACTGATCCCTATCAAACCAGTTTTTTTTGTAGAAGGTCTTTCAACTTCTCCAGAACTACTGTCTACAAATATTATTTTATTATTGATACTAAATTCATTACCTAATATTTGTATAAATTCTAGAAAAGACCTATCACTTCCACCTCTTAAATAACTTTTCTCATCATTAATTTTTTTAGATGTTACTGTATCCCCAACTCCCACTATTAAAGGCATATCATCTATGTGGATAGATCGTTTGCATAAATCAATTTTTTCTCTGACAGATTTTGGGGAATTTTTAAAATTAAAATTATTTCCAAAAGGAGCTTTGCCAGTTTTAATCTTAATAAATTTATTTAAAAGAAATAAGACTCCAGAATCTTTAACTGCCCCTCTAATAAGTATTTGTATGTCTGTTGATCCAATATCATCTTTGGAAGAAAGTTTAATTATTTCTCTATCATTTTTATTCCCTAAATTTGGAGAAATATGAAGAAAAAATGAGTTTTTTAGCCCTTCTGATTCAGCTTTTAAGATGATTTCATTCATCATTTTTTCAAAACTAATTTGAATAAGCTTTCTTTTATCAGAATCTTTGTGAACTAAATCAAATAGACTATTGAAATTAATCGTTGGCGAAAAGCGTGTTTCGCATATTGATTTTACCGCGTGAAAATTGATATCTTCTTGGCTAAGTTCAGGAAAAATATTCTTAACTATCAAATTAAATTTTGGTCTTATTAAACTAGGTACTTTAGATAAAAAATTTAATTCTTTTTCTGAGACTCCTTCAAAACTTATTTCACCATTGTTGTCTTGATACTCTACTCCACAAGCAGCTAAACCTCTTAAATATAATTCTTTGCTTTTAGGCTCAGTAGTGCTCCTTAAACTCCTCTCAATTATTCTGTTAACCCCTCTTGGACCTTCATGTTCCCCGCAAGTTAATACAAAGAATTCCTCGGCAAATTCTTTTACTGCATAGATATATTTTGATTCTAATTCTCTTGTCATTGGATCTTTAACTAAAGGGATACAAACTCCGTCAATATCTTGAATAAATAATATATTTTTAGAAGAAATTAATTGTTTTTGTACCTTTAAATTACTTGCCATATAATCCATATTTATAATTATTTTTCTTTTAATTTAATTTCCATTTGCATAGAAATTATAAATTAAAAAATTCAATATTTTCAATAAATAATTTGCTATGGTCAAAAATTGCTTTAAAGTAAATAAATGTTGGTATGGGTAAGAAATTAAAAAAATTATCAAGAATTTCCAAAAATGAAGAATAATTTCATAGAAAACATAAATGATGAAAAATATTTTTATTCATTGATTGAAGATATAGAGAACAGCAAAGTTGGATTCTACAGTGTTGGTTTATATCCTGCATCATTAGCATACAACTGTGCTATGCATGGAAAATCAAACAATATTCTCTTGGCTCCTAGGGAAGATAGAGATTTGTTAGGTGCTTTCTCAAATGATGTTCTTTCTTATATGGATGATGAGATTATTGAAAAGATTAAGAGAATGGGACATTATTCTTCAGAGGGAGAAAGAAAGTCTTTTGATCTAAAAGATCTTCTCTTGGAATGTGAGATAGTTATTCTTGCTTCAAACAGTAATCACATACAAGATGATATTAAATATGCTTTAAAACTCAGAAAAACTTTAAAAAGAGAAAATGTTGTTCTTGGCTGTCTCGTCGGTTCTTTTTGCATTGATAATATAAATAAAACCCCTTTTATTCTTTGTAATAAATATCCAAATTTAGCTTTTTTTACAGGATTTCATCGTCACGGCGCTTTACGAAATCCTAATGATAGTTTTACTGCAAATTTCTGCCATCCTGATGCCCTAACTGCTTTAATAGGAGCTCGCATTTTGAATCAATTATCACCGAAAATTCAAGTTTCTCCTGGAGTTCATAATATTGAATGTCAATATATAAAATCAATAAAAAATATCTCATCCATATTTGCAGGTTTTGTAAATAACTTTCATTCCGATAAGCCCGGAATGCTACCTACCATTAATACGATTTTATTAACTCAATGTTTAGATCAGGCTGCATCATTATCATTACAAGTTAGAAAAAAAAATAAATTAGAGAATGAATATCTTTCATTAAAAGAACTTGGTTATGGTGAAGAAATTATTAGTGCAAAGGAAATAATTAATGATAAATTTTGTGAAAAAGGAGATTATACTTTTTCTCAATTAAATGCTGTTAAGGCTGATGTTTTAGGGAGTATGACTCTACCAACGGAAGGAAAACCAACACGTAATTTTCAAGCAGGACAAGTTTTATCGGATATGCTTTTGCAACTCAAAAGATGTCCAAAAGATATCTCAGAATTTGTAAATTGGTGTAATAAATGCTCTCTCAATCAAGGAGGTTTAGAAGGTCTAAAATCTTTAAAGTTTTGGCCAGAGATTTATAAAGAATTCAAAATTAAAAATAATAATTGTTCAATGATTAATCTGATTTATTTATGCTTTAATGCTAATTCAGAAGAAAAAAAAGAAATTTATAAGGTTTTAATTAGTTCAGAAGAAATCACCAATTTTTGCCAAGAATCTGTTAAATCTGAATTATCTTTCGAACTAAATGAAAAATTAAAAGGAGATTATCTTTTTAATGATATTGAAAACTTTTACAAGAAATTGGTTATTGACAAAGAGGAAAACGACTTTAAAAAAATTAAATTTAGTAATCAAATTTCTAAAAAAAATCCTTGTTATATCAATGTATTGAAAATTATTAATAAATATTTTAATAATTGATTATTTATCTAATTTTCTAGAAAGCTAAGTTCTTAATTTATTTACTAATCTTGATTGCAGGGTTAGAATTATTGTTGTTTAAAAGGTTTTTTTTGAAAAAGGAATTAACACATCGTTCTCATGAACTGAAAGCTCTTGGTTGGAATCAAGAAGACTTAACAAGATACGAAGATTTATGGGACTACAGTCAAAGATGGGGATTAATAAATTTAGAAAGAGAAGACAGACAGTTTTTAAAGAAAGCAGAGAAGTTACTACCAAAGGTTCAAAATAAAAAGATATCCGTTAAAAAAACTATTGAAGAAAAGTCATATTACTTATGGTTAAATTTTTACCTCTATGAAATTAAGATTTTTAGTAACTCTAATCTTCCAAAAAATAAATATGGTGTTTGGACACTCTTAATTGAAGAGGAAATAAAAATTCTTAAGGAATTACAACCAGTTATGGGTCTTCCAGATACTTTAAAAGCCAAGAATCTATTCGTAAATAGAAAAGAGCTTATAAATAAAGCTTTTAGCGAATTTGACGCTAAAAATAACGATAAGGGGTTCAATTTTGATGAGGTTCTCAACAACTCTGAAAAAGATGTTGATAAGAATTGGAAATCAATTACTGAAAAAGATCCTGAGGCTAATAAAACTTTTCCAATAATTGATTCTGCAAATATTGAAAAACTCAGATCTGTGATAAAAGATGATTTGAGTTTATATATGAAAGAAAATTATCCTTCATTAAAAAAGGATTTATAAATATTTGTCTTTTTTTTGTTTTTTTTTGGGCCTTTTTTAAGTTAAATATATAATAGGATTATTTAAAAATTTTGAGCAACCAAAAGTTCGAGACTCTACAGTTACATGCAGGTCAAGTGCCTGATCCAACCACAAATTCTAGAGCAGTACCCATTTATCAAACTAGTTCTTATGTCTTTGATAATGCCGAGCATGGAGCGAATCTTTTTGGATTAAAAGAATTTGGAAATATTTATACTCGACTTATGAACCCCACCACAGATGTCTTCGAAAAAAGGATGGCAGCTTTGGAGGGAGGTATGGCAGCACTTGCTACATCCTCAGGTCAAGCTGCTCAATTCTTGGCAATCGTGAACTGCATGACAGCAGGGGATAATTTTGTTTCTACATCTTTTCTATATGGTGGGACCTACAATCAATTTAAAGTACAATTTCCAAGATTAGGAATAGAAGTTAAATTTGCTGATGGTGATAGTATTGAAAGTTTTAGAAATAAAATTGATGATAAAACCAAAGCAATATATGTTGAATCAATGGGAAATCCTCGGTTTAATATTCCAGATTTTGAGGGGCTCTCTGCTTTGGCAAAGGAGAATGGAATTCCTTTAATAGTGGATAATACCCTTGGTGCTGGTGGTGCTTTAATAAGACCAATTGAATTTGGGGCCGATGTTGTTGTGGAAAGTGCAACGAAATGGATCGGTGGACATGGAACAAGTATCGGAGGGGTTATTGTTGATGCCGGAACCTTTGATTGGGGAAATGGTAAATTCCCACTTATGAGTGAGCCAAGTGCTGCTTATCATGGGCTTGTTCATTGGGACGCTTTTGGTTTCGGTAGTGATATCTGCAAATCTTTGGGAGTACCTGATAATAGAAATATAGCTTTCGCGTTAAGAGCAAGACTTGAATGCCTGAGAGACTGGGGATCAGCTCAAAGTCCTTTTAATTCGTTTTTGTTATTGCAGGGCTTGGAAACTCTAAGTTTAAGGATAGAAAGACAAACTTCTAATGCTCTTGAATTAGCAAAATGGTTAGATTCTAATTCTAATGTAAGTAGTGTTAATTATCCTGGCCTAGAATCTGATCCATATTACTCAAGTGCCAGAAAATATACTACTGGAAGGGGAATGGGTTGCATGCTTATGTTCTCTCTTAATGGAGGTTATGAAAATGCAGTAAAATTTATTGATTCCTTAAAATTAGCGAGTCACCTTGCTAACGTGGGTGATTCAAAAACTTTAGTAATTCATCCGGCTTCTACAACTCATCAGCAATTATCTGAAGAAGAACAATTATCTGCAGGTGTTACTCCCACAATGGTAAGAGTTTCTGTAGGAATTGAGCATATTGATGATATAAAAGCAGATTTCGAACAAGCACTTTCTCAAATCACATAGGAAAGGAGATTTATTGGCTTTAATAATCCCTAGCAATTATCACAAGATAAGTGATGTTGAGAAAAATCATATATCCTGGATCGAACCAGAATTAGCAAATAGACAGGACATACGTCCTCTTAGGATTGGCATTTTGAATATCATGCCTCTTGGTAAGCAATATGAATTTAACTTACTACATCCACTTGGTTTATCTCCTCTTCAAATAGAGCCAGTTTGGATAAAGCTTAAAACTCACACTTATAAAACATGGGATATTAATCATCTAAATAATTTGTATATAACTTGGGAAGAGGCAAATAATCCAGACCCGTTAGATGGAATTATTATCACTGGAGCACCTATTGAGCACCTAGCCTTTGAGGATGTTAAGTATTGGGATGAATTTGTGAAAATTGTAAATGAAGCCAGAAATTCTTGTGCGAGTACTCTTGGATTATGTTGGGCTGGCTTTGCTCTGGCTTATTTGGCAGGGGTTGATAAGAAAGTTTTTGATAGGAAATTATTTGGGGTATTCCCTTTAAAAAGTCTTGTTCCTGGACATCCTTTGATGGGGACACAAGATGATGAATTTATTTGTCCTCAAAGTAGATTTGCAGGATTACCAGATTTGGAGATGGAGAAGGCCCAAAAAGAAGGGAAATTGAATTTGTTGGCTTATGGAGAAAATGTTGGATATACAATATTTGAATCTAATGATCAAAAACAACTTATGCATTTAGGTCATCCTGAATATACAGTGCATAGAATTATTAGTGAAATTGAAAGAGACAAAGAAAAGGGAGATGTTCCTCCTCCTGAAAATTTTGATCTAAATAGTTCAAAAACCGCCTGGAGATCTCATAGGAATTTGCTTTTTCAGCAATGGCTTTGGTTTTGTTATCAACAAGTTAGTCTTAATTAACTTTTTTAATGAGCGCTTTCCGTACCACCTAGTCTTTCAAATAAGTTAAGACTTTCTTTATTTAATCCTACAAGTTCAACTTTAGAACCACCATTCTGGAATTTTCTAATAATTTGTTCAAGAGCAACAACGCCACTTTGATCCCAAATATGAGCTAAAGACATATCAATTACAATATTTTCTGGATGTTCATGAATATCAAATCCTTGTAAAAAATAAATTTTACTTACAAAAAATAATTGTCCTTTTACTTTGTAGGTAGTCAAATTATTTTCTTTCGTTCTTGAGACAGTTATAACTTTCGCGACTTTTCTGCTGAAAAGAATTGCAGCTAATGCAACTCCTGCAATAACTCCAAGTGCAAGATTATGGGGTTTTGTAAGCATTGTAACTGCAAAAGTCATAAGCATTACTGCAGTATCGCTTTTAGGTATCTTTCTAATATTTTTTAATCCATTTATATCTGCTGTACTTATTGCGATCGTTATCATGATTGCTACTAAAGCAGCCATTGGTATTGCTCCAATCCAAGACTTCAAGAGAATTATCATAATTAGTAGAGATATCCCTGAGGAGAGGGTTGATAATCTAGATTTACCACCATTTTCAGTATTCATAACAGATTGCCCAACTAAGGCACATCCTGCCATTCCACCAAATAAGGATGCCACAATATTTGCGATTCCCTGTCCTCTTGCTTCTTTATTTTTATTAGAACTTGTATCAGTTACATCGTCTAAAATGTCTTGAGTTAAAAAGGTTTCCATTAAACCCACGAGAGATATTGCAAGTGAAGTCGGTAAAATTATGCCTAATGTTTCAAGACTAAAAGGTACTTTCCCATTTTCAATTGATCCAAAAGGAAGAGAAATACTTGGTAATCCATCAGGTAATTTACCCAAATCGCTAACTGTTGGGACATCTAGATTAAAGAATGTGCTTATAAGAGTAATTACTACTATTGCGATAAGTTGAGATGGGACTACTTTTGTGATTTTTGGAAGCCCATAGATAATTACTAATCCTAGGATTACAAGAATCCAAACTAATGGAATCTGAGAATTGACTGGATATTGACTTATAGTTTGTTCAACTAATCCTTTTGATTCTTTAATACCTATTCCTAACTGAGGTAGTTGTGCTTGAAATATTAAAAGTGCCAGTGCATTTACAAATCCACTTAATACTCCTGTTGGCACGAATCGCATTTGGTAGGCAAGTCTTAAATATCCCCAAAGAATTTGGAGTATTCCAGTTAATATTCCAGCTGCAATAAGATATGGGACTCCTAATCCAGGAGCTTGCGATTCTCCATAAGCAACAAGTCCAGTCATTAAAAGAGCTGTTGAACCTGTGGCTGAAGTGATCATACCCCTTCTCCCTCCAACAATCGCAATTGTTATAGATAAGCAAAATGCACCAAAAAGGCCAACCTTAGGATCTACACCAGCTATACCTGAAAAAGCAATTGCTTCTGGGATCATTGCAAAAGCAACAACTAAGCCAGAGAGAATATTTGACTTTGGATCATCTAACCAATTTTTAGAAAAATATCTTGAGAAATTTGACATTTTAAGTTTCTTTATAATTAAGAAGTTAACTCATAAAGGAGGCAAAATACCTTGTGGGTCAAAAATATTCTTTAAAGTTTTTAATTCATTCATTCTATTTCCAAAGGCTAATGTAATTTCTTCCTCATGAGAATTCAAATGATTATGCAATTGGGCTAAGTGAATATTTGGATAAAACCTTTTTAGCTTGCTCCACGATTTATAAATCCATTCCAAAGCGACTTCTTTTTCTTGAAGATCATTTTTTTTCCATGATGCATATATCCATGGTTTCCAAGTACTTTTTCTATGAACAAAAAAGCTTGAGCCATGATTTAACTTTTTAGTTTTGCACCCTAATTGTTGAGAAGCAATATAACAAGAATTATTAGGTTTATTGTCCATTATTTCATCCAAACATTTTATGAAAATTGGGATATCATTTTTTAAATCTTCTCCAAGAAGACTAATTACCTCAGAATGGTTATTTGCATTCAGCTCATATAAATTCAATTCCTTTGGGAAGAAATTTATTTTGTTAAAGTTCTCATGAAATTTTTTTTCTAGAGCAGGAAATTTGTCTAGAAGCATTGAGTATTCTTCTGTTCTTTTATCCTCTAAATTATTTTTGAGTTCAACAAAAATATATATGTAAATATTTTGGGCATAAATCCATTGAAGACTAATATTCTCTGGGAATTCCTCTGATAGTTTTATTATTTCTGAAAGTTCATTTAGATTTACAAATCCTTCAATAACGTTAATTGGATTAGATTGGATAGTTTTAAGTTCTATTTCGGTAATAATTGAGAAGAAGGGTGCTGCCCCTTTAATTGCTTCCCAAATCAATTGCTCTTCTGGATTTATTTGATTTTTTTTTAAAGAGATAAATGTGCCATTACCCAAGAAACCTTTTATTGATTCAATATTATCAATAGCTAATCCGTAGGCTCTACTGAGCGGGCTTACTCCACCAGTAAGTATATAACCTGCTCCAGGAAGTTTAGAAAGTCCGATTGGAAAACTTCGATTATGTTTTTGTAAATGATTTACTAGATCCCCCATTATCACTCCACCTCCAATCGTTACTAAATTGGTTTTTCTATCTAGGTGAATTTTGCTGTGATTTTTTCTTAGATCAAGAGTTGTAAAACCATTTTTTGCACAGCTAGAGGTTGTACCTCCACTACATACGCAAAGGTGCTCGAATTTTTCCTTAGAATAGTTATCCTCATTAAATAAGGAATCATCCAAGTCATAAATTAATTTCTTTAATTTTGCATCTTTTGAGTTGATATTTGGAACTTCAAGCAAGTTTTTATTATTTTTCACTACATGATATCGTTCTTTACTATTATGGTATAAGTAATAACTTGATTTTGGATAGTTTAGATTCGAAGTTAAATAATCAAGTCGCGATACTTATCTGTGGACACGGAAGTAGAAATAAACTAGCCATTACTGAATTTCAAGAATTAACTAAGTTCATTCAAAAAAGATATCCAAACTTTATAATTGAATATGGTTTCTTGGAATTCGCTAAACCTTCACTTGTTGATGCTCTAGATAAGTTACAAGATCTTTCTATAAAAAAAATAATTGCAATACCCGCAATGCTTTTCGCTGCTGGGCATGTAAAAAATGATATACCTAGTTTGCTTATGAATTATTCAAGTAAAACAGGTATTGAAATAATTTATGGAAGAGAATTAGGTATTAATAATTTAATGATTAGTGCAGCTTGTGAAAGAGTAAAAGATGTATTTAAACAAAATAATACTCTCAAACCTGAAGAATCATTATTAGTTGTTGTTGGTAGAGGTTCTTCTGACCCAGATGCTAATTCCAATGTTTCAAAAATTACGAGAATGATCGTAGAGGGTCTTGGTTTAGGGTGGGGGGAAACAGTCTTTTCTGGAGTAACTTTCCCTCTTGTTGAACCTGGCTTGAAAAATGTTGTGAGACTTGGTTATAAAAATATAATTATTTTCCCTTATTTCCTTTTCTCAGGTGTCCTTGTCACAAGAATAAAAAGGCAAAGTGATTTAGTCGCGATTAATAATCCAAATATTTCATTTATACATGCGAAATATCTTTCATCACAGTCTTATGTGGTCGACACTTTTGTAGAAAGGATTGAAGAGATTCTTAATAACGAAGGTAAGAATTTTATGAATTGCTCAACTTGTAAATATAGATCAAATTTATTTGGCTTTGAAAAAGAAGTTGGAATTGTACAAGAAAGTCATCATGACCATGTAGAGGGCTTGGGTATTAGCTGTGATTTATGTGATACTGAATGTAATGGTACTTGTGAAATACAACATCAAATCCTTACTCATAACCAAGAAAAATCAAACTCAGGAGAAGGTGATTACTTAGAACATGAAGATGTGGAGGCTCATCAACATGAACATAATAACCATCACCATCACCATAGTATTTATCCAAATTCAAATCACCCCTTGGGACCTGTCACGCTTCGCTTGCCTAATGAAGATCAAATCTTAAGAAAATCCGTTGAAAATCGATGAATCACCCGTCTCTTTCTCGACTAAGTCTTAATAGACTCAGTATATATAAGTATTCTTAATATAAAATCTTGAAAGTATTTTGAGCTAGATTTTCCACAATTTACAGGTTGTTTTCCACGTCCAAATCCACATTGGATTAGGAATCCCAGCAGTTTATAAAAAAAACAGGACTTCAACATTATTGTTGACTTTTCTTTAAGAACTATTCAATTTCCTTATTTAAAAAGACAGTTTTTAAAAAACTTATTTATAACATGAGTCTCATTTGATAATTTGAAAAATTTTATAGAAGATATTTTTTGATTTTTTTAGAAAAAAATATCATTATATTCATTAAAGAAAATATAAATTTATGGAACAAATCAGCCAATCAAATTTAACTGACAAGAAATTTGTCGAGTGCTCTTCAAATAAAGTTTCTTTAGAAACAGAGCTTTCAGAAACTCTCTACAACACTATGAAAGATTTCGTGTTAAGTAACCCAACTTGGGATCAATACAAGCTTATAAATTCAGCATTAGCTACTTTTCTGGTTCAAAACGGATGTAATGATAATTCTGTTTCAGAGATTTATTTAAATCAACTATTCACTCCTTCTAAATCTTTTTAATATTTAGGCACGCTCTCCTACACAATGCCATCATTGTTAGTGTGGGGCTTTGCCAAGATGAAGTTGGCCAGCACGCTCCATCTAGCACAAGTACATTTTTGCATCTCCATATTCTATTAAATTTATCAACCACGCTATTTTCTTCATTAGTTCCCATTGGTGCCCCTCCTACTTCATGTATGTAATATCCTGGGGGAGGGGGACTATCTGAAAGTGCAATCAAATTTTTTGTAAATAAACTCCCTAATGGGATATTAATTAGTTCATCAATTTTTTTTATTTCTCCATTCGCAGCTTTTATTGATTTTCGTATTGTTTTTTCCATATGTTTTGCCATATTTAACTCATTTTCGCTCCATTCGAATTCAATGTAAGGAATTGGGATACCCCATTCATCTGTTTTTTTTGAGAGAGAAACTGAGTTTTTCTCTCTAGGAAGTACTTCGCCATGGGCGATAAGAAAACCAATGGATGTGTTTTTGTTTCTTTGCAAAAATTTAGGTATTCCTAATCTATCAATTGCCCCCCAGATTCCATAACCTCTATGGAAATTTATGTCGTCAATTTCTGGTAAATTTGAACCAAATGGAATAAAGAAGCTGCCTGCACCAGAAAGATCGGGAGGATTATCTAATTTTTTATCTGAGTTTTTTGTTTTTGGGACTGAAAAAAATCTAAAGATAGATATGTGATCCATGAGGTATTTACCTAATTTCCCAGAATCATCTTTAAACCCTAAGGAATTTGATTTGTATTCTGAGTTCAGTAGTATTCTCAGCGTTGAAATTGTTGATGCGCAAAGGAGGATTAAATCACAATTTAATTCTTTTTTGCATCCATTTTCTAAGTTTACGATCGTTATTTTTGATGCAAGATCTGTTATCTTATTAATCTCAAAAGACTCCACTAAGTGATTAGATATTATTTGTACATTTCCAGTATCTAAAGCTTTTTTAAAAGTGCTTCCTACACTAGAGGACTTGGGCCATCCTTTATCTTTTACTGACGAATTACGGTCAAAGCCTCTTGATTGGATAAATGGATAGTTTAATTTTGATTTAACTTTGCTGCCAAAAACTTTTTCGTTTTCTGTAAGAGGTATTTCACCAATATATTTACCGTTGGGGACTTCCTTAATATCATCTTTCCGTCCATAAATGCCACAAAAATTCTCAATAAAATCATAGTGAGGGTAAAGGTCTTCGTATGAAATGGGCCAGTTTGGTCCGAATCCGTCTTTTTTAGCTGGATGAAAATCTTCTGAAGAAAGTCTTAATGTTATGCCTCCCCAAGTTAATGATCTCCCCCCATATTGTTTACCTTGAGTCCAAAGGAAGGGCTTTTCCTTGGGGAAGTCATAAGGATGTTTCAATTCATTTGAATATAAATCAGGATTATTTTTCCAGTAACCGGGATGTTGGCATTGATTGGCATGTTTTTTTGTTAAAACTCCTGATAATCTTTTTAATGTATTTTTTGGCTCATAATTACTAGCCTCAAGCCTTTTAATTTTTGGTCCGGCTTCTATTACTAAAACTTTTACCCCCTGCTCTGCCAATGTAAGTGCTGCTATTCCTCCTGTAGCACCAGAACCAACAACAATTGCATCATAAGGACTTATATCCAAAACCTATTTCATGATTTGTTATTTCAATAAATATAGCATTCAGTAAATTATTAATTTTTAGATTTCAGCTTAAGAAGTTAGAATTTGTTTAAATATTATTCAAAAAATGAGGTTTATAATTTTAACTGTTTTAATGATTGTTTTAACTCTCCCTTCTAGAACCTTCGCTGCATTGGATTATGGTAAACAAACCTTAATAGGAGCTGATTTTTCTGGAGCTGATTTAAAAGGAGCAACTTTCTATTTGACTGATTTACAAGACGCAAATTTATCAGATTGTGAGCTCCAAAATGCGACTCTTTATGGAGCAAAACTGAAAGATACTAATTTAAGTAACTCCAATTTAAGAGAAGTAACATTAGACTCGGCTGTTTTAGATGGAACAGATTTATCAAATACAAACTTAGAGGATTCTTTTGCTTATAGTACACAGTTTGAAAATGTAAAAATCCAAGGCGCAGACTTCACAAATGTTTTTTTGCCAAAAGATATTGTTAGGAAATTTTGTGAAAGTGCCTCTGGTATTAATCCAATCACAAATAGAGAAACCAGAGAAACTTTAGAGTGTGATTATATTTAAATTTATGCACATAAAAGTTCTTTTTTGATTTTTCTTTGTTTATGAAGTGATCTTCCAATAGGCCAACCTAATGTAGACAAGTGTCTCATTAAAGGACTTGAGTATTCGAAAAAAAGATTGTCTGAATATTTGATACCAAGTTCTTTTAGAGTGGTTATTAACAAAAAAAGATCTTTCTTCTTGCCTTTTTTCATATCCAATAAAATTAATGCCTCACTAGATATTTTTTTTTCTAGAACCTTATCATTTTCAGCAAAACCAACTTTAAGTGAATTAAATTCAACAGAATAAAGAGTGTAAATTATTCCATCTTTGAATTTATCTGTAGAATTGTCTACATTAAAACTTGATGATATTAATGTTTTGTATCCTTTTATGATTTTTTTGTTATTCATAATTATTTGGTTTCATTCTGAGCTATTTCGTATTTCTCCAATAAATTGTTTACTTCTGCCAGTGCAATCCTTTTTTGACAAGCCGAATCATATCTATTTACTGCTATTGAAGGTATTGAACCTTTGCTTTTCATTTCCCTTATACCAGTTTCTAAACACTGAAAAGCAACACTCGATAGATCTCGCCCCTCTGCTGCAGCCCAAACTTTTAAAAGATAAGTAAGATTTGATGGTACTGAGATCTGTACTTTGTTTGAATTTGAAGTATTTAACGCAATATCATCGAGACTAATTTCTTTTGAGGAAATAGTTTCTTTAACCTTTTTCTTCAAAAATTTTACTTTGTTTATAGCGTCCTCTTTATTCTTTATTTTTTGATCTATTTCAAATAACTCTTCTTCAGAATTAATTAAAGCTTCTAATGCCCATTTAGCATCATCTTTCGCAACGGCAGTTCTATCAAGCCATTCATCTCTTATTTTTGACCAATTATTAGGCATAAGCTTTATGCGATAATTCTATATTATATAAATCTAAATAGATTGTCTACCTAATCTATTTAGATTTAAATTAGATTATATAAAGCTTAAATTTAATTTTTTAAGAATTCCTCATCTTAAAATAATCTTTTATAGCAATTAAAACTGTAGAAGTGTCTAATATGATTTACAGGTATTTTTTTACGTTAATTGAAAACAATATATTAGATAATTCAATCTTTTTTAACTTTAGTTATTTGTTTATTTAATTAAAAACAACAGAGCTTTTATTCCCTTTCAATAAGTTCAATTTTATATCCATCAGGATCCTCAACAAAAGCCAAGACAGTTGTACTGTTTTTCATTGTTTTGGGTTTGGTTGTCACTTTACAACCATTATTTTCTAATCCTTGGCAAATAAGATGTATATCTTTTACTCCAATAGCTATATGACCATATTTATCTCCAATAACATAATCTTCTGACTTTTTGCCCCAGTTATAAGTTAATTCAATAACAGCGTTTTCTTTCTCTGAGCCATAGCCAACAAATGCCAAAGTGAATTTCCCATGAGGGTAATCCTTTTTTCTTAATAAATTCATTCCTAATCTATTGACGTAAAAATCAATTGATTTATCTAAATCTCCAACTCTCAACATTGTATGAAGGATACGCATTGTGAATTATGAACCTTAATCAATTATCTAATATTTAATAACCATCTGCCAAAATTGATTGTTTCGAGGGTAAGTCTTTAATTAAGTTCAGAAAAATTAGGTTAAAATATTAGTATTAAGTTTCAATAATATATTGAATCAGATATTTCAGAGACTCTCATCAGTATTTTTGTATACTTTGCCGTTAAAGGCATCAATACCTTTTGGATATTATTTGTTCTATAAATATTCTTTTTTAAAAATACTATTATTAATAACTTTTCCAATAGCAATAATTGAAAAATCTTTGCCTTTTGGTAGTTTTTTATTATTTATAATTTTGTTTGCTGGATTAGCAAGAAATCCAAAAGTCCCCTACTTCGTGAGATACAACGCATTCCAAGCATTACTCATTGATATTGCGTTGATAATAATTTCATATCTCTTGAGAATATTTCCCATAGTTGAATTAGGATTAATTATTTTTATATTTACAATATGTATTTTTATCTATTCGATTTCTAAATGTATTTATGGGGTTGAACCTGAAATACCCTTAATTAGTAAATCTGTAAGAATGCAAATTTAAAAAGATTTATGGATGTAATGACTTTCTTCAGCATTCGTTAAGAATAGTTTCCCATCTTTGTTGACTTGCTTTTATTGCTTGCATTGGTGGATTAGCGCCCTCTATTTCAAAGGCTTTAATTAATGATTTATTAGCTAATATGCCTAATCTTGCTGCCTCTCTTTGCCTAGAACATACTTTTTTTCTTGATCCCTCTTTTAGACTATTTTCGATTTCTTTAAGAATTTGGCTAGCTTCATTCGATTTAGAATAAAAATCATTCATATAAATATCAAGTGCTGTATCTGCAAAAATTTCAACTGGAGAGATTATTGTGACTAAGCACACTATAAAACTTATAAATAAAAATATTTTCATAAGAATCTTAAATAAATTTTTTGTCCGATCTCTTTAATACTAAATAAAAGGTGACAACGCTAATTGTTCCAGATGGACCTATTAAAATATGCCAAAATTGATCGCCACTAATTGAAAGCCTTGTTCCAAAGAAAGTCGTAAAAAAAATACCAAATATTGGGTAAAGGATAAAAAGCCAATCTTTAAAAAATCTTTGCCAATTTATTATTAGAAGGATACTTATTATTACCTGAAAAAGAAGAGTAATATTTTTATCAATTAAAAAATATGAGATTATTGAACATAAAGAAATCAAAAAGTTAGTTGTTTGCATAAATTTATTTTTTATAACTGATATTGATAAAAATGTTAGGCCTAAAGATAGGAAAGAATAAAATAACCAATTAAATAAAGAGGAATGATCTACATAAATCCAATATGTTTGGGTATGATCTATCATTTCAGAAATAGATGCTAATCCTAAAAAAATAAAGCCGAAAGGTATCAATTTGCTCTTGCTTATATGTTTGAATTTATTGATCGATTTAATTCCTATCAATATTGGAATAATTGCCGCTTGAAAATGGGCTAATAATAAAATTGAAAAAAACAAAATAAATTCTCAAACTCAATTCATCTAAAATTTAAATACAAAAAACAGTCCCAGGTTACCTTAGTAGAGAAAGATACCATTGCCCGATTAATACAATTAATATAGTAATAACAAAAGGGAAAGCAGGATATCTAGTTTGAAAATTAGCAAGTGGCCAAGGGGACCAGGATATTAATCTTCCTTGAGGTTCAATGGAAAAAACTTTTTTTGATTTTTTGGATATTAAATTATCTGTGGCGAATCCTTTACTCATGGTACAAATAAAATCTACTTTAACAAGAACGTACCAAAAGGGCGTATATATTATTCGTTGAAATTTAGTTGCTTTTTATTAGAACGGAGGGGGTGGGATTCGAACCCACGGTACCCTTGCAGATACGCTAGTTTTCAAGACTAGAGCCTTAAACCACTCGACCACCCCTCCAACGGGTTATTCAGTTGTATCCGAACTTGTTATTTATATCACAAGAAGTTAGTCATAGTCAAGCAATTCACGTTATAACTAGGGTTCTCAGGGGTTATGAAATGAAACTATTTTTTGATTGACAGAATATAGGTTAACTTGCACCTATTTGTACATAATGGTTAGAATAAGGCCACCGAGACAAGGCCACCAACTTTTTCTATCCGAACAATGGCAAATTCACAACAAATATTAGAGATAAAGCTAGATGCTAGAAATAGGCTTTTGAAGAGTGAAAGAAGAGGAGTAACTATACAAATTAGAAAAGATGGTTTTACTCTTAGAGCTTATTTACCAAGTAAAAGTAATCCAGAATCTAATCAGACTATCCAGCAAAGAGTTCCAATAAATTTAAAAGCTGATATTAAAAATCTTGATGAGGCTGAAAGATTAGCTAAAAGATTAAGTGATGAAAAAATTGGAGGTTCTTTTAAATGGGAGAACTGGCAAAAGAAGGAGGAGGAAGAAGTTATTGAATTAAAACCAGCTAGTAAAAAAGTTGGAGATATTCTTAAAAGGTATGAAAAGTATTTCTGGAGTCAGGAAGGTAAAGATAAAACTAATGAATCTAATCAACAGTACTGGTATCAAATCCAGCTTTATATTAATAAGCTAGAAAAACATCAAATTTTTAATACTGAAAATATTTTTGAACTTGGTAATACATTTCCTAAGGCTTCAAAGAAAAAAGCAGATTTTGCTAAATATTGTTTATTAGTTGGAAAGTTTGCAGAGATTTCTAATTTAAAAAAACTTGGAGAGTGGGCAACAGCTACACAACAGGCATACAATTTAGAACTCAAGAAAAGAGCCAGACCAAGATTAACTGATGAAGAATATCTTGAAATTGTTAGAGCCTTAAGAGATGACGTTCAGAATGTAAGAACTAGAAGTGATAAATCATTTTTGCCAGCCCAGAGGCAATGGGGTTGGGCATTAGCTGCTCAATTTGTATTTGGTGCAAGAACATCTGAAGTATGGAGTATTAAACCATTTGAGGAAGATGGAGAAATTTTTGCAGAAATTTTAACTGTAGAAAAAAATAAAAAACCAACTGAATGGAGAATTGCTTTAGCTTTAAAACAGGAATGGGCTAGAGAATTAAATATCTTAGAAGTTAATAAGATTTTTTCTATAGACCACGCTACTGAATATGACGCAAAAGTTTTAAAGAAGGTAAATAATACATATACAAAATGGTTTGCTGGTAAATGTCATGCAGGGTTTGAGCCTTATGACTTGAGGCACGCTTATGGTTATCGAACAGCAAATATGAACATCAATACTGATACAGCTTCAAAATTTATGGGTCATTCTGAGGCCATTCATTCTTCAACTTATAAGAAAGCTTATGACAAATCTGATGCTCTCAAAACAGCAAAATTATTACGTCAACAACAACAGCAACAACAATAACCAATGGCATATTGCAAAGAGATAAAAGATTATGAAGATCACAAGTGGTACTTGATAGATCGCAAGCCTTCAAAATGTCCACATTGTGGCAACAGAACTATTGCTAAAGCTGTTCTTGGTTATCCATTAGAGGAGGATTGGTATAACGATAAGATTTTCAATATTGGTTGCTTACCTACTCCATTTCCTGAGCAAGAAAAGTTTGGCTGTAATACTTGCGACAGTAGATTTTTTAAAGACACTCCAAAAGCTAGAGCTTACTTAAATGGGGAATCTGAGTGGTACGACCAATATGATTAATAATATTGACAGTCGATCTAAAATAAGGGGCAATTAGCTTATATTTTTTTTATTGCTATATATGTATAAGTGTTATTTAAATAATGAAGTTATTTAATCTTTTTGGCTTAGCTACGTTCTTTTCCACCTTTTGCTTAGCAGTAAACGTTTCGCCAGCATATTCTGAAAATTACGTGTGCCTCGAAAACAATTCAGCCTATAAAGCGAAATTTTATGTTACCTGGGTAGATACAAGTGAATCGAGAACAACGAATGATGCAAGGTCGGGGGGAGATGGGAGCAATTCACAACAAGATAGCGTTGGTCCTTTTAGCCCTGGGAAAACTAAATGTATAAAAATGTACGACAATCGTGATTTCTATGAAGGAGATACCTATAGAACTTGGTTAAAAGCGACTCAATCTTACGACCCTTCGTCAACAGTTACTATTAAAGGTGATGAAATTACTGATTGTGGTGACTGGGCCGTTAAAACAGGTTCAGGTGAATCTATTACCTGGACAGCTACAGGGGTTCTTACCAATCCAATTTGCACTGACTGACGATTGATCATTTCCTGAGGCAGGATGAATCGCTCCTCTTCAAATGCTTGAAAACAATTTAATTATACCGCTAGAGGAACTGTAGATTTTTGTTTGTATGATTCAAATTTCAACAAAAGCAGCTATTAGAAATTAAGAAGTCTGATATGAAAAACAAATAAAAATAAGGGGCAATTAGCTCCTTTTTTTATTTCTTGCTATACATATATAAATGTTATTTTAATTATGAACATAATCAAACTTATACCTGCAGGTTTAGTCGCTTCAGCCACTATTTCTTTTTTTTCTCCAATTTCTGCTAATGCCGATTCAAAATTTGTCGAAGGTCAATTAATAGCGGGTGCTGGTAATAAGAAGGATTGTTTAGCCAAAGGAAAAGTATGGAAGGCTAGGAATAATAATAATTCTTACGATTCATATTGTGGTACTGCGGCAGGAAAACATGACTCGGAATTTTGCTCATGTCAGGAGTCTTAATCCAATATTATAAATTAATTGATTGACAGTAGATCAAAAATTAGGGGCAATTAGCTTATATTTTTTTTTGCTATAAGTATGTATAGACTATTAATTTAAATGAAATTACTTATTTTATTACCCTTGTTATTAGGTTTTACTTCTCGAATTGTAAGTAGCGAAACAATTACTATTAACCAGTGCTGGGAGTATAAAAGCGATGGTAAAACCTTAAAATATTCAACTGAGACTTGTGACTACTATTCCACCGGATATCAGTCAGCAGAGGATGCAGTACTGATTAAAGATGAGGCTTATGCTAGTTGTACAGGAAGAGCGGGGGCATTTAATTACACCGAATCAGTCAAAACATCATTAAAAAATGGGACAACAATTAAATACCAGTATTTTTGTCAAACTAATTCCTGATTACAATATGAATAATAATTTATCAGAGGCTATCTTCTCATTTGTAAGAAATTGAATAATTTTGATGTTAGGAGTTGGGACAGGTCATGCATGGAAACTAGGAAATAATTTTTATTACAAGTATTTTCGGCTATCGTATTAGCAAAATAAATCTTTAGATCGATTGTCAATCAAGTAAATATGATAACTTTTTAGTTGCAATCTCTCTATCATCTTTCTCAGTAACAGTTTATTAAAGCAGGTTAGTAAGTAACTGAGCCAAAGTGTTAAACGAGGGCACAACTATTTACAAATTACGTAAAGGTAGCCCCCTTTAAGACATAGTGCTCTTTGCCATTATGGTCAAGTTAAAAATCAAATTTTATACTAGATTTTTTTAAATCCTATTCCTTAAAAATCATCAATGATATCTAGCATGACCAGTTCGTATATCTCTTCAGCATCTGCAGCATATATAGATCTTTGAGTTGGTATAAATGAGATAATTAAAATAATAAATGAAGCTGCTGCCATCGAGGTGATGATTGGTTTTGACCTTCGCTGAAAAGCTATTCGGGGCTTGGGTATAAGAACTTCCGACCTAGTGCTTTCAACGCACCAAGACTAGGATTGCATCAACATTAACTATGTAGAAATTAATTTTTTACCATATGAATCGGAAGGTACTAATGTAAATACTGCTAATAAAGCTAAGGGCAACTCTGCTAAAACACCTGTTGGTATAAATAAAGAAATCATAAGTAAAATAAGTGAAACTAAAAATCTACAAGAAATAATTTTAGATGTATCTGATAATTCTTTCCTGAATTTATTATCTCCTCTTGAAGATGATTTAATTTCATTTTTTATTAATGTGAACATCAATATATAAATTATTAAAAACAATCCTATTTCAAAAAATCTTATTAATACGATCTCAAAATTTAGAGTTGATAATTTTTCTTCATTTAAAATTTCACTAATTAAGAATTTTTGGGAATAATGTTGCACGAGATATATTGCTGGTGGAAGTAAACTTCCAAACCATAAAATAAACATGGTAAATATAGAGTTAAATCTGGAAGCAACACTTACATTCTCAATACCTTTATGAAGTGACCATAGGTCATAAATTAAGATTGTTGCAAATAAATAACCAATAATATTTGTTGCTATTGCAGAAGTAACTGCTGCTGCAGATGTGCCTTCCTCAGAGAGGGTAATTAATTCAATCATCAAGGCTGGAAGTTCAATAACTAATAAAGTGAGAATGATGGCATAAGTACCATCTAATAAACCTAACCAAGGCTCTCCCGTCTTTGCTCCAATAATTTTTGAGTTGTTCATTAAATGATTAAATACTTTCTTATAGATTATTAGCAAAATATTTACAATTGGAACAAAATATTAAAAGGTATACCTGAAACAAAAGGCACGCTTATTTCGACGAGAAAATATGAAAAGATTCAAAAATTTAGTAAAGCAATCGAAAGACTAAAATGAGAATTTTCTTGAGTTATAGCTTAACGAAGTTCTAGTTATTGGGATGTATTTTGGCTAGATATTGATTTTTAAAGCTATATCCATTAACTAACAAGATACCCTCTAATCAACCTAGCGAATTTGGAGCACTTGATCATATCATTCTTGAAATAAAATTCTAAATTTTAATTAATAAAAAAATAATTTTAAGTTATCTTTTTACCCGTATTTAATGAAAAATTTAAGTTTTTCTATTATCGTTTTTGCAATTCTTGAAGCAAAAAATCTTATTTCTTGAGTATCCTCTTGGACATTTCTCGCCAACTAAAGGAATCGCATTTTTTTTAAGTTTTGGTGATGACTGACAATATCCTCTGTTTTTTCTATATCCATTAGGACACTCTTCAGGTAATTTCCCATCATAAATTGGAATTACACCCATAACATCTTTAGTTAAAGGAAAGCAGTAGCCTCCATTTGCAAAGAATCCCCCAGGACATTTATCACTTACTTTTACTACTGGTATTGAAGGTTGACTTGTGCAGTAGGTAGATGAAAATTTTGTGCAGGAACTTTCATTTACATTATTTGGTATCTGCGCCAGTAATAATGTCGTGCTAAAAATTTTCAGAAACATGCAGCTTTTTATATATTTATCAAATTAACCTAAAGTAAAAAAATGCCAACATCTAAAAAATGAATTTTTGCTAAACAAAGAAATTTGCGATACAAAAGTTTAGGTAGTCTTCAGTTTTAAATGAGAAATAGAATTCCTAAAAAACTCTTCAAAAATTTATTCTTAAGTTTTTTTATTTCCTTAACTCCAACATCTTTATTAGCGAATGAGGAGTTTTCTTTGCCAGGAAGTTTTGATAGTTCTGATTCATCTTTCTCTATTAATAAAGACTCGATGAGTTGCTCCTCTGGTGGAGGAAGTGCACCCTCTATGTGGGTAGGTGTTCAAGGAGGAAACTCTGATATTATTGGAGGTGATCTTACAAATGATCAAGCTGATGATTTTCTTCAGGCTGGCATAGGTTTTAATATCCCTTTAGGATCTCCTGGAAATAAAGGGGCTAATTGTAATGAAGTCATGGCAATTTTGGAAGCTGAGGAATTTATAAAAATGATACAACTCCTTACAGAAACTGGTGCTATGGACCCTCAAAAGACAAAAAACTTATTAACAAATTTTATGGATGTGATAGGAAAAAAACTTGGAGTGGATATAAAATCTGCTATGAAGTCTGAATTTACTATTAATACAAAAACGGAGGAATAAATTTATCAATAAATTAATTTTTAATTTTCCATAATATTGAATGTTATTGCCGCTAATGCCTTTTATAGGAAGTACAAGTAGTAAGTAATTTATGAACATGTTAATGTTTTGCGAAGGGTTTTAAAGTTCTATCGCGTTAAAAGAATGTAGACATTTTTAAAATCAAAAAAATGAAAAAAACCCTTTCCCTGCCAATCATTACTATGGCTTTATTTCTCTCTATTCCTGCTTATGCTGGAGATGGAGAAAACATGAATAAAAAAATAAATAATACTAGTAAAAGGATTGAAAAAATTGATACTGATGGTGATGGTCTAATTTCTAAATTAGAGATGATGGCTGCGCATCGTTCTCGTATTAATAAAATATTTACATCGTATGATAAAAATGGAGATGGAAAGTTGTCAAAAAAAGAACTGAAAGCCTCTAAAAAGGGAATGAAGAAACAAAGGTATGATAAGAAGATGAAATGTGGAGAAAAGAATGTATGAGGATCTTAATATCTATATGCAAAAAGTATCTGAGGGCGATAAAAATGCCTTCAGATATATCGCAAATTCATTGGGAGAAAAGATGCATTCAACTGCAGTAAAATTAATGGGTTCACAATATGCCGATGAGGCAGATGATGCCCTTCAGATCTCGCTTATCAAATTATGGCAAAGTGCTCCTCTCTGGAAAAAAAAAGGTAGCCTTGAGGGATATGTTCATCGCATCGTCTTTTCTACTTGCATGGATTTGCATCGTAAACATAGAAATAATAAGGAATTTATTGATAATGATGCATCCGCCAAAATAAACCTGCAAGATGATCTTGTTAATAGAGAAAGAAGAAGGAGAGTCTTAAATGCAATACAAAAATTACCCAATCCGCAGCAACAAGCTATTTTGCTACATTATTTTAGTGGTTATACTCAAAAAGAAGTTTCGAAACTTTTAAATAAAAGCGAGAAAGCAACCGAGAGTCTAATTATTCGTGCCAGAAAAAAATTGGAAAGTAATTTACCACAAAATCTAAAGGAGGAATTCTTGTATGTCTAATTTTAATCAAAAACGTCTCGATCAAATGATAGATAATGCTTTATCCTATAAACAAGATGTTCCAGAGGAACTGTTACCTTGGTTTAAACAATTTAAAAATTTGTTTTCAAAACCAATCATCACCTCGATGGCAGCAGCTTCATTTATTATTTTAACTATCTCATATATACCAACTCAAAGATCTATATATGCTGCAGATGCTGAAGAGATATACGAACTGGTCATGCTAGATATCATTGATGATTTTTAAAGGAATAGAATTTAAAAACTCTAGAATTTAGAGAAATTTAACGGTAAAAATCTTATCTATTCAATTACTTAAATCTATGGATATATTTCAAATTACTTAAACCAATTCCCAATTTTCCCATACAAATTCATAACACCATGTCCTTCTATGAGTCTTTTTAAGTTCTGAGATTATTTTTTCACGTTTATTTTCGGCACCTTCTACAAAATTGTGAAATTGTATTTGATAATGATCTGTGAATGTAATTTTTTCATTCTTTGAAATATGGTTCAAAAGTTTATATTCATCACCTTCAATGTTTATCTTCATTAAATCAATTTTTTGTATATCCAGATCTTCTATAACCGTTAAGAAATCTCTAATTTCACACTTTATGGATTTCTTATTTACGTGATTTGGATTCTCAAATGAAGAGTCATCTAAGCTATCAGATAAAAAAAATAAACCATCTTTATCTCCAATACCATAATTAAATACACTTATATTTTTATTATTTTTAAATCGAAGATAGCATTTCTCAAAAAATTTTGGATGAGGTTCAAAAAGGTAAACTTTACAATTATATTTTTGGTTTATATCAAATGCGAAATCACCTAAATAGCCTCCTAAATCAAATACGATAGATTTTTGATTAAGCTTTGGATAATCTAATCTTTTTGTTTTACTACTGTTATTATCAGCATACCAAAGTGCTACTTGAGACTTAAATTTATCTCTAATAAATAATCTTATATACAAATACTGTACTTTTTGGTTGATATTTTTAATCAGTGTATTTAGGTATTTATATTTAGATAGAAATTTTTCCATAAAATAATAAAAATCTAGAAAAGTGATAATTTATAAATTAAATTATCATTAATACTTTAACTGAATCACAAAAATAAAATTATTAATTAGGTTTTTAAATATTTTTTAGAAGTTAATAAGATTTTTTCTATAAACCACGCTAGTAAGTATGACGCAAAACTTTTAAAGAAGGTAAATAATAAATATAGAAATTGGTTTGCTTTGCTGCTAAATGCGATGCAGCGTTGGAAGCGCAGCATTATTGAAAACGGAAATGGTCATTGCTTTAGCCTAAATGGTTGAAGATGAAGTTAAAGCTATAATGGCTGAATGAATTAGCTCCTTCTCACCCAATCAGGAGATCCACTAAACCAATCAGCAATATCATCATTCTCAGGATCGAAATGATTTTCTGTTTCCAAACCATCAAGCCCAAGTGATTGGATTAAACCATTTATTCCATCTGAATTTTGTTTGCCATATCTCCTTAGGCTGTTAGCTTTCTTCAACCATGTCCATATAGTTGAATTATGTTTTGCAAACTTTTCTACATAAATTCTTTCCTCTAATGTAACAAGCTCATTTAATGAAATTCTCTTGACGATATCCTTAATCTTTAAACGAGTATTGTTTGTTAAAAACATAATGATAAAAGAAGTTAATGTTTTATAGAAGTTTTTTTTATGAATGTCTTGTCAATCTTTATTTCAAGAAAAAGTATGTTTTAGAGGGGTTTTCAAGCGCGAAAATATTCATTTAAAAACACATAAAGTCTTTTGGTAATAATGACTACTTAAGCTGATTTAAATAACTTATGTATGAACAACACTCTTATAAGATTTTTTAGCGATTTTAAGATTTTATTTATAACAAGGGCTTAATAAGATTAAGAATTACAGTGGATCTAAACTAAGAGGCAAATAATAATATTTATTTTCAAGAATTATTTTTCTTGCTAATAATAGAAAGCAATACAAAATACAAAAATGCTTTATGTTCAGCATTGGTCATTTAAGACTGGATATCATCAAAAAGGTGCGGAAAAATTTCTTGGAGGAGGAGGAGATTATCCTGGAGTTGAGATGATTGGAAGATATCATGCGCCAGGTTCTCTAGAGGGGTGGATAGTCTTAAAAACAGATGATCCAAAAGCAATATATCAGCATGCGGCTGAATGGGGTGAATTCCTTAATTGGGAGACCACACCAGTATTTACTGATGAAGAAGCTGGTCCGATAGTCGCCAAAGTCTACTCATAGTTAGTAATTGACAGTCGATCTAAAAAAAGGGGCAATTAGCTCCTTTTTTGTTTAGGAATTCAAAATAAATTAATCTGCATTTTACTTATTCGAACTAAATTAATTATCAGCGCAAATATTATTCTTATGTCTTCAACTTTCTATATTGTTCATCATGAATTCAAGGCAGGAAAAGCTGAAAAATGGTGGGAAACAGCTTATGCAGCAATGTCACCTGGTGGAGGATGGGATGATGCAGTAAAAGCTAATAAAGAAAAAGGATTTTATAACCATTCTGCAAATGCTGTTACTAAAACTGGTCCTGTATATTGTTTTTGGGAAGTAAAAGAAGGTATTTCTGCTGAGGAATTTCAGGAGTTTATAGATGGGCCTTCTGGTCCAGGGTTCGGACAAGATGCACTTATGAATATCTGTAAACCAATTGATACCGCTTTAATGAATGGACAAACACCTTATCCACCTGTCTTCTCTTGATTATTGACATAAGATCTAAAATGAGTAGTAACTAGGTCCTTATTTATGTCTCTAGAAACAACTGTTTTCACATTCAAAATCAGTGTCCCCTTTGAAGAATGGGCTGCTGTTTATGACAGCGAAGAAAATATACAAATGAATAAAGAACGTGGAATTAATTGTTTATACAAAGGTGTCAAGAAAGATGATCCAACCAGTGTAATTCTTATTGAGCAGGGTGAAGAAGGTAAATCAATATCTATGTTTAAAGATCCAGCAGTGAAACCATTAATTGAGAGTGCAGGTCATATTTATGATTCAACTGTTATCTCAAGCTACTTTTAATCGACAGTCGATATACAATAAGGGGCAATAAGTTATTTTTTTTATCTTGCTATAGTTAGAAAAGACAATTTAGTTATACGAAAAGATTTTTTTTATCTTGCTATATTTAGATAGATAATCTAGTTATAAAAAAAGATTTTTTTATAACTAGATTAGATAATTTACAAATTAGACAGTGGTCAATTCTACAGATTTAATAAAGTCAATAGATTTTTTTGAAGAGAATACTAGTAATTCTGATATTTATACTAGTTATAGATTATATAGCCAAGCAGATAATCCAATTTTAGATGCTTATGATTATGCAAAAGGAAGACAAGACTTAGCAAAAGGGTTTATAGCAAACCGTTGGAGTATTTTCAGTGAAGACGAATGGATCTATAAGGATGGTAGTAGTCTATATAGCTCTGACAAAAGAGGTAAGAAAATAGAAACTTACCGACATTTAATTAAAAATTGGTATGATTTCAAGAGTACTATTCGTTTCGACGTTTCATTCAGAACTAGTAACAATATTTTATATTGGGATCATTATTATTATTTCCCTAACACAGAAACAGGTAAAGTAGAAATTAATTCTTTGATTTTATGGACAAATACCCCTCCAGAATTTAAATACGCGGGACCTGCTGACATTCAAAATTTTCCTAACCAGGGTAATGGAGAGTATTCAATAAATCAAAGCAGTGATCTAATTATAGAAGGTACCTCCTTAAATATAAAAAGAGATATTGAAGATCCTGATTACAGATATGATTGGGTCGACAACCACAACGCATTTTATAAAGAGAAAGGTATCTCAGGTTTAACTTATAAATGGCAATCCTCCTCAGATAATATTATTTGGAGTGAGATAGGAAATAAATCTACATATAAAGTAGAAGAAAGTGATCAGGGAAAATATATAAGATCCATTGTTTCATACACTGATGCCAGGGGGTTTGAAGAGGACGTATATACATCATCGATATTTGTTAATAAAAATGATGGTATTGCGAGCTTTTCAATTGCGAATCCCTTTGAAGAAGGAAAGACTTTAGCTATTATTAAAGATTCAGATGATCCTGACGGAACAGGTGAACTTTCATATAGTTGGCAAACATCATCAGACAATACAAATTGGAATGAGATTAGTACGGCAGATTCATTCTCTATTCCAGACTTTACGGATTATTCAAAGTTAAAAGTCGTTATTTCATATACAGATAATGATGGTTATGAGGAGTCAATAACTATCTCATCAGAGATAACAGAAGTTAACAATGGTTTGGCTTCATTCTCAGTTGATGGTGATTTGCTGTTTGGAGAAACTTTATCTTTAACAACAGAAATCGAAGATGTAGATGGTGGTGAAGGGACACTTTCTTATAGCTGGCAATCTTCTTCTGATAACTCAAATTGGAGCGAAATTGGTACTGAAGAAACTTACACTCTTTCTGTTGAAGAAGAAGGTAAATATATACAAGCAGTTATTTCATATCAAGATGGACAAGGTTTCTCAAATGAATCAATTGCCTCAATAACTGAATCCACAAGTTGGATACAGCAGGGAAATGATATAGAGATTGATATCTCAGGAGATCATTACTCATGGCTACCAAGTCTCGGCGGTAACTCAATAATTATTTCTGATGATGGTTCTCACGTATTTGCAGAAAGTGGTGGAGGTAGAGTATACGGATGGGATTCTGAGAAAAATGACTGGAATATAGTTAGTAATTCTTTTGAAGACTTAGGTTTTGGGACTCCAGAAGGTATCAGCTTCTCAGCAGATGGATCGATTGTTGCTCTTGGTTTTCCAACAGATAATACAAATGGAGAGAACAGTGGTAAAACAAGTATTTTTAAATTTATAAATGGAGAATGGAGCCAACTTGGCAATGATATTTATGGAGAATCATATCGGAATGGATTTTCTAATACAGTAGAGTATGTTGGCTTTTCTGGAACAAGTTTAGATCTTTCTGCTGATGGCAACTACCTTGCAATTGGAGCACCTAAGGAGACAACTTGGACTAGACTTAATAATTTAGAGGGTGTTGTAAGAATATATGAATATAAAAATGGGGATTGGTCACAAATTGGAAATAACATTTATGGTGAAACATTTCAAGATTATTATGGAGAGGTCTTCGATCTATCGGCAGATGGTTCAAGAGTTGCTATTGGTGCAGGTGCTAATGATGGACATACTATAGAAACTGGAAGTCGAACTGGAGATTATAGAGGGCGTGTAAGAATCTTTGAATATATAAACGGCAACTGGACTCAAATTGGAAATAATATTAATGGAGCAGCAACAAAAGATCGTGCTGGTGAATCATTAAGCCTTTCAGCTGATGGTTCTATTATCGCAATCGGTTCAGACGCTTTTGGTGGATCCAGAAATGATGGCGGTAGCATAAGAGTTTTTGAAGATTCCAATGGTGCCTGGCAACAACTCGGTTCTGACATAGATGGTAAAAATGAATTTAATATCTCTGCGCAACCCGAATCGATTAGTAGCTCTTCTGATGGTAGGACTCTTGCCTTTGGGGTGAATCAACAGGGAGTTGACGGAGAGATTCATTCATCGGGATATGATCCTGAGGAACTTAGCTACTTAAAAGTTTATAGATACAGTCAAGATTCTGATAATTGGTCTCAAGTTGGCAGTGATATTAATGGAATAGATTCTGACGATAGATTTGGACACTTTGTAAGTATTTCAGAAGACGGATCGTATATAGCTGTAAATGCATTAGAGGGTGTCGAAATTGGTGAAGACGTAGTAGATGCAACTGAAAAAATTAGGATCTTCAAAGAGGTTTCACCAAATATTGTTCCTATCAGAAATGATGGAGAATCCGAGTTTTCCATCGAGGGATCAATGGAACCTGGAAGGGTATTAAGCATTAATAAAAATGTTGAGGATCCAGATGGAGGAACTGGAGCATTGAGTTATAGCTGGCAGATTACAACTGATATAGAAAAAGAGTGGGAGGAAGTAGGATCATTATCTACTTACAAAATTACTAATTCTGATGAAGGGAAAAATATTAAATTAATAATCTCTTACTTTGATGCTCAAGGTTTTTATGAAACTATATCGATCTCAGGTTCTCAAGTGCAATATTTTGATGATGGTAATGCTGATTTTGCTATTTCTGGAAACACCGAAAAGGGACAAACCTTAAGTATTTTAGAAGCATCGGCTGATCCTGATGGAACAGGTG
>QCIO01000005.1 GCA_003216635.1 Prochlorococcus sp. AG-402-L23 | reverse complement strand
CCGAAAGTTCAAGTTGATTAGACATTTCGATTAAATAAAAAATTTTGAATGTTTGCATAAAAATTGATAATGTATAAGAACTGGAGAGGTGGCTGAGTGGTTGAAAGCGGCTCCCTGCTAAGGAGTTACAGGAGGTAACTTTTGTCGAGGGTTCGAATCCCTCCCTCTCCGTATTTTATTAAGAAATATTTTTTAAGTTTTTTTTATAATTGGTCAAGGCTAATAGAATTTAGATCATTAATAGAATTTAAAATTAAGTCAGCACCTGCATCTTGTAGATTTTTTTCGTATGAATTACGTTCATTTAATCGAGACTTTGAATGTAAATGAGGAGGAGCTATTCCAATACTTATGAATTTCTGAGAGGGTATTTCTTTTTTAGCGTTCATAACTGTATTTATATCTGCAATAGTATCTCCTACATATCCAATGGGAATATTTGATGAGCCAAGTTTATCTCCAAGAAGTTTTTTGGATAAGTTAATAAAGCCTTTTGGATCAGGCTTGTCAGGCGCATCTCCCATAGATATTAAGGGTGGTGATTTTAGTCCAAGTCTTTTTTCTAAAACAAATTTTGCCGAGGCAGACTCTGCGCCACTTACAAAACCCCAAATTATTCCATTGCTTTCTAATAAATCAAAAAACTTTTTATCAACTAATAACTCTTCATTTGTTATGAATCCAGACCAATATTTGCTATCTTCATTTGGATCTCCTCCAAAGTAAAATTCTTCAAAACATTTAACTATGTCCCCTCTTGGAGGTATTTCAATGTTAAAGTTCCCTTTTTTTTTAAATCTTTTTATAAATTCTAAACTTAAATCCCAGTCATTATTCCAGATCCCTTCATTTTTAGCATTATCAATATCTATATAACTTGGCTCCCATCCGGTAAATTTGTAGACTGTTTTTTTTAATGAAAGTCTGTAACTATTTTCCACGCTTCGTATTACACCATCTATGTCAAATAAAATTAAACCAATATTTTTCAATGAATTTTCTAAATCCTTTATAAAAGATTAGTATTCTTATTAAAAAAAAGCAAAGAAAAAAATTCTTTGGATAATTTATTTATTACCTAAACTTAATTTTGTAAATATCCTCTTGGAGTAAGAAATATTTCATCTATTAATGTGGTTTGAGAATTGCCAATAATTATTATTGATAACATATCTATTTCTTTAATAGGAATAGTGTTTAAAGTGAAAAAATTTTTTGATTGATTTTCTCTACCTACTTGTCTGGCTATTAAAACGGGAGTATTACCTGGCCTAGATTTTAAACATTGATCTATTACACTTTTTAGCTGCCAATTTCTCTCAATTGATTGTGGATTAAATAAAGCTATAACAAAGTCACCTAGAAGAGCTCCTTCAATCCTTTTTTTTATTAAAGACCATGGAGTTAACTTATCACTTAAGCTAATTGAACAAAAGTCATTCATTAATGGTGCTCCACTAAGCGCAGCCGCTAATTGAACACTACTTATACCAGGATGTACTTCAAAGTAAGGTCTAGATTCTCTTTTGATTTTTTGAAGTAACTCCAAAAGTAAACCAGCCATTCCATAGAAGCCAGATTCCCCTGACGAAATTAAAGCCACTTTTATTCCTTCTTCGGCTAGTTTAATTGCTTTACTGCATCTCTCTTTTTCTTCAGTAAGTTTACTTGCAATTAAAACTTGGTCACTTCTACTTAAGGGCTTAATTAAATCTAAATACATTTTGTATCCAATCCAAACAGTACATCTTGCCAGTGCTTTTCTTGCATTATTGGTTAGGAAGGAGATATCACCAGGCCCACTTCCAACTATATGTATTTCGCCATGGGTTGGATTATATTGATTTTTTGATTCTGCTACAGCCATAGTTACTGCTCCATATTGATTTTTAAAAATTCTTTTTTCTTCTAATAATTTTGATTCTTCTCCTGCTGCGAGTAAGCAAGATGCTTCTGCGACGGAAGGTGTGCCAATTTCTTTTTGCACGACATTTGATGGATTTGGAACAATTATTGTTGAAAGATCTTCTTTACTAAAAAACTTTACAGGCAAGTTTTTTTCTTCAGCAAGTTCTAAAATTCCTTTCTCATCTTTTTTAATATCAATAGTTGCAAATCCTGCAATTGATTGCTGTGATAAATTTCCTGACTCCAAATAATTATTTAAAGAATTTGTTATTAATTCTTTGCTTGTATTTCTCTCACATCCAATGCCAATCCATAATACGGGCGGATGCCAATTTCTTTCATTATTTTCAAATATACTCACATGAAATGTTGAATCTGGTTTTTCAGTTTCTTTTTCATTAATTTGATGAATAATCTCACCTGATTCTGAAGTTTTCCATAAGCGATTACCAGATAATTGTTTGCAAAATATTTCTTCGTTTTTAGCTTGTTTAATTACTAGTTTTGACCAATCCTTTATATTGCCAGATCTTTTCCAACCCCATTGATTTCCAAATGCATCAAGATTTAAGAAGCTTTGATCATTGGAATTATTAGTTTCTATTATTTCGCCACCAAATAAATTAGCAATTTGACTTGCAATATTTTGAGTATTTGATTGATGTAAGCCAATTAAAGGAACTATCTTGGAACATTTGTTATCTATAACTATTACACCTGGATCTTGATCTTTAGAGGTTAAAAAAGAATTTATTATGCGTATTGATGCAGCAATTGAGCCTATAAAAATTATTAAATCTATCTCCGGCCATTTTTTCAGTAAGATTTCTCTAGGTTTTTGTACTTGAATAAGTTCATTTTCCTTTCCATCATCTTTTGAAGAACCTGCAATATATATATCTTTGACAAATTCGGTTTTTTTAAGCCTTTTTAAAATTTCTTTTGAATTATTAGATAGACCTATTGCAATTCCTTTCAAACCAGAAACTATTGATAGTTACATTGAAATTATATCCTGTCGCTGGATTTGAAAAATTTTCTTTGAAATATAAAAAAAAATTTAAGAAATTTATTCAAAATTTGAGTAAAAATACTCATAATTTAGTCATAGGCAAGAATTTAACAAAATATTCATATAGTAACAATCATTAGAACATTTGTTACGTTAATGCATAACGAAAGAATCTTTGCCTTATTATTTTTGAAACGAATATTTAAAGTTCCGAAGGATTCGTTTTCTTGAACATTATCATTAAAAATAGGTTCAAGATCCGATCAATCAGCTTTAATGTCAATTATTTTCGAGGTGCTAGATGACCATCAGCCCACCAGAAAGTGGAGAAAAAAACAAAAAAGTTTTGGAAGATCCTGTTAAGGCCGATCCAAGACCAATTGATTTTGCCAAATTAGATAAGCCAGGTTTCTGGTCAACTAAATTATCTAAAGGTCCAAAAACTACGACTTGGATCTGGAATTTGCATGCTGACGCGCATGATTTCGATGTGCATACAGGCGATGCTGAAGAAGCAACAAGAAAAATCTTTTCAGCTCATTTTGGACATCTTGCAGTCATTTTTATATGGATGAGTGCTGCATTTTTCCATGGAGCAAGATTTTCTAATTATTCAGGTTGGTTAGCTGATCCAACTCATGTTAAACCCGGAGCTCAGCAAGTATGGGCAATTGTTGGTCAAGAAATGCTTAATGCTGATCTTGGTGCTAATTACAACGGTATTCAAATCAGTTCAGGAATATTCCACATGTGGCGAGCATGGGGGATTACTAACGAGAGTGAACTGATGGCTTTAGCAATAGGTGCTGTTGTAATGGCTGCACTTATGCTTCATGCTGGAATTTTTCATTATCACAAAGCAGCTCCAAAAATGGAGTGGTTCCAAGATATTGAGTCTATGCTTAACCACCATATAGCTGGTTTAGTAGGATTAGGATCATTAGCATGGGCTGGCCATTGTATTCATATAGGAGCTCCTACTGCAGCTCTCTTAGATGCAATTGATGCAGGTTCTCCTTTAGTCATCAATGGTAAAGAAATAGCAACAATTGCAGATATGCCTATGCCGCATCAACTCTGTGATCCACAAATTATCGGTCAGATATTTCCAGGATTAGCAAGTGGTACAGGTAATTTCTTCAGTTTAAATTGGTTAGCTTTTTCAGACTTCCTTACTTTCAAAGGTGGACTTAACCCTGTGACAGGAAGCTTATGGATGACAGATGTTTCACATCATCATTTAGCTTTTGGTGTAATAGCAATAATAGGTGGTCATATGTATAGGACCAATTACGGTATTGGTCATAGTATGAAAGAAATATTAGATTCACAGCAAGGAGACCCAATATTATTCCCTGCTCCTAAAGGTCATCAAGGTCTTTTTGAGTTCATGGCAGAAAGTAGACATGCCCAGCTATCAGTAAACCTAGCAATGCTTGGATCAATAAGCATACTTGTATCACATCACATGTATGCGATGCCTCCATATCCATATATAGCTACTGACTACATGACAGTTCTTGGATTATTTACCCATCACATGTGGATAGGTGGATTATTCATAGTAGGAGCAGGCGCTCATGCTGGAATTGCAATGGTTAGAGATTACGATCCAGCAAAACATATTGATAATGTATTAGACAGAATTCTTAAAGCAAGAGATGCCTTAATCAGTCATTTGAACTGGGTATGTATGTGGTTAGGATTCCATAGCTTTGGACTCTATATTCACAACGATACTATGAGAGCTTTGGGTAGACCCCAAGATATGTTTAGTGATTCTGCAATCCAACTTCAGCCAATTTTTGCTCAATGGGTTCAGAGTATTCAATCATCTGCTGTTGGAACTTCTCTTTTAGCAGGTACTGCAGAAGCTTTACCTCACAAAGCTTTAAGTGAAGTTTTTAATGGAAGTTTAGTAGAAGTTGGTGGAAAGGTTGCTATAGCTCCAATTCCATTAGGGACAGCTGATTTAATGATTCATCATATTCATGCTTTCCAAATCCACGTAACCGTTTTAATACTTCTCAAAGGAGTACTTTATGCAAGAAGTTCAAGGTTGATCCCTGACAAAGCTTCTTTAGGATTTAGATTCCCTTGTGACGGGCCTGGAAGAGGTGGTACATGTCAAGTTTCTTCATGGGATCACGTGTTCTTGGCACTCTTCTGGATGTATAACTGCTTATCAATAGTTATTTTCCACTTCTCTTGGAAAATGCAGAGTGATGTTTGGGGACTTACCGGTGGTAATTTCGCACAAAGTGCAATTACTATAAATGGTTGGCTAAGAGATTTCCTCTGGGCGCAAGCTTCTCAAGTATTAACAAGCTATGGTCAAGCAATAAGCATGTACGGTTTGATGTTCTTAGGAGCTCACTTTATATGGGCATTCAGTTTAATGTTCCTCTTCAGTGGTCGAGGATATTGGCAAGAATTATTCGAATCAATTGTTTGGGCACATAACAAACTTAAAGTTGCTCCAACAATTCAACCAAGAGCCTTATCTATCACTCAGGGTAGAGCAGTAGGTGTAACACACTTCCTTGTCGGTGGTATTGCTACCACATGGGCTTTCTTCCATGCTCGCCTTTTCGGCCTGGGCTAATTACCTGAACTTCACCTTTTTAATTCAATGGCAACAAAATTTCCATCATTTAACCAGGGTCTAGCTCAGGACCCTACAACCCGACGAATATGGTACGGAATAGCTACCGCTCACGACTTTGAAAGTCACGATGGTATGACCGAAGAAAAACTTTATCAGAAGCTTTTCTCAACTCATTTTGGACATCTAGCAATAATTGCCCTTTGGGTAGCTGGTAACCTATTTCATATTGCTTGGCAGGGAAACTTCGAGCAATTTGTACTTGATCCAACTCATGTTCGTCCGATTGCTCATGCAATTTGGGATCCTCATTTTGGATCTGGTATTACAGAAGCAATGACACAAGCTGGAGCTAGTGGCCCAGTAAACATAGCTTACTCAGGTCTATACCACTGGTGGTACACAATAGGTATGAGAACTAATGAGCAACTCTTCCAAGCTTCAATATTTATGAGTATTTTGGCTTGTTGGACTTTATTTGCAGGTTGGTTACATTTACAACCAAAATTTAGACCTTCATTAGCTTGGTTTAAAAATGCAGAGGCAAGATTAAATCACCACTTAGCTGTTTTATTTGGTTTTAGTAGTATCGCTTGGACTGGTCATTTGGTTCATGTTGCTATACCTGAATCAAGAGGACAGCATGTAGGTTGGGATAACTGGTTAACAGTTCTTCCGCACCCTGCAGGATTAGCTCCTTTCTTTACTTTAAATTGGGGAGCGTATGCACAAAACCCTGATTCTTTAGAGCAAGTATTTGGAACGGCAGAGGGAGCTGGAACAGCAATCTTTACTTTCTTAGGAGGTCTTCATCCTCAAAGTGAAGCATTATGGCTTACTGATATTGCTCATCACCATATTGCAATTGGAACAGTTTTTGTAATTGCTGGTCATATGTATAGAAATACCTTTGGTATAGGTCATAGCCTCAAGGAAATTACTGAAGCTCATAATACTAGACATCCAAATGATCCTCATAAAGGTAGTTTTGGAATTAATCATGATGGAATTTACGAAACTGTAAATAACTCATTACATTTCCAACTAGGACTAGCATTAGCATCTCTTGGAGTAGCGACTTCTCTTGTAGCTCAACATATGGGAGCTCTTCCTTCTTATGCTTTTATCGCGAGGGATTACACTACTCAATCTGCTTTATATAGCCATCACCAGTACATAGCAATGTTCTTGATGGTTGGTGCATTTGCACACGGAGCTATATTCTTTGTTAGGGACTATGATCCTGAATTAAATAAAGATAATGTTTTAGCCAGAGTTCTAGGAACAAAGGAAGCTTTGATAAGCCACCTTAGTTGGGTAACAATGTTGCTTGGATTCCATACTCTTGGAATTTATGTTCATAACGATGTTGTTGTAGCTTTTGGAAATCCTGAAAAGCAAATTCTTATTGAGCCAGTATTTGCTCAATTCGTTCAAGCTGCTCAAGGCAAGATGATGTATGGCTTTAATGCTTTACTATCTGATCCAACAAGCTCTGCCAGTATTGCTGCAAATTCATTACCAGGAAATCATTACTGGATGGATCTTATCAATAGACAAGATGCATTAAGTGCATTCTTACCTATTGGACCTGCTGATTTCTTAGTTCATCATGCTATCGCTTTAGGACTTCATACAACAGCTTTAATTCTTATTAAAGGAGCACTTGATGCTAGAGGAACAAAGTTAATTCCTGATAAGAAAGATCTAGGCTATGCATTCCCTTGTGATGGACCTGGTCGTGGAGGTACTTGTGATAGTTCATCTTGGGATGCTATGTACTTAGCAATGTTCTGGGCATTAAATTTACTAGCATGGGTAACTTTCTATTGGCATTGGAAACACCTAGCAATATGGCAGGGAAATGTAGCACAATTTAATGAATCTGGAACTTATCTAATGGGTTGGTTCAGAGATTACTTATGGTTAAATTCTGCGCAACTTATTAATGGATATAATCCATTTGGCGTGAACTCTTTATCTCCTTGGGCCTGGATGTTCCTATTCGGTCACCTAGTTTGGGCTACTGGTTTCATGTTCCTAATATCATGGCGTGGATATTGGCAAGAATTAATTGAAACATTAGTTTGGGCACATCAGCGTACACCAATAGCTAACCTTGTAGGCTGGAGAGATAAGCCAGTTGCCCTCTCAATTGTTCAAGCTAGATTAGTGGGATTAGCACATTTCACGATTGGAAACATTCTTACATTTGGTGCATTTGTTATTGCATCAACTTCAGGTAAGTTTGGTTAAAATCTAATTTCTTTAAATAATTTAAATCACCACGAAAGTGGTGATTTTTTTTGTTTAATTTTATTGTTCTAAATTAAGTTAAAATTATAGGATTATTATCAAATAAAAATGTCAGATATAAACCAATTAATATCTATTATTATTCCTGTTTTCAATGAAAGTGGGAGTATTGGTTTTTTATTGGAAGAGGTTATAAATGTAATGGCAGCTAATAAATTCAATTTTGAATTAATTGTTGTAAATGATGGTTCTAAAGACAATACTCAGCAAATATTAAAACAATTAACTTACAAAATCAACGAATTGTCAGTAATTTCTCTCCGTAAAAATTATGGACAAACAGCAGCAATGGCAGCTGGCTTTGACCATTCTAAAGGAGACATTGTTATTACTTTAGATGGTGATTTACAAAATGATCCTAATGATATGCCCAAATTAATTTCAGAAATTAATAATGGCTATGATTTGATTTGTGGATGGAGGTTTGATAGAAAAGATAAATTAGTTAATAGAAAGATACCATCAAAAATAGCTAATAAATTGATAGCACATGTAACAGGTTTGAAGTTGCATGACTATGGATGCTCATTAAAAGCTTTTAAAAAAGAAATAATAGATGATATTAAGCTTTATGGTGAACTTCACAGGTTTCTGCCAGTTTTAGCAAATATTGAAGGTGCAAGAATTAAAGAAATTAAAGTTAATCATAGAAGCCGGCAATATGGATCTAGCAAATATGGAATTGATAGAACTTTTAGAGTTTTAATGGATTTATTAACCGTTTGGTTTATGACTAAATTTTTAACAAGACCTATGTATGGATTTGGATTTGTTGGAATGATAAGTATTTTGATTAGCCTTGCAATGAGTTCTTATTTGATAGTTCTAAAAATAATGGGTGAAGATATTGGAAATCGTCCTTTGCTAATGTTTTCATTAATATTGGGAATTGCTGGGGTTCAGTTATTCAGCTTTGGATTATTGAGTGAACTTTTAATTAGGACCTATCATGAAAGTCAAGACAGACCTATTTATAGAATTAGAGAAATTCAAGGTAAAACTAAAAATTAAACTTTTACTTGAAATTTCTAATTAATTTAGCTGAAATCTCAACTACTTCAGGAGAAGTATCTTTTAATCCTTTTCTTAAAATAGATAATGTTGATTTGTCTGCTAATTCCTCTGCAATCTGGAGTGCTTTTAATTTATCTTTTGTATTACTTCGAAATAGTTTAAACATTTTACTTCTTTGAGATTTCTTGTGAAATGCTGAGTATGTATTATTTTTATGTTTGTATGAAAAACTATTCTTTTTAACTGCATATTTTTTATGGTGATTTTTATTTTTTATCAGTTTTTTCAAGTGAAAGTTATTTATATTAATTATTTTTTTAATAATGCTTTTTTTAAAAATATATAATATTAATACGATAAAAAAAATGAGTAATATTGCGAAAAAATTTAGCATGTAAAAAGTTAATAATTTTTATATCATCCAGTAATAAAATTAACATTATTTCTAATATAAATACTAAAGTATTTAAAGATGTTAAAAGAACTATGTCATCTGAATTTTCAAATCTTCTGCCTTCGGTCTTTGTGCCCATGATTGGCTTAGTAGTACCTGCTGTTTTTATTGTTTTAATAGGCAGATTCATAACAGCTACTGAATAAAAATCAATTATCACATTATCTTTTTTTTAAAATGAGCGATTCACAAACACCAATTAAAGAATTATTAGGAGCTAAGCCTAAATTTCCTGAAAAATATATAGATCAAAGTGTCCAGCCTACAGATATTGGTATTGCAGAACAATGGGCAGTTAAAACAGTCGCTGATCCATTTGTTGGAAATTTAGCTACCCCAGTTAATAGTGGTTACTTTACTAAAGCTTTTATCAATAATTTACCTTTTTATAGAGAAGGAATTTCTCCTAACTTTAGAGGTCTTGAAACTGGAGCAGCTTTTGGTTATCTCTTATATGGCCCATTTACTATGACTGGACCTTTAAGAAATTCTGATTTTGCATTGACAGCAGGATTACTTGCAGCTATCGGGGCTGTACATATTTTGACAGCACTTTTAGTTCTCTATAACGCCCCAGGTAAAGCTCCTAATGTACAACCTCCTGATGCTACTGTTAATAATCCTCCTGCAGATTTGTTTACTAGATCAGGGTGGGCTGATTTTACGAGTGGATTTTGGCTAGGTGGCTGTGGGGGAGCTGTTTTTGCATGGCTTCTTGTAGGCACACTTCATTTGAACAGCATTATGCAATTAATTCAAAATATTTGGACTACTGGTTAAGTTGAAATCTAAATAAGTAATCAATTTTCAATATATTAATTTAAAAAAAAGACTGCTATCTAATAGTTCTATCCCATCTGTATTCTCTAATAACTTTTCCTGCTGAAATAAGCTTTGATTGATAATGCAATGAAATTGAGTCGTTTGTCTCTTTTAAAGTATCTAATCCTATTCCATTTCTTCCAAAGTCTTTCCCAGAGCTATGATAATATAATCCATCACCTCTGTAGATTCCAATATGATCACATTGCCCTTTGTTTCCAAAGAACAAGAGGTCTCCTGGTTCAAGATTTTTGTTAATTTCTTTGAAATAAAAAAGGTGTTTACAAAAACTTTTAATTTGAAAAGAATCTCGAGGTATATGAATATTATGCTTTAAAAAAGCAGTCTGAATTAACCCTGAACAATCATAATTGGGTCCTAATGTGCCTCCCCAAAGGTATTCATTAGTTAAATCAGCTTGATCCTTGATCCATTTTAAAATTGAGTTAATTTTATCTTTTATAAAGAATTGTTCATTTTTTAAATTCTCAGTTTTTCTCAATTCGTATTTCTCAATAATCAATCCATCTAAATTTATCCAGCAGACGTAGCCATCTTCATATAGTTGAACTAGAATTCTTGGAAATTTATGATCATATTGATAAATATTTGGATAAAGTAGCCTAAAAATTCTATTTTTAAATATTTCAGTGACTAATTTATCTTCTGTTTCATTTCGATATCCAGAAATATTAACTTTTAATTTCCACCAAATAGTTTTTGAAAAATTAGTTTGTTTTAATAGTGAGATAGGATTTTTATAATTTTCCATACAATGTCCTTTTACTATTTAAGTAAAGAGATGGATCTAGCCTTAAATGACATTTTAAGGAGAGTATGTTCTCATAATACAGATGTTTCAAGAGAAGATATTGCCATAACTTGGATTAATTATAAAAGTGAAAATAAAAGTATATTTAAAGGTTTTGGAACTGGTATTAATAATAAAAAAATGGTTTACCCTGCCAGCATAGTCAAATTAGTTTATGGCCTTGCTGCATTTTATTGGATTAAAAAAGGAAGTTTACTATTGTCAGATGAACTTATTGATGCCGTAAGAAAAATGTTGTCTTTTTCAAGTAATAATGCAACAAGCTTCTTAATTGATTTACTTACTGGAACAACAAGTGGACCTTGTATTGAAGGAGAATTATGGGAAAATTGGAAATATCAAAGAAGTATAATAAACGATTGGCTACATGATTTAAATTGGGAGGAATTGAGTGGTATAAATTGCTGTCAGAAGACCTGGGATGATGGACCATTTGGTCGTGAAAAAGACTTTTATGGGTTGGATAATAAAAATAGAAACGCTATGAATTCTGATTCAGCTGCAAGGGTTTTGGAGGAAATTATGATTCATATTGATTATCAAAAAAATGACTTAAATTTACGAAGTTTTTTAAAAAGAAATTTAAATAAAGTTGTTCTTAAAAACGATTCTCTTAATCAAATAGATGGTTTTTTGGGTGAAGGATTACCAGAAAGCATTAATCTTTGGAGTAAAGCAGGCTTAATGTCTGAAGTTAGACATGATTCAGCTTGGTGGACTAATAGTCAATCTCTTCACACTTTATTAGTTGTTTTGTGTAATGGAGAAAAATATTTTAAAGATACTTCCTTATTACCATTAATAGCCAAAGAAGTATATGAATTTAATAAGAGATATATTATTAAGGACTAAAGTAAATCGTCTAAGTAATTAGAATCTAATTTATCAGTATAGGCTTCATATGGTAACATCATTACCTCTTCAGAATCTACATCGTTCATAATCCATTCTCTGTATTCTGCTAACAAACTTTTTCTATCTTCATTATCTAATTCATAAATACGCAATGCTGTATCTTTAAAATTTTCTTTAATTAAATTTTCAATTTCTTTCTTCCTCATTTTATGTTAATTCTCCTTCCAAAATAACTCTTCTTATTGTTGACAATGCAATTCCCGTTTGTGATCTGATTGATCTATATGAATATCCCTCATTACGTAATCTGATTACTAAAGATTCTTTTAAAGGACTTATTTTGGGCCTTCCTCCTAGATTATTTCCAGATAATTTTCTGCGTAATAGTTGTTCTTTTTTTCTTTCACCTAAACTTTTGTCTTCTATATTATCTAATTCATATAAAATCTTAAAAATTGAAGAATTTGCTTTAGTTGATTCATTAGCCGCAAAGAAACCAGTCAAAGTTAGTAATTTAATATCCTTATTAAAAAGTTTATTTATTGTCCTCAAACATTCTTTTTTATTTTTAAACGCTCGGTCAAGCTGAGTTATTATTAATTGATCACCTTTAGATAAGCAATTTATAGCTTTATTGAGTTGAGGTTTGATTTCTTCATCTAAACTTATTAATTCAGAAAAAACTAAACTGCACCCCTCTGCCTTTAAAAAATTTATTTGCTGTTCTAAATATTCATATTCATTATTAGTAGCTCTAGCATAACCTATTGCTTTAGAGCTTTTATTTTTTTCAGATAGTAAAAGACGTTTTCTTTTAAATTTAAAAGTCAATGTTTTATTACATATAATTTTTACTGTATCAATAAATCAATAAAAAAACACTTTTTAGTACAAAAATTCAATAATAAATCTACATACCATCTTAACAGGTGTATTATTAAAATGTTTTGATAACTGTATTAAAAATAACGTTCTAAATTCTGTTTTAATTTTAGTTGATAGAACGAAAATATTATATAAGCATTAACTTGGATTAGGATTTTTAAAATTATCGATGGATTAGTTAAATTAATTTAATTTTTAACTTCTACTGAATAGGCTTCATTTTTGGAATTATTAATAGTTAATTCAAATTGTTTTTAGTAAAATAAGAATACAGGCCCGAAACAATTAATTTGACTAATAATCCTAATAGTTTAATTTCAAAACCTGATTGGTTAAGAGTAAAAGCCCCCCAAGTTGAGAGAATTGGGAATACTGCAAATTTGTTAAATGATTTAAATCTCAATACTGTATGTCAAGAAGCAAGCTGTCCAAATATTGGTGAATGTTTTGCTAGTGGAACTGCTACTTTCCTCATAATGGGTCCTGGCTGTACTAGGGCATGTCCATATTGCGATATTGATTTTGATAGATCTAAAAGAGAATTAGACCCAACAGAGCCATATCGTCTAGCTGAAGCTGTTTATAGAATGAAGCTTAAACATGTTGTAATCACATCAGTTAATAGAGACGATCTTGAGGATGGTGGCGCATCTCAATTTTTTGAATGTGTTTATCAAGTAAGAAAAAAATCTCCTAAAACTACTATTGAGCTTTTAATTCCTGATTTTTGTGGTAACTGGAAAGCTCTTGAAAAAGTTCTTGATTCAAATCCAAACGTTTTAAACCATAATATTGAGACTGTTACTTCGCTATATAAAAAAGTAAGACCTCAGGGTCAATATGAGAGAACTCTTGAGTTACTTAAAAGAACCAGAGACTATTCTCCCAAAGTTTATACAAAGTCAGGCTTTATGCTTGGCTTAGGAGAAAAAGATGATGAGGTCTTAAGTCTTCTTAAGGATTTAAAAAGTAATTTCGTTGATATTGTTACTATTGGCCAATATTTATCTCCTGGCCCTAATCATTTACCTGTTCAAAGATTTGTGAGTCCTTCAAAATTTAATTCCTTTAAAGTTTTCGGGGAAAAATATTTGGACTTTATGCAAGTAGTTAGTTCTCCTTTAACTCGAAGCAGTTACCATGCTGAAGAGATTCAAAAACTTATGAAAAAGTATCCAAGATAGTTATTTTCATTTATCTGAATCTATCCACTCATTTAATTTCCATTCAACTAGATCATTTTTAATCATTGGATCATTCTTAATGATTTTTAGTGCATTTTTATAATTATTTATCTCAAGAATGAGTAATCCGCCGTCACCTGGCCTATTTAACTCATCTACCAAAAAACCACTTTTTATATTAATTCCCTCTTTTTTTAATTTTTTTATCCAATCAATATGTTCGTTAATTATTTTTCGTTTTAAATCATTATTAATTAAATATTCCTTTTTTATAAATTCAGTTTTTACAAAGAAAGGCATTTACATTTTCTTTATGCCAAGGTTCTCTTCTTCGCTTGGGGGAACAATTAATTTAAAAGTACTCTTGAAATGCGACCAATTTTCAATTATTTTGAAAGCCTTTAAGCTATTTGTTTTTGCTCGATATTCTCTAATAATTTCCAATAAGATATCTTCCTGCTTTGATGAAGTTATTTTATGAATACTAACTATTTCCTTATTAACTTTATTACTTAAATCATTATTCTCATCGATTATAAAAGCTATTCCACCAGTCATGCCAGCACCAATATTCCTTCCTGTGGAACCTAGAATGACTACTTTCCCACCAGTCATGTATTCACAACAATGATCACCTGCTCCCTCTGTTACTGCTGTAGCACCACTATTTCTTACTGCAAATCTTTCTCCCGATTTTCCTAATGCAAATAATTTCCCACCTGTTGCTCCATAAAGACAAGTATTACCCAGGATGACTTGTTCGGAGGAGATTTTATCTATTTTTGGTGGAATTATTGTGAGTATTCCTCCATTCATTCCTTTGCAAACATAATCATTAGCTTCTCCGATTAATTGAACATTCATTCCCTTCAATAAAAAGGCACCAAAGCTTTGTCCTGCATATCCTTTGAAATTTAAGTTAAGTTCGCCATTGAAGCCAGTATTGCCATGAAGTTCTGCGATTTCGCCTGATATTTTCGCACAAACACTTCTATCTGTATTTTTTATCTCAATTTCTTTAGTTAATTTTTCGTGATTTTTAATTGAATCTATAAATGCAGTATCAGACAAAAACTCGTCTTCTAATACAGAACCATTACTATGAGCATTTTTTGAATGTTTTAACCATGATCTATCAGTAGTTGATAGTTCATCATTTACTAAAGAAGAAAGATCGATATTAGAAGTTTTTGGAAGACCGATATTTCTTGCAGAAAGAAATTCTTGATTACCAATAAGTTCTTCCATATTAGAAACACCGATACTACTCATTATTTGTCTTACTTCTTGAGCAATATACAAGAAAAAATTGACAACATTTTCTGGAATACCTTTAAATCTTTTTCTTAATTCTTCTTTTTGAGTGGCAACTCCAACAGGACACTTGTTTGTATGACAAACACGCGCCATTATGCATCCTTCAGCAATCATCGCTACAGAACCGAAACCGTATTCTTCAGCACCTAGTAAAGCTGCAATAACAACATCCCAGCCTGTTTTAAGACCTCCATCAGTTCGCAAAATTACTCTTCCACGTAAGTTATTCTCTAAGAGAGATTTATGAACCTCAGCAACACCTAGTTCCCATGGTAAACCTGCATGTTTAATAGAACTTAGGGGTGAAGCACCTGTACCTCCGTCATGGCCTGATATTTGAATTACATCTGCATTAGCTTTGCTTACTCCAGCAGCAATAGTGCCTATACCAATTTCAGAAACAAGTTTAACGCTCACTTTTGCTTTTGGATGAACTTGGTGTAGGTCATGGATAAGTTGAGCTAAATCTTCAATTGAATAAATATCATGATGCGGGGGGGGGAGATATTAGAGCTACTCCAGGTTTACTATTTCTTAGTTTTGCGATGTAAGAATCAACTTTTGGACCAGGCAATTGTCCCCCTTCTCCAGGTTTTGCACCTTGAGCCATTTTAATTTCTAGTTGTTTTCCACTTCTTAGATATTCAGGTGTAACTCCAAATCTCCCTGATGCTATTTGTTTAATAGCTGAGCATGCGGTGTCTCCATTTTCTAGACCTTTAATAAATGGCAAAGTCGCGGATTGAGTATTTTCATTAATATCATTTAAAACATTAAAACGAGCTGGATCTTCTCCCCCTTCTCCACTATTACTTTTTCCACCAATTCTATTCATTGCAACTGCTAATACTTCATGTGCTTCTCTTGATAAAGCACCCAAACTCATTCCTCCAGTACAAAACCTTTTGCAAATTGATTCAACACTTTCAACTTCCTCTAATGGAATGCTTTTTCTTTTTGAATTAATTGTTAGTAAATCTCTTAGAGATGTTGTCGGTCTATTACTAATGAGTTTTTTGTAAGTTTCAAAATGATCGTATCCTGGTCCTTGTTTTACAGCTGAATGCAAAATTTTGGACATCTCTGGGTTATTGGAATGATATTCTCCATTATTTCTAAATTGAACAAATCCTAAAAATTCTAATTTCTTTAAATCGATCTCTGGATAGGCTTTCATATGTATTGAAAGTGTTTCATTGGTTAATTCTTTTAGTGTTATGCCAGCGATGCGACTTGTTGTACCATCAAAAGCAATTTTTATTAAGTCAGATCCAAGGCCTACAGCTTCAAAAATTTGTGCTCCATGATAACTAGATAAAAGTGAGATGCCTATTTTTGAAAGAATTTTTCTTAGACCATCTTCTAGAGCTTTTTTAATATTTTCTTGAACATCAATTATTGATAATGGATTTATTTTTTTGCTATCAATGAGTTTTTGTGTTTTTGGATGTTTTAACCAGTGTCTGCCTGCTTCGAAGGTCAACCAAGGGCAAACTGCGCTGGCACCATAACCAATCAAACAAGCTAAGTGATGTGTGCTCCAACATTGACCTGTTTCAATGATTAGAGAAGCTTTTAGCCTGATTTCTTTTTTTAGAAGATAATGATGAATTGCCCCAATAGCAAGTAAAGGAGGAATAAAAGTCTTTTTAGGATTAATTCCCTTATCAGAAATAATAATTAAAGAGCAACCTTCTTTGATAGAGAGCTCACTCTGTTTACAAATTGCTTTTAATTGGTTCTCTAAGCCTTGAAAACCCTCCTCAATATCAAACAAACTTGAAATTGTTTGATTTTTAATTTTTGATTTTTTAATGGAAACGAGTTCTTCCTCATTGAGTATTGGACTTTTTAAATGAACAAAAGGTTTAGGATCTTTAATCTCAAATGGTGTACATCTTTCTCCAAGATGCATCTCTAAACTCATTACCAGTTTTTCTCTCAGAGGGTCAATAGGAGGATTTGTAACTTGCGCAAATCTTTGCTTGAAATAGTCATATAAAATATGTGGTTTTGAAGAAATCACTGCTAATGGGATATCGTCGCCCATGCAATAGGTAGGCTCTTTAGCTAATGAAGCCATTGAATCCAAGATAAGGTCATTATCTTCTGCTGAAAAACCATACGCAGTTTGTTGTTGTAACAACTCGAGGTCTTTCAGTTTGCAGTCTTTAAACCATTCACTATTCTCAATTTTTATAGTTCTATTAATAAGGAGGTTTTTATAATCATGCCTTTGGGCTGCTTCAGATTTAACCTCCCAATTCCTGAGAATTCTATTTTGATGAAAATCAACCGCCAACATTTGTCCCGGACCTAATCGACCTTTTTCTACTACTCTTTCCTCTGAAAGATCTACTACTCCTGTTTCGGAACCCATTATTACGAAACCATCATTTGTTATTGAATATCTTGCTGGTCTGAGACCATTTCTATCAAGCGTTGCTCCTACAAAATTTCCATCTGCGAATACAAGTAAAGCAGGACCATCCCAAGCTTCTTGAATGCTCGCAGAATACTCATAAAATGATTTAATATCATCTCTTTGTTCAAGTTCTGGTTGTTCTCTAAATGCTTCAGGAACAAGTTTTAATAATGAGTCAGTAATGGGCTGACCTGAACGAATATTGATTTCAAGAGTTGCATCAAGATTTGATGAATCACTTTTATTTATATCTACGATTGGCTTAATTTCATTAGATAACTCTTCCCAAAAATTATCTATGTGTGTTTCTGAAGCTTTAGCCCAGTTGATATTTCCTAAAAGAGTATTAATTTCTCCGTTATGACCTAAGAATCTCATCGGCTGAGCTAGTGGCCATTTTGGAAGTGTATTAGTACTAAACCTTCTATGATAAACAGAAAAAAAGACTTTAAAACTATCTTCTTTTAGGTCTTGATAAAACTCAGATAATATTTCAGAACGAACCATACCTTTGTATACAACTGTTTTAGAACTTAGTGAGGCAAAATAAAATTCACAATTCCCAACATGGTTTTTAAAACTTTCTCTTATTTTTTTCTCAATTCTTTTCCTTAATTGAAATAAAAGCCTCTCAATATCATTGTTATCTTTTTTATCTATAAATAAAATCCACTGACTTATAAATGGAGCATTTGCTTTAGCCAAAGGTCCCAAGATTTCATTATTAACAGGTACTGTTCTCCAAGATGTTTTGTTTATTTTTAATTTTTCTGCTTCCTCCTCACATATTGATTTGCATTCTTCAATTTTCTCTTTTTTATTAGGCATAAAAATCATGCCTAAACCTTTATCATATTCTTTTTTATTTTTAAGATTTACTTCTTTTTCTAAGAAATCCCAAGGTATTGAACACAAAATGCCTGCTCCATCTCCTGAGTCACTATCCCCTCCACAACCTCCTCTATGTTCCATGCAGTTAAGGCCTTTCAAGGATTGTTTTAGGATCCAATTGCTCTCTAACCCTTTAATATTTGCTATGAAACCAACTCCACACGCATCTTTCTCACCAATTATTCCATTTGGGGAATAACTATCTTGATATGGCCCACCGATTCTTTTGATACTCTCTCCCATAGATTATTTAATTCTATTTAGTTATTTATGTAATCCTATTATAAAAATAAATATGAAAATAAATCTAAAAATAATGAATATTTACCAAAGAATTTTAATTTCACAAATTTTTAAAAAAATATCATTAAAAACTTTTAGTTGGTGCTCGTAAAAGGTTATGATAATAAGATGTTTATTTTTTCAAAATATAATAGATGCCTACCATCTCACAATTAATAGGTTCAGAAAGAAAACGTCTGACTAGGAAAACAAAATCTCCTGCATTAAAAGCTTGCCCTGAAAGAAGAGGAGTATGTACGAGAGTTTATACATCAACACCTAAAAAACCTAATTCAGCTTTAAGAAAAGTCGCAAGGGTGAGATTAACTTCTGGTTTCGAAGTAACCGCTTATATTCCTGGAATTGGTCATAATTTGCAAGAACACTCTGTAGTTCTACTCAGGGGTGGAAGAGTTAAGGATTTGCCAGGAGTTAGATATCATATAATAAGAGGAACTTTAGATACGGCTGGAGTCAAAGATAGACGTCAATCCAGATCTAAGTATGGGGCAAAAGCTCCAAAAGATTAATTTGTAAACATCACTTTTTTTAAAACATGTCACGTCGTAATGCAGCAGTAAAAAGACCAGTCCTTCCAGACCCTCAATTTAATAGTCGTCTTGCTTCAATGATGATTTCTCGATTGATGAAACATGGTAAAAAATCTACAGCTCAAAGAATATTGTCTGATGCTTTTTCTTTAATAAGCGAGAGAACAGGTGGGAATGCAGTCGAATTATTTGAAACAGCTGTAAAAAATGCTACTCCTCTTGTTGAGGTACGAGCTAGAAGAGTTGGTGGTGCAACTTATCAAGTACCTATGGAAGTACGCCAAGAGAGGGGCACAGCTATGGCATTAAGATGGCTTGTTACATTTTCACGTGGAAGGAATGGCAAAAGTATGTCCCAAAAACTTGCTGGTGAGTTAATGGATGCAGCAAATGAAACTGGTAGTGCTGTTAAAAAAAGAGAAGACACTCATAAAATGGCTGAAGCTAACAAAGCTTTTGCACATTACAGATACTAATTCCATCAAAAAGGTACTTAAGTAGTTTATTATTATTAAAGTTTGCTTTTAGGGTGAACTATATTTATCAAAAATTATTTTATTTGGAGCTTTAAAATTGGCACGCGACTTTCCCCTAGAACGAGTAAGGAACATAGGTATAGCCGCTCATATTGATGCAGGGAAGACTACAACTACTGAAAGAATTTTGTTTTATTCAGGTGTTGTTCACAAGATAGGAGAAGTACATGATGGTGCTGCCGTAACAGATTGGATGGCTCAAGAACGAGAAAGAGGTATAACTATTACTGCTGCTGCAATATCTACTAGTTGGCAAGATCACAGAATTAATATTATTGATACGCCTGGACACGTTGACTTTACTATTGAAGTGGAAAGATCAATGAGAGTTTTGGACGGAGTCATAGCTGTATTTTGCGCTGTTGGTGGAGTTCAGCCTCAATCTGAAACAGTTTGGCGTCAAGCAGATAGATACTCTGTCCCAAGAATGGTTTTTGTTAATAAAATGGACAGGACTGGTGCAGATTTTCTAAAAGTTAATAAACAAATTAAAGATCGACTAAAGGCAAATGCACTTCCAATCCAGCTACCTATTGGAGCTGAAGGTGATCTATCAGGCATTATTGATTTAGTAGCTAACAAAGCATATCTGTATAAAAATGACTTAGGTACTGATATAGAAGAAGCTCCAATTCCATCTGAAATGGAGAAGGAAGCTGCTGATTGGAGAAATAAGTTGATGGAGAGTGTTGCAGAAAATGATGAAGAGTTAATAGAAATATTCATAGAAACAGGAGAACTATCTGAAGAACAACTTAAAAAAGGAATTAGGGAAGGGGTTTTACAGCATGGATTAGTTCCAGTATTATGCGGTTCAGCTTTTAAGAATAAAGGAGTCCAACTTGTATTAGACGCTGTAGTTGATTACTTGCCAGCTCCAGTTGATGTAAAACCAATACAAGGTGTTTTACCAAGTGGCAAAGAAGATGTTAGACCTTCAGATGATAATGCTCCTTTCAGTGCATTAGCTTTCAAAGTGATGTCAGATCCCTATGGGAAATTAACTTTTGTAAGAATGTATTCAGGTGTTCTTTCAAAGGGGAGTTATGTAATGAATTCTACTAAGGATGCTAAGGAGAGAATTTCTAGATTAGTTATTCTCAAGGCTGATGAAAGAGAGGAGGTTGATGAATTAAGGGCTGGGGATTTAGGAGCTGTATTAGGTCTGAAGAACACAACAACTGGTGACACTCTATGTAACACAGATGATCCTATAGTTTTGGAGACATTGTTTATCCCTGAACCAGTCATCTCGGTGGCTGTTGAGCCAAAAACTAAAGGGGATATGGAAAAATTATCAAAAGCCTTAACTGCTTTGTCTGAAGAGGATCCAACCTTTAGGGTAAGTACAGATCCTGAGACAAATCAAACTGTTATTGCAGGTATGGGTGAGTTGCACTTAGAAATCCTAGTTGACAGGATGTTAAGGGAATTTAAGGTTGAAGCAAATATAGGAGCACCTCAGGTTTCATATAGAGAGACAATTAGGTCTAGTTCTAAAGGTGAAGGTAAATATGCAAGACAAACTGGAGGAAAAGGCCAATATGGTCATGTAATTATTGAAATGGAACCCGCTGAAGTTGGTAAAGGTTTTGAATTTGTAAACAAAATTGTTGGAGGAGCTGTACCAAAAGAGTATATTGGTCCTGCATCTAATGGAATGAAAGAAACCTGCGAATCTGGTGTTCTTGCCGGTTATCCACTCATTGATGTAAAAGTAACACTAGTCGATGGTTCATTCCACGATGTAGACTCATCTGAAATGGCCTTCAAAATTGCAGGTTCCATGGCTTTTAAAGACGGGGTTAAAAAATGCAATCCTGTCCTTTTAGAGCCTATGATGAAAGTTGAGGTCGAAAGTCCTGATGACTTTCTTGGATCTGTAATTGGTGATCTCTCTTCTAGAAGAGGTCAAGTAGAAGGACAATCTGTTGATGATGGATTGTCTAAGGTACAGGCCAAAGTGCCCTTAGCCGAAATGTTCGGTTATGCCACTCAACTCCGATCAATGACTCAAGGTCGGGGTATATTTTCAATGGAGTTCGCAAATTATGAGGAAGTTCCTCGTAATGTTGCTGAAGCTATCATTTCCAAGAATCAGGGCAACTCCTGATCTCTAAACTAAAACACTCTTAAACCCTCGATTCTTTAATTCAAAATGGCTCGCGAGAAGTTCGAAAGGAACAAACCACATGTCAACATTGGTACTATTGGCCATGTTGATCATGGAAAAACAACACTAACTGCTGCTATTACAAATGTATTAGCTAAAAAAGGTCAAGCTCAAGCTCAAGACTATGGAGACATTGATGGTGCTCCTGAAGAAAGAGAGCGTGGCATTACCATTAATACAGCTCATGTTGAATATGAAACTGAAGGCAGACATTATGCTCATGTCGATTGCCCAGGACATGCTGATTATGTGAAAAACATGATCACAGGGGCCGCCCAGATGGATGGAGCTATTCTAGTTTGCGCTGCTACAGATGGTCCTATGGCACAAACAAAAGAGCATATTCTTTTAGCTAAACAGGTTGGAGTTCCTGCTCTTGTAGTTGCTCTCAATAAGTGCGATATGGTCGATGATGAAGAAATTATTGAACTTGTAGAAATGGAAATTAGAGAACTCTTAGATAGTTATGACTTCCCCGGAGATGACATTCCTATAGTTCAAGTTTCAGGTTTAAAAGCTCTCGAAGGTGATTCTACTTGGGAATCAAAGATTGAAGAATTAATGAAAGCAGTCGATGCTAGCATTCCCGAACCAGAAAGAGAAGTTGATAAACCATTCTTGATGGCAGTTGAAGACGTTTTCTCGATTACTGGCAGAGGAACTGTTGCTACAGGAAGAATCGAGAGAGGTAAAGTTAAGGTGGGAGAAGAAGTTGAAATAGTTGGAATAAGGGATACAAGAGTAACAACTGTTACTGGAGTTGAAATGTTCCGAAAACTTCTTGATGAAGGTATGGCTGGAGATAATGTTGGTTTACTTTTACGTGGTGTCCAGAAAGAAGATATTGAGAGAGGAATGGTTCTTGTAAAGAAAGGATCTATTACCCCTCATACTCAGTTTGAAGGAGAAGTTTATGTTCTCAAAAAAGAAGAGGGCGGAAGACATACCCCTTTCTTTGCAGGATATAGACCTCAGTTCTACATCAGAACAACTGATGTTACAGGTCAAATAACCGCATTTACCTCAGATGATGGCTCTAATGTTGAAATGGTTATGCCAGGAGACAGAATTAAGATGACTGGAGAATTAATATGTCCAGTAGCTATTGAACAAGGTATGCGATTCGCCATACGTGAAGGTGGACGTACTATCGGTGCTGGAGTTGTTTCTAAAATACTCAAATAATACATTTGAATTTTAAAAATTTAACCTCAATCATTTAATATAGGTATATAGATAAGGGTCATTTTAATCAATGACCCTTCATTAGAAGTTACTTGAAACTATGACTGCATCAATTGCACAACAAAAAATAAGAATAAGGCTCAAGGCATTTGATAGAAGAATGCTCGATTTATCTTGCGACAAAATAATACAAACCGCTGATAATACTTCTGCCTCAGCAATAGGTCCAATACCTTTACCTACAAAAAGGAAGATTTATTGTGTCCTAAGATCACCACATGTTGATAAAGATTCTAGAGAGCATTTTGAAACAAGAACACATCGAAGAATAATAGATATTTATAGTCCTTCTGCAAAAACTATTGATGCTTTAATGAAACTAGATCTCCCTAGCGGTGTAGATATAGAAGTCAAACTTTAATAAATCCCGAAACCGCCTTAAATTGATTAGTATAACAAAAAACAGATTGATGTTTAAATGGGAGAACTCTCAGTAAGAGAATTACCTTTATTTCCTTTGCCAGAAGTAGTCCTTTTTCCTCAAGAAGTATTACCTCTACATATTTTTGAATCGAGATATAGGATCATGCTCCAATCTGTTCTTGAGGGTGATTCTATGTTTGGAGTTATTAAGTGGGATCCAAATACTAAAAGTATGGCCAACGTTGGATGCTGCGCACAAATTATAAAACATCAAACTGCGGAGGATGGGAGAAGTAATATTATCACTCTCGGCCAACAAAGATTTCGAGTCTTAGAAATTATGCGTTCGACTCCATTTTGTTCCGCAATGGTTACTTGGATTAGTGATGAAAATATTGATGACTTTCAAAAATTAGATTCTCTTAAAAATTCAGTAAAAGAAGCACTTAGTGATGTTATTAATTTAACAAGTAAATTGACTAATACTAAGAAAAATCTACCTGATAAATTACCTGACAACCCTATGGATTTATCATTTTGGATAGGAGCTCATTTGGGCGGCCCTGTTGCGGAGGAACAGCAAAGACTTCTTGAGGAAAGAAATACTTTCACCCGTTTGCAAAGAGAATATGAAATGCTTGATCATACAAGAAAACAACTTGCCGCAAGAACAGCATTGAAAGAAAGTTTTCCTGATATAAAAGAAAATTAAATGTTTGAATTATTATTCCCTTTTTTTTTACTAGTTTTATTCTTTCTAGTCCTATTTATAATCTGGAGAATTAATGCTAGAAAATATATTTCTTCCGGTACCGTTGCTTCTGCATATGATGCTTGGACCCAGGATAAATTACTTGAGAGATTGTGGGGAGAACATATACATTTGGGTTTTTATCCCTCAGGGAAAAAAAATATTGATTTTAGAAAAGCTAAAGTTCAGTTTGTTCATGAATTAGTCAAATGGAGTGGTTTAGATAAATTGCCAAAGGGATCCAGAATACTCGATGTAGGTTGTGGAATAGGGGGAAGTTCTAGGATTCTTGCGGAATATTATGGTTTCAATGTCACTGGTATTACAATTAGTCCCGCTCAAGTCAAAAGAGCAAGAGAACTTACTCCTCATGAGCTAAATTGCAACTTCCAAGTTATGGATGCTTTGGATTTGAGATTTGAAGATGGATCATTTGATGCCGTCTGGAGTGTTGAGGCTGGTGCACACATGAATGATAAGATTAGGTTTGCAGATCAAATGCTGAAAACTATAAGGCCTGGAGGGTATTTGGCATTGGCTGATTGGAACTCAAGAGACCTCGAGGCATACCCCCCATCATTTTTTGAGAAGTTAGTTCTTAAACAATTACTTGAACAATGGGTACATCCTAATTTTATTAGCATTAAAGAATTCGGTAACATTCTTAGAACTAACGAAAATAGTTCAGGAAGAGTTTTTTCTGAAAATTGGAATTCCTATACAAATCCTTCATGGTACGACTCCATTATTGAAGGCATTCGAAGGCCCCTCGCAATTTTGTCACTTGGCCCATTTGCGATAGTAAAGTCAATTAGAGAGATTCCAACAATACTCCTCATGAATTGGGCATTTAGAAAAGGTTTAATGGAGTTTGGAGTTTATAAATGTAGAGGTTAAATTAATCTAGTTCAACATTTTCAGAAAAATAACTTCCAAAATCTACAAAATTCTTGCAAAGTGGCTTTAGCTTATTTTTTAATTCAAGAAAAATTTTTATGTTATTTTCATTATTTACTTCTAAATCAATAAAAATTATATATTCGCCTAATTCTCTTTTTGAAGGTCTGGATTCAATTTTACTCATATTAAATCCAAAATCTGCAATATTATTTATAGCTTTTAGTAAAGCACCAGGTTTATTTGATATTAAGGAGAAAGCAAAACTGGCAATATTAGCTAAATTTGAATTTGATTCCTTGCTCAATAAGACAAATCTAGTGCAATTTCCTGGAACATCATTTATGGGAAAGGCTAATTCTTTGAGTCCTTCTATTTGAATTAATGATTTTGAACCGATTGCAGCTCTGAATTTACTCCCTTTAACCATATTGACAGCTTCTGATGTTGAATTTGTTGGGAGCGGAATTGCATTTGGAAGATTTTCAGATAACCATTCTGAACATTGAGCTAATGCTTGAGGATGAGATAATACTTCTGAAATGTTTGAAAGTTCTCCATCACTAATTAATGCATGTTTAATAGGTAAAACAATTGCTTTGTTTATAAAAATTTCAGGAAATTTCCAAAGTGCATCTAAAGTGGCCGTAACTCCCCCTTCTACCGAATTTTCTATAGGGACTACAGCAGCATCACAATTGTTGTACGCTATTGATTTAATGACCGAATGTAACCCATTACATGGTACAAATATAGGAGTCTGAAAATTGGCAAGCTTTGATAATATATGAGCTGCTTTTTCTGCGTATGTTCCTTTAGGACCTAAATATGCAACTTGTTTGCGCATGATTAATCGTAAAAAAAAAGAGATTAAATAAGCATTGGAGGAATATAGAAAATGTTATTGTCTTTTGATGCTAAACAGAAACTAAAGCTTTCTGTAACGCGTAATAAAGAATATCTTTCTAAATATCTTTTGGAAGAAGAAAGAGTTGTTGGAGCAATGCTTGACTCCAAAAAATTAGTACCAGAAGGGGTAGGTAGATATAAGTATACAGTAACAAGTTTTAAGGTTTTTCAATTAGATATTAACCCTGTTGTCTCAATAGCGGTAGAAAATAAAGATGGAATTTTAAAAATGAGTGCCCTTGAAAGTACATTGGATGGTTTGGGGATGATAGATGATTTTAATCTTATTTTGAAAGCGAATTTGGAAGCAACTGATATTGGTTTAGAAGGAGAGGCGCTTCTTGGGGTATCCGTAAGTCAACCCCCTCTACTGAAGCTGGTACCAAAGAAAATTTTGGAATCTACTGGTCATTCGGTATTAAATGGGATTCTGTTGGGTATTAAGTTAAGGGTTCAAGAGCAACTAGTAAAAGATTTTTTAGATTGGTGTGAATCAAATAAGATTTGATTTTTTTAAAAAACTTTTCCTATGAAGTTTAGTTATTCCTTTTTTTTTGATTAATAAAATATGCTCTCTAGTACCATATCCTTTATTTTTAAATAAAAAGTATCCTGAGTATTTTTTTTCTAACCTCTCCATTAAATTGTCCCGAGAAACTTTGGCAACTATGCTTGCTGAAGCTATCGATACAAACTTTGAGTCTCCAGATACTATGTTTTTCTGAATTCCGTTCCATGGCCTTAATAATAATGGGCCATCAATTATTAATTCAGATGGCTTCTCTTTTAATTTTTTTAAAGCTCTTATCATTGAAAGTTCTGTCGCAACTCTGATACCTAACTTATCTATTTCTCTAGCCGAAGATTGCCCAATTCCATAATCTGAAGAGAGTAATAAAATTTTTGGTAAAAGTAATTTTCTTTTTTTGGGAGATAGTTTTTTACTATCTGTTACTCCAAATTGTTTTAAGATAAACTTATTTTTTTCAGTTAATACTAAAGCTGCTGCAAAAACTGGACCAAAAATTGCTCCTCTTCCCACTTCATCTATTCCAACTTCGGATATTTTATTCAATGCTTGCTGAAGATCTTCTTCTTGTTTTTCTTTCATTATTTAGCTCATCTGTAAGTTCAATATCATTCTTTTGATCAGTAAGTACAATTTCATTATTTTCATTAGTTTTATTTGTTGATTTATTTTTAGAATTTGTATTATCTTCAATTTTAATTTGAATCTTTTCTTCTCCAGATTTTGAGATTTTTTTAATTTGATTTTCTTTTGTTCTTTTATTATCTAAGGTTTTTTCTGTTTCCTTATTACTGTCTTTTAAACGCACAAAATTATTGCTGGTTAGATATTCTTTACCTAACTTTATAAGTGGATTAATACCTAATTGACTGAAAACAATTTTTTCTTCATTATTAAGATCAACGGTTATTATATTTTTCTCTTTTGAATTTAATTGGTTAAAATTATCATTATCATTTTCTTTTTTATTAGAAGAATTCTCTTTGCTTAGGACTTTAGAGTTAAGTAATTCCTTGTCAATTATTTTTTCCTGCTCATCAGTTGATTGAGAAGTATCTATATCTAAAGATTTTAGATTGTTTGATTGATTAGATTTATTCTCAAGATTTTTAATTTTTAAGTCGGAAATTTCGTGATTTAATATATTTTCTACATGTCCGTTACCATCGCATGTAGAACATTTTTTACCGAATAATTCATATATATTTTGACCTTGTCTTTTTCTGGTTAACTCCACTAAGCCTAATTCAGTAAGCTGAGCTATTTGAGGCCTAGCAGAATCATCTTTTATTGCTGAGGTAAAATGCTCAAGTAACTGAAATTGATCTCTTCTAGATTCCATATCAATAAAATCTACTACTATAACTCCACCAATATTTCTTAATTTCATTTGTCTTGAGATTTCAACTGCTGCTTCGCAGTTCGTCCACAAAACTGTTTGTCTTGAGTTGGCGGATCTTGTAAATGAACCAGAGTTTACATCGATTACTGTTAAAGCTTCAGTAGGTTCGATAATGATATACCCCCCCGAAGGAAGATCTACTCTCGGCTGGAGAGCTTTTTGAATTGTTTTTTTAATTTCGTACTTCTCGAATATATGTTGGTTTAAACTGTTATTGTGAAATTTAATATCTATATCAGATTCATAATTTATTAAAAAATCTTTTGCCCTTGCTACTGAAAATTTACTATCTATAATTATGTTTTTAGTTGATTCTTTAATATGATCTCTTAGGATCTTAAGAGAGAAATCATCATCTCTTTTTACTAAATTTGGCGGATTAGAAGCCTCAGAAACTTTTAGTACATTTTCCCATTGTTGAATTAAATAATCTAAATCTTCAATTAGCAGTTCTTCTTTGATCTTTTCAGCCTCTGTTCTAAATAACAAGCCTGTGCTGGGTGGTTTTATTAAAACTCCAAGAGCTTTCAAACGACTTCGTTCTGTTTCTGTATTTATTTTTCTTGAAATATTTACTCCTTGGCCATATGGCTGTAATATCAAATATTTTCCTGGGATTGCAATACTTCCAGATAGCCTGGGCCCTTTAGATCCTGTGGGTTCCTTTATTACCTGTACTAAAACTTTTTGTTTTGGTTCTAATAATTCAGTTATTCCAAATGTCCCTTTTTTAAGTCTTAGTGGACCTAAATCTGAAACATGGATGAATCCATTTTTCTCACTTTCACCAATATTTATGAAAGCGGCATCAATACCAGGGAGAACATTTTCAACTGTTCCTAAAAAAATATCGCCAATTTGATATTGACCTTGTGCGACGATTAATTCATCAACTCGATCATCTGTGAGTAGTGCTGCAATCCGAGCCTGCTCAGCGATGATAATTTGCTGAGACATATAATTGATTATGAATGATTTGGATTTTGAAAATCATTTAAATTAAAGAATTAAATTTTTATCTTTTAATAAAGCAATTTATAGCTATTAATATTTACTTTTTAAAATTAATAAAGTTAATAGTGATTGAATTCTGCTATTTATAAAGCTTTAACGATTTTCAAACTAATTGAAATTGAATTCGTAGCTATGATTATCACTTAAATGAATCATAACTAAAATAATATTAACATCTAATCACCACTAAAGCACGTTGATACATTATTCTAATATTGGTGAAATTTTTTATCTAAAGTGGTTCAAGTAAACGAAAATTATTTAAAACTCAAAGCAGGCTATTTATTCCCTGAAATTGCTAAAAGGGTAAAAATATATTCTCAATCAAATAAGAGTGCTGAAATTATTAAGCTTGGCATAGGAGATGTTACAGAACCATTACCTAGAGCATGCATAAAAGCTATGGGTAAAGCTTTAGATGATATGGGAACAACAGATGGTTTTAGAGGTTATGGACCAGAACAAGGTTATTCTTGGCTCAGAGAAAAAATATCTGAGCATAATTTTATTTCCAGAGGCTGTCAAATTTCACCTGAAGAAATCTTTGTTTCAGATGGTTCTAAATGTGATAGTAGCAATATTTTAGATATTCTTGGCAAAGATAATTCAATTGCTGTAACTGATCCTGTTTACCCTGTTTATGTGGACAGTAACGTAATGACAGGTAGAACTGGAGATGCTCTTGATAATGGTACTTATCAAGGATTAACATATCTTGCAATAAACGAGGAGAATAACTTTTTGCCAGAACTACCTGAAAATAAAGTTGATATTTTATATCTTTGTTTTCCTAATAATCCGACTGGAGCAACGATTAATAAAGAAGACTTGAAGAAGTGGGTTGACTATGCGCTTCAAAACAAATCTTTAATACTATTTGATGCAGCTTATGAAGCATTCATTCAAGATAACGATATTCCGCATTCAATATATGAGATTGAGGGAGCAAAGGATTGCGCTATTGAATTTAGATCTTTTTCAAAGAATGCAGGATTCACTGGAGTTAGATGTGCTTTTACAGTAATACCTAAAAATCTCAAAGGTTTGAGCTCAACAAATGAGGAAATAGAATTATGGCCTCTTTGGAATAGGCGACAATCTACAAAGTTCAATGGAGTAAGTTATGTGGTTCAGAGAGGAGCGGAGGCTGTTTATTCTCTTGAAGGGAAGAAACAGGTTAGAGGTTTAATTGATTTTTATATGGAAAATGCAAAACTCATGAAAAATAAACTTCAGAATGCAGGATATAAAGTTTATGGAGGGGACAATGCTCCTTATATCTGGATTAAAGTTCCTGATCAAATGACATCTTGGGACTTTTTTGATTTCCTTCTTCAAAAAGTTAGTATAGTTGGAACACCTGGGAGCGGATTTGGATTGTCAGGAGAAGGTTATTTTCGTTTGTCAGCATTTAACTCACGATCAAACGTCATTGATGCAATGGAAAGAATAATTAATATATAATTAATAGTACATTTAGACTCTAAAAAATTATAATGTTATCTATAAAGTTAGAACAAAGTGTAAGTAATAATTCAGCAGTGATTGAAAAGAAACCTGCTGAATTAAAAAATAAATCTCCAAAATATAAGGTTTTACTTCATAATGACCCAGTTAATTCTATGGAGTATGTAACTATTTCACTACGAGAAGTTGTGCCGCAATTAAGCGAACAAGACGCTATCTCGATAATGCTTGAGGCACACAACACGGGTGTAGGTTTGGTAATTATTTGTGATTTAGAGCCAGCAGAATTCTACTCAGAATCATTAAAATCTAAAGGAATTTCTAGTTCAATTGAGAAAGAGGATTAATAACAGTTGAATTTATTTTTTAGAATGAGCTAGTTTCCTTTCTGATAAAGGACGGACTTTTAAGGATTCTTTTAAGGAGGACTTCCCATATTCTCTCTCAAGAATGTCGATAACTGTTTTTCCAAATTCATCTTCTGGATTATCAAAAGCTTCTAAGCAAATCTGACCAAGTTTTTTCCCTAATGAGCCTGGATTCCAAAGAAGTTTTCTCGCTGTCCAGGGCATCATACTCATTGGATTATAATTTGGCTTCAAAATTTTATTTTCCAAGGCGTACTTCTCAAGAAGAGTGTGAGGTTGCAAACCTATAAAGAATATAGCTGGATCAACTAAGCCTTTACCAAAAATATTTTCTAATTCTCTATGGTAAGCAATTGTTTGTCTTATGGTGCTAGGCGTTTCATCAAAAACATTAAATGAATAATTGACTGAAACATGATTCTTGAAACCTGATTTGACTAGCATTCTGCAATTATTTAATACAGTTTCAAGGTCATAAGCTAATCTCATTTTTCTAACGAGTTCTTGAGATCCCGACGTGATACCTATTTCAAAATAGCTCATACCTGTATCAACCATAAGCTGAGCTAGCTCAGCATCAATATTATCTGCTCTGATGTATGCAGCCCAATTAATATCTTCCCAGCCTTGATCCTTAATTGCTTGAAGAAGTATTTTTGCATCTTCAATATGTTTTTTGGCTGGAATAAACTGTGCATCTGTGAACCAAAATCCCCTTACTCCAAGATCATATAGTTGGTTCATTTCTTTGATTACTTCGTTAACAGGATTAACACGAACCTGCTTCCCCTCGACAACTGTATAAACACAGAAACAACAATTATGAGGACAACCTCTTTTTGTTTGCACCCCTACGTAGTATTCTCCATCTTCTATATACCAATTGAATTCAGGCCATATTGATTTAATATATTTATAGTTGCAGGCAGTTTTAACAGTGCCTGAAGGTTGTTCATGTATTAATTTGTTCCGTGGTTTTTGTCCAGCAATGTAACATCTTTCCTTTTCTATTGAATTACCTCTAATGATTTTTTCTATGAGATTTTCTCCCTCTCCTACTGAAATAACAGTTCCTTTTGGAAGTAGATTTCCTAATTGCTCATAGAAGACACTAACAGCTCCACCTCCTAAAATTACTTTTACATTTTTGTTATATTTTTGTGCTCTTTTTAGTCCAATCTTGACTAAAGAAGTATTTCTATATATTTCTCCATAATGAGATGCAATTAATTTTAATCCTCCCCAGGAACCTCTAATTTTTTTTAGGATATTATTTGAGTAGAAAACTTCAAAAGAGTTTTGTAGGGGATTTCCACTTCTACCATCAACAGGTGCATAAATTTGTATATCTCTCCATGAAAAAATGATTAAATGTGGTCTAAATTGATCAATTTTTCTAGATAAATATTGGGAAACTTTATTTGTTGGAATTATTGCTAGATCAATGAATTGCTGCTCTATACTTGGAAAACATTTATGAATATGGTCTGCTAAATAAATAGGTCCAATTGGAAATATTGGATTACATGGCAGTCTTACAGTTAGGATTTTTCCATAGTGCTTTCTTTGGTAATTTTTTTTATTTAATTTTTCTAACTTCAAATTAAAATTCATGTCATGAAATTTAATGAATTTATTTCTTTAAGAATCTAACTACTTTATTACTAATTTGGAGAAATTAAAAATACTAATAAAATACTCAAGAAAATTTTATTTAATTTAGTTATCAAAAATTATATAAATCCTGCATACTTTGATAATTATTAACCCATCTATCCATCAAGCTTTTACCGCTTAAAAACCTTCATAAAGCTCAATATAACTTCTTTGCTAAAATATTATAAAAGAGGAATAAAAACAAATAATTTAATCTAGATATCTAAATTTTAAAATTTTATCAATCATTCTAGTTTTAGTTTGCCATTTAAGTGCCGATAATTGGAATTGAACCAATGACCTACTGTTTACGAGACAGTTGCTCTACCGCTGAGCTATACCGGCAATATTAAATATTGAATTTTTCATATAGACTTAATTTTATAATTTAAATAATTTATGTCAAAAATAGATCCTGAATTAAAAAAGAAATTATTAAAGGAATCACAATCTCCTTTCAAGGGATTGAGAAGAATATTATGGATAGCTTTTAGCGGTTCTGCATTTTTGGGACTTCTAATAATGCTTTCCAGAATTGCAAGCGGAACTGAATTACAGCAAAATAACCTTCTCATACAAGTGGGTGCTTGTGTAATATTTCCTACTTTATTAATTCTTGACCGAGATAAAACTTATTAAGCTAGGTGTTTAATTATTGTGATAAGGTCCTCTTTTTAGTGACAAATTTGAATGCTTCTATTACATCTCCTTCAACCCATGAAGAGAATTTATCGCAGCCAACTCCACATTCAAATCCTGTATTTACTTCTTTTACATCATCTTTAGCTCTTTTTAGAGAGTCTAAATTACCTTCAAATATCACTTTATCTGATCGAACAACTCTCAGCGAACAATTCCTTTGTAATTTACCAGTTTGTATATAACAACCTGCAATAGCTCCTTTACCGACTGCGAAAGTTGCTCTAACTTCCGCTTGACCTAATGATTCTTCGACAAGATCGGGTTCAAGTAGACCTTCCATGGCCAACTGAATATCTTCTAAGAGTTTATAGATTACTTCATATTCTCTTATATCAACGTCATTAGCATCAGCTGCTCTCTTCGCACCAGAAGCCAATGAGGTGTTAAACCCAATGATTACTGACCCAGATGCAGCAGCGAGATCTATATCTGTCTCAGTTATTTCTCCAGGAGCAGAGAGTAGAACTCTGACTTGAACTTCATTTTTTGGTAATTGTTCTAGTGATCCTAATATCGCTTCAACACTTCCTTGAACATCAGCTTTGAGAATTAAGTTTAACTCTTTTAGTTCTCCATCATTTGCTTGAGTTGATAAGGATGATAAGCTGACTCTTCTAGAGGCCATTTGCTGAGCTAATTTTGTAGCTCTTGCATCTGTTGCCCTTTCTCCTACAATGGCTCGAGCAGTTTTCTCATCTGGGTAGACTTCGAATTCATCTCCCGCAGTGGGGACTTCACTGAATCCTAGCGCTTCCACAGGGAATGATGGTCCTGCTTCTTTAATTCTATTACCATGTTCATCAACCATTGCTCTAATTTTTCCAAGGACTGAACCTGCAGCTAAAACATCTCCAGATTTCAAAGTCCCATTTTGTACTAACAAAGTAGCCACAGGCCCTTTGGCTTTGTCTAGGTGGGCTTCAATAACAGTACCTTTTGCAAATCTATCAGGGTTAGCTTGTAGATCTTCTACCTCTGAAACTAATAAAATCATTTCGAGTAATTTATCAATGTTTTGTTTTTTGATAGCACTTACTGGAACCATAACTGTATCTCCTCCCCAATCTTCAGCAATTAAATCTTTTTCTGATAGTTCCTGCTTGACTCTGTCTGGAGATGCCCCTTCTTTGTCAATTTTATTTATTGCAACAATAATTGGTACTTTTGCAGCTCTTGCATGACTGATAGCTTCTAGTGTTTGAGGCCTGCAACCATCATCTGCAGCAACTACAAGAACAGCTACATCTGTAACTTTTGTACCCCTTGCTCTCATTGCAGTAAAGGCTTCATGACCAGGGGTATCAAGAAAAGTTAATTTTTTCTTTTGAGATTCATGTTCAAATTCAACTTGATAAGCTCCTATGTGTTGAGTAATGCCCCCTGCTTCCCCCGAAGCTACTCTTGATTCTCTGATGGCATCTAAAAGACTTGTTTTGCCATGATCTACATGACCCATCACTGTAATAACAGGTGGTCTTCTTATTAGATTATCAATATCTTGAGATTCAATCATATCTACTGTTTTTTCAGCAGCTTCTTGGATATCATCTTGCAAAACAGGTACCCCAAATTCTTCTGCTACAGTTTCAATAGTTGCTAAGTCGAGTGATTGAGTAACAGTTGCAGTTATTCCTTTAAAAAAGAGAGATTTGATTATTTCAGAACTTTCAAGACTTAATTTATCAGCTAATTCTTGAACTGTTAAATTATCTTCGGGTACTATTATCATTTCAGGTCTTACTTGTTTGGCTTCTTTGGCAGCCTTTAACTCCATAGCTCTTCTTTTCTGCCTTTGCCTAGTAGTCTCTTTTTTCTTCTTTTTAAATTGTTTTATAGTTTTTTGAGATTTGGATGCATCAGACTTTTCTTTCTTTGGACGCGCCAAACTAGCTGATAAGATTGAAATTTTTTCGCCTGAATATCCACTAGTTTCAGATGTTAATGTATCATCATTATCACCAATTATATGAACTTTTTGCCTTTGTTTTTGGGGATTTTTGCTTCTCAATGCTTCAAGTTTTGCGCTATCGTCCCAGTCTGTCCTTCCCGGTTTTTTAGAATTATTTGAAAATGTTCTATTGGGTGTTTTTTTAGAATTAGGGGCAGAATGTGGACGACTATTTGGAGCTTTTGCCTTCTGTTTCGTTGTCTCGATATTTTGTTTTTCGTTATTCTTAATAACTTGTTTGTCATTCTCAGATTTATTAGTTTTTTGAAGTTGTAAGAGTTCATTAGGTGATACTGGCTTTCTAATTCCAGATGACTTTTGAACATTGAATTTAGCTCCAGTCCTGTTAGACATGCCAGGTCTGTTGGAAGCGCCAGGCCTACTTGTATTGGATTGTCTATTGAAAGATCCAGGTCTGCCTTGATCTGATGGTTTGTTTCTTAATCCAGACCTATTGGGCATGCCAGGTCTGTTGGGAGCACCAGACCTATTTGTATTGGATTGTCTATTGAAAGATCCAGGCCTGCCTTGATCTGATGGTTTGTTTCTTAATCCAGACCTATTGGGCGTGCCAGGTGTGCCAGGTCTGTTTGGGAAAGTTTGTTTAAAAGAAATGTTTTGCTTATTTTTTTGCTGATTGGGCCCGTCTCTTCTTATTGGAGCTCCTACGAGCTCAGGGGTGGGCCTTCTGTTATTAATATTTTTTGTTTTAAATTTGTTCGAATTTTGGTCAGGTTTGTTTGATAGTTTTCTTTTTTCGACTGAACTGGAAATGTTCTGGGAAGATTCATTAGATTTAACATTATTAATGTTTTTAGGTTTAGCAATCAGTTGAATAGGGGGTTTTAAAGGACTTTTTATGGTTGGGGTTGTATTATTTCGGAAAGTTTTTTTTTCTTGGTTGAGATTTTTTGAGTTTTTACTATTTATATTTTGATTTGTAAAATTTGATTGAGATTTTGAACTTTTGTTAATTGTGGGTTTATTTGAAATTATTTTTAGACTCTCAGGTTTATTAAGAGGTTTTATCAACAATGGCTTTTTGTTTGGATTATCTTTAAGAGGTTTCTCTTTCATAGAAGAGATGACAGAAGATTCAACTTCTTTGTTTTGTATGTAATTATCTTTTTTAATTGTAGGTTTCTTAATAGAAAGTATTTTTTTATCTGAATTTTTTTTATTAATAAGATTTTTTATTTTTTTTGCTTCCTCTGCACTTATTGAACTGCTATGGCTTTTTACTGAAATTGAAAGTTTTTGAGCGGCATCCAATATATCTTTATTGTCCAGATTTAAGTCTCTGGAAAGTTCGTAAATTCTGATTTTATCGCTGATAGTCATTTAATCTGATTTGTACTCTTTTTGGAAATTAAAGAGGATTTAATTTAATTATATTCCCTTATTGGGATAGTCATTGTACCTTGTAATTTCTTTTTCAAAAATATCAATAAATTCAGGTTCCAAATATGTTTTTAAAGCTTTTTGAAGCTTTTTTTTGATCTTGGAATCTGAGTAACATTTTTTTGACTTGCAAATGTAGGCTGATCGCCCCATCCCCTTTTGAAACATAATACCTTCCTTATGATCTTTAGTAATCTTTATGAGATGTTTCCTATCATATGTTTTTCTACATGAAATACATATACGCACAATAGGTGTTTTACGTATCACCGTTTTCTCTCCTCGTTGGCGGATATTTCACCATCTTGAACAGTCTCTAATTGATCACTATTAGAGAAGTTATCTTCCTCATATGTTTCTTGTCCATATTCATCATCATCTTCAGGAAGAGGATAAAGCTCTCTTAATCTTGCATCTTCTGCAGCACGCTCAGCTTGTTCTGCCTCTAATCTAAGTTCAGCTTCTCGCTGGAGATTCTCTTCATCTTCCCTTTGAATGATTAATTCAGAAACTGCAGCATCTTCTGCTTCCTGATCGTATTCATGTGAGTTTTTAACATCAATCTTCCAACCAGTTAATCTTGCTGCAAGTCTTACATTTTGTCCTTCTCTACCAATTGCAAGACTCAATTGATCAGGAGGAACTAGTACGTGCGCGTGTTGACCTTTTGGGTCAACAAGTCTCACGAGATCGACTTTCGCAGGACTTAAAGAGTTTAAAATATACTGTATTGGGTCAGATGACCATTTAATAACATCAATTTTTTCTCCTCTTAATTCATTTACTACTTGTTGGATTCTTGCTCCTCTGGCTCCAATACAGGCGCCTACAGGGTCAACTTCTTGTTCAACGCTATCAACTGCTACTTTTGTTCTTGGTCCAACAGCTCTTGAAGGAGGATTAGCTTCTCTTGAAACAGCAACAATTTTTACTGTGCCTTCTTGGATTTCCGGTACTTCATTTTCAAATAAATAAACTACTAATCCAGCATTTGCTCTGCTTACAAAAAGTTGCGGTCCTTTTCTTGCTATTTCGCTAACTTCTTTTAAGAATACTTTGAAAGTTGCATTAGCTCTGTAATTATCATTTGGTAATTGATCTCTTTTTGGAAGCTCGGCCTCTACCTCAGGTCTTCCAATACCTGAACTAACTCCCATAATTACTGATTGCCTCTCAAATCTTATAACTCTTGCAGTTAAAACAGGATCTTCCAAATCTGCAAATTCTTCTTGGATCATTTTTCTTTGTTGATCTCTTAATTTTTGGGCTAAAACTTGTTTTGTTGTTGAAGCAGCCATTCGTCCAAAATCATCTTTTTCAGGGGTGACATCTAATACAACTGTGTCACCTATTTGGGCATCATCAGCAACTTGTTTAACTTCTATTAAAGATATTTGATGATCCTCGCTCTCAACTTCTTCAACAATTATTTTACTAGATAATATCCTGTAACCCTCTTCATCTAGATCTAGTCCAACATCAAAATTACTAAAGTATTCTTCATCAAATGGATCTTCATTAACTCCAATATAAAAAGTTCTTCTATATTTTTCGTATCCCTTTAACAAAGCTTCGCGCAAGGCTGCTTCAACGATATTAGGAGGTAACTTTTTTTCCTCACTAATGTCTTCAATAAGATTGTTTAAACCTGGGAGAATAACTAATGCCATCTATGATGGGAAATTGAATAATGGTTGAAAAATAATTAATCTTTTAAGGTACAAAGACTAATTTTTAATACTTCATCGAAAGGGATTTTCTTTATCCTTCCTTTAATGTTAATGGCTAAATAATCATTAGCCTTTTCATAAAGTAAACCATTCAGGAATTTTATTTTTGAATCCTTTTGGTTTAACTCAACATTAACTGGAAAACCCTTAAAAGTTTCGAAGTCTCTTTCTGAGGTTAATTCATCACTGACCCCTTGACTACTAATTTCTAACACATATGAACAATTTAAAAGATTTGATTTTTCAATTTCGTCAGATGCTGGGGTATTAAATAGCGAACAATCATCTAAGGAAATATCATCTCCATTAGTTTTTTTTATAATTATTTCAATAACAATTGGATTTTGATTAGTTTTTATATTTAAATCGTAGATTTCTAAATCCCTTTCACTAGCAACTTTTTCTAATACAGCTTCTAGTTTACTTTTGTTTTCTTTATTCAAATTTATTTATAAATTTATTTAAAATTATTTTCACACATAAAGAAGTTTTTTCTATGTAAAAATTTAAAAATTTGTATTTTTATGGATGTAAACAAAAAAGCAACAATAACATATTTCTTCAATTAGATTTATCAAATAAAGTCAAAAACTATTAATTAAATGAAGTTTCTCAAGATTAAATTTATTAATTTAATCCAAATATTACTTCTTTTTTGTTTTTGTTTAGTCAATTTCTTTCAAAATGCTGAAGTTTTAGCTTTAACTTCTTTTGAAAGTCATAATTTCGTATCATCCGCAATCAAAAATGTTGGTCCTGCAGTTGTAAAAATTGATACAGAGCGATTGGTAGAGAGGCAACAATTTGATCCTAATTTACTTGACCCTTTATTGAGGGATTTACTTGGTGAGCAAGGTATTACTCCTGAAAGAGAGAGAGGACAAGGCTCTGGAGTAATCATAAATGAAAATGGTTTGGTTCTTACAAACGCTCATGTCGTAGAAAGAGTCGATGATGTTTCAGTTACTTTGGCAGATGGATCTATTTGTGAGGGTCAAGTTTTGGGCACAGATGCAATAACTGATCTAGCTTTAGTAAAAATTGATGAAGAGGCTTATTCTGGTTTTGCTCCACTTGGAAATTCTGAAGATCTTGAAGTTGGGGATTGGGCAATAGCTCTTGGTACTCCTTACGGTCTTGAAAAAACAGTTACCTTGGGGATTGTTAGCAGCCTACATAGAGATATTAATAGTTTAGGATTTTCAGATAAAAGGCTGGATCTTATTCAGACGGATGCGGCAATAAATCCAGGTAATTCTGGCGGACCACTCATAAATTCCAATGGTGAGGTAATTGGAATTAATACATTAGTAAGAAGTGGACCTGGAGCTGGTTTAGGCTTCGCGATTCCTATTAATCTAGCTAAAAGTGTTTCTGATCAGCTTCTCAAAAATGGGGAAGTTATTCATCCATACTTAGGGGTACAATTGATCTCTTTAAATCCTAGAATTGCTAAAGAGCATAATCGAGACCCCAATTCGCTAGTTCAATTACCTGAAAGAAATGGAGCTCTTATTCAATCAGTAATACCTAATAGCCCCGCTGAAAAAGCCGGTTTAAGAAGAGGAGATTTAGTAATAGCAGCCGAAAATATCTCTATAAAAGAACCTAAAGCTTTACTGGATGAAGTAGAAAAAGCTCAGATAGGAAAAGTATTCCTTTTAAATATTTTGAGAGATAATAAAGAGATACAGATAAATATCAAACCAGAACCCCTCCCAGGTTTGACATAAATCACCCATTGAAATTTAATAATCTATAACCACTAGAGAAAAAGATTTTGGATTCACAAACTCAAATGAAACAAGTAGTTGCTGATGCAGCAATAAGGGAAGTAAAGAGTAACATGATTCTTGGATTAGGATCTGGATCTACAGCTGCGTTAATGATAAAAAGCCTCGCCGATGAAATTAGCCTTGGAAAACTTCAAAATATAAGAGGCGTTGCAACTTCCTTTCAATCAGAAGTTTTGGCGCTTGAACTTGATATCCCGCTTATCGATTTAGCTTCTGTATCTCAAATTGATTTAGCTATTGATGGAGCAGATGAAGTTGATCCAGGATTTCAATTAATAAAAGGAGGAGGAGCATGCCATGTTAGAGAAAAGTTAGTGGCATCTAAAGCTGACCGCTTGTTGATTGTTGTTGATGAAACTAAACTTGTACAAAATCTAAATCAATCTTTCCCTTTACCTGTAGAAGTTCTTCCAAATGCTTGGAAGCAAGTTCAGGAAGTGATTTCAGAAATGAATGGCAATTCTTCTTTAAGAATGGCTACTAAAAAAGCAGGCCCAGTTGTTACTGACCAGGGCAACCTAATCCTAGATGTATTATTTGATGATGGTATTGAGAATCCCAAAGACATTGAAATGACGATTAATAATATTCCAGGAGTATTAGAAAATGGTTTATTCGTTGATCTTACAGACAAAGTATTAGTTGGTAAAATTGAAAACAACACTCCAGTGGTTTATTCACCCTCAAGAGCTAGCTAATCTTCAAATCTTATTTGTACTGAGTTAGCGTGGCTATGTAAGCCCTCACTTTTAGCAAGATTAATAATATCAAGACTATTAACTTTTAAACTTTCTTCATTAAATTCTATTATTGAAGTATTTTTCATAAAAGTTTCAACTCCCAAAGAACCGCTAAATCTAGAATTTCCTGATGTGGGTAATGTATGATTTGGTCCAGCAAGATAATCTCCAACAGCTTCTGGGGTCCATTTTCCTAAAAATATTGCTCCTGCATTTTCTATACCTTGAAGAATCTTTTCTGAATCTAAAGCTAATATTTCTAAGTGTTCAGGGGCAAAGTTATTGCTTAGTTCAATACATGATTCATAATTCTCGCAAATCACAATTAACCCCCAATTTTTTATTGATTGCATGCAAATTTCTTTTCTTGGATGACTATCTATTTTTTTATAAAGTTCTTCTAAAACTTCTTTTGCTTGGTTTTTTGATGTAGTTAGAAGTATTGATGAAGCTAAAGGATCATGTTCTGCTTGCGCTAGAAGATCAGATGCTATATGTTTGCTTTGAGCTGTTTCATCTGCAATGATTAATATTTCACTTGGACCAGCTAAAGAATCAATCCCTGTAGAGCCATAAATAAGTTTTTTCGCAGTTGTAACATAGATATTCCCTGGACCTGAAATAACATCAACTTTATTGATTTGATTTGTGCCAAATGCTAAAGCACCAATAGCTTGAGCACCTCCAATTCTAAATACTTTATTGATCCCTGATAAGTGAGCTGCCGCTAAAACAGTTTTGTTTATTTCCCCTTCTTTATTCCCAGGAGATACCATTATAATTTCTTCAACTCCTGCCACTTTTGCAGGTATTGCATTCATTAATACAGTACTTGGATAAGCAGCTCTTCCTCCAGGAATATAAATACCTGCATTTTTAACTGGTCTCCATCTTCTTTGGACTATATCACCATATTCACCTTTTATGACGAAAGATTGAGGAATTTCTTTTTCATGGAATTTTTGAATTCTTTTATGAGCTACCTCAAGTGAGCGCTTCAAATTTTTATCAATTTCATCCCATGCATTCTTTATTTGATCCGCACTCACGTGCATAGGGTCAGGGTCGAAACCATCAAATTTTTTGGTATATTTTTCTACTGCTATATCTCCAGAAAATTTTACCTCTTGAAGAATTTCTTCAACAACTGTATTTATCTCATCATTGTTTTCTGAATTAGTTCGAGTAGAAATCCTTTTTAATTCTTCAATAGCTTCTTTTTTATTATTTATAATCTTCATATGCTTGATTTTTTCAAATTGAAAGGCTCAAAACCCAATTTAATAACTTTTTAAATTATATATTATTGATTAGAAGTCGATTTATTTGTTATAATAATCTTCTACTATTTATTTACCCTCTGTGGCCAATAACAAATCAGCAAAAAAGAGAATACAAATTGCCGAAAGAAATCGTTTAATAAATAAATCATATAAATCTACTGTAAGGACTTTAACCAAGAAAACCTTAGAGAATTGTGAAAAATATAAAAAAAACCCTAATGAGGATAATAAAAATTTAGTGAAAACAAGTCTTAATAAAGCTTTTAGCTTAATTGATAAAGCAGTTAAAAAAAATGTTCTTCACAGGAATAATGGTGCTAATAAAAAATCGAAAATTAACAATTTTGTAAAAACTACACTTACCATCAAGTAAAAAAGTAGATCAAGATTATGAGCGATATCGAACTCATAGACTCCCACTGTCATTTAATATTTGAAAATTTCGAAAAAGATCTTGAAGATGTTGTTCTAAGATTACGTTCTAAAGGTGTAAAAAAATTAGTTCATGCTTGTTGTGATTTAACAGAAATCCCAAAATTGAAAAAAATATCTCACGAATTTAATGAAATTTATTATTCAGTTGGTTTGCATCCGCTAGAAGCAAAAAAATGGGAACAAAGTTCAAAATCTCTTTTAAGAAAATCTGCTCAAGACGATAGAAGAGTCGTGGCTATTGGGGAATTAGGATTGGATTTTTTTAAAAATGAAAATAAAATTCAGCAAATTGAAGCACTTATTCCGCAAATGGAGTTAGCTTATGAACTTAAATTGCCTGTAATAATCCATTGCAGAGATGCTGCAAATAAAATGATTGAGATATGTAGTGATCTTTCTAAAAAAGGAAAATGTCCTGATGGTGTACTTCATTGCTGGACAGGCACCCCAAAAGAAATGAAGCAATTTTTGGATCTTGGATTTTACATCAGTTTTAGTGGAATAGTAACTTTTCCAAAAGCATACGAAATTCATGAATGTGCCAAAATAGTCCCAAATGATAAATACTTGATTGAAACTGACTCACCATTTTTAGCTCCTACCCCTCATAGGGGTAAAAGAAATGAACCTGCATTTGTTGAAAATGTTGCCAATTTTATGGCAGATTTAAGATCTACTGAACTAAGCACAATTGCTAAAGAGTCATCTAAGAATGCTGAAGATTTGTTTAAATTTGACTTGTTAATTTGACGTTGCAGCTGTTAAAATAAGGAATTACTGGAAATTTTTCTTAATTTTCTAGCTTTAACTTGCACTGTTAATGATTTATCAGCATTAAACAAAATTTAATTCTTCTTTAATTAAATTGATTTTTGTTGAAATCGAGATTTAATGGTTGATCTCATATTTAACTGAAAAGTTAAAGAACTAAATATTGAGTAGATTAAAAGTAAATAGTAAATCTCATAAAATCGCGGGTTTTCTTGGATGAGCAGTAGCGCTTTACAGGTAGCAAAAACAGCTACTTATCTACCAGATTTAGTTGAAGTACAAAGAGCAAGTTTTAAATGGTTTTTGGAAAAGGGTTTAATAGAAGAACTACAAAATTTTTCTCCCATTTCTGATTACACAGGTAAATTAGAATTACATTTTATAGGCGAAGAGTACAGGTTAAAACGACCTAGACATGATGTTGAGGAGGCCAAAAGAAGAGACGCTACATTTGCATCTCAGATGTATGTAACTTGCAGATTAATTAATAAAGAGACAGGGGAAATTAAAGAACAAGAAGTATTTATTGGTGAATTACCATTAATGACTGAAAGAGGAACTTTTATCATCAATGGTGCCGAAAGAGTTATTGTTAATCAAATTGTTCGAAGTCCTGGAGTATATTTCAAAGATGAACTAGATAAAAATGGTAGAAGGACTTACAACGCTAGCGTTATCCCTAATCGAGGTGCATGGTTAAAATTTGAGACTGACAAAAATAATTTGCTTTATGTGAGAGTTGACAAAACTAGAAAAATTAATGCTCATGTTCTTATGAGAGCGATGGGTCTTTCAGATAATGATGTGGTCGATAAACTTAGGCATCCAGAGTTTTATCAAAACTCAATTGATTCAGCTAATGACGAGGGTATAAATTCAGAAGATCAGGCATTACTTGAGCTATACAAGAAGCTACGTCCTGGTGAACCACCCTCTGTTTCTGGCGGACAACAGTTATTACACAGTAGATTTTTTGATCCTAAAAGATATGATTTAGGTCGAGTTGGTAGATATAAAATAAATAAAAAATTGAGACTTACCGTCCCAGACGATGTAAGAACACTTACCCATGAAGATGTTCTTTCTACCATTGATTATTTAATTAACCTAGAATTGGATATAGGCGGCGCTAGTTTGGATGATATTGACCACCTGGGTAATCGAAGGGTTAGATCTGTAGGAGAACTTCTTCAAAATCAAGTCAGGGTAGGACTGAATCGATTAGAGAGAATTATCAAAGAAAGAATGACTGTAGGAGAAACAGATTCTCTAACTCCTGCTCAACTAGTCAATCCCAAACCTTTGGTTGCTGCTATAAAGGAATTTTTTGGCTCAAGTCAATTAAGTCAGTTTATGGATCAAACTAATCCTCTGGCTGAATTAACACATAAGAGAAGAATCTCAGCATTAGGTCCAGGAGGTCTAACTCGAGAAAGAGCAGGCTTTGCGGTAAGAGATATACACCCTTCACACTATGGAAGATTATGTCCTATCGAGACTCCTGAAGGTCCTAATGCAGGACTTATAAATTCTTTAGCTACCCATGCAAGAGTTAACGAGTATGGTTTTATTGAAACGCCTTTTTGGGAAGTTAATAACGGTAAAGTTATTAAAGAAGGTAATCCTGTTTATCTTTCTGCCGATTTAGAAGATGAGTGTAGGGTGGCTCCAGGAGACGTCGCAACTGACAAGGACGGCAATATAATTGCAAATCTAATACCAGTAAGATACAGACAGGATTTTGAAAAAGTTCCTCCTCATCAAGTTGATTATGTTCAGCTTTCTCCGGTTCAGGTAATTTCAGTTGCTACTTCACTTATTCCCTTTTTGGAACATGATGATGCTAATAGAGCTCTCATGGGATCAAATATGCAACGCCAAGCCGTTCCATTGCTCAGGCCAGAACGTCCTTTAGTTGGTACAGGTTTAGAATCTCAAGTTGCTAGAGATTCGGGGATGGTTCCCATAACAAAAGTTAATGGAACTGTATCTTATGTAGACGCTAATGAGATTGTCGTTAAAGATGAGAATGGTAATGAACATTTTCACTATCTTCAGAAATATCAAAGATCAAATCAAGATACTTGTCTTAACCAGAGACCTATAGTGAATATTGGAGATAGAGTTATATCTGGACAGGTTTTAGCAGATGGATCCGCATGTGAAGGAGGAGAAATAGCTCTTGGCCAAAATGTTTTAATTGCTTACATGCCATGGGAGGGATACAACTACGAAGATGCAATACTTGTGAGCGAGAGAATGGTAACTGATGATTTATATACTTCAGTACATATTGAAAAATATGAAATTGAAGCAAGACAAACAAAGCTAGGACCTGAAGAAATCACGAGAGAGATTCCCAATATCTCGGAAGAAAGCTTGAATAATCTTGATGAGATGGGAATTATTAGGACTGGTGCTTTTGTCGAAAGTGGAGATATTCTTGTAGGAAAAGTGACTCCAAAAGGGGAATCAGACCAACCACCTGAAGAAAAACTGTTAAGAGCTATTTTTGGGGAAAAGGCTCGAGATGTGAGAGACAATTCCCTCAGGGTACCTAAAACTGAAAAGGGAAGGGTTTTAGATGTTCGCATTTATACTAGAGAACAAGGTGATGAATTACCTCCAGGAGCCAACATGGTTGTTAGAGTTTATGTAGCTCAGAGGAGGAAAATTCAAGTAGGTGACAAAATGGCTGGTAGGCATGGAAATAAAGGAATTATTAGCAGAATCTTACCAAGAGAAGATATGCCTTATTTACCTGATGGAACGCCTGTAGATATAGTTCTCAATCCTTTAGGAGTTCCAAGTAGGATGAATGTAGGTCAAGTTTTTGAATTATTGATGGGCTGGGCAGCCTCCAACTTAAATTGCCGGGTTAAAGTTGTTCCATTTGATGAAATGTATGGAGCTGAAAAATCCCATCAAACTGTACAAGCATTTTTAGAAGAAGCTTCAAAACAGCCAGGTAAAGCGTGGGTTTACAATCCTGAAGATCCTGGAAAGTTATTACTTAAAGATGGTAGAACAGGCGAACCTTTCGATCAGCCAGTTGCTGTTGGATACTCTCACTTCCTCAAGTTAGTCCATTTGGTGGATGATAAAATTCATGCTAGATCTACTGGTCCTTATTCTTTGGTTACACAGCAACCATTGGGTGGTAAAGCACAACAAGGTGGTCAAAGGCTTGGGGAAATGGAAGTATGGGCTCTTGAAGCTTATGGAGCCGCTTATACTCTTCAGGAATTGTTGACAGTTAAATCTGATGACATGCAAGGAAGAAATGAAGCGCTTAATGCTATCGTAAAAGGTAAACCGATCCCAAGGCCTGGCACTCCTGAGTCATTTAAGGTGCTTATGAGGGAATTACAATCTCTAGGCTTGGATATAGGGGTTTATACAGATGAAGGAAAAGAGGTAGATTTGATGCAAGATATCAATCCGAGAAGAAATACTCCATCAAGGCCTACCTACGAATCGATCGGAACCTCTGAATATGAGGAAGATTAAATACTCAATTAAAACCTTTTAATTTAAATTCGCCAAAAATGACAAACAGCAACTTAAGAACTGAAAATCACTTTGATTACGTCAAAATTTCAATAGCTTCTCCACAAAGAATAATGGATTGGGGTCAGAGAACATTGCCTAATGGACAAGTGGTTGGTGAAGTTACGAAACCTGAGACTATCAACTATAGAACACTTAAACCAGAAATGGATGGATTATTTTGTGAAAAGATTTTTGGGCCATCTAAAGATTGGGAATGCCATTGTGGAAAGTACAAAAGGGTAAGACATCGCGGCATTGTTTGTGAGAGATGTGGGGTTGAAGTAACTGAAAGTAGAGTCAGAAGACATAGGATGGGCTATATAAAACTCGCTGCGCCAGTTTCACATGTTTGGTATTTGAAAGGAATTCCTAGTTACGTCGCAATACTTTTGGATATTCCGCTTAGGGATGTAGAACAAATAGTTTATTTTAATTGTTATGTCGTTTTAGACCCAGGTGATCATAAAGAACTCAAATATAAGCAATTACTCACTGAGGATGAGTGGCTGGAAATTGAAGATGAAATTTATGCTGAAGATTCAACTATCGAAAATGAACCTTTTGTTGGAATTGGTGCTGAGGCACTGAAGCAATTACTTGAGGACCTTGATTTAAATCAGATTGCTGAGGAGCTTAGAGAAGAAATTACTAATAGCAAAGGGCAAAAGAGGGCAAAACTTATAAAAAGAATAAGAGTTATTGATAATTTCATTGCAACTAATGCAAAACCAGAATGGATGGTTTTAGATGCAATCCCAGTTATACCTCCAGATCTTAGACCTATGGTTCAGCTTGATGGGGGAAGATTTGCAACTTCAGATTTAAACGACTTATATAGAAGAGTTATAAATAGAAATAATAGACTAGCTAGGCTTCAAGAAATTTTAGCTCCTGAAATTATCGTAAGAAATGAAAAAAGAATGCTTCAGGAGGCAGTTGATGCTCTCATAGATAATGGAAGGAGAGGAAGAACTGTTGTAGGAGCAAATAATAGAGCTCTTAAGTCCCTAAGTGACATAATTGAAGGAAAACAAGGAAGATTTAGACAGAATCTTCTTGGAAAGCGTGTTGACTATTCAGGAAGATCTGTAATAGTTGTGGGTCCTAAATTAAAAATGCATCAGTGTGGTCTCCCAAAAGAAATGGCGATAGAGCTCTTTCAACCTTTTGTAATTCATAGATTAATACGACAAAATATTGTGAATAATATTAAAGCTGCAAAAAAATTAATACAAAAAGCCGATGACGAAGTTATGCAGGTACTGCAGGAAGTTATTGAAGGCCATCCTATTCTCTTAAATAGAGCCCCTACTCTTCATCGTTTAGGAATTCAAGCTTTTGAACCAAAATTAGTTGGCGGCAGAGCAATACAACTTCACCCTTTAGTTTGTCCTGCATTCAATGCTGATTTTGATGGAGATCAAATGGCAGTACATGTTCCTTTAGCTTTAGAGGCACAAACTGAAGCACGCATGCTTATGTTGGCCAGTAATAATATTCTTTCTCCAGCTACTGGAGAACCAATTGTGACTCCATCACAAGATATGGTTTTGGGATCTTATTATCTGACTGCTTTGCAACCCAATTACCAAAAACCAGCATTCGGAGATAATAAGTCTACTTTTGCTTCATTAGAAGATGTCATTTCAGCTTTTGAAGATAAAAGACTCAGTCTACATGAATGGGTTTGGGTGAGATTTAATGGAGAAGTTGAAGATGAAGACGAAATGCGTAACCCACAAAAAACTCAAGAGCTAGAAGATGGTTCAAGATTAGAAATCTGGAATTTAAGAAGAGATAGATTTGACTCTGATAATAATTTAATAAGTAGATTTGTGCTGACAACTGTTGGAAGAGTGGTTATGAACTATACCATCATCGATTCTGTATCTAAAACGTAATCTTTAAAAACTATTTTTTCTCTTATTTAAAAATCATGACTTCATCTAAACCTAAAAAAACATCCAGAGTACGTAAGACAACTAAAAACTCAAAAAAGAACAATCCAGTTACTATGCCTGCTCTAGCTAAAACGCCGCCATCATTTAAGAATAAGGTAGTTGATAAAAAAGCCTTAAAAAATTTAGTCTCTTGGGCTTATAAAACTCATGGAACTGCTATAACTGCAGCCATGGCTGATAATCTAAAGGACTTAGGATTTAAATATGCTACCCAAGCTGCTGTCTCTATTTCAGTAGATGACTTAAAAGTTCCTGAAGCCAAACAAGATTTAATAGGACAAGCGGAAGAGCAAATATCTGCTACAGAAGAATGCTATAGACTTGGTGAAATTACCGAAGTTGAAAGGCATAACAAAGTAATAGATACCTGGACTGAAACTAATGAAAGATTGGTAGATGCTGTCAAGAATAATTTCAATCAAAATGATCCTCTAAATTCCGTTTGGATGATGGCTAATTCAGGAGCAAGGGGTAATATGTCTCAGGTAAGACAACTTGTTGGTATGAGGGGATTGATGGCTAATCCTCAAGGAGAAATCATTGACTTGCCAATAAGAACTAATTTTAGAGAAGGACTCACTGTTACTGAATATGTAATTTCTTCTTATGGAGCAAGGAAAGGTTTGGTGGATACTGCCTTAAGAACTGCCGATTCTGGTTATTTGACAAGAAGATTAGTTGATGTTGCTCAAGATGTAATTGTTAGAGAAGAAGATTGTGGAACAGAACGTTCAATAGTTGTTGAAGCCGAAGATGGTAAATTTGGAGCAAGGCTTCTTGGTAGACTTAGCGCAGAGGATATTTTTGATGCCGAAGAAAACCTTGTTCTTCCTCAAAACACTGCTATAGATCCTGTATTGTCAGGAGAAATTGAGAAGGCATCTATTAAAGAAGTAAAAATAAGATCCCCATTAACATGTGAAGCTAATAGATCTGTTTGTAGGAGATGCTACGGATGGGCGTTGGCTCATAATCATTTGGTTGATTTAGGTGAGGCAGTTGGAATTATTGCTGCTCAATCTATTGGCGAGCCAGGAACTCAATTGACAATGAGAACTTTCCATACTGGAGGTGTATCAACTGCTGAAAGTGGAGTAGTAAGATCAAAAATTTCTGGTAGAGTTGAATTTAGTTCAAAAGCAAAGGTTAGAGGTTATAGAACCCCACACGGCGTAGAAGCTAAACAAGCGGAAGTTGATTTCATACTAAAGATAGTTCCTCAAGGAAATAATTCTGGCAAAGCCCAAAAAATTGAAGTTTCTAGCGGATCGCTTTTATTTGTAGATGATGGTGAAGAAATTAATTCTGATATAACTGTTGCTCAGATTACTGCTGGAGCCGTGAAAAAGAGTGTTGAAAAAGCAACTAAAGATGTTATCTGTGATTTGGCTGGTCAAGTTAAGTACGACAAGGTTATTCAACCAAAGGAGGTAACAGATAGGCAGGGTAATATCACCTTAAAAGCTCAAAGATTAGGTAGATTATGGGTTTTAGCAGGAGATGTTTATAACTTGCCACCTAACGCAAGACCGGTTATCTTATCAAGAAAATCTGTAGATGAAGGAACTGTTTTGGCAGAAGCAAGCCAATCAAGTGAATTTGGCGGACAAGTTCGATTAAGAGAATCAATAGGAGATTCAAGAGAAGTTCAGATTGTTACTACTTCTATGTCTTTAACTAATTATAAATTAATTGAAGAATCTACTCACTCAGGTCAAATATATAATTTGGAATCTAGTGATGGTACATCTTATCGTTTAAATATTTCCCCCGGAAGTAAAATCAGTAATGGTGAGGTAATAGCTGATTTGACTGATGAAAGGTTCCGTACAAAAACTGGTGGTCTAGTAAAATATGCACCGGGATTAAGCGTCAAAAAAGCAAGATCATCTAAAAATGGTTTTGAAGTGAGTCAAGGAGGGACATTGCTCTGGATTCCTCAAGAGACACATGAAATCAACAAGGACATATCTCTTCTAATGATCGAAGATATGAAATGGATTGAAGCAGGAACAGAAGTTGTAAAAGATATTTTTAGTCAAACATCAGGAATTGTTACTGTTACTCAAAAAAATGATATCCTTCGTGAAATAACTGTAAGAAATGGAACTTTTCATGAGTGTGAAGAAGAAGAAGTTTTGAATAGATTTACAGAAGAAGGAAATCTTGTAAATCCAGGCGAAAAGATTTTAGATGGAGTTGATAATACAGAAATTCTATTTGTTCAAAAATTAGAAACAGCTAAATGTCGAGGCTTGTTATTAAGAACTGTTGAAGAATTTACTATTCCTGACCAAGCAGAATTACCCCAACTATCGCATGTTAATCAAGAAAAAGGACCACATTTAGGCTTAAAAGCTATCCAAAGGCTTACCTATAAAGACGGTGAATTAATAAAATCAGTCGAAGGAGTTGAATTACTTAAGACACATTTAAGCATTGAAAGCTTTAATGCTACTCCTCAAATGACTATTGACGTCGAGTCGATTAAAGATAAAAATGATGCATCAATCAATAGATTAAATTTAGTAATATTAGAGTCTATTCTTGTGCGAAGAGATACTATTTCTGATTCCAGTCATGGCTCTACACATACAGAACTGCAAGTCAAGAATAACCAAGAAGTAAAAGCAGGAGATGTAATAGCTACTACTCAAATTCTTTGTAAAGAGAAGGGAGTGGTTCAATTACCAAATGTTGTTGACGATGAGCCCATAAGAAGGTTAATTGTTGAAAGAGAAGAAGATAAAATTGAAATTAAAATTAGTGATAAAGCAGTAGTTAAAGTTGGTGATCGTGTAGTTGATGGTGATCCTATTAGTAAGTCTGTAAAATCAACTTCTTGTGGAGAAATAGAAGACATTTCTAATGGCTCAGTAATCCTAAGACTTGGTAGGCCTTATATGGTTTCTCCTGATTCAGTTTTACATGTTAAAGATGGAGATTTAGTTCTAAGGGGAGATGGTTTGGCTTTACTTGTTTTTGAGAGGCAGAAAACTGGAGATATCGTACAAGGGTTGCCTCGTATTGAAGAGTTATTAGAAGCTAGGAGGCCCAGAGATGCTGCAACTCTATGTAAAAAATCTGGAATTGTTCAGATTAAACAAGGTAAAGATGAAGAATCAGTTTCTTTATCGGTTATTGAAAATGATGATTTGGTTAATGAATATCAACTATTAATTGGGAAAAATATAATGGTTAGTGATGGACAACTAGTTTCAGGCGGAGAGTCTTTAACTGATGGTCCAATTAATCCGCATGAACTATTAGATTGCTATTTCAATGATTTAAAAGATCAAAAACCTCTGATACATGCAGCTCGAGAATCTATATCAAAACTACAAAGAAGTATGGTCAGTGAGGTTCAAAATGTTTATAAGTCTCAGGGTGTAGCAATCGATGATAAGCATATTGAAGTTATTGTTAGACAGATGACAAGTAAAGTCCGGATAGAAGATGCTGGGGATACTACTCTTTTGCCTGGTGAACTAATCGAGTTGAGGCAAGTGGAAGATACAAACCAAGCAATGGCAGTTACAGGAGGAGCTCCAGCAGAATTTACTCCAGTTTTGTTAGGTATTACTAAAGCCTCTCTCAACACAGACAGCTTTATTTCAGCGGCATCGTTCCAAGAAACAACAAGGGTTCTTACAGAAGCTGCTATTGAAGGAAAATCTGATTGGTTAAGAGGTTTAAAAGAAAATGTTATCATTGGTAGATTAATACCTGCAGGTACTGGTTTTAGCGGTTTTGTAGAGGAATTATCCTCAGAAGCTGGTCCTCATCCCGATATCCTTGCAGAAGAATCTGGTGGCTACAGAAGAGCACAGAACTTAAGGCCAGATTATACAGTTGATATGCCACAATCACCTGCCGTAAGCTCGACTGCGATACTTGATGATCCTAGTGATGAAGATTTGGAGACAACGAGAAACCGACATGGAATAGATCCTTCTTCTACTAATTTTGCGGCTTTCGCAAGGCCTAATGCTGAAAACCAATTTTCTGAAGATCAATTACCAGATCCTGCAGCATTGGAGGGATTGCAGGAGGAGGGCCTTCTTTCTGATGAATAAATATTATCTATTATTATTTTTAGTGACTAGAATGAATTTTTTAAATTTGTAAGTGATGATTAAGCCAGAGATTGTACCCAAAAGAAAATTACCCCGTTATGGATTTCATTTTTATAATGAAAGACTTAATGGAAGAATGGCCATGATTGGTTTTATTGCGCTTATTCTTTCAGAATTCTTTCTAAAACATGGTTTGCTGTTATGGTGAAAATAGTTTTTAAATAAAGACTACTAAATTTGAAAAATCTTCTTGGAAGTAGTATTAAGGATTTAGAAAATGTAGCTTTAGATTATGGGCAGGCTGCTTTTAGGGGTCGTCAAATCTATAGTTGGATTTATAACTATAGAAACAAGAACAAAAATATTGATCAAATAGAAGTTTTACCTTTAGATTTTAGAAAGAAGTTAAAGGATGATGGTTTTAAGGTAAGTGAGCTGATTATTAAAGAAAGAAACTTATCTAACGATGGTACTTTAAAATTGTTACTTTCTACAGACGATAATGAAAGTATTGAGTGCGTTGGTATACCAACTGAAAAAAGATTAACTGCTTGTCTCTCTAGTCAAGTTGGTTGTCCAATGGACTGCAAATTTTGTGCAACTGGCAAGGAAGGTTTGAAGAGATCTTTAAAAGCAAGTGAAATTTTAGATCAAATTTTATTTATCGAAAATGAAATGAACAGAAAAGTGACTAATATTGTTTTCATGGGTATGGGCGAGCCCTTATTGAATATTGATGACTTACTTTTGTCAATTAGATCTATAAATGAGGATTTTCAGATCAGTCAGAGAAAGATAACTGTAAGCACAGTGGCTATTCCTAAAATGATAAGTAAATTATCAGTAAAGTCTTTTCAAATTTTAGGTAAATGTCAATTTACATTAGCAATCAGCCTGCATGCTTCAAACCAAAAAACAAGAGAAACAATAATACCTAGCGCAAAAAACTTTGAGATTAAAAATATAATCGAAGACTGTAAAAAATTCGTAATAGATACTGGTCGAAGGGTAAGTTTTGAATATCTAATGCTTAGTGGGGTGAATGATAAATTAGAACATGCTTATGAATTGAGTAATTTGCTAAAAGGTTTTCAATGTCACGTTAATTTAATACAGTATAACCAGATTGACGAGGTTGAATTTAAAAGAACCTCTTTAAAAAATCTCCAAGTATTTCAATCCATACTTATGAACAATGGTATCGCTGTTAGCTTTAGAAAAAGTAGAGGTCTAGATAAAAATGCTGCATGTGGACAGCTAAGACAAAATGCCAAAAATAAATAATCTTATCTAATAAAAATTTCTTAAAAGTCTCTTAAACAGGTTATTATTGTTGTAATTCATTTTAAATCTTTGGGTTTTATTAAGACAAAAATTTTACCTTTCGCTATCGTCTCACTTTTTGGAATTGCCTTCTTTGCAGTTAGCGCGAGAATTTGGTTGCCAGGAGATATGATGTCTCCTGCTCCGATGAATTAATATTTTTGGTTTTTCAAAATGACAGAAAATAAGGATCCTAATAAAGAAAGCTTAGTTGATATTGCTGTTGATCCAGATGTTTTAGCGAGAGAATTGGCCTTAGAAATTGAAATAGATCCTTTAGAACAAATTGATGAAGATTCTTTTCCAAAAGGTTTAAACATAACTCAGGAGTGCAATGAAGCATTAAAAATGCTTAAAGGTAGCAGAGAAGAAAGAATACAGGGTTTAAGAATATTTTGTGAATATAGAGATTCAAGATCTTTTCCTCTTTTGTTACCTTTACTTGATCAACCTTGTCCTGTTGAAAGAATGAGTGTGGTATATGCTTTGGGCCGTAATCCATGTCCTAGCGCGGTAGAGAAACTTGTCAGTCTTTTAGAGACTGACGATAATGCTTATGTCAGAAGAGCAACTGCATGGAGCTTGGCTAATTATGATAATCAAATTGTTTTGAAGCCATTAATAAATGCTTTGAAGAACGATGTAGCTGCAGTAAGGTTATGGTCATCTAGTTCTTTAGCTGAAATCGGCAATGTTTCTTTGGAAAATGCTCAATTGGCAGCAGAACAACTTTTAATAAGTTTAAAAATTGATAATGAACCGGGTGTAAGAAGTAATTGCATCTGGTCATTATGTAGATTGTACGAAAAATTAAACAATACATTTCAAGAAGGTTTCGTTGATGAATGTACCAAGATAGCTCTTTTCGATAAAGAACCTTCTGTTATGGAAGAAGCAAAAACTGCCTTGGATTCAATGGGGATGCAAGGTTTTTATAACTAAATTTCTTAATTTTTTTGATAAGCCGACGACTGAAAGAGTTTATTTATTAGATATTCAATATAAAAATTAAAATTAATTAACTTGTACCAACTGAAACAAAAAAAATTCGTTATTCTATATAAAGTAAAAGTACTCAGTATTTGAATTTAATGCCTCAAAAAACATTGAGATTCAAAATTCATCAAGACGGAAGAGTTGAAGAGACAGTAGAAGGTTTTACTGGTAATTCATGCAATGATGCCACAAGAAATCTTGAAGATGCTCTTGGTAAAGTAACAGTTAAAAATAAAACTTCTGATGCTTTCATCTCTAATCAAAATGAAAAATTAAAACAATTCAACCACGAATCTAATGTCACACTTTAGTACGATTAAAACTCAGCTCAAAGATGCAGAGCCATTAATTAAAGCCCTAAATAACCTTGGTTATATGATCAACCAAGAAGAAAAATTTGTTAAAGGCTATAGAGGTAAATTTACAGCTGTTGATATAAGCATGAATCTTCCTGGAGAGACTAAAGTTGGATTTAAATGGGATAATACTTCAAATTCATATGAGTTAGTTACTGATCTAGATCTGTGGAAATTTGAGCTTCCAGTAGAAAGATTTATCTCTAAGGTTACTCAAATGTATGCCTACGAAACAATTATTTCCAAAACAAAAGAGGATGGTTATCAAATCGTAGAACAAAAAAACCAAAATGATGGCTCTATTGAATTGGTTTTAACTAAGTGGGATAATTAATATCATTTTATGGATTTAACCGATCCATTCGATAATCTTGGAGAAAATATTGAAATTTCAGGATTTGAGCCAGTTTTAGGTGGTCAATTAGCCGAAAAAGCTGTTTGGGTTGATGAAGCTAAATGCATTGGTTGTCAATACTGTGTACACGTTGCTTCAAACACTTTCTTAGTTGACGAATTTCATGGTAGAAGTCGAGCAATCAGACAAGATGGTGATAGTGTTGATGTTATACAAGAGGCAATAGATACTTGCCCTGTTGATTGTATTCATTGGGTCAAGTTTGAAGAATTAAATGATTTAGAGAATAGCCTCGATAGGGACATGTTTCAATCATTTGGAAAACCACCAAGAATGAATAAGCATTAATTTTTTTAAAGATGCAATATCGGAGATTTGGTAGAACCAATCTGAAGATCCCAATTTTATCTCTAGGTGGTATGAGATTTCAAAAAAGTTGGGAACAATTAGATTTTTCTGAGATTTCAAATGAAGAACAAAATAAAGTAGAAAATATTTTGAATTTGGCAAATAAATATGGCATAAGTCATGTCGAAACCGCTAAGTATTATGGGACTTCTGAGGTTCAATTAGGTATGGGTTTTAAAAATATAGAAAAAATTCCAAACATTATTCAAACTAAGATCCCTCCCAATAGAGATCCAAAAATTTTTAAGAGAGATATTATGACAAGTATTGAAAAATTAAAAGTTAAAAGAATTGATTTGTTAGCAATACATGGCATTAATACAGATGAACATTTACATCATGCTGTTAAAGATGGAGGTTGCGTTGACATTTTAAGAAATTTGCAAAAAGAAAATTTAATTGGCTCTATTGGATTTTCAACTCATGGAAAATCTTCACTAATTGAGAAGGCCATATCAACAAACTTTTTTGATTATGTAAATTTGCACTGGTATTTCATCAATCAAGAAAATACAAAGGTTATAAATTTGGCAAATAAGTATGATCTTGGGGTTTTTATAATAAGTCCCACTGATAAAGGGGGACATCTTCATAATCCCTCAGACAAAATGTTGGAACTTTGTAAGCCACTTCATCCTATAGTTTTTAACGATCTTTTTTGCTTAAGAAATCAAAATGTCCATACTATTAGTGTGGGTATTGCAAAAGAGGCGGATTTTGATTTGCATTTAGAAGCTGTTTTGTTGTTATCAGAATCTGAAAAGTATGTTCCAAAGATAATAAACAGATTAAGGCAGGAATCAATTAATTCTCTGGGTTTAGAGTGGTATCAAAATTGGAATATAAATTTGCCGAGTTGGGAATATACGCCAGGTAATATTAATATTCCCGTTCTGCTTTGGCTTTCAAATTTAATTGATTGGTTGGATATGGAAGGGTTTGCAAAAGCTAGATATCAATTGCTTGGTAATGGAAGTCACTGGTTCCCAGGAAATAACTCTAATTTGTTAGATACGGATGTTTCTGAAGTACAATTATTGAAAGTATTAGAAGGTCATATAAATCCAAAAAAAGTTATAAAAAAATTGAGAACTTTAAAAGAGAAGTTCGGAGATAAGGTTGCTAAAAGATTATCAAAAAAATAATTTCATAATGGATTTTTCTCAGGTTTGCCAACTTTTCTTGGGTAAATTTCAGGGCAGAAATTTTTTGGTTGAATAAGAATAATATTTCGGGTACCTTTATTGCTTGGTAACAATATCTTCTTTTTCTCTTTAAATTTTCCTTCTAATATTTCTAAAGTTTTATCTAGATTTTTACTTTCTTTGTCAGTCCATTTGCCACAATATAAAACCCCTAACCCTTCTTTTTTTAGCATTGGTAGTATATATTCTGAAACTGTTGATGGATTACTCACTGCTCTAGTAGTAGCTATATTGAAACTATTTCTCATTGACGATTGATGGGCTAAGTTCTCAATACGATCATTAATTACATGAATATTGTTTTTGAAATTGATCTCTGTAATTAAGATTTTTAGAGCATCTGTTTTCTTTTTTGAAGAATCAACTAGGTATATTTCTGAAGTAGGATGAGTTATGGCATAAGCTAAACCCGGGAAGCCACAGCCGGATCCAATATCTAAAAATTTTTTTTTATCAAAATTAATGTTCGGGAAAGTTTTAAAGGGCCAAATGCTGTCAAAAACTTGAGATATCCAATAATCATCACCATTAATTAATCTTGTTAAGTTTGTTTTATTATTTAATTCTTTAATTTTAATTTGCAATTCTTGAAACATAATTATCTCTTCTTCAGTTATTAAGGAAAAAATTTCTTCTGGAATGTTTTGTTTTTTCATTTCGTTATAAATATAAATTTTTACCATTCATAAAATACATTCTATTTATTAAAAATTTATTAGAATTACAATATTAATAAAAGATTATTTTGAAAGGGGAAATTTCTTATTACAAAATTTTAGGTGTAGATGAAAATGCTTCAAATCATGAATTAAGAAAGGCATTTTGCAAACTTTCCATTGAGTTGCATCCTGATACAACTTCTTTAGAAATAGAAGATGCTAAAAGTAAATTTCAAGAAGTTTTGAAAGCTTATGAAAATTTAAATAATAGTAATTTGAGGAAAATTTATGATAATAAACTAAAGGAAAAATCTAGAAATAAGAATAATACTAAAGTTTTAAATAATTTAATAATCGATTCAAATAATCAAAATTTAGTAGGTAACAGAAGACCTTTTTCAAATGGGGAATTGTTTTCGTTATTTCTTTTATTTATTATCATTTCTATTAGTTTGATTTGTTCAATTTTTATTGCCTCTTTTACTGGTAAAGAATTAGATACAATACCTATCTGGTTAGTAAAATGATACTTTAAAAAAGTTTGTGAATCTCCCTAAAAAACCTATTAACCAACATTCACTGCAATCATTGGAATTGTGGCTAACTGATTTAGGTGCTGTGAAGGATGTTAATAATCCATCCAAATGGTACCTGTTACTTTCTAATTGGAATGCAACTATTATTTTTGAACAAGAAGATTTAAGTGTTATATGGGAAAGTGAAGGACAAGAAACTAAAAGACTATTTTCCTACTGTATTAATAGAGAAGATGTGGAAAATGCCATACTGCAAGGACCTTAAATTTCTATCTAAAGATTGTCTAAGATTTGCCTTATTATCCAGTAACTTTTTTCTAATTGATCATCTGTTATACAGAGAGGCGGCAAGAGGTAAATAACATTCCCAAGGGGCCTAATGAATAAACCTTGCTCCATTGCAAGACTCTTTATTTCTTTCCCAATATTATTGAAATAACCTTTTTTGTTCCCAATATCTAAATCGAAGGCAGCAATTGTGCCGGATACCCTTACCTTTTTTATATAAGGTAAGTTTTTAAATTTAATTAAATGAGATAAATGTTTTTCTTCAAATGAAAGGTATTTTTGTGGTTCTTTTTCTAATAAATCAAGGCTAGCGTTTGCTGCAGCACAACCTAAAGGATTAGCAGTAAAACTATGTCCATGCCAAAAAGTTTTTCTTGGGGAATCATCAATAAAGGATTGAAAAATTTTTTCTTTACATAAAGTTATTCCCATCGGTAAAAATCCACCAGTTAAACCTTTTGAAATACTTATTAAATCAGGAATGATTTTTGCCTTTTGAAACGCAAAAAGGCTTCCACATCTTCCAAACCCAGTCAATACTTCATCGGCAATTAACAAAGAATTATTATTTTTTATAATTTCTGAAACTTTTTTTATAAACTGAGGCCTAACCATATTCATCCCTCCTGCTCCTTGAACAAGTGGCTCAAGGATTACTGCAACTGTGGGAGTTTTAAGTAGTGTTTCTAATTTTTGCATCGCCTTATTTTCTTTATTTTCTATTTCTTCATCGTTCATCCAAGTTGAAGGCCATGGGACTCTTCTAACTGGAAACATAAGATTATCGAAATTCTCATTAAAAATATTTCTTTCACCTAAAGCCATTGCTCCAAATGTATCACCATGATAGGCGCCATCAAAAGCTACTATTTGAGTTCTTGTCTCTCCTCTATTTTGCCATGATTGGAAGGCTATTTTTAAAGCGACTTCCACTGCAGTAGAACCGTTATCAGAAAAGAATAATCTTTCTAGTTTTGTTAATTCACTAAGTCTTTCCGCCAATGTTTTTGCCTGTGGATGTAAGAAATCAGCAAATATAATTTGCTCAAGTTTTTTTGATTGATCGAAAATGGCATCAGCAATATATTCGTTACTATGACCATGAAGAGTTACCCACCAACTACTAATTGCATCTATTAGCTCTTTTTTAGGATCTTTAGTAAATAGGAGGGCATCTTTACCATGAGTTACTTCTATTTGCGGTTTGCTGTTATTGATTTGTGTAAAAGGTGGCCAAATATTTGGGTGCCATTCTTGACTTGGAGTTTTTGAATCCAAAGATTTCATTTAACTGATTTTTGATTTTAATAGTGAGATCAACTTATTCTTGGTGTCTAGTTCTTTCCATAGTATATCTAAATTATTTGAGTCCATTTTTTTGATGTAAGGAAATTCAGCAATTAAAGGAATACCACTAAAATCAACTAGAGTTTTTGGATTATCCAGGTGTTTTTCGCCATTGACTACTAAACCTAAAATCTCAATATTTCTTCGTTTTAATGCCTCAATACTAAGCAGGGTATGGTTAAGAGTGCCAAGTGAGCTCTTACAAATAAGTATTACCGGAAGATTCCATTTTTTTATTTGATCTATTTGCAAAAAATTGCGTGTTATTGGAACCATTAATCCACCTGCAGTTTCTACAATTAGTGAGCCTTGCACTTTTGGCAATCTCAACTTGTCAAAGTTAATAGTTTTTTGATCTATTTCAGCAGCCCAATGAGGAGATAAAGGTTTTGTAAAGACATAAGCTTCTTTGATTATTTTCTCTTTACTTACTTGTGCAATTTTTTCAACAGTTTGACTATCAGTTTGCGATTCAATACCACTTTGAATGGGCTTCCAATAAAAGGAATTTAATCCTTTAACGAGAAAAGAGCTTATTAAAGTTTTTCCAATATCAGTATCTGTTCCACAAATTATAAATTTGAAAATATTATTTTGACTTCTCATAATTTCTTTATGATTTGAATCTCAATTTGCCATGAAAGGCTGACTGTATTATTGTAATTCTTTGGCCAAAACTTTTGCATTTCCTTTAACTCTTTCACTGTTTTGCGTTTACAATTTGTTGATTGTGCTCCTAAATTTTTAATGCTTCTAAAAAGCTTATATACATCTTCAAAATTTTCAAGATAATTAAACTGTTCTGAATAATGTATTTCAGTTGATTTAAAATTTTTTAATAATTCTCTAGAGCAAAGGAAATTAAGACCACTATATTCAATATCAATTTTTTTACAAGTATCTTTCCATTCAGGAAAACAATCTTTTGTTGGATATGAAATGATTAAAAAACCTCCAGGTGTTAATTTGCTAAACCAATTTTTTATTATCTTTTCTGGGTTGTTTAACCAATGTATGCAAAAGTTAGATGTTAATAGAGAACAGTTATTTATTTCAGGAGGTAAATCATTATTCAAATCCCATAAAATTTTTTTTCTATATAATTTATTCTCAAGAAGCATTTTCTTGCTGAAATCAATTCTGGATACTTTTTGGGAAGAAAAAATTTTTTCTATTTCATCTGCTAATAGTCCTGGGCCTGATCCTAGATCTATCCATTCACCTTTTTGTTGGGGATTTAATTCTTTGATAAATTGAACAATCTTTTTTGCAAAAAATTTCTGAATATTTGAATGCTCTAAATACCGATATGCAGCATCATTGAAATTATTTTTTATTTTCTCATTCCACTTTTTACTATCCATTTCAATCATTAAGTGTATTAATTAAGATCTCGTATAAATTTAAATTATTCAAGCAATGACCTTGTTGAGCTAAGTTAATTAAAATTGGCTTCCTATCAAGTGTTTTATTTAAGGAATCTAAAAAGTTATTATTTGATTCGTTGTTAAGAATCAAATCATTTTCTGATTTTATAAAAATAATTTTGCAATCTTTTCTTAAAAATACTGGAAAATCTCTATTGATGTAAAGTTGTTTTAAATCACTTAAAAGAAGAGTTTTATTTAAACTATCTAGACTTTTATAAAAGATATTTTTAAAACTATTATTCATATGATTTGGCATAAATGATCTATGTATAAATTCTTTCAACATATCCTTAGGTTCATCTTTTATGATTTTTGTTTCCATTCTTTTTAGAGACCTCAAAATAAAATTTCTCTTATTACTTAAAGGAAGAAAATTATTAAAAGAATTTATAAGAACAATATGAGTTGCTTCTTTTAAAATTTTTTTTTGCATTAAATGAAAACCAAATGAATGGCATAAAGTCATTCTGATTTCTTTTTTAGATTCGCTTTTAATCCATTTTGCTTGATAATCATTTGTCGAAAAATAGCCCCTTTCATTATCTTGCCAATGCCAATTATTATTTAAAAAATCAACTTTGTAATCATCCCAGAAATATTTATTTAGTCCCCACCCATGTTGAGTAATAATTTGTTTCATTTAAACTCTTTTAATACTGCAATGAAATTCTCTAGCAGATTTAAATCTAAGTTTCTTCGTATTGTTATTCTGATTCTTGATTGCCCCACTGGAACAGTTGGAGGTCTTATCGCAATTGCTAAAAACCCATTTTCTTCGAGATATTTTTGTAGATAAATTGCCTTCTCTTCTTGGCCAACAATAATTGATAAAATGTGAGAATCTCCCTTAACTGGAAAACTAAAATTTTTAATAATTTCATCTTTCCATACATTCGCAGAAGATAACAAATCATTACCCCATTCTTTATTTTCTAAAATTTTTTTTAAACTTTCTAGCGCCCCAGCAGCTAAAGATGGCGCAAGTGCGGTTGTATACCTAAATGCACCACTTGTTTGGATAAGATATTCTCCAATTTCTGAATTGGAAGCTATGAAAGCTCCACCGCTTCCAAATGCTTTTCCAAAAGTTCCAGTAATCATAGTTATATCTGAACGACAATTAAAACTTAAACCCTTGCCTTCAGGGCCCAAGATCCCAATTGCATGAGCTTCGTCAACTAATAGTTGAACACTATTTTTTTTGCAAATTTCCGTTATTTCTCTGAGCGGAGCAATTGATCCCTCCATGCTATAAAGAGATTCAACAACAACTAAAATGGAATTTTTTGTGGGGTTAGATTTAATAATTTTATCTTCTAAATCTTTTAAATTATTGTGTGAAAATCGAACCAGTTTTGCTTGAGCAGCTTTTACTCCAACCAATAAAGAGTTATGGATCAATTTATCTGCTATTACAATACTATTTCTGTTTGCTAAAGCCTGGATAGCGGCTATATTTGCTTGAAATCCGCTTGGGAAAAGTAATACTTTCTCTTGATCAAGCCATTTGGAAAGTTCTGTTTCTAATAATTTATGTATTGGTCTTGAACCTGTAATAAACCTAGAGCTTCCTGAACCAATACCTTCTAACAAGCTTATTTCGTAAGCAGCTTTTATTAAATCCTTGTCCCTACTTAATCCAAAATAATCATTACTGCATAAGTCTATAAGTTTTTTATTTTGCGAATTTAAACTTAGAAGTTCGAATGATTTTTTACCTAAAGAAAATGTTTTTAATTTACGGATTCTATTTTTTGGAATTTTTACTTTTTTCATTTTGGCAAAATAAAATATAGTGGATTTAATTAAAAAGATTTAGATTTACTATTAAAGTTTGCAAGGTATTTTTTGTTTATTAATATCTATATAGATCATATATTAAGAAGTTAACTCATCCTCTCTTCAATCACAATTATTGCTTAATTTAGAGGAATATTTCCCCTTTCCGCTAGATGATTTCCAATTAGAAGCAATACGAGCTATTAATAGCGGAAATTCTGTTGTTTTAACGGCACCAACAGGTTCGGGTAAAACATTGATAGGTGAATTTGCTATATATAGAGGCTTATCTCATGACAGCAGAGTTTTTTATACAACACCTTTAAAAGCCCTATCAAACCAAAAGTTTAGAGATTTTGCTAATCAATATGGTGAGAATAAAGTTGGTCTTTTAACTGGAGATATAAGCATAAATAGAGAAGCACCAATCTTAGTCATGACGACTGAGATTTTTAGGAACATGCTTTATGGCGAATTTGATGAATTTGATGATCCCTTAGAAAATTTAGAATCTGTGATTCTTGATGAATGTCATTATATGAATGACCCCCAAAGAGGCACAGTTTGGGAAGAAACTATAATCCATTGCCCTACTAGAACTCAAATAATAGCTTTATCAGCAACAATAGCCAATGCAGATCAATTACAAAATTGGATAGAAAAAGTTCATGGGCCCACAGTACTAATTAATAGTGATAAGAGACCAGTCCCACTTGATTTTATTTTTTGTAGTGTTAAAGGCCTCCATCCACTTTTAAATAATAAGGGTAATGGAATTCATCCAAACTGTAAGATTTGGAGAGCTCCTAAAGGACAGAAAATAAGAGGAAAAGTGGGCAGGATAATGCAACCAAAGTCTCCCTCAATTGGCTTTGTGATTTCGAAACTAGCTGAAAGAAATATGTTGCCAGCTATTTATTTTATTTTTAGTAGAAGAGGATGTGACAAGGCTATTGAGAATATAAAAGATTTAACTTTAGTAAGTTATTCAGAAGCAAGTATGATATCCAAAAAATTAGATGTTTATCTTAAAAATAATAAGGAAGCAATTAAAGATAAATCCCAATGCGAGGCATTAAAACGTGGTATTGCATCTCATCATGCTGGATTATTGCCTGCATGGAAAGAATTGGTTGAGGAATTATTTCAGCAAGGTTTAATAAAAGTTGTTTTTGCAACTGAAACTCTTGCTGCAGGAATCAATATGCCCGCACGAACAACTGTTATTTCTTCTTTATCAAAAAGGACAGAAGATGGGCACAGATTATTATTTAGCAGTGAATTTTTGCAAATGTCAGGAAGAGCTGGAAGAAGAGGAAAAGATACCCAGGGATATGTTGTTACATTACAAACAAGATTCGAAGGTGCCAAAGAAGCATGTGTACTGGCTATTAGCAAACCAAATTCTTTAGAAAGTCAATTCACTCCTAGCTATGGAATGGTACTTAATCTTTTACAAAGTTATACTTTAGAGAAGTCTAAAGAATTAATTAAAAGAAGTTTTGGTAGTTTTTTATATTTAGGTGAATCATCAGGTGAGAATATAATTCTTGAAAATTTAGATAAGGATTTAATTGAATTAAAAAAAATTACATCTTCCGTTTCATGGAAAGATTTTGATGCCTACGAAAAGTTAAAAAATCGTCTTAAAGAAGAGAGAAGACTCTTGAAAATTTTAGAAAAACAATCAGCAGAAAAATTATCAGAAGAGATAACTAATGCACTCCCATATATTAAAGATGGAAGCTTAATTTCAATCAAAGCTCCTCAAATTAAAAGAAAAATTGTTCCTGGATTAATTTGTAAGAAAATATATGAATCCCAAAAAATTAAGAGTTTATTGTGTTTGACAATTGATAATTTATTTCTTCTTATAAAACCCTCATACATAGTAAGTATTTTTAATGATTTGGATGCAATTGATGTCTTAGGACTTGAAGTGCCAAAGATGTATTTTTCTGGAGAGGTATTTAGGGGAGATGATATGTCGCAGTGTTATGCGGATCGAATTTTAGAAGTTTCTAAAAAAAATGATTTACAAACTCCACAATATGATTTGACAACAGAAGTTTTGGCTCAACAGCAACAAATTAATAATTTAGAAGAAACAGTTACTGATCATCCTGCACATAGATTTGGAGACTCCAAGAAATTAAAGAAATATAGAAAAAGAATTATTGATGTTGAACAAGAAATAAATATTAGAAAAAAACTTCTTGAGGATAAAGAGAATCATAACTGGAGAACTTTTACCGATTTGATTAAAATTTTGAATCATTTTGGTTGTTTAAATGATTTGGAATTGACAGAAGTTGGACAAACAGTCGGTGCTATAAGAAGTGAAAATGAATTATGGATTGGTCTTGTTTTAGTTAGTGGTTATTTAGACGATTTAGATCCTCCTGAGTTAGCTGCAATTATTCAAGCTATATGTGTTGATGTAAGGAGGCCTAATCTTTGGTGTAATTTCAAGCCTTCTTTAAAGGTATTAGATGTTTTTAATGAATTAGATGGTTTAAGAAAATTAGTCTCTTTTCAACAAAATAAGTTGCATATTGAAATTCCTATCTATTTAGAAACAGAGTTGACTGGAATTATTTCTGAATGGGCAAGAGGGAAAAAATGGAAAGATTTGGTTTTTAATACTTCATTAGACGAAGGTGATGTAGTGAGGATTATTAGAAGATCAATTGATGTCCTTTCTCAAGTGCAATACTGTATTGGTGTTAGTAATAAATTAAAAAGCAAAGCTAAGCTAGCATTAAAAGCTATTAATCGTTTTCCTGTTTCTGAATCTAATGATCTTATAAAAGTCTCTGAAGATATTAATCCTGCAACAAAAAGAACTGACAATAATTCTTAAATTTTTTAATCAAATCATTGAATTGATATTCATTGTTTCATCAAATTCATCTTCGTTTAAATAACCTAATTTAAGTGTCGCTTCTTTTAAATTTAATGATTCTTTGAAGGCAAGCTGTGCAATTTCAGCTGCTTTTTCATAACCAATTTTTGGCACTATGGCTGTAACTAACATTAGTGAATTTTCTAAATTTAACTTCATTTTCTTTTTATTAGGTTCCATTCCATTAACTAATTTTATTCTGAAGTTTTCTATTGCATTTTTAAGTAATTTTAAACTTGTAAGAATATTAAATCCAATAAGAGGCTTATATTCATTCATCTGTAAAGTGCCGCTAGAATTTGCCATGGAAACTGCATATTCAAAACCCATTATCTGAGTGCAAACCATTGATAAGGCTTCACATTGAGTTGGATTCACTTTACCCGGCATGATCGAACTTCCAAGTTCATTTTGAGGGATAATTAGTTCATATATTCCTGATCTTGGACCAGAAGATAGGATTTTTATATCATTTGAAATTTTAAATAATGCACCTGCTAATATTTTTATCTGACTCATTACTTGAGCTAGACGATCATGAGAGGCCATGATAGAAAAATTATTTTTTGATTTATAGAACATTAGATTAGTATCATTGGAAATTGATTTTATAGACTCTTCACAAAATCCTTTTGGACAATTAATCCCCGTACCAACTGCAGTTCCTCCCAGAGGTAAGAAATACAATTCATTCAGACTCATAATAATTGCATTCTCAGCATCTTGAAGTTGCTCTGACCATCCTGATATTTCTTGCCCAAAAGTAAGGGGAACTGCATCTTGAAAATGGGTTCTTCCTATCTTTATAAGGTCTTTCCATTCTTCACTTTTTTTATCAAGGATCTTAGTAAGTTCTCTGATCGTTGGAACTAAATTTTTGATTATTTCATTAACAACAGATATTTGAATAGCAGCAGGAAAAGTGTCATTAGTTGACTGAGATTTATTTACATCATCATTCGGATGAATTGGTTTATGACTCCCTAGCTCTGAATTTGTTTTTAATGCTGCAATATTTGAAATTACCTCATTAACATTCATATTTGTTTGCGTGCCACTACCTGTTTGCCAAACCTTTAAGGGAAATTGTGAATCGTGAAGCCCATCAAGTATTTCCTTACATGCCTCTACAATCAAATCTTTTTTCCTTTTATTTATTAAACCTAAATTGAAATTCGCAATTGAAGCAGCTTTTTTTATGAGGGTGAGTGAATAAATTAACTCAATTGGAATTAATTCTTCTCCAATAGAAAAATTTATTATCGATCTTTGTGTTTGAGCACCCCACAAAGCTTCTATGGGAACCTCTATTGTTCCCATACTATCTTTTTCAATCCTAAAGTTTTTTGTCATTATTCCTCTGAAAACACTGGTTTAACTTAGATAAGGTTTTCAGTAATCCTAGATACCTAACTTCTCCCATATTACACTTAAATTATTGAGATGAATTGAAGGATTAAAACATTCTTCTAATTCACTTTGATCAATAAAATCCATTATTTCATTATCTATCTCTATATTTTGTTTAAAATTCCCATCCTGAGTATTCCAGGCTTGATGCGCATTTTTTTGTACTAAGCTATAAGCCTTTTCTCTAGACAAGCCCTTCTCTACAAGCAAAAGTAAAACTTTCTGACTAAAGATTACACCACCATATATATTTAAATTTTTGAGCATATTTTTTGGATAAACTTCCAAATTACTTACTATATCTTTCATTTCCCTGAGCATAAAATGCAAACAGATTGATACGTCAGGTAACATGATACGTTCATTTGAACTATGGCTTATATCTCTTTCGTGCCAAAGTGGAACATTTTCCAGTGCTGTTAAGACGTAACTCCTCAAAATTCTTGCTAAACCGCTTACTCTTTCACTTCGAATAGGATTTCTTTTATGAGGCATGGCAGAACTTCCTTTTTGCCCTTTTGTAAAGCCTTCCTCAACTTCTAAAACATCAGTTCTTTGTAAATTTCTTATTTCAGTTGCAAATCTATCTAAAGAAGCGCCAACTAGTGCAATAGTTTGAACATATTCTGCATGTCTGTCTCTCGATATAACCTGCGTACTTGCTGTATCTGGTTTTAAGCCGAGTAAATCACAAGTTATTTGTTCTACTTTGGGATTCGTATTAGCGTAAGTTCCCATTGCACCACTTATTTGTCCAATTGCTATAGATTCTTTCAGTGTTAACAATCTTTTTTTGTTCCTTATTACTTCTGCTAACCATCCAGCAAGTTTAAAACCGAAGGAAATTGGCTCCCCATGAATTGCATGAGATCTGCCAATCATTAATGTATTTTTATGCTTCCTTGCTACTAATCTGACTTCATTTTCTAGGCTCTCAATTTCTTCTAATAACAATTCGCAAGAATCTTTTAGCTGAAGAGATAAGCCAGTATCAAGTACATCACTACTGGTCATACCAACATGTATATATCTTCCAGAATCTCCTACAAATTCATTAACGCTTGTAAGAAATGCTATGACATCATGTTTAACTTCTTTCTCAATTTCTGTAATTCTAGATTCATCAAACTTTGCATTTGAACGTATCTCTTTCATGGCACTCTCAGGAATTTTTCCCAGAGAAAAATTTGCTTCACATGCAGCTATTTCAACCTTAAGCCAACTCTGGAATTTTGAGCTATCAGTCCAGATTTTCCCCATTTCGGGTAATGTGTAACGCTCGATCACAATTTTTATTAATTATCAATTTAAACTTTATAACCAAAATCGAATTATTGCTCTATACCTTAAAGATGTACTTGCCATTGAACATATTTACCTGGGTATTATTTTCTTATGTAACATTTTTCTGGCTAATTAAGAAAGCTTAAATATTAAAATGTTTGCATTTATTCCTTTCGTTAATAATGGGTAATTTTTTTAGTTCTTATTTAAAATTGGGAGGTATTAAAGAATTTGGATCTTAATCTTGTACAAGTTCATTATTCAGTCTTTTTTTATTGATTAATAGATGATTAAAAAAAGTAGATTAGACCTTTATCTTCTGAAAAGTGGTTTATGTGAAACTCGTCAAAAAGCTCAAGGTTTAATTCTTGCGGGCAAGGTTAGAGATGTCAATGGAAAAGTATGGGATAAACCTGGACAACAAGTATTAATTGGATCTGAATTTTTTATTGATTCAGAACCTATGTTTGTATCAAGGGGTGGCGAAAAATTATTGGAGGCATTTAATAAACTTGAAATTAAAGTAAAAGATAAAATATGTATTGATGCAGGAATATCTACTGGGGGATTTACTGATTGCTTATTGCAACAAGGAGCAAAATTAGTTTATGGGATAGATGTTGGTTATGGACAAACTGCATGGAAGATTAGAAATAACCCAAAAGTCATACTTTTTGAACGAACTAATATTCGAAATTTAAAACCTAATGATCTTTTATCTAGAAGTAATGAATTACCAAATTTTGTGGTTGCTGATTTGTCTTTTATTTCATTAAAGTTAGTTTTTAAATCTATTTGTAATTTATTAGAAGGTGATTGTATTGAGGGAATATTTTTAATTAAACCCCAATTTGAGGTGGGTAAAGATAAAGTCAGTAAAGGCGGTGTTGTTCGCAATCCTAAATTCCATACTGAGGCTATAGAGTCTGTTATTTATGCTGCTAAGAATTTTCAATGGAATATAAAGAATTTGATAGCTTCTCCTCTAGTAGGTCCTGCTGGAAATCATGAATATTTAGCTTGGATGACCTTAGGATGTCAATCAAATACAAGGATTAATAGTGAATATATACAAAATTTAGTAAAAGAAACTCTTTGAATTAAAGAGCTTCATCGTCTTTGTCACCAGTTCTAATTCTCACAACAGAATCAATTGATGTGATGAATATTTTTCCGTCACCTATCTCTCCAGTTTTTGCTGCTTCAGCAATTGCATCTATGACTGAATTAACTTTTTCATCTTCTACGACAACTTCTACTTTGAGTTTCTGAAGGAATTCAACAGTAAATTCTGATCCTCTATATCTTTCAACTTGTCCTTTTTGCCTCCCAAAACCTCTGACTTCACTAACTGTCATTCCAACAATACCAGAGTTTACTAATGCAATTTTTACATCCTCCAGTTTAAATGGACGTATGATTGCCTCAATTTTCTTCATGATTAAAGATTGAATATTAATATTTTAATTGTTTTTTGGGAAAACATCCAACATTGAAATATCAGAAAAACATTTAATATTGAGGCCTGCATTCGTGGCGTCTTCAATTAATAGTTTGGAGTTTTCCTCAGAAATAATAACTGTGCTATTTGATAATGCTTCCCACTGATCATTGTCAAAGTGTGTTTGAAGCCATAACATTCCAATTGCACTTTTTGGTTCAAGGGATTTATTTAAGTTGTTATCGATTGTTATCAAACAAATGTCCATTAATTTACTTTTGAACTAAACACATATAACCCTTTAGAATGGCATTATGAAAGTTACAACTGATACAAAAATAAGATTTAACAGCTTTTGCCTTATTCAATTGTAATACTTAAGCTTGTTGCGATTTTTGCGGATTTTGATCTTTTTATATAGGTTTAGTAAATAAGTTCTACTAAAAATGAGTACAGCTAAATTAGATGATTCGACTCAAAGACCGTTATATGGTGAAAGAATTATTGAAGAATCAAAAATAATTTGTTTCGAGAATCCTAATAAGAAAAGAATTTATGAAATTTCTATCCAGTTACCTGAATTTACATGTAAGTGCCCCTTTTCTGGTTATCCAGATTTTGCAAAACTAAATATTATTTATCAACCTAATTTGAGAGTCTATGAGTTGAAGTCTTTAAAGCTTTATATTAATAATTTTAGAGATATAAAAATATCACATGAGGAAGTTGTTAATAGAATTATGGATGATTTAGTGAATGAAGGCTCACCTCACTGGATACATTTAAACGCTGCATTTAACCCCAGAGGAAATGTTTCTATGCAGTTAGATATTTTTAGTGGACAGAAAAAAAATTAAAAATTTTTTATTTCTTCTGATAATTTAAAAAATTCTTTTTTAAAACCAACTAGATTTTTATTGCTAAGACCTCCAATAAATAACTTTTGTGATTCTTTATTTACAAGAATCCATATTTGGTTAGTTGGTATAAGACTTATTATTGTTCCAAAAATTATTAAAATAAAAGAAAAATAAATAAATGGTATAGACGGATCATTTTTGATTATTAATCCACTGCTGGGGATTATTTTTTTCAGAGATACTTTTGAAGAATTAACTTCTAAAGTATTGTCATTGATATAGAGATTATTCCCGGAAAAATTTTCTATATTCGAAATTTTAAGTGGACCATTTTCATTATCTATTGTTAAAAGGAAATTTTTTTTAGTCTCCGAGCCTAATTCAATTAAAACTCCCCAAACTTGATTGCCGATTTCGGGAATCTCCTTTAGTTGTAATTGATAAAGGATATTATCTATTTCTAAAACAACATTTGATATTGCCCAATCTGCTTGATAAATAGTTAATCCTTTAAACCTGATTGGGTGATTAACTTTAGTGGTTTTTATTTCATTTAGATTTAGATCTTCAGAAGAAAAATTTAATTTTGAAATAAACTGTTTGGGTACACCATCACTTTCTCGTTCAATAGAAAAATCGACTAATTTTACATTGGCTTTTGAGTTTGTGCTCTCATTAACAAGATTCAAAGTTTCTCCAGGCAGTAAATATTGTTCTTTTGATTGACTTGTAAAACTTCCATATGCTGAACCTATAAGTAAGACTATTAATCCGATATGTACAACTAAAGGACCGATTTTTCCAATTAAACCACTTCTTGCAGAAATATGACTTTTAAATTTGTATGTTTTCCATCCTCTTTTTTTAAGTAATAAATCTACTTTTGATATATATTCTCCATTTTGATTGATTGGATGACTTGTAGTTAGTTGCAGTTTGCTAAATTTTTTTTCGCTCTTATATTCAATCCATTTTAATGAAGCTTTTAATGAAGGTATTTGCCTCCTGAAACTACAAGCTGCTAGAGAAATGCAAAGAAGAATTAATGTAAATAAAAACCAAAAGCTTGTATATATATGATTCAATTGAAGTTTTAAGACTTTTTCTCCATCTAAAAATCCAAAAATGGGAGCACTATCGAAATTATCAATATAAAATTTATTACTACTACCTTGAGGTATAAAAGTACCTATGCCGCTTGTAATAGCTATGAAGATTATCAGTGATATGGCGAATCTTAAACTTGATATTTTTAATATTAGATTCTTAAAAATAATCATTTAAATCCAATTTGATAATAAATTTAATAACCCTAGGGAAACTAAAAATATCCCACTTAAAGTCGGGATTATTTGACTAAATTTTCTAAGCGCTAAAAATTGTTTTAAGTTTTCTGCAGTAGCTCCTGCAACGATTAATGGTGTTACTTGACCTATCCCAAAGAAAAATAAAAAAATAATAGATATTGTTGGATTTTTAGCTTGCGATACCCAAGCCAGAAGAGTTGCTAAAACTGGAGTAATGCAAGGTGAAGAAGCTAGTCCAAAAGTAGTCCCTATTGCAAAAGGTGCTATAAATTTTGGTATTTTATCTTCAATGATTTTCATATTAGGTCCATTCGGGAACTGAAACTTTAGAATCCCTAGTAAATTTAAACCCATTATTATTGCTATCAAGGCAACGACCGAAGTGTAATAAGATGGGATTTGACCATATATCCTTCCTAAGAATCCACTGGCAGCACCAAGCGTAACGAGTGAAAAAACGACTCCTGCTGAAAAACTAATAAGTTTAAATTTATTTTTCTCTGTTCCTCCTATATAAGCAATAGTGATTGGTAGTAATGATAATGAGCATGGGCCAAGACTCGTTAAAAGTCCTGCGCTGAAAACCAAAAATATAGTAAATGGGCCAGGATTATTAAGGCCATTCTGCATAAGCAGATTACCCTTTTGAGATAATTCTGAAATAACTAAATTAAATGATTCGATAGCTTGACTTAAATCTTATAAATTCTAACTAATTAAGAGTCTTTCGTGTACTAATCATACCTATGAATCCTGTAGATTCTAATGAACATCTCAGTAACATCCCTGCAATAAAAAATGATGCGATTAATGAATTTCCACCATAACTAATGAAAGGTAGTGGTAAGCCGGTAGTAGGCATTGAGCCTGTTGCTACAGCAATATGCATTATTGATTGACCTATCAACAATACACCACATCCGATAGAAACTAATTTTGTATAGTTGTTCCTGCACTTTAGAGCAATTCTTAAAGTTATATAAGAGAAAACTGCAAGAAAAACTAGGAATAAAGTACACCCTAACAAACCAAATTCTTCAGCAAAAATGGCAAAAATAAAATCTGTGTACATAAAAGGTAGGTACTGTAATTTTTGTATAGACAAGCCAAAACCTTGACCGAATAGCCCTCCTGAACCTACAGCTAATAAACTTTGAACCAATTGAAATCCAGTTTCCTGTTGATCTTTCCAAGGATTAATAAATGAAGTAACTCTAAGTTTTTGATATTCGTTATTGAGGATACTAATACATCCAGTAATAAATCCTAGTGAGGCAAATGAGCAGAGAGAAATTAGTTTTACGCCTCCACATAAACCCATTACCCAAAAAAGAATTCCAGTTAATGATGCAGTACTCAAATTAGGCTGCTTTAGTATTAATAAAATTAATAATCCAAAAGAGAATAGTGAAATTAATTTTTTATCATTCTTAATCAGATTCCAATGAGCGAAAAGGTTAGAAGCTTCTAGAATTAGAAAAGGTTTAATTAATTCAGATGGTTGCAGACGTAAATTTCCTAGTACTAGCCATCTTGAGGATCCGTTAACTGTAATTCCAGTAATATTGGTTAGGAATATTAAAAAGAATAAAATAAAAAAAATAATTCTTGAAAACTTTAAAAGATTTCTAATGTTTGTATTAACAACGAAATAAAATATACCAATTCCTGGAATTGTCCAAATAATTTGTTTTTTTAAGAAATAAGCCCAATGTCCCATTTCTCTACTAGCCACCCACCAACTTGATGATCCAAGAATGCATATTCCTAATATTGACCAAATTCCAATGAGAACGACGAGGATTTTTGCCTCATAAGGCCATACCGTCCAAGGTAATGGAAATATAGACTCTGATAAATTGCTTAGATTTTTTCTGTAATTAGAACTAAATGTTTTTTTTCTTTTAGAAATTCTTTTATATTTTATTTTTTCTTGACTTATCTCCAATTTTTTAGATGTATATGTACTATTGAGACGTTTAATTGAGATTTTGCCAAGTCTTTTATTAACGATTTAAAGTGTTGAAGCAATTAAAAAGATGATTTTTCATAAATTTTATTTTTGAAGAATAAAGTAAAAAATGATCTATAGATTCATCATAAATCTTAAGAATTAATTTTTTATAGAAAAAAACTAGCTAAAAGGGACCTCTCCGTGATAGATTCCCTGGGTTTATATACTTATTTCAAACCATTCAGAGAGGGTTTCTAAACTATGTTCACATCAGTGGACTCAAATAGAAAAAAACTTGAGCATCCTTCTAATGAGAATGTTCAATTTTCTCAATCCCTTGATAATTCGATCATCAAAGAAAGTAAAGCTGGTATTGCCAATAAAATAGATAATTTGCTTTCTAAAAATGATGAATACACAAAATTGCAATTAACAATTTTTGGAATTACTTTTATTGTCTCTATTTTATTAGCATCAATAACTGGAATTTTTTTCGGATTTACTTTTGGTTTTAGTATTTTTATAGGTGCAATTTCCGGTATTTTTTACCTACGTTTGCTTGCTAAAAGTGTAGGAAAACTTGGTAAAGAATCATCAGGTGTATCAAAATTGCAACTATTAGTTCCAGTTTGCCTCTTTATTTTTGCGAGCAAGCTAGGATCTTTGGATATTTTCCCCGCAATGATAGGTTTTTTCATTTATAAACCTTCACTCATTCTTTATTTTTCACGCTCTTAAGTAAATTTTTTATTCAAATCAAATGTTCTTTAATTCCTTGCTAACAAATTTTGCAGCATTAGAAGTTGGTCAACATCTTTATTGGCAAATTGGAAATATCAGACTTCACGGGCAGGTATTTTTGACATCTTGGATTTTATTAGGAGCGTTACTAGTTTTTATTTCTTTAGGGACTAAAAAAATGGAAAATGATCCTAAAGGCCTTCAAAACTTGCTTGAGTTTCTCTGGGATTACATAAGAGATCTAGCTAGGACTCAAATAGGTGAAAAAGTTTATAGAGATTGGATGCCATTTATAGGTACTTTATTTTTATTCGTCTTTGTTAGTAATTGGGGAGGAGCTTTAATTCCTTGGAGATTAATTAAGTTACCAAGTGGCGAGTTGGGTGCACCTACTGCAGATATAAATACAACAATAGCCTTAGCTTTATTGGTTTCACTTTCTTATTTCTATGCCGGTTTAAGCAATAAAGGTTGGAGATACTTTGAATACTATGTTCACCCAACTCCGATTATGCTCCCTTTCAAAATTCTAGAGGATTTTACTAAACCTTTATCACTCTCTTTCAGGCTATTTGGAAATATTTTGGCCGATGAACTTGTTGTTGGTGTTCTAGTCTTCTTAGTTCCACTAATTCTACCAATACCTGTTATGTTCCTAGGGTTATTTACTAGTGCAATTCAGGCATTGATTTTCGCAACTTTAGCGGCCTACTACATTGGAGAAGCTGTTGAAGAACATCATTAGCTGTCTTCCAATACATTCAGACGCTTTTACAAAGGGTCTGTAATCTGGCAAAATATTTAATCGCGTAGGTCTGAAAATATCAGACCCATTCTTAAATCAAAGGATGTCCAAGCGTGTATGACAAAAAAGATTTATCACAAGTATTAAGCTCTTTATTTCAAAATTATGGATTCGATTACTTCCGCTGCATCAGTTGTAGCTGCTGGTTTAGCAGTTGGTCTAGGTGCTATTGGCCCAGGTCTTGGACAAGGTAACGCAGCTCAAGGTGCTGTTGAGGGCATAGCCCGTCAACCAGAAGCTGAAGGTAAAATCAGAGGAACTCTTCTTTTATCATTCGCTTTCATGGAGTCATTAACAATTTACGGATTAGTTGTGGCTTTGGTACTACTTTTTGCGAATCCTTTTTCCTAAAAGTTAATATTGCTTCTACTCCTTATTAGCAATATCTAAATTTAATTTTTTAACTTCAACTGAATCATATGTTGGCCTTTAATTTTTTTGGTGCTACAGAAGGTGGATTATTTGATATAAATGCCACTTTGCCACTAATGGCGATACAAGTAGTTGCTCTAACTTACATATTAAATTCTCTCTTTTTTAAGCCTGTTGGCAATGTTGTTGAAAAAAGAGAAAAGTTTGTAAGTAATAATATTACTGAGGCCAAAAATAAGCTTTCAGAGGTTAAAAAATTAGAAGCTGATTTAATGACTCAGCTTCAAAGTGCTCGTTCAGAAGCTCAAAGAATTGTGGGCGAAGCTGAGAATGAGTCTGACAAGCTTTATAAAGAAGCACTAGAACTTGCTAACAATGAAGCAAATGCTTCAAAAGAAAAAGCAAGACTAGAAATTGAAAGTCAGACATCTGCTGCTCGTGATCAACTTTCTAAACAGGCTGATGATTTAAGCGAACTTATTGTTAATAGACTGATTCTAGAAAAATGAATTTAACTCTCTTAGCTACAGAAGGTTTTGGATTGAATTTCGATTTATTCGAAACTAATATACTTAATTGGGCTGTAGTGGTTTTTGGCCTTTATAAATTTTTGCCTGGTTTCCTAGGTAAAATGCTTCAAAAAAGAAGAGAAGGAATTCTTCTTGAATTAAAAGATGCTGAAGATCGACTTCTCAATGCAACTCAAGCTTTAGAGAAGGCAAAGAAAGACTTATCTTTAGCAGAAGAAAAAGCTTCTCAAATAAAAGCAGATTCTCTTAAAAGATCTGAATCAATCAGAATGGAAAGTGAGAAAAAAGCAATCGAAGAGATGGCACGAATTAAACAAAGTGCAATTTCCGATGAGAGCTCTGAAGCATCTAGAGCAATTTCTCAACTTCGAAAAGAAGCTGTTGAATTAGCAATTAAGAAAGCTTTAGATTCTCTACCAAATAGACTTGATAAAACAACACAAGAAAATTTGGTCACTCAATCAATTAACAATATTGAGGTGAATTAATGCCACTTTTAAATTCAGTTACTACACCATATGCAGAGGCATTACTTCAAGTTGTGAATGAAAATTCGCAAACAGAAGAGATTGTTTCTGAGGTTAAACAACTTTTAGAATTATTAAATGATTCCCCTGAATTGGAGAAGGCACTATCCTCTCCCATTTTAGAGACAGATGCTAAGAAGAAAATCATTATTGAAATTTTTTCAAATAAGGTAAATTCTTCTTTACTGAATTTCTTGAAATTATTGGCCGATAGGCAAAGAATTGGAATTATTACTTCTATTCTTGAAAGGTTTTTAGAGATTTACAGAGAAAATAGTAATATTGCTTTGGCAACTGTTACTTCAGCAGTCGAGCTTACAGATGAACAGAAAGGTTTAATTACCCAAAAGATCATCAATATAGCAGGAACTGAAAAATTAGAACTTGTAACTAAAATTGACCCATCTCTTATTGGTGGTTTCGTCGCCAGTGTAGGATCAAAAGTAATTGATGCTTCCCTTGCTTCACAAATTAGAAAACTTGGCTTGTCACTTTCCAAGTAACTTTTAAATCAACCTTAAATTCTTAAATCCATGGTATCTATACGCCCTGATGAAATCAGTTCAATCTTAAAACAACAAATAACTGATTATGACCAATCTGTAAGTGTTAGCAATGTAGGAACTGTTCTGCAAATCGGTGATGGCATTGCAAGAATATATGGCTTGGATCAGGTCATGGCTGGTGAATTATTAGAATTTGAGGATGGTACCGAAGGTATAGCATTGAACCTTGAAGATGATAATGTTGGTGCTGTTTTAATGGGCGAGGCACTTGGCGTCCAAGAAGGAAGTAACGTTAAGTCAACAGGTAAAATCGCATCTGTTCCAGTTGGTGAGGCAATGCAGGGGAGAGTTGTTAACCCTTTAGGACAACCAATAGATGGGAAAGGGGAAATCCCGACTAGTGATACTAGATTGATCGAAGAAATGGCTCCTGGAATAATTAAGAGAAGATCAGTACATGAACCAATGCAAACAGGTATCACATCTATTGATGCAATGATTCCTGTGGGAAGAGGTCAAAGAGAATTAATTATTGGTGATAGACAAACTGGAAAATCTGCTATTGCTATTGACACAATAATCAACCAAAAAGGTCAAGACGTTGTTTGTGTTTATGTGGCTATTGGTCAGAAGTCAGCATCTGTAGCAAATGTGGTTGAGGTTTTAAGAGAAAAAGGGGCTCTTGATTACACTATTGTTGTAAGTGCAGGAGCCTCTGAAGCCGCAGCTCTACAATACTTGGCACCTTATACCGGTGCAGCAATTGCTGAGCACTTTATGTACCAAGGCAAAGCAACACTAGTTATTTATGATGATTTAACAAAACAAGCTCAGGCTTATAGACAAATGTCTCTCCTTTTGAGAAGACCACCAGGAAGAGAAGCTTATCCAGGAGATGTTTTTTATTGTCATAGCAGATTACTTGAAAGGGCAGCAAAATTATCTGATGATATGGGTGGGGGTTCAATGACGGCTCTTCCAATTATTGAAACTCAGGCAGGTGACGTTTCTGCTTACATTCCAACTAATGTTATTTCAATTACAGATGGACAAATATTCTTGAGTGCAGATTTATTTAACTCAGGATTAAGACCAGCTATTAATGTTGGTATTTCTGTTAGCCGCGTTGGAGGAGCTGCTCAAACAAAGGCAATTAAGAAAATTGCTGGAACTCTTAAATTAGAATTAGCTCAATTTGATGAATTAGCAGCATTCTCTCAATTCGCTTCTGATCTTGATGAGGCTACTCAACAACAATTAGAAAGAGGGAAAAGATTAAGAGAGTTACTAAAACAAGCACAATTCTCACCATTAAATCTTGCTGAACAAGTTGCTGTTGTTTATGCAGGTGTTAAGGGCCTTATTGATGAAGTTCCAGTGGAAGATGTAACTAAATTTGCTGCTGAACTAAGAGAATATCTTAAGTTAAACAAAGCAGAATTTATTGAGGAGATTCTTAAAGAGAAAAAATTGAATGATGGCTTAGAAGCAACACTCAAAGAGGTGATTAATGAAGTTAAATCTTCAATGCTTTCTACAATTTAAATTTATTTAAGGAAATATCATGGCAAATCTTAAAGAAATTAGAGATCGAATAGTTTCTGTTAAAAATACACGAAAAATAACAGAAGCTATGAGATTAGTGGCAGCTGCAAAAGTTAGGAGGGCACAAGATCAAGTTCTTAAGAGTAGGCCTTTTGCAGATAAACTTGCTCGGGTTTTAGAAAATATTCAATCTAGAGTTCAGTTTGAAGCTGTAGATTCTCCTCTTCTATCAAAAAGAGATGTAAAAACAATTTCTTTGGTATGCATAACTGCTGATAGAGGATTATGTGGAGGATACAATACCAACATAATAAAGAAGGTGGAAATTAGGTATGCAGAATTAGTCAAACAAGGGTATCAGCCAAATTTAATTTTGGTAGGGAAGAAAGCTATTGGATATTTTCAAAATAGAAAGGATAGATATGTAATTAAAAGTACTTTCATAGAACTAGAACAGGTACCCACAGTTAAGGATTCTGAAGGAATTACAAATGAGATTTTAGCTGAATTTCTTTCAGAAAATTCTGATAGGGTGGAAATTATTTACACGAAATTTATTACTTTAGTTAGCTGCGCCCCTGTCGTTCAAACACTATTGCCACTTGACCCTCAAGGAATTGCTGAGGAAAATGATGAGATTTTTAGGTTAACTACAAAAGATAGTAGGTTACTTGTTGAAAAATCAAATATTGAAAAAAGTGATTCAGAGAAGTTGCCATCAGATATTGTTTTTGAACAAAGTCCTGATCAACTATTAGATTCGTTATTACCATTATATTTACAGAATCAGGTACTAAGAGCTCTTCAAGAGTCGGCAGCTTCAGAACTCGCTTGCAGGATGACTGCTATGAATAATGCGAGTGATAATGCTAAAGAATTAGCAAGTACTTTGAATCTAACCTATAACAAAGCCAGACAAGCAGCTATTACTCAAGAAATATTAGAAGTTGTAGGAGGTTCAGTAGTTTAACAATAAGTTTTAGTATATGCCTGAATACAATATCAAAGTTCAATTTGAGCAAAAGAGTTTTAGTTTTTTATGTTCAGAAGATCAAGATATTATTTCTGCGGCAAAAATGAATGGAATAGATTTACCAAGTAGTTGTTGTTCAGGAGTTTGTACAGATTGTGCATCCATGATATTAGAGGGATCTGTAGATCAACAAGATGCTATGGGATTAAATGATGATTTGAGGGAAAAAGGCTTTTCACTTTTGTGTGTAGCTTATCCCAAGTCAGATTTGAATATTGTTATTGGTAAAGAGGTCGAAGATGATTTATATAATGATCAATTTGGTAAATATCAAAAATGAAATTAAGTTCAGTTGATTATTATTTAGATTGGCCAGTTTCAATAAAATTAAAAAATTTAAGGGAATTCATCATTGCAAATTTAGAAAAAAAAGGTGATTTAATTCGATGGTCAATTGTTGATATTCAAAATTCTATTGACTCTTTTGGAACAAAAAAACTTAAAATTAAAGCTGTCTTAGCTAATTAAAAAATATAAATTGAAATATTTTTAATAATGCAAAATTCACCAACAATATTCATTGTTCCAACTGGTATTGGTTGTGAAGTAGGAGGTTTTGCTGGGGATGCACTTCCTACCGCTAAATTATTAGCATCGGCAAGTGGATGTTTAATTACTCATCCAAATGTTATGAATGGTGGCACTCTTTCTGAAAAAGATAAAAATATTTTTTATGTTGAGGGTTATAGTTTAGACAGACTTGCTAAAGGAGAAATCGCTTTAAAAAGTGTAAAGCAACAGAAAATTGGGATAATTTTTGATTCAGCCATTAAAAAAGAAATATTAGAAAGACATTTACAAGTTGCTGATGCATGTGTTTCTACTTTAGGTATTAATGTTCATTCTTATGTGATTACAAAAAAGCCATTAAATATAGTTATTGATTCTGATTCTTCAAAAATCAGTGGTGGCATAATTGAAAATCCTGATACTCTAATTGAGGCTGGAAAATGTTTAATAGAAAAAGGAGTTACGGCAATAGCAATTGTGGCAAAATTTCCAGATGATTCAGATTCGTTAGAAACAAATATCTATCGAGAGGGGAAAGGGGTTGATCCTATTTCTGGAGTCGAAGCAGTTATAAGTCATTTAATAAGCAAATTTTTAAAAGTTCCCTGTGCTCACGCACCTGCTTTAAATCCAATTGAATTGAATGAAAATTTAGATCCTCGAGCAGCTGCAGAAGAAATAGGATACACCTTTTTACCATCAGTACTGATTGGGTTAAGCAATGCCCCTGACATTGTTGAATTGCCTGCTAAAAATGAATCAATCTCACTACATCCTGATCAGATTGAATCTATTGTTGTTCCTAATGGGGCACTAGGTGGAGAAGCAGTACTAGCAGGGATTGAAAAAGGTTTAAATATTATCTCTGTAAAAAATAATAATACATTAAAAGTGACAAATGAGTTTTATGATTATCACAATCTTTTTGAAGTGGATAATTATTTAGAAGCTGCAGGCATAATTCTTGCTATCAAAAAAGGTATCAACTTTAAGTCAATTAAACGGCCTTTAAAAAAAATCCAACAGTGTTCTTATATTGATTAATAGGATATTGCTATGGGAACTCTCCAATCACTTCCTAATGATTGACTGCTTAGTTTTAGGATTGGAGGAGCCTGCTTTCTTTTGAATTCCGCTTTTTTTATGAGTGAGATAATTTTTAAAATTAAATCTTTTTTATAACCATCTTCTTCTAATTGTTGTAAATCTTTTTTCTCTTCGATAATTCCTTTAAGAATATTATCTAAAATAGAATAAGGTGGGAGAGAATCAGTATCTAATTGATCAGGACCTAATTCGGCACTTGGAGCTTTTGTACGTATATTTTCTCCAATTATATTTACATTAGTATCTAACATATATGACTTTCTACGATTAATTGAATCTTCACTATCAAGCCAATTACATAATTTAAAAACGTTAGTTTTGTATAAATCCCCAATTACCGATAATCCCCCATTCATATCACCATAAAGCGTGCAATATCCTACGGCCAGCTCTGATTTATTGCCTGTTGAAAGTAACAAATGCTTTTCTTGATTTGCTAAAGCCATAAGAAGTGTGCCTCTTATCCTTGACTGAATATTTTGATTTGTTATTTCAGCCATTTCGAAATCTATGGTTTTTATAAATGATTCTTCAAAAGAGGTTATCAATTTTTCAATTGGAATGCTCTTGAAACTTATCTTTAATCTTCTTGCTAAATCTTTTGCATCACTCTTTGAATGCGATGAGCTCCACTTAGAGGGCATTGAAACGCAATAAACATTTTCACTTCCTAGAGCCGCTGTAGCAATTGCTGTGACAAGTGCTGAATCAATACCACCACTTAATCCAACTAAAGCTGTTTTAAATCCGCATTTTTTTGCATAATCTTTAACACCAAGGACTAATGCATCAAAAATTGATGACATTTCGGAGTTTTCAAATTCATTTTTTTCAGGTTTTGTTTGATCAATCTCCCAGCTGGAGAGATCTTCCGAAAAAGATTGTAATTGCTTAATTTTAGATCCATTCTTATCAAGAATAAAACTATTTCCATCAAAAATTAAATTATCATTTGCTCCAATCTGGTTGACATAAATCAGCGGTACTTGAAGATATTGTGCGGCAAAACTGGAAACCTTGGATCTTAGCTCTAACTTTTTAAGAGTATATGGGGAGGCTGATAAATTTACTAAAATATCAACTTTTTTTTTCTTTAAATCAATAATGGGATTTTTTCTATGAATTCCTCTACCTTCTATATCTTTGTTGACCCATAAATCCTCACATATAGTAAAGCCAAGTCGCCAAGTTTTATTTTTAATTTGTTTAATCAATACGGAAACTTTCTCTTCTGATCTAAAGTATCTTTTCTCATCAAATACTTCATAAGTGGGAAGAATAATTTTACGAGCAATTATTTTCCATTCACCGCCCTCAACCAACGCAATAGAATTATAAAGATTAGGAAAAAAAGAATCATTTATTATCTCAGCTATTCCGACTGAGATACTTAAGTTTCCATATTTTTTATTAATATCTAAGGCTAATTGATCAAGAATTTGGCATTGATTTTTGATTAAATTTTTTTTAAAAAGTAAGTCATTTGCAGGATATCCCCATAATGATAATTCTGGAGTAAGAACAAAATCAGCAGAAATTGAGCTAGCTTTCGAAGCAATATTAAGTATTTTTTTTGCATTGCCCTCTAAATCTCCAACAACTGGATTTATTTGGGCAAGTAAAAACTTCATTCAACTAATTTGATGGATTCATATAAATTTTTCTTCTTAACTATATCTATTAACGACGACGGTAAATTAGAAGAATTAAAATTTAATCTAAACTTAGAACTTGAAATGTTTGGGGTTTTGATGGTTGAAATATTAAATTTCACTTTATAAGTTTCTAACATTTTAAGAGTATTTGATTCGACAGGATATCCCTCTCTTAAAATTATAAAAAAACTTATCTCCAAAATAATTTTGTCAAAATTTTTCCAATAGAAAATTTCTTTAATTAAATCACTCCCAATAACAAAATCTAAATTATTAAATTTATAAATTTCTTTACATTTTTTGATTGACTCTACTGCCCATTGACTACTCACTTTTTGATTAAATAAAATTTTCGGATTATCTAAATCATCAATAAGAGTTTTTAATAAATGGCTACGACTTGAGATATCCTCTATGTGATTTTTTTTGGGGTTGTTGCTCACATAGCTAATAGTAAAATCATAAATTTTGGATAATTCTTCAAGAATTTTTTTGTGTCCAATTGTAGGCGGATCAGCACTCGTACCAAATAATGCAATTCTTTTTACCATTTTAAGTTTTAAGGTAGAAAACCAACAAAATTATTATTTAAATTTCTTTTTGATAAATAGATATTTATGTGTTTAAAAATCTCTGGTTCATTAATATTAATATTTTGAATCATTATATAAGGTTCTATAAACGAAGCTTTGCTTCTTTGAAATATCTCTTTGGCTGCTAATTTCCCAAGAATTTTTGTAGATTGAATTGCTATTGCTGCTTGAATAATTGCTATGGGTCCATAGGGTAATAATGATAGCCCGTTAGTGAAAGGTGCGGTTAATACAATTACTTTCCTAATAAGGTTGAAAGATGTATTTACTCCGACTTGAGTGACGCCTAAAAATAAATTATTAATAGATATGTTTTTGAATATTTTTCTTGTAGATTCACCCTTCAAATTTAATCCGTAAATTTTACTTAATTCGCTAATCAATGCAGTATCTAGTGCAAAACTACTAGCAATATCAAGCAAAATAAAAGGATTAAGAGCTACCGTTGATGCCTTTATGGTAGAAAATTTACCAATAGTTGACTGAGCTAATTTCTGCCTTCTTTTCAATCTTTGCTCTTTTATCATTAGAAACAATTTGTCAGCTGATTGAAGAGAATTAAGTGTTAAAAATATCTCACCATGTTGATTTATTATTTTTGTCATGTAATTTTTCAGATTATTTTCATAATTAATAATTATGGGAATATTTAAATCTTTTGGAAGCTTAGAATTTATATTTTCTAATATTTCTTTTAATTCAATTTGATTAAAAAGATCAATTTTATTTAAAATTATAATAATTTTTTTTCCATCTTGAATAAAGGAACTGATTTCGCTTAATTCATTTCTATTTAGATCTCCCGAAATTATAAATAAAATAAGATCTGAGTTATTTATAGAGGAGTAAACTTTAGCCGGGAATTTAATATCGCAGAAATCAAATCCTGGAGAATCTAGTAACTCTACACTGTTGAATGTTTGATCTTTAAATTTCCATTCTTCAGCTTGTATTTCTCTTGTGGTCCCATTGATGATATCTGTTTTAAATATATCTTTTTTTAATAAAGAATTTAAAACAGAGGATTTTCCTACGCCTGATTTACCATATGCGCCAATTCTTATTTTTTTTTCTTTGAGCCTAAAAAGTTGTTGATTAAAAGAAATTATTTCTTTATTAAAATGACTCTTTTCATAGTTGGTAAGATCAATAGTCTCCCACCAATTTTTTAAAAGTATATAATTTTTATTAATTTTCAATTGTTTCATGATTTATTTTTTCCACCAGCCAGCTAAAACAGATAACACAGCTTCTGCACCAATAATGCCCACGAATCCCCCAAATTCATCTACTACTACTTTCACTCCTTTATGATTCTTGTCAAATCTTGTTAATAATTGATCTGCCTTAATCATTTCGGGAATGTAGTCCACAGGTTCGCAAATATCTGACAATAATTTTTTACTTTCTCCATTAATTAATTCTGCTAGCATTCTCTCACGGGGAACCACCCCCTGTATTTTGTCAACTTTATCCCCCAAAATAACCCACCATGGAGAGTTATCAGCCATTATAAGTTTTGAAATTTCTTCAAGATTAGAAGACCCATCAAGAAAAGGTGCTGATACTCTAGGGATCATTAAATCTTTAGCTTTTAAATCATTTAATTGAAAAACCTTAAATATCATTGCTGCCTCATCAGCTTCTATCAAACCTTTTTGGCTTCCAATTTTTGCCATTTGTCTAATTTCTTCTTCATCAGTTGAAATTTCATTTTCTGCAGTAATAACTGGAAATATTTGTTCTATTAATATTAAGAATGGCTTCATTAAAGTATGCAATATTCTCAAGATAGGAACTGATAATAATGCTATTTGAACTGAGAATCTTGTACCAAGAGCCTTAGGTAGTACTTCTCCTACTAAGACAACTAGTAAATAAAAAGCAATTGAAAATAGGGTTAAGCCATAACTACTATTAATTACCAATGCTCCATATACACCTAAAATAAGACTTCCAATTATGTTAAATCCATTATTAGTAATAGTAATTACAGTTAATGTCCTTCCAAGATGTTTTCTAAGTTTAAGGAGTTGATTTGCAGAACTCTTTGGTTTTTGTTTAGAGGCTATCTCTAGAATTCGAATTGAATTTACAGCTAAAAAAGCAGCTTCTACTCCCGAACAACATGCTGACCCAATTAAAATAATTATAATAAGTACAATTAAACCGTATATACTTGGTTCCATTAAAATAGATTAGTTACAAAATCTGTATTAATTCATTCTTCCATTTTTTTTTTAAACACGCCAATACACAATCTATGTTTAAACCTAAAAATAAAGTTTTTGAAGAAAGAAGAGAAATCTTCCTCAATAAATTAAATGGAAAAGCTGCTATTATCCCAGGTGCTAATCTCGTAAAGCATCATGCTGATTGTGAATATCCTTTTAGGCAAGATAGTAATTTTTGGTATTTAACCGGTTTCGATGAGCCAGATGCAATCGCTCTTTTCTTATCGCATAAGCCAAAGGGAGAGAGATTTATTATGTTTGTTGCTCCTAAAGATGTTATAAGCGAAGTTTGGCATGGTTTTAGATGGGGTTTAGAAGGCGCTGAAAAAGAGTTTAATGTTGATAAGGCTCATTCAATAAACGAATTAAGAGATTTACTCCCAGCCTATATTAATGGATCTGATGAACTTGTTTTTTCTATTGGTAAGCACCCATCAGTTGAGAAAATAATACTGGAAATTTTTTCACAACAACTTGAAAATCGCTCAAGATTAGGCATTGGCGGAAATTCTATAAAATCTCCAGAAATTTATTTAAATGAGATGAGATTAATTAAAAGTGAATTTGAAATTCAGAGAATGAGAGAGGCTATACAAATCTCAGCCGAAGCTCATGAACTAGTTAGAGAATCTATCTCATCAAAGAAAAATGAAAGACAAATTCAGGGTCTTCTAGAGGGATTCTTTTTGGAAAAAGGGGCGAGAGGACCAGCTTATAACTCTATTGTTGCTTCAGGAGATAATGCATGTATTTTGCATTACACTTCAAATAACTCCCCCTTGAAGAAGGAAGATTTATTGTTGGTTGATGCTGGCTGCTCACTAACCGACTATTACAATGGAGACATAACAAGAACTATTCCAATAGGTGGTAAATTTTCAAATGAGCAAAAAATTATTTATGACATTGTATTGAGTGCTCAGAAAAATGCAATTAAAAGTGCCATAAAGGGATCGAATTCTAGTTCTGTTCATAATGTTGCTTTAACAATTCTGATAGAAGGATTAAAAGAAATTGGTTTATTGTCGGGAAGTACTGAGGAGATAATTGAGAATCAATCTTATAAACATCTTTATATGCATAGAACTGGACATTGGCTTGGCTTAGATGTTCATGATGTTGGAGCATACAGAATGGGAGACTATGAAGTGCCATTACAAAATGGAATGATTCTTACAGTAGAACCTGGGATCTATATAAGTGATAGGATCCCAATCCCTGAGGGACAACCCCCCATAGACGATAAATGGAAAGGCATAGGGATAAGAATAGAAGATGATGTTCTGGTCACAGATACAAAACCTGAAGTTTTGAGTATTGCTGCACTAAAAGAAATTTCTGATTTAGAATTTTAAGATTTGACTTATCTAGTTAATAGATTTATTTTTTATTAAGTGTAAAGCTCAAAAATGAATAAGTCCGATTCATATGATTCGAAACTCTCTCAAGCAAGAGGCTTAGCTAGTCAGCTTGGCATGTTCGCAGAAGAAAACGATATTCCTAAAGATCTTTGGGATTCATTGGAAGCTACTATTTATGACTTTTATGAAGTAACCCATGACAGATAAAATCCTGTTTAGAAGGTATCAATAACTAAAAACAAGAAATTTTGAATAAATTAATCAAAATGTGACCATAAGCTGATAAATTATTTATTAAACATAAATAAGTGAATGACCTCATCAGATAAGTTAAATCAAAATTCAACAGAAAAGAAGGAAAAAAACGATGATCCCCAAAAGCCTAATAATTCTTCTCCTAATTCAGGAATGTTGGGTGCCACAGCTGTATTAGCAGCTGCAACAATTGACGAAGATGGAGTACCTACTGGTTATACCCCTAAACCTGATGAGGGAAGGTTCATAATTAAAGTATTGTGGTTACCAGATAATGTTGCTTTAGCAGTCGATCAAATAGTAGGTGGAGGCCCAAGCCCTCTCACTGCTTATTATTTTTGGCCAAGAGACGATGCTTGGGAAAAATTAAAAAGTGAACTAGAGGATAAAGGTTGGATTACAGATAACGAAAGAGTAGAAATATTGAATAAAGCTACTGAAGTAATAAATTATTGGCAAGAAGAAGGTAAAACAAAAAAATTAGAAGAAGCCAAATTAAAGTTTCCCGAAGTAACTTTTTGTGGAACTGCTTAAATATTAGTTCTTTGCAGCTTGTATCCTAGCTTCAGCCTTAGAAACCTCTTTCAAGGCTTTAATTTTCTCTGGATTCTTTTCATTTTCAGAAAATTTGCTAATTGCTAATTTTGCTTCTTTAAGATCTTGTTCGGCATTTTGAACATTAATATCAGAGCCAATTTCAGCATTGTTTACTAAAACTATGACTTCATCTGATTCAATTTCAGCGAAGCCTCCCATTAGAGCTATTGATTTCCACTGAGAATTCATTCTTAGCCTTAATACGCCAATATCTATAGCAGTAACTAAAGAGATGTGTCCTGGTAGTATACCAAGTTGACCAGTAGTACTAGGAAGGATTACTTCTTCAGCATCGCCTTGATAAACGTTTTTATTAGGAGCTAAAACTTTTAGAGAAATTGCCATTAATTTAAATTATTGAAGGTTATAAATATGTATTCAAATATTTATTTTTCTGATTTTATTTTTTCAGCCTTTGCTTTAACTTCATCAATATTACCAACTAAGTAGAATGCCTGTTCAGGTAAATCATCCAATTCACCTGACAAAATCATATTGAAACCAGCAATTGTATCTTCTAATTTTACGTATTTACCAGACATTCCTGTAAATATTTCTGCTACAAAGAAAGGTTGTGAAAGGAATTTTTCAATTTTTCTGGCTCTGTCGACCGTTAATCTATCTTCTTCAGAAAGCTCATCTAAACCAAGAATTGCGATAATATCTTGAAGTTCTTTGTATCTTTGTAAAGTTGATTGGACAGCCCTGGCTGTTTTGTAATGCTCATCGCCAACAACTGATGGTTGCAGCATCGTGCTTGTTGAGTCTAATGGATCAACTGCAGGATAAATTCCCTTAGCTGCAAGAGCTCTAGCAAGCACGGTAGTAGCATCTAAATGGGCAAAGGTTGTAGCTGGAGCAGGATCTGTTAAGTCATCAGCAGGAACGTAAACAGCTTGGATAGATGTTATCGATCCTTCTAATGTGGATGTAATTCTTTCTTGTAATTCACCAACGTCAGTTCCTAGTGTTGGTTGGTATCCAACAGCTGAAGGCATTCTTCCAAGTAATGCAGACACCTCAGAGCCGGCTTGAACGAATCTAAAAATGTTATCAACAAAAAGTAGGACGTCTTGTTTATTTACATCTCTAAAATGTTCGGCCATTGTAAGCGCTGATAAGCCCACTCTCATTCTTGCACCAGGTGGCTCATTCATCTGCCCAAAACATAAGGCAACTTTTGATTGAGTTAAATCATCTGCATTGATAACGCCTGATTCTTTAAATTCTTCATATAAATCGTTCCCTTCTCTAGTTCTTTCCCCTACGCCGCCAAAAACAGAAACTCCTCCATGTTCCTTTGCGATATTATTAATTAATTCTTGAATAAGAACCGTCTTCCCAACTCCAGCACCTCCGAATAATCCAACTTTTCCTCCCTGTCTATAAGGAGCTAAAAGGTCGATAACTTTAATTCCAGTTTCAAAAACTTTTGGCTTAGTTTCTAGGTCAGTTAACTTTGGAGCAGATCTATGAATTGGAGCAGTATCTTTAGTATTTACTGGACCTTGTTCATCTACTGGTTCTCCTAAAACATTAAATATTCTTCCCAAAGTTGCTTCACCTACAGGTACAGATATTGGTGCTCCTGTGTCGATCGCTTCCATGCCTCTTACAAGGCCGTCTGTGCCACTCATTGCCACTGCTCTTACTCTATGGTCCCCAAGGAGTTGTTGAACCTCTGCAGTGATCGCTATATCTTGTCCTGCGGGATTTTTAGCTTCAATTCTTAGAGCATTTAATATTTTGGGCAATTTCCCTGCAGGAAATTCTACATCTATAACTGGGCCAATTACCTGACGTACTACGCCTTTTGTTTGCGAAGAAGTTGATGGGGTTGCTACCATTTTTTATTAATTGGTGATAAATAGCTGATTTTTAACAGCTCATAATCCGAAAATACTACCACCTAATGGGTAGATTCGTTAAATGGGTTCGGCCACCCGCACAGTTTGAGTATGGTTTAATTGCCGCTTTGCAGATTATGTTGTTGATGATACGGACGGAGAATTTCTCTTTCCATTTTTATGACGCAAAGCGTCTCAATCATGATCCTCCATTAATCTATGGCAGCTGTTTCACTTACAGTCTCTACAGTAAAACCACTGGGAGATAGAATATTTATTAAAGTTTCCGCATCTGAGGAAAAAACTGCTGGGGGCATTCTTTTGCCTGATTCAGCTAAAGAAAAACCACAGGTTGGAGAAGTTGCTCAGGTGGGCCCTGGCAAACTTAATGACGATGGTTCTCGACAAACTCCTGAAGTGAGTATTGGCGATAAAGTTTTGTACAGCAAATATGCTGGTACAGACATTAAATTGGGGGGAGATGAATATGTCTTGCTCTCAGAAAAGGATATTTTAGCTGTAGTAAGCTAAAATGTTTGTTTCAAAAATTATTAAAACTTATTATTAAATTACTGCCTCAACATGGCTAAAAGAATTATTTACAATGAGCAAGCTCGTAGAGCGCTCGAGAAAGGAATTGATATCCTTGCTGAGTCTGTGGCTGTAACGCTTGGACCAAAAGGAAGAAATGTTGTACTAGAGAAAAAATTTGGTGCTCCTCAAATTATTAATGATGGTGTCACTATCGCCAAAGAGATCGAATTAGAGGATCACATTGAAAACACAGGAGTTGCTTTAATCAGACAAGCTGCTTCAAAAACTAATGATGCAGCTGGAGATGGTACTACAACTGCCACTGTTTTAGCTCATGCAATGGTTAAATCAGGTTTGAGAAACGTTGCTGCAGGAGCCAATGCAATTACCTTGAAAAAAGGAATTGATAAAGCGACTGAATTTCTAGTTGGTAAAATCAAGGACAATTCCAAACCTATTAGTGATAGCAATGCTATAGCTCAATGTGGAACTATTGCTGCTGGAAATGATGAAGAAGTAGGCCAAATGATTGCCAATGCTATGGATAAAGTTGGTAAAGAAGGTGTTATCTCTTTAGAAGAAGGAAAATCAATGACTACTGAATTAGAAGTTACTGAGGGCATGCGCTTTGATAAAGGCTATATTTCACCTTACTTCGCAACAGACACTGAGAGAATGGAGGCTGTTTTAGATGAACCATATATCCTTCTAACTGATAAAAAAATTGCCTTAGTGCAAGATTTAGTTCCCGTTTTGGAACAAATAGCTAAGACTGGTAAACCACTAGTCATTATTGCAGAAGATATCGAAAAAGAGGCTTTAGCAACTCTTGTTGTCAATAGATTACGAGGTGTGTTAAATGTTGCTGCAGTAAAAGCTCCTGGATTTGGTGATAGAAGAAAAGCCATGCTTGAAGATATGGCCGTTTTAACTAATGGACAACTTATTACTGAAGATGCAGGCTTGAAATTAGAGAATGCTACATTAGATATGCTTGGAACTGGTAGAAGAATAACTATCAACAAAGAGACCACAACTATTGTAGCTGAAGGTAATGAGGAAGCGGTTAAAGCTAGATGTGATCAAATTAAGAAGCAAATGGATGAAACAGATTCCTCATACGATAAAGAAAAGCTTCAAGAACGTCTAGCTAAATTAGCTGGAGGTGTAGCAGTGATTAAGGTTGGGGCTGCTACTGAAACCGAGATGAAGGATAAAAAACTTCGACTTGAGGATGCTATTAATGCAACAAAAGCAGCTGTTGAAGAAGGAATTGTACCTGGCGGAGGAACAACTCTCGCTCATTTATCTCCTATCCTGAAAGAATGGGCTGATAAAAATTTAGAAGGAGAGGAATTAATTGGAGCTAACATTGTTGAAGCTTCACTGACTGCTCCTCTTATGAGAATTGCTGAGAATGCTGGCTCTAATGGGGCTGTGATTGCTGAAAATGTAAAAACTAAACCATTTAATGATGGATTTAACGCTGCTACTGGAGAATATGTTGATATGTCCTCTGCTGGTATAGTAGATCCTGCAAAAGTTACACGTTCAGGATTACAAAATGCAGCTTCAATTGCAGGAATGGTTCTAACCACCGAATGTATAGTTGCAGATTTACCTGAGAAAAAAGATGCAGCTACTCCTGCAGGCGCTCCTGGTATGGGTGGTGACTTCGATTATTAACTGAACAATAGTAATTTAATTAATTTCTTAAAAGGGTCTATTCAAAATGGCCCCTTTTTTTTATTTAACTTTTATGAAATCCAACCTGCGCTGAGAATAATTGCGAGAGATAAAAATATCACTAAAAAAGTCCAAGTTATTTTGTTTAGAGAGGCTTCTGCACTACTTGCGCTATTGAACATAGAGCTTCCACTGGCAGCTATTCCTCCCATTCCATCACCTTTAGGACTATGAAGTAAAACTAAGAGAATGAGAAGAACTCCAGAAAATACCCATATCCAACTAAAAATTTGAATCATTGCTTAAAAGACTTTTATTAACTCTAAACGTGTTGAACAATCTTATTATAACCTTTTAATTCAATTTCTTGAATAAGTGATTTGCCTGTCATTTCTCTTGGTATTGGGAGATTTAATAATTGCAATAAAGTGGGAGCAATATCTGCTAAGCCGGCATCATCTCTTAAATTAATTTCATTTCCCATATTTGGGATTTTTCTTTTTTCACCTTCAATCAAGATAAATGGAACTTTATTTACTGTGTGTGCTGTCCATGGTTCTCCTTCAGGTCCTTTCATTACCTCTGCGTTACCATGATCGGCTGTAATAAGAATGCTTCCACCCATTTCTCCAGTGGCATTAACTATTTGACCTATACATTTATCTACTTTTTCTATAGCTTTAATTGTTGCATCCATGTTGCCCGTATGACCAACCATATCAGGATTGGCAAAATTGATTACAACAAAAGCATAATTTCCACTTTTAATTGCTTTAGAGCAACTAATAGTTAACTCCTCTGCAGACATTTCTGGTTCCATATCATAAGTTGCTACTCTTGGAGATGGAATCAAATGCCTCTCTTCTCCGGGTAAAGGAATTTCAACTCCTCCATTGAAAAAGTATGTTACATGAGGATATTTTTCTGTTTCCGCAGTCCTGTATTGCTTAAGTCCGTTTTCTGAAACTATTTGGCCTATAAAATTATTGAGTGATTCAGGAGGAAACGCAACTTTAACGGGAAAGTTCTGATCATATTGAGTAAAAGTGACAAAATCTAGATTTGGATAATTTTTTCTTTCAAAGTCTGAGAATTCCTTAGCAGAAAGGGATTTGAATATTTGTCTTGCTCTGTCTGGACGAAAGTTAAAGCAAATCAAACTATCCCCATCTTTAAGATAGTTTTCAGACATTCGTATGGGCTCTATAAATTCATCGGTTATGTTTTTGGCATAATTTTTTTCTATGTAATCTTGAGGAGAAATATTTGTTATTTGAATATCTGGATCAGTCAAATTTGCATATGCTTTTTCTGTTCTATCCCATAAAAGATTTCTATCCATTATCCAGTATCTTCCACATATTGAAGCTATTTCGCCTGTATTAAATTTTTTGATACATGATTCTATTTGATTTAGATATTTAGAAGCACTTTTTGCAGGAGTATCTCTTCCATCGGTAATAATATGAATTGCAACTTTTTTGATTTCATTATCAGATGCCCATTTTATTAAACCTAATAAATGATCAATATGACTATGTACCCCTCCATCCGAACATAATCCAGTGATATGCAAAGTAGAATTGTTTTTCTTTAATGCATCAGCCATCTCTTTTAACTCACTAACCAAGCCTAACTGATTATTTTTTACAATATTAGAAATCCTTACAAGTTCTTGTTGTATTATTCTTCCCGAACCAATGGTAAGGTGACCTACTTCTGAATTGCCCATTTGACCATCTGGGAGTCCTACATCAGATCCACTAGCACTTAGTAGGGTGTGAGGATAAGCATGCCACAATGAGTCCATGATTGGTGTGATGGCACTTTTTATAGCATTATCTGATCTTTCTTTTCGATATCCCCATCCATCAAGTATTGCAAGAACTACAGGGCTCTGAGGAACACTTAATCTTTCTATATTTTTGCTGCTAATTTTTGACATATTTAGATCAAATTCATTTTTAACTGATCCAACCTTAAATTTAGCTCCAAACGTCACTCTTTAACAATTTATATTTAACATAGTTAGCTTTTGCTAATTTATGAAAATATTAGACGACTTTTATTTATTGATAAATCATGTCCAAGAAAACAAAAAAGATGGTAATACTTACTGAAGTTGAGCTTAGAAAGACAATTTCACGTTTAACTTCAGAAATTATCGAAAAAGTAAAAAAACTGGATAACCTTCTATTGGTTGGTATTCCTACTAGAGGAATTGAGCTGACCAAAGTGCTAGAAAAGGAACTATTCTCTAAGACAGGTTTAAGAGTTAGAAAAGGAACAATTGATCCAACTTTTTATAGAGATGACCAAAATAGAGTTGGAACTCGCTTAATACAAACTACAGATATTCCAACTCCTATTGAGAAACATGAAATTCTTTTAATAGATGATGTAATTTATACAGGAAGAACAATTAGAGCTGCAATGAATGCTTTATACTCATGGGGCAGACCTCAAAGAGTGATGTTATTAGTAATGGTAGATAAAGGTCATAGAGAATTACCTATTCAACCAGATTTTTGTGGTAAAAAAGTGACTACAAGTAAAATCGAAAGTATTAGTTTACGTTTAAAAAATGTTGATAATGAAGAAGGAGTTTTTCTTGAATAGTTGCTTTTAGAAGATATTTCCTAAATTATATTCTCCTAAAAAATCATCTTTAATATCGAAACACTTAACTAATAAATCAGCACTTTTCGTGATTTTAAAAAAAAGTTTTAAGTTGTCTTCTCCAATATTAGATTTATTTTTTAATACTATTTTGAGTGGTTTTTTGTCCCATTTTATAATTTCTTCTTCATTTTGAACCTCTGATAACTTTGGTAATCCATTTTCGAAAATAACATCATACGCTCTTTCTTTTTGTGTTTCTCCAATTATGATTTCGAATATTTTCTGATTACTTTTACTGGCTTGTAGGATCAGTTTAAATGGGTTTTCAGTTGGCCATGTTTGACCTTTGCAAAAAATAGGATGCCAAAAGTGTTTTTGTTCTCTTTTATTAAATAATCTTATTGATAATCCTTTGTTTAATATGTCTTTAATTTTTACCCCTGGGGTCATTGCTAAAGCTCCTAAAGCTATTGATTCGATAGGAGGTGGCGACTTTATTTGAATTTTTGAAATTTTTTTTGTTATCCATTCTTTAATTAATGGAATTTGAGTTCCTCCACCAACTAAAACTATTGCATTTAATTCGTCAACTGTGCAAAATTTACCTCTTGCTTGATTTAATAAATCTTTGAGTAAAGAGTTAAGGTGATTAAGAAGATTATTTTCAATGAGTATTTTCTCAAATATTTCTTTACTTAAGTAAAATTTTTTTTCTTGATATTGTTCAATAAATAATTTTATTGGATATTTACTTTCATATTTGATTGCAGATGAACTGAGTTTACATTTTATTTCTTCTGCCTTTAAAAGATTAGTAACATAATTATTACCTGGAATAAAATAATCAACTATCCATTGATCAATATCTTTCCCACCAATTTTTGAGCCTGTTTTTCCAATTATTTCAGCACACCTTATCTTTTGTTTTGAAATTGAGCTTACATCATTACTTTTAAATTTTAATAGTTCAGCTATTGGACTAGATTTTCCTTCTCCTCCTTCTAGTTTGACTATGTTCATATCGATTGTACTTCCTCCAATATCTAATGTCATGATTTTTGAGCCAAATGGTACATTTATGCCTAAACTTGCCGCTGTAGGCTCATCAACTAGGGCTATTTCATCTACGGATATTTGCTTGCAAAGGTTAACTAACCATTCTCTGTAACCCTTATATGTATCTATTGGAGCAGTTAAAACAAGTCTTTTGATCTCATATTTGTGAGGAATGCTTGCCCATAAAATTTGAAAAAATTTTTCGCCACATTCCTTAGGATTTAAAATGTGTTTTTGGTTAATTTTTTCAATTGAATTTCCAATTAATCTTTTAAAATTCGAATGAAAAAACAAATCAGAATTTGAGTTATGCCTCATCTTTAGAGCACTAATACCTATTTTAGGAATCTTTGAAGGTTCCTCGAACCAAACTGCTGTAGGAATAACTCCTGGAGATGATGTAATATTCGGTATCTCAACTAAAACAGAATTTATATCCTTTTGATCTTGAAAAGCTATTACAGTATTAGTGTTTCCTAAATCAATTGCAAGTGTTCCAGATAAAATTTCTTCCATATGAAATTATTTGAATCAATTAAGTTCTTTTTGTAATTTATGCTTTGAAACGGTCGAATAAACTGTAAAATATATTATATAGTAAAAAAATTTTTTTAATGAACATATCACATAAAGCAGGCCTAGATTCTAATGATCTTGCAAAGAGAGGTGAGAGCTTAATAAGAAAATCAACTAATAGATATTTAACTACAGTAAAAATTGCTTTCAGAGCTAAACAAAGACGTTTTGATGATTTTGATGGCTTATTAGAGGAGTCAACTATTAAACCCGTTCAAAGGTCAATTATTGAACTAAGCGATGAACAAGATCAACCAGATTTACTTCCAGGTTAATTTTGGTAAAAGACCAAAAAGGATGGAGATTACTTAGAGATTTTAAAAAAGGCAAATTTTGCTTTTTGATTGGTGTTGATAATTGGTCAATTGAGTTACAAAAAAGTGAATTCTATTCACTTTATCTTCTTCTCTTGAAAATTAATGAACAACTATTATTTATCAAGGATGAACTAATGGATGAAGAAAATATTACTTTAGAATTAGAACAACTACCTTGGTATATTCAGTTAGAAGGGAAAAAGGATGAATGGAGTTTAAGGTTTGTTTTTGAAAGTCAAGACCAAACTAGATCCTTCGAAATGTATTGGCCGATACTAATCGCACAAAATTTATTTTATGAAATAAAAAACATGTGGGAATCAATGGATTAAAAGATAAATAAAATTGGAAATTTTAAAAAATATTTCCCCCTCAAAAAATAATTTTTTCACAACTTTTCCACAACATTTTTTTGAAAAATATCTGTTTATCTAAAGTATGTGGAAAACTTCTGATTTTTATATAAATCTTTATAATTTAGTAAGATTTAATTTTACAAAATTAATTTTCATGACCCTCATCTTTATGACTGCATTCTCATTATTCTATGGCCTGAGACTGTTTCTTAATAACGCTTGTTGACGATTTAGTGATTTTGGAGAAAACTATATTTTGTAGATTCAAATTTCAACAAGTATTTCAATATGCAAGAGTTAAATTACGACGAAAATTCAAAAGTTTTAAATCATAAAGATGAAGTAATAAGTTTCAAATGTGAACTTCAAGAAAATCTTCAAAAGGCTATGAAAGAATTTGTTGAGGAACATCCTAACTGGGATCAATACAGGATACTACAAGCTGCTATTGCAGGGTTTTTGATGCAAAAAGGATTTCAAAATAGGGATTTAACGAGACTCTATATTGGCAATATGTTTTCAATGAATTTTAAGGAATAAAAATTTCTTATATTTTTTCAATTAGTATTTTTGCAATATCATTTCTGACAGGTAATATAGATAACCTATTTCCTTTTTTTACAACTAATAACTCATCCTCATTAAATAAAATCTTTAACTCAGGTAAACTTAAAATCTTATCTGACTTAGATTTATATTTTACTCTTACACAATCCCATCTCGGATTATCAGGTTTCGATTTTGGATCAAAATATTTTGAATCTTTATCAAATTGAGTAGGATCAACAATATTTAGATCTATTACCTCCATAAGTCCTACAATCCCTGGGGGTTTACAGTTCGAATGATAGAAAAAAATCTTATCTCCCTTATTCATTTTTCTCATAAAATTTCGAGCCTGATAATTTCTTATTCCGTCCCATAAAGTTGAACCGTCATTTTTCAGAGTATCTATGCTGTAAGCATCAGGCTCACTTTTCATTAGCCAGTAGTTAATATCAGTCATATCAACAGATTATGAGAAAGTTGCAAATCGTGAATGGATCGTGAATGAAATATAAGATTTGCCTTTATAAAATCATTATCCATTAAATAATGACTGTCCTATATCTGAACCCACACCTTTGTTCTTGAGTTCATTTTG
>QCIO01000004.1 GCA_003216635.1 Prochlorococcus sp. AG-402-L23 | reverse complement strand
ATTACATACAGGTAGAAGTAGAAATGATCAAGTTGGTACAGATATAAGATTGTGGCTATGAAAAAATATTGACAATATTGAAATCTTAATAACTGATTTGCAAAAATCTTTCTTAACTCTTGCGAAATCTAATATTTATACTTTAATTCCTGGATATACCCATATGCAAAGAGCTCAACCATTATCTTTGGCTCATCATTTATTGGCTTACATAGAAATGCTACAAAGAGACCGTGAAAGGTTTAAAGAAGTACGCTCAAGAGTTAATACTTCTCCGCTAGGAGCTGCAGCATTAGCTGGAACAAAAATAAAAATAGATAGGCACTATACAGCTGCAGAATTGGGGTTTGAAAAGATTTATAAAAATAGTATTGATGCAGTTAGTGATAGAGATTTTTGTATAGAGTTTGTTTCTGCATCTGCTTTGTTAATGTCTCATTTAAGTAAAATTTCTGAGGAAATAATTTTATGGGTGACTGATGAATTTTCTTTTGCAAAATTAACAGATAAATGTGCAACAGGAAGTAGCTTAATGCCGCAGAAAAAAAATCCTGATGTTCCAGAATTGATAAGAGGTAAGACGGGAAGAGTGTATGGGCATCTTCAAGCATTGTTAACAATGGTCAAAGGGTTACCGCTTTCATACAATAAGGATTTTCAAGAGGATAAAGAGCCAATATTCGATACTGCAGAAACAATATCTTCTTGTATTAAAGCGATGACTATTCTAATTAATGAGGGTATTGAATTTAATATTAAAAATTTATCTGATTCTGTAGAAAATGACTTTTCTAATGCTACTGATTTGGCAGATTACTTGGTTGGCAAAGATGTTCCTTTTAGGACCGCCTATCAAGTTGTTGGTGAAATAGTTAAATACTGCTTGGAGAGAAAAATGTTATTTAAAAATCTCGAAATTGATGAATTTAAAAAATTTCATCCCAAATTTGATGAGGATGTTTTTGTGGATCTTAAACCTCTTAATGTTGTTAAATCAAGAAATAGCGAAGGTGGTACAGGTTTTGCTCAGGTAGAAAAGGAGGTAAATAATTGGCAAAAAAAATTGTTACTTTGAATCTAAATTATTTTTCTACAACAAGGGTATACTTTGAAGTAGAATAGTAAAGCAACATTATGAGACTACTCTTTGTAGTTTTTTTATAAGGTAATTTTTCTTTGTTGAGTTTAAAGTGAGTATTTTTGTTGGCAATTTGCCGTTCCGCGCAGAGCGTGAAGATGTTATACAGTTGTTTGCACCTTTTGGTGAGGTTTCAAATTGTTCTCTTCCCTTGGAGAGAGATACTGGAAGGAAAAGAGGATTCGCATTTATTGAAATGGCAGATGAAGCGATTGAGTCAAAAGCTATTGATGGTTTGCAAGGTACGGAACTTATGGGTAGACCATTAAGAATTAATAAAGCTGAGCCTAGAGGCTCTGGAGGATCTCGTAGAGGAGGAAGAGGCGGCTATGGTGGCAATAACGGCGGCTACGGTGGGAATAACAGTCGCTACGGCGGCGGCAATTCTGGATCTAATAGTTCATACACTAATAAATCTTCTGGATCTAAAGGTTGGGAAGATAGAAGTTATGGAGATTCTTCTGAAAACTCTGAATATGAAAATGGTAGGAGCAGGAGGAAAAGGGGAGTATCCAATATGAGCAATGCATCAAACGAGACATATTAATAACCCATTTCTTCAAGAATTGTTGTTAATTTAAACAGATATTCAATATCTAATTCTTTTTTTATGGATTTATTTGAAATTTGATTTCTCCAAATTTTAGATTTTGGCATACCTTCAACTAAATTTATAAGATGTTTACAAATATCCCAAGATTTTCCTCCATTACTCAAATGAGATTCTATGTATGGAATTAAGGAGAATATAATTTGTGAAGCAGATTTAGAGTTTTCATTAATTCCATAAATCTTTTGATCAATTTCAGACCATCTTAAAGGGTGTTTATATACTGAACGTCCAATCATAACCCCATCAAAATCATTTAAGGCTTTTAATGATTCATCGATATTTGTAAAACCCCCGTTTATTTCTATTAATAATTCTGGATTTGATTTTTTCAATTTTTTTACTACATCATAATTTAATGGAGGTATGGTCCTATTTTGTTTTGGATTTAGACCTTTTAATATGGCTTTCCTTGCATGAACTGTAAATCTGTCTACACCAGCATTTGCTATAATTCTTACGAAATTATTCAAGTTAACGAAACTATCATCGTTGTCTACACCGATTCTGTGTTTGATCGTAACCGGTAAATTGCAATTATTTTTTAAGGATTCTATACATTTTGCCACTTTTTCAGGGTCTTTCATAAGTGAAGCGCCAAAATTTCCAGAACAGACCCTTGGACTTGGACAGCCAACATTAAAGTTTATTTCGTCATAACCCCAATCCTGGGCCATTTGGGCAGCTTCTTTAAGAATTTCAGGATTGTCTCCACCAAATTGAATCGATATCGGGTGTTCTTCACTATTAAAATCTAAAAAATTTTCTTTTTTATTTGTATAAACTAAACTTTGCGCCACAATCATTTCTGTATACAAGAGCGCTTCAGAACTTATTTTTCTCATTATCATTCTGAAATGTTTATCAGTACAATCCATCATTGGAGCAATACTTAATTTATGAATATTTTTAATAGAATTAGGCTGAATGAAATTCATTACTTTTTTGTGATTTAAATATATGAATCAATTTCTATCAAGAAGAACTTTTATTTTAATTCCTACTATGTCAATTTTAAAAATAATCTTTAAGCCCATTCAAGTATTAGCATCTTCACTTGCTTCTAAAGAGGAGTGGAATTTATCAAAAGATGAATGGAAATCTAGGTTAAGTCCAGAATCCTACTATATTTTGAGAGAGGAAGGCACTGAAAGAGCTTTCAGTAGCGAATTAAATAATGAGAAAAGAAAAGGGGTTTTTCATTGCGCAGGATGTGATTTGCCACTTTTTCTTTCAGATAAAAAGTATGATAGTGGTACAGGATGGCCAAGTTTTTGGGATCCAATTGAAGGATCAGTTGCAACAAAGGTTGATTTCAAGTTAATTGTCCCAAGAACCGAATATCACTGCTCTAGATGCGGAGGTCATCAGGGACATGTCTTTAATGATGGGCCACTTCCTACAGGTAAAAGATACTGTAATAACGGCTTAGCGTTGAGGTTTGTTCCTGAGTAAAAATTTGTGCGGCCTTCCGCAACTTGTTTTGTGCATAACTTTATTGGAAAATAGTTTTATTAATTTTTAGAAAAATGATTGAAAATCAATCAGACAATATTGATATTAAAGCAAATGATGTTTCTAATCAGGATGATGCCCCTGATGATACTTCATCTGCAGAAGATAAAATAATCGAAAATGATGCATTACCTTCTCCAAAAACAGAAGAAATAGATACTGAAGAATTAAAAAATACTATTACAAATAATGATGCAAGATTAGAACAATTAGAAAAAGAGCATGAAACATTAAAAAATCAATATGTAAGGATTTCAGCAGATTTTGATAATTTCAGAAAAAGGCAGTCTAGGGATCAGGACGATTTAAAAATCCAACTCGTTTCAAAGACTTTAACTGCAATACTTCCTATTGTTGATAATTTTGAGAGAGCAAGACAACAACTTAAACCAGAAAATGAAGAAGCTCAAGCTCTTCATAGAAGTTATCAAGGATTGTATAAACAATTGGTAGAAGTTTTAAAACATCAGGGAGTGTCACCCATGAGAGTTGTTGGTCAGCAATTTGATCCAAACTTGCATGAAGCTGTATTAAGAGAACCTAGTGAAGAGTTTGAAGAGGATTTTATTATTGAAGAATTGCAGCGAGGATATCATCTAGAAGGTAAGGTTTTGAGACATGCATTGGTTAAGGTTTCTATGGGACCAGGTAAACAAAATTCACAACAGGAAGTAGAAAAGGATACAGTTGAAGGGGATGTTGATTCAGAGGTAAATACTTCTGAAAATGTATAAATTCCAAATTCTTATTTAAGCATTATCTAATGGCTGATTTTTACCAAATACTTGGAGTTTCAAGAGATGCTGATGCGGATACCTTAAAAAGGGCTTATAGAAAATTAGCAAGACAATATCATCCTGACGTAAATAAAGAACCTGGTGCTGAAGATAAATTTAAAGAAATTGGTAGGGCTTACGAAGCATTAGCTGATCCTGAAACAAGAGCCAGATATGATCAGTTTGGAGAGGCCGGCCTTGGAGGTGCTGCTGGAATGCCTGATATGGGGGATATGGGTGGCTTTGCAGATTTATTTGAAACCTTTTTTAATGGCTTTGGAGGACAAACTCCACAGGGCGGAAGAACTCAAAGAAGAGGTCCTCAACAAGGAGATGATCTCAGGTATGACCTTAATGTTGATTTTAAAGATGCAATATTTGGCCAACAAAAAGAAATTAAAATTCCTCATCTTGAGACATGTGAAGTCTGTAGAGGAACAGGTGCTAAACCAGGAACCGGACCAAAAACCTGCTCAACTTGTGGAGGAAGTGGACAAGTTAGAAGAGCTACGAGAACACCATTTGGTAATTTCACTCAAGTAGCTGAATGTCCTTCATGTAATGGAACTGGTCAAATAATCTCAGATCCATGTACAAGTTGCGGAGGTAATGGAGTAAAGCAAGTCAGAAAAAAATTAAGAATTAATATTCCTGCAGGAGTTGATACTGGTACTAAATTAAGAGTTTCTGGAGAGGGAAATGTTGGTTTGAAAGGGGGTCCACCTGGTGATCTATATGTTTTTATAAAGGTTAAGAATGATTCAAAACTTAAAAGAGATGGTGTAACTATTTACTCAGAAATAACTGTGAGTTATTTACAGGCTATTTTAGGTGACACTGTTGAGACAACTACAGTTGATGGAAATGTTAATTTAATAATTCCAAGTGGTACTCAACCAAATACAACTCTTTCACTTGAGAATAAAGGGGTACCTAGACTTGGTAATCCAGTTGCCAGAGGAAATCATGAAGTCTTAGTAAAGGTAAAATTGCCAACTCGTATAACTGACGATGAACGAAAGCTTTTAGAGAGTTTAGCTTCTCAATATTCAGATAAAAATATCAATTCCAGTAGTGGACTTTTTAGTAAATTATTTGGTAAAGAATCCTAATGACTTTTTTAAAGCATTTGGATCTTAAATGTGTTCCGTGTCCTTTAAATGTTGTCAAAATCAAATTAGCTTTAGAGAAGCTATCCAAAAATGAACAACTTGTAGTTGAACTAGATAAAGGTGAACCAGAAGAAATGGTGTTAAACAATTTAAAAGAGATGGGATGTTTTTTTAAACAAATCAAAGAAAATGAAAAATCTATAAAAATAAAAATATTGAATGAAAACAAATAGTAAACATTTAGGTTTAGTTACGAAAAAATTTAATGATTTTTTTTTAGTTGACTTAAAAAATAAAGAAAACTCAGGAAATAGTGAAAAATTTTTATGTAAAGTGAGGAAGTCTATAAATTTTAAGGATCAATTAATTTATGTTGGAGACAAAGTAATAATTGAAAATATTGATTTAAAAAGCAATCGCGCAGTAATAACAAGTCTAAAAAAAAGAAAAAATTTATTAGTTAGACCCTCAGTCGCAAATATATCTAATATTTACATTACTTTTTCCGTTGAAGAGCCAGAATTAAATTTATCTCAAGTTAATAGGTTTTTGATATCAGCAGAATCAATGGGAGTTGAAGTCTCATTAGTTTTGACAAAATGTGATTTAATATCAGATACAAGAAGATTTTCATTAATTGATAAATTTGGGAAATGGGGTTATAAAGCAATAACTTTAAATTTAGAGAAATCTGATCACTTTAATAATTTATTAGCTGAGTTAAAGCAAAAAGAGTGTTCAATTTTTATGGGCCCATCCGGTGTTGGCAAAACTACTTTGCTTAATATGATAATTCCAGGTCTTCAAAATAATACTGCTCCAGTTTCAAATAAAATTAAAAGAGGTAAAAATACTACTCGAAATATTGAGTTATTTTCTTTATCAAATCAAAGTTACATTGTAGACACTCCTGGTTTTAATATGCAACCTCTAGAGCTTGATATTAGGTTGTTACCAAATCTTTATTCAGAAATATATAAACAGGTGATCGATGAAGAAATTAAGTGTAAATTTCGCAACTGCTTACATTTAAACGATGAGGGCTGTAATTTAAATAAACGCTTCGAAAGATATTCTTTTTACAAAGAAATGATTGAGTCTTCTAAGAGTCACTATTATCAAAACCAGGAAGATTAAGATTTAATCCACCAGTTAAATCATTCATCCTTTCTTTCATAGTTGTAGTTGATAATTCATGAGCTTTTTGTATAGCTTGTAAGATGTTTTGCTCAATTTTTTCTTTATCTGCATTTAAAATATTTTCTTGCACTTCTACCTTTAAAGGAAGTTGGTTTCCACTTATCCAGACTTTTATCATTTCATCATCACTTTTTCCTTCAATCTCCATATTTTCAAGTTCATCTTGTAATTTTTGAGCATCTTGCTGAATTTGTTTAGCTTTTTTAAAAGCTTCTGTAAGTTGTCCAAAGTTAGGAAGTCCAAAACCCGCCATTTTGTTAAAAAGTTTCTTTAGTTAGGATAGTCAAAACCAATCATTCTTACTTCCGGTTGCAAAAAAATTCCTTTGTTTTGTAGTACTTTTTGTTGGATTACTGTTATTAATTCATAAATATCTTTTGAACTTGCTGAAGAAGTGTTAATTATAAAATTTGAATGCATTCTAGAAATTTCAGCACCGCCAATTTTAAATCCCTTTAAACCCATATCATCAATTAATTTTGCTGCATAATTATTTTCAGGATTTTTAAAAACACTACCAAAACTTGGTTGATGATATGGCTGTGTTTCTGTTTTTAATTTAAGGTTATTTTTTGTTGTTTGAATTAATTGTCCGAGATTTCCATTAGGCTCAAAATGTAGTCTTGCACTAATAATTGTCAAATCATTTCTTTGAAAAGAGCTAAATCTATATTCAAAATTGATATCTTTTTTTTCAATTTCAAGTTTTTCATGAGTTTTATTATTTATAACTTTTACGGAAATAAGATTTTTTGCTAGCGATAAATTACCTGTACCAGCATTCATAAAAATTGCTCCTCCTAATGTTCCTGGGATTCCGACAGCCCATTCAGCTCCTTGTAATCCATTTTTAGCAAGAGAATTAGATAATGTGGGGAGCATTACACCTGCTTCCGCTTCAATAATTCCTGAATATGGATCTATCGTTAGTGATTTCATTTTTTTTGTACACACAACTAAACCTTTTATGAAAATATTATTTATTAAAAGATTTGAACCTGCGCCAATTATTTGACATCTTAGTTTATTCAAATTAGCCCACTTTATTAGATATGAAAATTCTTTAATGCTTCTCGGCTCAGCAAAGTATTCAGCTACTCCTCCCACCTTTATAGTTGTATAACTACTTAAATTGCAGTTCTCAGAAAAAATTTTTTTATTCATAAATTAGTAATTTTTAATTTTTTTGCCATTTAAAATTGACCAGAAATTATGACAATTACCAGCTCCCATATTTAAAATTAAATCCCCTTTTTGAGTTAATACATAAAAATTCTTTGTAATTTCATGATAATTATTTATGTAACTAACATTTTTATTCTTTTTATAAATTAGATCAGTGATATTTTTCGAAGTAATTTTATCTTTGTTTCCTTCTCCTGCTCCATATATACTTGTTACATAAATAACATCTGCTTTTGATAATTCTTTAGCGAATTCTTTAGTAAATTGCTTTACTCGAGAGTATCTATGAGGTTGAAATATAGCTATTAATCTACTTTTTTGACATTCATTATTATGTTTTTGCTTAATAAATAATCTTCCTAATTTAATCGTCTCTTTTATTTCGTTTGGGTGATGTGCGTAATCATCATATAAACTTCTTTCATCTATTTGGCCTCTGAATTCAAATCTTTTTTTTGGCAGTTTAAGATATTTTATATTTTTCTTAATTTTTATAAAATCTACACCTATCATTCTTGAAGCTGCTATTGCTGCGGTGATATTAGATAGATTGTGTAATCCTGGAATTGGAATATTTAAATTACTAATAAAATTTCCATTTTCATAATATTTTCCAATCGTGTATTGTGAATTAATTTGAGTTGGGATTATGGCATAAGCTACGTTTTTAGTAGTGGTGTTTGACCACTTATTATTAGAAGAAAAATTATTTCTTGTGTTTTCACAATCAAAATTAAGTAATAATTTTTTTGAGTTTGTAGCGAAACTTTTAAAAGAGGATATGACTTCACTTAAATTAGAAAAGTGATCGCAATGATCAAAATCAATGTTATTTATTATCCCAATATCAGATTTATATTTATTAATTGTCCCATCAGATTCATCAACTTCAGCTACTAAGTATTTTGTATTTTCTAAATGACAATTAGAGTTGTAGATAGGAATTATTCCTCCAGTTATTGAAGAACAATTATGCGTACATAAATCAAGTATTGTAGAAAGAAATGTACTGGTTGATGTTTTTCCGTGGCTGCCTGCTACCGCCAATGCAGTGTAAGTGCGCATTAGCATTGCAAGTATCTCTGAACGATGTTTTATTGATAAATTTTTTTCTCTGCAGTACGAAATTTCTTCATTTTCTGGCTTGATCGCAGAGCTTACAACAAAATTAATCAATTTGTTGGTAAATTTTGAAATAACAAATTCAATATTTTGTCGAACTTGAGAATTAAAGATTACTGCACCTAATTGTTCTAATTTATTAGTTTCATTGTTTTTAACTAAATCAGATCCTGAAACTGAACAGCCTTTTTTAAGTAAACCCATTGCTAATGCTGACATCCCAATACCTCCGATCCCAATAAAATGAAAATGACTTTTCAATAGTAATTCTTTATCCAATTTTTACCTTTTACTTAAATCAAAATAACTTCTAGGTAAAATTTTGCTATTTTTTCTTAAAAAAAAATGTTTTTTTCCTTGAATTAATACAAAAATAGACTTATTTGCTTAATAAATCAAAAAAACCTTACTTTATTGCACAAAGTTCAGTATGATCAGCAACTTAGGTAAATCTTTTAGAAATTATTAGTTATGACTTTGCGTGTTGCAATTAACGGCTTTGGTAGAATTGGTCGAAACTTTATGCGTTGTTGGCTTAGTAGAGGGGCTTACACCAATATTGAAGTAGTTGGAATTAACGTTACCTCAGATCCAAAGACTAATGCTCATCTATTAAAATATGACTCAGTTCTAGGTCAACTTGATGGTGTTGATATTCAATATACTGATGATACTTTTGTAATTAATAATAAGACAATTAAGTGTTTCTCTGATAGAAACCCAATGAATCTCCCTTGGAAAGACTGGGGTGTAGATTTGGTTATTGAATCGACTGGAGTTTTTAATACAGACGTTGGTGCAAGTAAGCATCTTGAGGTGGGAGCAAAAAAAGTTATCCTAACTGCTCCTGGTAAAGGGGATGGCGTTGGTACTTATGTAGTTGGAGTTAATGCTGATACATATAAACATAAAGATTATGATATTTTGAGTAATGCTAGTTGTACAACGAACTGTTTAGCTCCAGTGGTTAAAGTTTTAGACCAAACTTTTGGGATCAACAAAGGTTTGATGACTACAATTCATAGTTATACAGGGGATCAAAGAATTTTAGATAATAGTCATAGAGATCTAAGAAGGGCTAGAGCTGCTGCTACAAATATCGTTCCTACTTCTACAGGTGCTGCAAAAGCAGTAGCACTGGTATACCCAGAAATGAAAGGTAAATTAACAGGAATTGCAATGAGAGTTCCAACTCCTAACGTTTCAGCAGTAGATTTCGTTTTTGAATCTTCTAAATCAGTTACAAAAGAAGAAGTCAATAATGCTCTTAAGGAAGCATCTCTAGGCTCGATGAAAGGCATTATTAAGTATGGAGATGAACCATTAGTGTCAAGCGATTATGCAGGTACCAATGAATCATCAATTGTAGATAGCGACCTCACTATGTGTATCGGAGATAACCTTGTAAAGGTTCTTGCATGGTACGATAATGAGTGGGGATATAGTCAGAGGGTTGTAGATTTAGCAGAGATTGTTGCTAAAAATTGGGAATAATTAAAAGTGTTTGAAAGGGGTGTTATTAAATAATTTGTTTTTTTTATTATATTTAAATTCTACTGATGGTGAACCATCAGCAAAAAAACCAATCTCTTTAATATCCTTATCAAATTTAGATAAATTCTTTGCCCATTTTTTTGGTAATGAGAAAACTAATTCATAATCTTCACCTCCAAACAAATAATATTCGTCCCATTTATCTCCTTTAGGCCAATCCTTATCTTTAGGCATTTTTTCATAATTTATAATAGCTTTACATTTGCTAGATATTGCTAAATCTTGTAAGGCTTGAAATAGACCATCACTGCTATCAGTACATCCTATTCTCCTTATTTTTTTTTGGGAGCGAGTTTTGAGGAGATTATTTAGAAAATTTGGGTAAACTTTAGGGCGACAAAAATGTTCAATGGACTTAATGATTAATCTTTCATTAAGAGAAAATTTATTATCGAAATTCACTTTACTCTGTATCATGAATCCTAATTTGCTAAGACCATGAATCCCTGTAGTTAAGATTATATCTCCTGGTTTACATGCGTTTCTTCGTAATTCAAGTTCACCTTGAATCCCAAAGGCTGTTATTGATATAGCTTTTTGATTCCCCTTTGAGCAATCTCCTCCAAGAATTATCCCGCCATATTCTTTTAAAGCTTTATTTATTCCTTTATACAACTCTTCAACCCAAAACCACTCAGTTTTAGCAGGTAGTATGAGGCTTATTGTAATTCCTATGGTTTTCTTACTACCACTGGATAATAAGTCAGAGATGTTGCTTACAACTGCTTTCCATCCAAGGTCTCTGGGGCAAATAGTAAGGTCATTAAAATGAATATTTTCAACCAAAGAATCACAATTGACAAGTAAGTCATTATTTTTAGTTTTGATTAAAGCGCAATCATCTAATATTTGATTTTTAGGCATAAACTTTCCAAGCCTATTTATTAATTCTTTTTCCCCTATATCTTCTAATATTTCTTTATGCATTTAATTTGAGGTTTTTAATCCCTTCTAAAACATCAATTGCAATTATTGTGTCATCTTTAGTAAGCTCTTCTAATACATCAAATCCATCTACAACGTAACCAAAGGCAGCATTCCTCCCATCAATTAAATTGCGACCTGCTGGATTTAATTCTGCTTCATATAAAAAAAAGAAAAATTGCGATGAGCCATCATCAACTGCCGTATTTGAATGGGACCATCCTAGAGTTCCAAGTGTTGCAAAAGGTAATGTTGGCGTCTCAGTGTAAAAACCTAAATCTTCAAAAGTTTGATTATAAAAAGTTCTTTTTTCATCAGGCATTCTAATTTCTAGGGGAACGTGACGTTCTTTGTTTGTTTCGGGATCTACATAGCCAATCGCTTCACCAATTGGATCACCTGTTTGTAGCACAAAAAATTCTTCTGCTCTATTAATGGGTAAATCTTTATAGAAATTCTTTGAAGATAAATCTATAAATGCTCCTGCTGTAAGTGGGGCGTTAAATCCATCTACAATAGCTTTCATATCTCCTTTTGAGGTTTTTATATTGACTTTTGCTCTTCCTAGTAATCTTGGAAGATTATTAAACTCTTCTGGAATATCGTAAGGAAATTGATTTGGCAGGAAATATTCTTCTAATCCACCTATTTTATCTAAAGCCTCTTTGCGGGTCGATATAAATGAATACTTATCTTTTGCTTTGGAATGATCTTGAAGGCTATCAAAATTTTCTTTGAGTTCTAAAAATGTTTTTTCAGCAATTTTCTTTTTATCGTTTGGTAAATCTTTGATAATTCTACTTTGGTATTTTTTTAGTAAAGATTGACATTTTGTAACAGTTTTATTAAGAGCAGGCCATCTTCCTCCTCTAACAAGGTCACTAGTATCTTCCAATTTATGTTGAATTTCTTGCAATTCAACTTGCTTGATAGGGAGTGCGTTTCGGAGGATTGCATTAGGGTCTTTTACCGCATTTCCAGTAGGTAAATCAGCTTGTACTTGGATGGGTTTTAAGAGAAAAACCTGTAAAATTATTATTGAGAAAATTAAGAAAAGTTTGTTCTGATTTGATAAGAATTTTTGCATAGTACTCTTGCAGGTTTATTATTCTTGGGGATGTAATACAGGAATGATTTCCAGTAACGATTTTCGCACAGGTACCACCATCGAATTGGATGGACAAGTTTGGCGTGTTGTAGAATTTCTACATGTCAAGCCTGGTAAGGGTTCTGCTTTCGTGCGAACAAAATTAAAATCAGTTCAAAGTGGCAACGTGGTTGAAAAAACTTTTCGAGCCGGAGAATCAGTACAGCAGGCTATCCTTGAGAAGTCTAACCTGCAACACACTTATGTGGAGTCTGGAGATTATGTTTTTATGGATATGACAAGTTTTGAAGAGACAAGACTTTCCTCAGAACAAATTGGTAAGGGTGCTAAGTATTTGAAAGAAGGAATGGAGGTTAACGTTATTTTCCATAATGGTAAAGTTTTAGAAGTAGAACTTCCAATATCAATTACCTTAAAAGTTACAGAGACTGATCCTGGAGTTAAAGGTGACACTGCTAGTGGGGGCACGAAACCAGCTATTCTAGAAACAGGTGCACAAGTTATGGTTCCTTTATTTATTTCTGTGGGAGAAATGATTAAAGTTGACACTCGTAACGATAGTTATCTTGGACGTGAAAATTAATGGCTATGAAATTAGATCATGAAGATTTAAATCGCTTAATAGACAAAATCTCATCGAGCGATATTCAAGAGTTCTCACTAGAGGGAGAAGATTTTAAACTTGAAATAAAACGGAATTTATTTGATCAAAACCAATTATCTAATAATTTAGTTTCAAATACTTCATTTGATAAGCAATCAATTGTTCAAAAATCTATTAATGATAATGTCTCCATAGTTAATGAGCCAGAGGCGCCTCAGGTAGCACCGCCTGGGCGTTCAGATCTTACTGATATTACTTCTCCTATGGTCGGAACCTTTTATAGGGCTGCAGCGCCTGGTGAGGAGCCATTTGTAGAGGTAGGAAGTAATGTTCAGGTCGGCCAAACTATTTGTATTTTGGAAGCTATGAAGTTGATGAATGAAATTGAATCTGAATTTAACGCTGAAATAGTAGAGATTCTCGTTGAGAATGGTACGCCAGTTGAATTTGGGCAAGTTTTAATGCGTATTAAGCAGTCTTGAAGTTTTATTCATTTCTATTGCAGCCTTTATAGCCTCAATCATGCTTTGCGATTGAGCTATTCCTTTGCCAGCAATATCAAAGCCCGTACCATGATCTGGAGATGTTCTTATAAAAGGCAAACCTATTGTGGTATTTACCGAGTAATTAAGAGCTATAACTTTAATTGGGATTAAACCTTGATCATGATACATAGCAAGAATCCCATCATGTTTTTCAGAATCTTTGTGTCTCCATGCTTTTGCAGAGGAGTTCCAGCAACTATCTGGTGATATTGGTCCTAATAATTTAATATCTCTATTCTTTTCATTCCAAGCAATCAAAGAATCATTAAGCCAATCTTTCTCTTCATTACCTAAAATGCCCTCTTCGCCTGCGTGAGGGTTTAATCCTGCAACTTTTAAAATAGGTTTTTTATTATACTTAGAACAAAATTCTTTGAAAAGATCTAATTTAGAGTGTATTAATTTTGTATTTAGCCTTTTTGGTACCTCACAAAGTGGTATGTGAGTTGTAGCTAATAACGTATTGAATCTCCAACCTGTGATTGGCGATTTAGCTGTGAATAACATTCCAACATTTTTTATTCCACATGATTTTGCTAATACTTCAGTTTGTCCAGAGAAGTAATGACCTGCAAGTGACCATGACTTTTTACAAATTGGGCCAGTAACAAGTGCTGAATTAGGATATTGTTTTACAATTTCGATTGCTTTTGTTAAGTAATAGAAACTTGAGTTGCCATAACTAGATTTAGATTTTTCATCAGATGCGGACATTTCAAGATCATAAATTTGTAAAGAATTTGGATTTGCTAGTTTTTCTAAACCAAGATCCTTGAGGTGTTTATATGTGTTTAATAGATTTTTTTTGGAACCCACCAACGTAAAGTCAATATTGTCTGGTAATTCATCAGAACAGAGAGCTTTTAAAATTATTTCAGGCCCTATGCCAGACTCATCTCCAACGCTTAATACAATTTTAAAAGTTTTATTAGTTTTTTTAATATTCATAAAAAGTTTTTAAATTTATTTTCTAACTATTCAAAAAGCAGTTTTTTAAGCCTAGTTTATAGTTTTTATAAATTAGTTTATATCCAAGAGTTTCACATAATAATTTATTAGAAACTCTTCTATTTTCCATCCAAAACGATTGAGCTATCGGTGACAATTCTTTTTTTGCGTCTTCAAATAATATTGGATTTGGCATTTTTAAACCCATTAGATCGTAACAATATTGAATTACTTCTATTTGAGAAGAGGGCTCATCATCAGCGATATTAATGATTTGGTGAAACTTTAAACGATTTTTATTTTGTAATAAATAAATAATCGCATGTGTAATATCAGCAACATGAATTCTTGAAAATACTTGAGCTTTTTTTAAAATGACTCGAATTTTTTGATTTTTGATTGATTCAAATGTGGATCTTCCAGGTCCATAGATGCCAGGTAATCTAAAAATTTGTACAGGCAAACTAGATTCAATCCATTTTTTTTCGCAATTTAATCTGTGATGGCTTCTTTTTTGAAAAGGATTAGGCTCATCTATTTCAGAAACCCAACCACCTTCAGTGTTTCCATATACTCCTGTAGTAGATAAATATCCAGCCCATTCGAGGGAGATATCTTGTAGTTTACTTTGAAGGCTTTTTAATACGGGATCATTACCATTTTTGTCAGGAGGTATGCAACTAAGAATATGCGTGACTCCATCAAAAATTTTTCCATCAGGGATCATACCATTTTCACTGTTGAAAACAAAACTATTTGGATCTCTGCTTGGAGATCTTGAGCTTGTTAAAACAGTGCAACCAAATTTTCTAATAGTTTTTGCAAAAAAACTGCCGCTGAAGCCACATCCTAAGATTAGAAATTTATTTTTATTTCCGAGTAAACTTGCAGGTTTATTCATGCTGGGTTAAAGTAGTACATATGTATTAATTGATTGTGAAGACAGTTCTTAAGCCCGATTTAAAATCAACAACTTTCTGTATTAGCAAAAGTTATCCACGTCTTATAGAGAAAGAAGTATGTTTATTTAATTCTAAATTCTACCAAAAATTATTTGTCTTTCTTATTTCATTTTCGACAATTTTAATATTCCCAGAATCCCCAAAAGAATTGGAAAATATATGTGAGAGTTATAACTCTAGAGAAATATGTAATGTGTGGTAGTCAAGCTGCTTTATATTCTGATTTACCTTTTTCGTAATTTTTATTTTTTACCTTAATTTTAGGATTAGCCCATTGCAGTAATCTAATAGCTAATCTTAAATCTCCTTCTAACCAAGCTCTTATAGCCATTGCTCTTCGAGGATCATAAAATTTTTGCCTTCTGTACCAATACAAAGCATTTTCATCTGATTTATCGCCATTACAGGAAAGACAAGCAGGGACACAGTTTTCTGTTGTACTTAAGCCTCCTTGGCTTCGTGGTATTACATGGTCAATGGATTCAGATGGTTTTCCACAATATATACAACTTTTTCCTGTAAACCTATGAATAGATTTTCGCCATTGTCTAAATCTGAACTTAGGACATAAATCCTCTAAAAATACCGCATCATTAATATGCATTCAGAATATTTAGTTAAATAAATAATGGCTTGAATATATTAAAAGTCAATAATTATTTATGTTTTTAAGCTCAAATTTGCTAGTAAAAATATGATTTAGTCTTTTTAGATACAAAATAGTTTTTAGTAAATTTTGAAAAAAAATATTATCTTTCTCAAACCTTAATTAATAACTATATCTATCAAGTGTTTCATCTGTAAATTCTTCAGAAAATACTTTATTAGTTTCTTCTAATTCTTTTGCTTCTTTTACTTTTCTTTGTTCTTCCTTTTCTAAATCTCTTATTAGCTTTCTATTTGGATGAAGATTATCTAAATATTCAACGCAATAACTAAATTTTTCTTTTTCTCTAATAACTGTTTCAGTAATTTGTGCTGCTGCATTTTTAGGTGAAACTTTGAATAATCCTCCCTTTTGTTTCTTAATATATGTATAAGCTGCATCCCAACTACTTTCATGGTCATTTCCGCCATCTCTCATAGTACAAAAAATTTCAGCTCCAAATGCACTTGCATTTACTTTTGAAGTAGTAAGGTTTAGAGCAGTGAAAATTCCCAACGCTAAAAATATGAGTTTTTTCTTCTTAAAACTTTGCATTAGCCTTTATCTTCTATTTAAAAATATCTTTTATTGTGAATATGTCTATAGAAATTTAAGATTTAATTACTCCAAATATATTCAAGCATTTCACAACTAAAGGAAGAATTAAAAGCACAGTTATTAATCTTACTGCGTGTAAAGTTGCTACTGCAGCTCCCACTCCGTATTCAGACCCTACAAGACTCATTCCGCTAATTCCTCCTGGTGCAGCTCCTAGAATTGTTGTTATTACATCTATATTAAGTAATCTGCTTGTCCATAACCCAATTGCTAATCCTGTAATGACTAACGTAAAAGTAATTAATATGGCTGGCCTCCATAAATTTTGAATATCAACTAATGAATCCTTTGTTAATGATGTACCAATGACAGTTCCAATTCCGATTTCTAAAATTGTTCTTGTGCCGATAGGCCACTCTGCTATGTCGACTTTGCCACTGATGCTAAGTATGCTTGCCCCTATTAAAGCCCCTGCAAGAGGGGCCGCAGGAATACCTGTTTTTAGAGCTAAAGAACCAAAAATACAACCTGCAATTAGATAATAGATTAAATTTATGTTTGGCATAAATTTTAAAGATGTTTGATTATAATATTAGAAAAAATTTTTTTTGTTTAAGTTTATAGTCAAATAATTTTTTTGGTTTTTTCTCATAATGTCTCCTTTTGTTGGCATAATATTAACAAAAGCATGAATTTTTATGTCTCCACAAATTTCATACAAAGATAATAAAAACCGCATAAAGAAAAAATTATCTTTTTTTGAGGGTGACCACCAGCTCGAAAAATTAGAGTTTGCCCTTGCAATAGCTCAAACCAACGGTGATGAAAAAAAATCAATCGTCCTTAGAAAAAAGATTGTTGAATTAGGTGGAAATGTTGAAGAGCCAGGCACTTAACTTAATTTCTCTCAAGATATTTAGATATCACAACTAATGCCTCACCAGCTTGTTGGGCTGTAATTTTCCCTAGGTCGAGCAGTGTATTACTTATAGCAGAAACTACCGTAATAATATCTCTATCATTAACATAACCTAAATGTCCAACTCTAAATATTTTCCCCTTCAAATGATCTTGACCGCCTGCAAGTAAAATATCAAAATTACTCTTTATTGTTTTTCTAAATTCTTCAGCATCCATTCCTTCGGTTTTTATTGCAGTAATCGAAGGGCTTAAATATTTTTCATCAGCAAATAATTTTAGATTTAAAGCCTTTACTGCATTGCTCATTGCTAATTTATGTTTATTGTGTCTGAGGAAAATGTTATCTAAACCTTCTTCTCTCATCATTTTTAAAGCTTCATCTAATGCAAAAATCAAATTAACTGCTGGAGTATATGGATTACTGTTACTTAAAAGACTTTTTTTGTAGGATTTCAAATTTAAATAAAATTTCGGTAAATTAGATTTTTCTGCAGCTTCCCATGCTTTTTGGCTCATTGCTATAAAACTAAGCCCTGGAGGTATCATATATCCCTTTTGTGATCCTGAAGCAACGATATCTAATTCCCATTCATCTACTGGTACATTGCAAGCTCCAAGACTTGTAACGCAGTCAACAATTGATAAAGCTGTCTTGTGCGCGCGAATATATGCACTTATAGTTTCCAGATCATTAATTACACCTGTTGAGGTTTCAGAATGGGTCAAAATAACCGCCTTTATTTCTTTTTGTTGATCTTCCTCTAATACCTTTTTGAATTCTTCTGGATCAAGTGGAGTTCCCCATTCGGAATCAATTTTTATTACTTCTAGACCGAATTCTTTAGCAACTTTTACCCATCTTTCGCCAAATTTTCCATTTTCTCCACAAATTACTTTATCTCCTTTACTTAAGGTATTTATTATTCCAGCCTCCATTGCGGCAGTCCCACTACCAGTAATCGTTAGAATATCATTTTGAGTTTGATGAAGCCACTGTAAATTTTTAGTAGTACTCTCTACGAGATCTTGAAATTCTTTACTGCGATGGCCTATTGGATGCTTACTTAATGCTTGTAAAACTTTCTCTGGAACTGGTGTGGGTCCAGGAATCATCAATGATAATTTTTGTTGTATGGCCACTTTTTGTTAAATAGGTCATTCTTAGATTAGTTCTCATTAAATATTTTTCAATTACTTGATTTGAAAAAAGGATTTTCTTTACCTTTGTGGGTTGCTGGAGCTGCTAGGTCAGCATTAAAAAAACTAGTAGGGTTACCATTTGAGAATTATGAACTAATAAAAATTCCTAATGAAAAAAAAGAAATAAAAATCGAGATTCATTCTGTTGGTTTACTTAAAGGTGACTCGCATGCATTAGGAATTACATTTGCAAAGTCTGGCTTAGATCTTGACATTACACAAAACTTAGAAATATGGACAATAGCCTCTTTAGAAAAAATTTCTTTTAATAATCCTGTTCAAACAATTCCAATAAATATTATTGCAGGATCTGGTGTAGGTATAAAAGAAGATACATCAGAGATATGCATTTCTAATTTTGCAAAAGAAGTTTTATATGAAAATTTATTAGACAGTATTCCTGGGGGCTTTAATTTGAAATTAGAAATAATTTTCCCAAATGGGGCGTTTTTAGCTGAAAGAACAAGTAATAAGTCTTTTGGTATTGTTGATGGCCTATCTATTATTGGAACTTCTGCTGAGACTTATTCGAGTGCTTCACCTGATCAATTAGAAGATGCTAAAAATAATCTAGCACAGTTGATTCAAAATGATTTTAAAGGGGAAGTTGTTTTCGTTATTGGTGAAAATGGGTTCAATTTGGCCAAAACTTATAATGTTAATTTGCCAATTATCAAAATTGGCAATTGGATAGGACCACTATTAGTTGATGCTGCAATAAAAAAAGTTAAAACTGTAATTCTTTTTGGTTATCACGGGAAATTAATTAAACTAGCAGGCGGTATTTTTCATACACATAATCATTTAGCTGATGCAAGAATTGAGATTCTTGTTTATTTAGCCGTTCAAGAAAAGGTACCACCTGAAATAATAATTGAATTATCTCAGTTAGATAATCTTGAGAATGCATTACTACTTCTTGAAAGATTTAATAAATCTTTAGCTGATAATTTATTCAAGAATTTATCAAATACAATCGAAAAGCGTTCCTTTAACTATGTAAATAGGTATGTAAAAACTGATATGGAAATTGCATCAATCATTTTTGATAGAAAAAGAAAAATAAGGTGGGCTGGAATTTACGGCAATAAGTATATTTCTTATTTTCAATGAGATTAATTTGTGATTCATTATGCTTTTGTAAATAAATTGAGTTAACTTTTATACATGAATCAAATATCTTTAACAAAAGAACGAGATCCTTCTATATTAATTTTGGATTTCGGATCTCAATATTCTGAATTGATTGCAAGAAGAATTAGAGAAACTAATGTTTTTTCTCTTGTAGTAAGTAATTGCATTTCAATTGAGGAAATTAATAATATTAATCCTAAAGGGATCATTTTGAGTGGAGGCCCAAATTCTGTATATGAACTAAATGCTCCTAAGTGTGATGAAAAAATTTTTAATTTAGGAATTCCTATTCTTGGTATATGCTATGGAATGCAATTAATGGTCAAAGAACTTGGAGGATCTGTTATTTCAGCAACCAAAAAAGCTGAATATGGTAGAGCACCAATAAATATAGACCAAGAATCTAATCTTCTTTCTGATGTAGAAGATAAATCTATTATGTGGATGAGTCATGGCGATTCTATTAATTGTTTGCCTGTTGGATTTAAAAAAATTGCTCATACTGAGAACACGCTCCATGCAGCAATTTCAAATGATGTAAAGAAATTATTTGGCGTACAATTTCATCCTGAAGTTATTCATTCAGAGTTTGGGATGACGGTAATTAAAAATTTTGTTTATAAAATTTCTTGTTGTGCGGCTGATTGGACAACCGAAACCTATATAGAGGAAACTATTCCTAGGATAAGAGAGCAAGTTGGCAATAAAAAAGTTTTGCTTGCTTTGTCTGGAGGAGTTGATTCCTCAACTCTTGCTTTTCTTCTCAATAAAGCAATTGGCAATCAGCTTACATGCATGTTTATAGACCAAGGTTTCATGAGAAAAGGTGAACCAGAATTTTTAATGAATTTTTTTGATAAGAAATTTGACATAAAAGTTGAATATATTAATGCAAGGGAAAGGTTTATTGCCAAATTACAAGGGATTACTGATCCAGAACAAAAAAGGAAGATTATAGGTGAAGAATTTATTAGAGTATTTGAAGAAGAAAGCAATAGATTGGGACCTTTTCAGTATTTAGCCCAAGGTACTCTTTATCCTGATGTAATTGAAAGTGCTGGAACTAATGTTGATCCTAAGACTGGTGAAAGAATAGCGGTAAAAATAAAGAGTCATCATAACGTGGGTGGATTACCAAAAGATTTACAATTTAAATTAGTTGAACCATTAAGAAAACTTTTTAAGGATGAAGTCCGAAAAGTTGGTGCTGCTTTAGGTTTGCCGGATGAAATTATAAAAAGGCATCCATTCCCAGGCCCTGGATTAGCTATAAGAATTTTAGGAGAGGTAAATAATGAAAAACTTGATTGTTTAAGAGATGCAGACTGGATAGTAAGAGATGAAATTAAAAAAGCAGGACTTTACAATGACATTTGGCAAGCTTTTGCAGTATTGCTACCGGTTAAAACTGTGGGAGTTATGGGAGATAAAAGGACTTATGCATGGCCAATAGTTTTACGTTGTGTCTCAAGTGAGGATGGTATGACAGCGGATTGGTCAAAAATTCCTTTTCAGATTTTGGAGAGGATTGCAAATAGAATCGTAAACGAAGTAGATTCAGTTAATAGAGTTGTTTATGATATTACAAGCAAACCTCCTGGAACTATTGAATGGGAGTAAGTCTTCAAATTTTTTAAAAAATTTAAATTTTTTTATTGAAGCAAGAAATTTTTAAATGAGATTTAAAACTTAATGCCCGATATTATTAAATTGAGTCGATCTACTGTCGAGAAATATCTTAGTTGTCCAAGATGTTGTGTACTGGATAAAAAATATAAAATAAAACCGCCATCATTACCATTTACTTTAAATATAGCTGTAGATAATTTATGTAAAAATGAATTTGATTATTATAGAAAAATTCAGGAGCCGCATCCTTTATTTATTGAACATGGAATTGATGCTGTACCTTTCAAACACAAAGATTTAGAACGTTGGAGAAGTAATTTTCAAGGGATAAGATATAAATCAATTGAACACAACTATGATTTTGGCGGGGCTGTAGATGATATTTGGCAGAAAAAAAATGGTCATCTTATTATCGTTGATGTAAAAGCAACATCTAGACATAATTTTGATTGGTTTGAGACATTTAATAAATATGAATATGCAAAAGCTTATAAAAGACAGTTAGAAATGTATCAGTGGTTATTTAAAAAAAATGGTTTTCAAGTGGCTAAAGAAGCTTATCTTTTATATTTCAATGGTAAGAAAAATGAAGAGTTTTTTAACAACCAATTAAATTTTGACGTACATCTAATTAAATTAGATTGTTCTACTTCATGGGTAGAAAATAAGATAATTGATACAGTCAATTTATTACGTTCGGATAATTTTCCCAAACCTTCCTCAAATTGTGAATACTGTAATTATTTAAAGAAACGTTGGCAGTTGTCGATAACTTAAATATAAATAGAATAATTTTTTATATTTCTGGAAAAATAGTGAATAAAAGATAATCTTTAATTAGATTATTAATTTAGACTTTTGATAAAAGCGAAAAATTCTGAAAGAAAGATAACTAATCATCTGCAACAAGATGTAGTCAAGGTATCTGGAAAAACAATTTTTATTAATCCTTTTTTATATTGGCGGAGATTTGATGAAAACACTAATAGATGGCTTAGAGAACCTGGTCAAATGTCAGAGGATCAAATCTCACCAAACAGGAACCGTTTTTATCCAGAAATAGAGTGGGCTGATTTAAGTCATGAGCAAAAGCTCATAAAAGATGCAACTGTTGAGATGTTTTTAAAAACTCTTGAATTGATAAGTACATTTCATCCTTATCTTAGTTCCGGACAATTATTAGAAGTGGAGAGAAAAATGGCGATTATAAAAAAGATTCCTTTCGAAAAGTGGGTAACAAAATCTTTCGCCAAAAAAGCGAGATTGCTAGAAAATGAAAAAAGGAAATTTCTAAGAGAAAGATTTTTTAGTAGCTGGAGGGAATGGTTCAGTCTAGTAAATACTCAACAAGCCATTTTGCCTTTAATCGTCACGATATTTATTTCTTCATTTATTGGATGGTCCTTAGGGATATCAAAGAATAGTTGTAATCCTTATTTTGAACAAAATATAGAACGATTAAATTAATTTCTTTTTGATTTTTTTAAGTATCTAAGTTAATAAATTTTGAAAATTTAAATTTATTATTTAGAATTCTATTAATTGAAATAATTGCCTAAAAAGTATAAGTTTTATGAGTGAAAATTTAAATTCAAATAATATTGAAAATGATGAGTTTAATCTTATTAATGAAGACATTGATTATAAAGATTTAATCACTAGACTTAATGACATAAAATCAACCATTGCTTTATTAGAAAAAACAATATTTTAATAAATTTTATATTTTTGATAAAAACAAGTACTAATAAAAAACTTATTTCATTAAAGAGACAACCTTTAGTCTTACTTATTTTTTCTTCTTTATCATTTTTATTGATTCTATGTAGGTTAATTTTTTTACAACTTTTAAATTATGAATCTTTTAAAAAATTGTCAGATCAGAATAGGATCAGACTTATTGCTTCACAGCCAATACGCGGAAGAATACTAGATAAAAATGGTTATGTTTTAGCAGATAGTAGAGTTAAATATTCTTTAATAATAAAGCCTCAATCTGTTAATAAAAGCAATTGGGAAAAACATAAATCAAGTCTTTCTAACTTGTTAAATATTGATAGTAATATAATTCAAAAAAAATACTCTGATGGCTTAAAAAATCAGAAACTTTCAGTAATTATTCTTGATGATCTAAATGTAGATCAATTAATAAAATTTAAGGAGAGTGAAAGTAATTTAATTAGTTTTGAAATAGCTACCAAATTAATTAGAAATTATCCTCATAAATCCCTTGCTGCTCATGTAATTGGTTATACTCAGCCCATTACCGAATCAGAATATAAATTCTTATCTAAGAAGGGTTATAAATTAAATGACTTAATAGGAAGAACTGGAATTGAATATGTTTACGAAGATTTTATAAGAGGTGAATGGGGCGGAGAAATGGTTGAAGTAAATTCACTAGGAAAATTTCAAAGATCATTAGGTATGAGACCTCCAGTACAAGGTAATGATATTGAACTAACAATCGATCTTAATTTGCAATTAGTTGCTGAGGAAGTTCTTAAAGATAAAAAAGCTGGAGCGATAATAGTAATGGATCCAAGAGATGGTGCAATAAGAGCAATGACAAGTAAACCTACATTTGATTTAAATTTTTTCTCAAAGGATTTTAAACCTGAGAAAGAATATAATAAACTTTTTAATTCTCCTGAAAAACCTTTATTTAATAGAGCATTAAATGCCTATGATCCAGGAAGCGTTTGGAAAATTGTAACGGCTTTAGCTGGCTTGGAAAGTGGAAAATTCCCTAGAGAAACCAAGTTAGAAACGAAACCATGTATAACTTATGGGAGCCAATGTTTTAGAGAGCATAATGATTTAGGCTTTGGGGTAATAGGTTATGAAGATGCTTTAAGAGTTTCTAGTAATACATTTTTTTATCAAGTAGGTTATGGTGCAGGAGTTGATGAAATTCATAAGGTCTCACGAAAGCTTGGTTTTAATTCTTTATCTGGAATTGAAATTTCTGAACAAGAAAATATAGGATTAGTAGCTAGTAGTAAATGGGCTAAAGAAGGCAGAGGATGGGGGCAACCAGGAAGAACTCCTTGGGTTCCAGAAGATATTGCGAGTATGTCTATTGGACAATTTGTTGTACAAGTTACCCCTATTCAAATAGCTAGAGCATATGCTGCAATTGCAAATGGAGGTTATCTAGTCACTCCCTATTTAGTTAAAAAAGATGAAGAAAATCTTTCAGATAAAAAACTTATTAAAGTCGATATTGATTCAAATAATATTCAGTTGATAAAAAGTGGTCTCAGGAAAGTAGTAGAGTCTGGCACAGGAGTATCAATTAATTATGGAGTTTCAAATTTACCTCCAGTTTCAGGTAAAACTGGAACTGCTGAAGATGGTGAAGGTGGATTAGATCATGCTTGGTTCGTTTGCTTTACTCCCTCTGAAAAAAGCGAATTACTTGTAGTTGCTTTTGCACAAAATACTCCTGGTGGGGGATCTGTTCATGCACTGCCTATGGCTAGAGAAATTTTGAAAGTTTGGAATGAAAAAGAATGAAATTTTATTAGCTTTTAAATGTTTATGTTTTTAATTTTTTCATTTGTAAAAGTCTTTGAATAATATCTTCAATAGTTTTTGTATCTATAGGTTTACTATATGAAGACAAAAGTTGTCTCCCTAATACTTGACTTCCTAAATGCACTAATTGAATGCGTAATGAGGTCAGCAGTTCTAACCCTATGCCACCAGAAAATGTTGCAATTGCAATCGGTTGACCATTAAATAAATTCCTAAAGTCATCTCCCGAAATAGAAAGCCATGCTATGAAGTTGGAGAGAATGGGAGGTATAGATCCGTTATATTCAGGTGCACAAATCACCCACCTTTCAATCTCGAAAAGCTTTTTTTTTAATTCTTTTATTTCATTTGGAATATTTTCTTTGCTGTGAATTCTTGGATTAAATAATGGAATATCAAGAGTGGTAAGATCTAAAATTTCAGAACTTATTTTGAGCTCATTACTTTTTTCAAGAAATTTTTCAGAAAGTTCTAGATTTTTACCACAACTAGCCGTAATGATTATTAGATCTTTTGTTTTAGTCATAAATTAGATAAATAAATTTAATAGTTAGCACCTGTTTTGCGGTGATGAACCGCCGTTAGACTATCGGATTTTAGTATATTACCGTGTAGTACTTCGGCGTAAATTACCCAATGATCTCCACATTCCATTCTCTCTTTTACAGAAGCATCTAACCATGCGAGCGATTCAGGAATGATTATCTGTTCATTAGGAGTTAATTCAATATTTATTCCCTCAAATCTATCTTCTCCAGGTGCAAAAGGCTTTGTGAATCTTTTCAAAGGTTCTTTAAAATCTTTTTCACTAAGAATATTTAAAGCAAATGAATCTCCTATTTGCAGAAGAGATTCTACCGATCTATCTTTTGCTACTGCAATACTTAACCCGGGTGGAGAAAAACTTGCTTGACTAACCCAAGATGCAAGCATAGCTCCTTTAATATTATTCTCATCTTTGCCTTTAGAGGCTGTCAGGACACAAAGTGAACCAATTACTCTTCCAAGAGCTTGTAGCTTTGGATCCGTTTTGCTTGTAATCATTCCAGTATCTGATTTTCTGGGTTTTTTCTTTGCTTTTTTTATAATTTTTCTTCCAAAGTGAGTTCCTATTTCTTCTAACTCTTTAATCTTTGGTTTATTTGGACTGAATTTAATCCTTATAGGGTCAAAACTAAACTTAAAACCACCGTCTTTTAATTTTGTTTCGAGTAAATCTATAGCTTCGCCGCTCCAGCCAAAACTGCCAAAAATTCCCACTGGTTTATCTCTATTACCCTCTGCTAACAATGTTCCTAGTGCACTAACTATTGGAGTTGGGGCGTGACCACCCAATGTGGGTGAGCCTATTAAATATCCATCAGCATTTTGGATAGATTTTACAAGTACATCATTAGGTGTAAATTCACAATTAATACTTTCAACTTCTACAGAGGTTCTATTTATCCCTTTAGCCAATGCATCACCTATTGAGGCTGTATTTCCGTATGCACTTGCATATATCAGAGCGATCTTAGGATTATTTGTTGAGAGGTTTTCTCCCCATCTAATATAGTCATTTAAAAAGCTTTTTAAGCTATATTCGATCGCGGGACCATGTAATGGTGCAATAGTTTTAATGTCATAATCTGCAATTTTTTCAGTAATTGATACTACTTGATTAGACATTGGTGCCATCAAGCAATCATAAAAATGTTTCCTATCAAGTTCTGTACTAACTCGATTTGTTTCGGACCAATATTTAGATGCAATGTGTGCAGAGAAAATTTTTTCACTTAGAAGTATTTCTTGATTACGTTCATAAATTATCAGGCCACCAGGCCAACGTGCTGTTGGAATAGGAATTAATTCTAGTGAAATGTTATCTAATTCTAAATTAAGTTCTTTTTTGATTATGTTTATTGGAGGTAATTCAACTTCAATAAAGTTTTCTAAGGTAGGATTTCTTTGATTCCAAAGTTCGCTAATAAGCTTATAACCTGGATTAGAGCAAGTAATAGTTGTGTTTTGAAATTGCGTACTTATATATTTTATAGTTTCAATAATTTGGGGATTAATATGACCAGAAATGAAGTTGATTTTATCTAATTTAAATTGATCGCAAAATCTAGAAATTTCTCTATTAAATAAATTAAAATATTGTTTCTCAGGTGGATGAATAATAAAAAGTTCCTCATGACTTCTAATGAAAAAAGTATTAAAACAGGTTCCTTTTTCAAGGTTAAATTCAAGTTCAAATCTTTCTTTATTTTGATCTAAGAATCTTACACAAGAAAAGTTTTCGGTAATTTCAAATTCTGATAAGTTTTGATTTTCTGCAAGTAAGCCTATATTAATATTTGACATTTTAAAGACTTATTTTCTAATAGTGATTAGCAACTTTTCTGTGATGAACTGCTGTCTTGCATGATAAGTCAGAAACATTACCATTTTCAACAATTCCGTAAATAATCCAATGGTCGGGAGTCTCCAGTCTGGAACTAACTTTACAATCTAAAAAGGCGAGTGAATCTGAGAGAACTGGCCCTCCTTCAGCGATGTTGCTAATTACATCTACATCTGCAAATCTATCAGCTCCAGGGGCAAATCTCTTTAAAAAATGTCTGAACATTTTTTGATAGTTATCTTCTCTCAAGATATTCACAACAAAACCTTTCCCAACTTGCATATATGATTCAATAGCTCTATCTTTTGCTACTGCAACTGTAATACCTGGTGGAGAAAAGCTTGCTTGACTAACCCAACTTGCGACCATTGCACTTTGTCTAAATGTCGAACCTTCCCCTTGGCTCGCTGTAACTACATATAAACCTCCACTTAATCTTCCTAACGCTTTATCTAAATTTGAATCAAGGCTTTTAATAGAGGCAATATTCTTCTTTTTATTAATCAATTGACCTAAGTCAGTTCCAGCTTCTTCGAATTGTTGATAAATAATGGGATCTGGAATATTTTTAACTCTTAAAGGGGAGAAAGCTTCTTTTTGACCAAGTTCTCTTAATTTATTTGCTAGGGAATCTATTGGTTCATCATTTCCACCAAATGCATCATAGACAGCAGTAAATTGTTTTGGTTTTAGTGCTGCAAATAAAGTACCGAGAGATTCTTTTAATTCATTATCTGAATCTACTGGCCATGTGGGAATGACAACTGCTTTTGATTCGGAAATTAAACTTGTTAATTCTTGCGGGTCAGAAGATCTTAAATCAATTAATTGAACCTGGGCATCTGCTTTACTTATTCCATGGGATATAGCTTGACTTAGTCGATCACAATAACCATAGTCGCTTATATAGCAGACTGACACAAAATCATTGCCTTTGCTTTTATTGCTACTCCATTCTAGATATTTTTCTTTCCAAAAATTGACCTGATTATGGAGCAAGGGCCCATGACCAACAGCTATTGTTTTTAATTCAGGTAGCTTATCTATCCTTTTAATTGCCTGCATAACGCTTCTAGCGTTTGGACCCATAAGGCAATCGTAATAAAAACGGAAATCATCATATATTTCTTTTTGATCAGTATCAAAAAATTCGTCAGAACAATAATGGAGTCCAAATGCATCGCATGTATAGAGGACATGTGTGCTGTGATCATATGAAAATATGGTATCTGGCCAATGTAAATTTGGTGCACTTATAAATTCAATATTATGTTCTAAATCGCTATTAGGATTAGTTCCTAGATTTAAAAACTCTCCACTCTTAACCTCTAGACGCTTAAAGGGAATATGTATTTGGTCTTCAATAAATTTAAGGGCTAATTTTGATCCAACCACTGTGATATTTGGGTTTAATTCTAAAAGATTACCTATTAAACCAGAGTGATCAGGTTCTGTATGGCTTGTAATTAGATAATCAACTTCTTGCGAATTTACCTTTTTCAGTAATTCTTCAAACCATAATTCTTTGAACTTTGCGTGACTAGTATCAATAATTGCTAGTTTCTCGCCTTTAATAATAAAACTATTGTAAGTAGTTCCATTTCTTAAACCAAATTCAATATCAAATCTACTGCGATCCCAATCCAAAGATCTTATGGCACAAGAATCATCAGCAAAGTTTTGAGATTGAATCGTCAACTTGTTATTAGTTTGTGCCAATTTAGAATTACTTGTCTGGGCAGAGGCTATCATAGAATAATTAGCTTTATAAATTAACTTTAGTTATATAGAATATAAATTCGCGTGATTATTTTTGCGAAATAACCGAAATTGCGATTTTCTTTAATTTTTAATCTTCTTATTCTGGATAAATGACATCTCAACTAATTAAAAAAATAGTTACTGGAGATGAGATAAGAAATGCTTTTTTAAAATTTTACAGTGAAAAATTACATAAAATCATTCCAAGTTCATCTTTGATTCCAGATGACCCTACGGTTATGCTCACAATTGCTGGAATGCTACCTTTTAAACCAGTTTTTTTAGGTTTAAAAGAAAGACCATCAAAAAGGGCTACATCTAGCCAAAAGTGCATCAGAACAAACGATATAGAAAACGTTGGAGTTACAGCTAGACATCACACTTTTTTTGAAATGCTTGGTAATTTCTCTTTTGGAGATTATTTTAAACAAGAGGCTATTGAATGGGCTTGGGAATTAGTTACTAATATTTATCAACTTTCTGTTGAAAATATAATTGTGAGTGTTTTTCACGAAGACGAAGAGTCTGCAAAAATTTGGAGAGATGAAATTGGTATTCATCCAAATAGGATAGTGAAACTAGGTGAGGAAGATAATTTTTGGTCATCTGGCAAAACAGGTCCATGCGGACCTTGTTCAGAACTTTATTATGATTTTCATCCTGAAAAGGGTCTGCAGAATATTGATTTAGAAGATGGAGATCGTTTTATTGAATTTTATAATCTTGTTTTTATGCAATATAATCGTGATCCTAATGGAAAATTGACAGATTTAAAATTTAAAAATATTGATACAGGAATGGGTCTTGAAAGGATGGCTCAAATACTACAAAAAAAGCAAAATAATTATGAGACAGATTTAATTTTTCCTATCATTCAAAAAATTTGTGAGATTGCAAATATTGATTATTTTTCTTCAGATGATAAAAACAAAATATCTTTAAAAATTATTGGTGATCATACAAGAGCTGTTATTCATTTAATTTCTGATGGAGTAGCAGCAAGTAATCTGGGCAGGGGATATATATTAAGAAGGCTTATTAGAAGAATGGTCAGACATGGGAGATTATTAGGTATAACAAAGGAATTTTTGCCTCATATTGCTACTGTCGGGATCAATTTAATGCAAAATAATTATCCTGATTTAAAAAATAATAATGATTTAATTTTGAATGAGATAAAAATTGAAGAAATAAGATTTAGTGAAACTCTTGAAAGAGGAGAGAAATTGCTAGATGAGTTAATTTCTTCAGGGCAGAAATTAATTTCTGGTTTTAAAGCTTTTGAACTTTATGATACTTATGGATTTCCTCTGGAACTTACTGTAGAAATTGCTGAAGAAAATAGTATCAGTGTAGATGTAAAGGGTTTTGAAGAAGAAATGAATGCACAAAAAGAGAGAGCTAAAGCTGCTTCAAGTAATATTGATTTGACATTAGAGGGATCATTAGAGCGAGAAATAGATCTTTTTAACAAAACTGTTTTTAATGGTTATAATTCACTCCTTTCGGAAGCTGAAATAAAGGGTATATTCTTGGATTCAAAATTAGTTAAGCAAGCAAGTGAAGGTCAGAAAGTTTTAATTGTTCTTGATCAGACAACTTTTTATGGAGAATCTGGCGGGCAAGTTGGTGATATTGGAACGATATTTTCAAAAGATGTAGAGGTCTTGGTTGATAATGTTATGCGAAAGAAAAATGTTTTTTTACATTATGGAACGATCAAAAAAGGAATATTAACTATTGGCCAAAAAGTTAAGACTAATGTTAGCTCCTCTAATAGAGCTAAGGCTGCTGCAAATCATACAGCTACTCATTTATTACAATCTGCACTTAAATCAGTTGTTAATAAAAGTGTTGGTCAAAAAGGTTCATTAGTAGCCTTTAATAAATTACGATTTGACTTTAATTCCTCTAATCCTATTTCTAAAGATCAAATTTCTAAGATTGAGACTTTAGTTAACTCTTGGATTATGGAAAATCATGCCCTAGAAATAAAAAATATGTCTAAGAGTGAGGCTCTTGAAAAGGGCGCAGTCGCCATGTTTGGAGAAAAATATGATGATGAAGTGCGCGTTGTTAATGTGCCAGGAGTTTCAATGGAACTTTGTGGTGGTACACATGTTAAAACTACATCCGAATTAGGTTATTTCAAAATAATTTGTGAGGAAGGAATCTCAGCGGGAGTAAGAAGAATCGAAGCATTATCAGGCCAATCAGCATTAGACTATTTCAGTGATAGAAATGCTTTAGTAAATCAACTAAGTGATTTGTTAAAAGCAAATCCTAATCAACTTTTTGAAAGGGTTAATAATTTGCAAGCAGAGCTTATTAATAAGAATAAAGAGATACAAAAAATGAAAGATGAAATTGCATATTTTAAATACTCTTCTATAAAATCATCCGCAGATAAAGTAAATTCTTTTTCAATTTTAGTAAATCAGATTGATGGCTTAGATGGGAATTCTTTGCAATCTGCAGCACTTAATTTAACTTCTCATTTGGGCAATAAAGCAATAGTGATTCTTGGGGGAATACCAAATCCAGAAAATAGAAAGTTGTTAATTGTAGTTTCGTTAGGTGATGATGCAGTAAAAATAGGATTGCATGCAGGTAAATTAATTAATGAGATTGCAAGAATTTGTTCGGGAGGTGGAGGAGGAAAGCCTAACTTTGCTCAAGCAGGTGCTAAAGATATTGATAAGTTAAGTGATGCTCTAGATTATGCTAAAAATTATTTGCAAAAAATATTAGATAATCATTCTGATAAATAACTACTTTTTCTAAGACTAATTTCGATTTGATCCATTAATTTCCTTGCTTCTTCAATAGTTAATTTTTTTTGATCAATTGCTGATTCAGTATTAATTCTTATAGATTCAACCAAAGAAGCTGAACTGTAATCTAATAATTGTAAAATTTCAGATTTACTGTCCTCTTTAATAATATTTTTGACCTTATATGAATCATCTTGATTTATGTCTATATGAACAACGTTTGTACTGCCAAATAAATTGTGCAAGTTTCCTAATGCTTCTTGATAGGCTCCAGTCATAAAAATTCCAATTAGATAATCTTTATCTTCCTCTGGCTTATGTAAATTTAGTAGTGATTTAATTTTTCCATCATCAATAAAATTATTTAGTTTACCATCTGAATCACAAGTTAAATCTGCAAAGTTGCCTTTGCAGAAAGGCTCCTCTAAGTGCCTATGTATTGGTACTATTGGAAAAATCTGATTTATTGCCCAGCTATCGGGAATAGATTTAAAGATAGATAAATTTGCATAATAAGTTGATGCAAGAGTTTCTGTAATTTCAGATAAATCAGGGTGATTGATTTCATCATTATTCAGGTTATTAGAAATTTCTTTTGCGCAAGCCCAAGTAAGTTCTTCGGCATAAGCTCTTTCTGCCAAACTTAAAAATCCTAATCTAAAAGCGACTAAGCAATCTTCTTTAAACTTTTTTGCATCATTCCATAGTTCAATTATTTGAGATAAATTTATTTTTTGATTTTTAAGTTTTTTTAATTCATAGAAAGTTTCAAGTAAATTTGAAATTATTAATTGTTGATTTTTTTTATCAAAAATTTGTAGTTTGGAACTGACATGGCTTGTTCCTAAGACATTAAAAATTAAAACTGAACAATGACTAATTATTGCTCTTCCACTTTCTGAGATTATGGTTGGATGCTTGATATTATTTAATTCACATGAATCCTTAATAGTTGCAATTACATCGTTAGCATAATTTTGAAGAGAATAATTAGTAGAGGTGTTGGAGGAGGTTTTAGTTCCATCAAAATCTATTCCTAATCCTCCCCCAACGTCTATATATTGCATTGGGGCTCCTAGTTTGCATAGTTCAACATATATTTGACTCGCTTCTTGTAATGCGTCTTTGATCACAGCAATATCACTTATTTGACTGCCTATATGAAAATGGAGCAATTTCATTTCGTTGATTAGATTTGCTTTTTTTAGTTCTTTTATTGTCAACATAATTTCTGGGATTGATAATCCAAATTTGGAATTATCTCCAATAGATTTACCCCACCTACCACTACTTTTACTTGATAACTTTGCTCTAATTCCTATCAATGGAGTTGCGTTAAGTTCTTGAACTGCTTGAATAATTCTTTTTACCTCATCTCGTTGTTCAATAACTATTATTGGATTTTTGCCTAGTTTTCTGGCCAAAGTAGCAATCTCAATATATTTTTTATCTTTATATCCGTTGCATATTAATAATGAATTTTGGTTTTCAAGAAGTGCAAGGCCAATTAATAGTTCTGATTTACTTCCTACTTCTAAACCAAAATTCCATTGGCTACCAAACTCTATTATCTTTTCTAGGACATTTTTCTGTTGATTACATTTGACAGGAAAAACGCCTTGATAAATGTTCTTATATTTATAGGTTTTTATTGCTTTTAAAAAAGAGTCATGTAAAGCATTTAAGCGATCTTTCAAGATATCATTAAATCTTATGATTAATGGAGGATTTATTTCTCTACTCTTAAGTTCTTTGACAAGCTTAAAAAGATCAATCTTATTTTCAGATTTTATATCTTTAGTTACTGAAATATTTCCTTTGGAATTTATAGAAAAATATTTATTTCCCCATTTGTCTATGTTATAAGTCGAAATACTATCTTCAATAGTCCAAATATTCTTTAATTTTTTCGGCTCAAAATTGGTCAATTTATGTCTTAGTGATTAATAAATGTTTTTGAAAATAACTCAAAACAATATCTTTTATTTTAATGATTACTTGCCAAGTTACCACCCAAAAGTTGAATATACATAGAGTGATTATTAACTAAATGACCAAAGAGAGAACCTTTATTGCAATTAAACCAGATGGAGTTCAAAGAGGATATGTTTCTGAGATTATTGGCAGATTTGAAAAAAAAGGATTTAAATTGGTTGGATTAAAGCAATTAATTCCTTCAAAAGAACTTGCTCAAAATCATTATGGAGTACATAGAGAAAGACCCTTTTTTGGTGATTTAGTAGACTTTATTTCAAGTGGTCCTGTTGTAGCAATGGCGTGGGAAGGCGAAGGAGTTATTTTGAGTGCTAGAAAACTAATAGGTGCAACAAAACCTCTGGAAGCAGAGCCTGGAACAATTAGAGGTGATTTAGCTATTGATATTGGGAGGAATATTATTCATGGTTCTGATGGAGAAGATACAGCAAAATTTGAAATTGATCTATGGTTTAACGAAGAGGAATTATGTGAGTGGGAAACTTCTGATTCGAAATGGCGATCTGAAAATTAAAATTTAAATCGCAAATCTATCTAAACTAAATTTTTCTAAAAAGCTTTTTTCTATTTCTCTGAGATTTTTATTTTGAACTATTTTCAAAAGAAGATCACTTGTTATTGCAGAAAATAAAACTCCATTTCTGTAATGTCCTGTAGCTATAAAAAGATTTTCAATTTTTGATTTTCCAATGATTGGTTTTAGATCTGGTGTACAAGGTCTAAATCCCCACCAATGTTCCATTTGTGGCCAATTAATAGCTTCTGGTAATAAGGAGCGAATTCCTTCTTGCAGTTGTTTTATTCCATTAGGAGTATTACCCTGATTAAATTTTGAATCTTTTTCAACTGTCGCTCCAACTATAATAAGTCCATCATCACGGGGAACTAGATAAGTTTTTGGACCAAAAATAACTCTTTTCAAAAAATTTGTTGGACCTTGTATTGATAGCATTTGTCCCTTTACAGGAAAGACTGGAATCTTATTAAAAATTTTTTTACTCCAAGCACCGCTGCATATAATTGCTTTTTCGCAGTTAATTTTTTTTATTTCCCCAGTGGCACATAAAACTGTTGCACCTGTAATTTTGTTTTTTTCGAATGTCAAATCCTCTACTTCTGATCCCTCTTGAAATTCGACGCCATGCAAGGAGCATGCTCTCTCAAGAGCACGCATCAGTCTTCTTCGGTTATCTATTTGACCATCTTGTTCAAAAAGTAAACCATGTTTCCAAATAGAATTCATTCCATTAATTTCTGTTTGAAGATCTTTGTGATTTAAATATTTTCCATATTCATAAGTGGGAAACTCTTCAAGATCTTCTTTGTTTTTAAAAGGAACTACTATGCCACATTTTTTTAAACCGCATTTAATATTACTATCTTGTTCAATACTTTTTATCCACTTTGGAATTAGATTTTGACTTTCTTGGCCAAATTTAAGTAATTCATCTTCGAGCCCTTCGGCATGAGTAGCTAACATTCCTGCGGCAACAAATCCAGCTGATTCATTTCTGTTTTTGCTTAAAACTAAAACTTTGAAGTTATTTCTAGAAAATTCATAAGCAATAGATAAACCTAAAAGTCCACCGCCAATGATTAATATTGAATTTTTGGTTTCTTGTGCCATTTAAAAATTAATATTTTTATTTGTGTTTTGGTCCTCTTTTCCTTTATATCCAATAATATTAATAAAGAGACTTTTGATAATGAACAATTTGGAATCTTGGGAAGCTGTGATTGGTTTGGAAACTCATGTACAGCTTAATACGAAAAGTAAAATATTCACATCTGCGTCAACAGCTTTTGGTGATGCACCTAATACGCATATAGATCCTGTAGTTTGTGGGTTACCAGGAACTCTTCCAGTTTTGAATGAGACTGTTCTTGAGTATGCTGTAAAAACTTCGTTAGCGTTAAATTTAAACGTTGCAGAACATTGTAAATTTGATAGAAAACAATATTTTTATCCTGATCTGCCTAAAAATTATCAAATTTCACAATTTGATGAGCCACTAGCTGAAAATGGCTGGTTAGAGGTTGAAATAATTGAAAAGGACAAAGAACCTTATATCAAAAAAATTGGTATAGAAAGGCTACATATGGAAGAAGACGCCGGAAAACTAGTCCATTCAGGAAGTGATAGATTAGCTGGATCTAAGTATTCTTTAGTTGATTACAATCGTGCCGGAATAGCACTTTGTGAGATTGTAAGTAAACCAGATATTAGATCCGGTAAAGAGGCATCTGAATATGCTTCAGAGATTAGAAGAACAGTTAGATATCTAGGAGTATCAGACGGAAATATGCAAGAGGGTTCATTACGCTGTGATGTCAATATTTCAGTTAGAAAAGGACCTAATGCTCCCTTTGGTACCAAAGTGGAAATAAAAAATATGAATTCATTTTCTGCAATTCAAAAGGCTTGTGATTATGAAATAGCCAGACAAATAGAAGTTTATGAAAATGGAGGAAAAATTTTCCAAGAAACAAGGTTATGGGATGAAGCTAAGCAATTAACGAAAAGTATGAGATTAAAAGAAGGTAGCAGTGACTATAGATATTTTCCTGATCCTGACTTAGGTCCAATTGAAATAACAAAAGCCCAACAAGAAATATGGTTTAAAGAACTACCAGAATTACCTTCTAAGAAAAGAAATAAATATGTAAGTCAATTTGGGTTGTCTGCATATGATGCAAGGGTAATTTCTGATGAAATAAGCATGGCAAACTTTTTTGAAGAAACAGTAGCAAATGGTGCCGAGGCCAAACTAGCTTCAAATTGGGTAACGAGTGATATTGTGGGCTATTTAAAATCAAACAAACTAAGTTTTAGTGAATTAAAGCTTAGTCCTGAAAATCTTGCTGAAATGATTAGCATGATTTCAAAAAATATAATTAGTGGAAAAATTGCAAAAGAAATTTTACCTGAACTTATTCAAAAAAATATTTCTCCGAAAAAATTAGTTGAAGAAAAAGGGTTGGCAATGATATCTGATTCTTCAAGTATTTTACCAATAATTGATGAACTTATAAATGAACATCCAAATGAAGTTCAAGCATTTAAAAATGGCAAAACTAAGTTACTTGGTTTTTTTGTTGGTCAACTTATGAAAAAAACAAAAGGTAAAGCTGACCCTAAACTTGCAAATAAACTTCTTATGGCAAAATTGAATAGCTAAAGCTTAAAGAAGCTCTTTTATCTTATTGATCCATTTATTCTGATCATCGGAATTATCTAAAATAATATCTGAAAATTTTCTTTTTTCTTCAAAACTTAATTGAAAATTTATCAATTCATATGCTTCTTTTTCGCTAATTTTATCTCTTGTGATAAGTCTGTTTTTTTGTAGTTCTTTAGGACATTTAACTAACCATATTTCAGTGCAAATATCTTCAAATTTTGCTTCAAACAATAATGGAATAACCAATACTATTGTTTGATTATTTCTGTATTGACTGCATTCTTCTATCATTCTTTCTTTAATTAAGGGGTGAAGCAGTTTTTCAATCCATTCCTTGCTTGCTGAATGTTTAAAAATAATGTTCCTTAAAAGTTTTCTGTTTATTTCACTTTCTGAATTGCTCTTATTATCAATAATTTTATTTCCAAAATAATCTAAAATTTTCTTATATCCATATGTGTTTGGTTTGATTAATTCTCTTGAAAAATGATCTGCATCTAATATTGGTATGTTTTTATGTTTTCTAATGTAATTAGTTATGGTTGTCTTCCCACTTGCAATACCTCCTGTTAAACCAATCCTTCTTTGGTTGTTTTTTGATTTTTGAAGAATATCCATATAATTAATAATAATCTAATTACTTAGTTTCTTTAGTATTAAAGAGTAGTTAGTATGAATTAAAATACCAAAAAGTTTGAGCCAGTTAGATTCCAATTGGTCTTTTGTTGATGACAGTAAGGTAACACCCAAGGGGTTTCTTTTTGCTGGGATATCTGCTGGTTTAAAAGCTTCTAATAAAAAAGATTTAGCACTAATACTCGCTCCAGAAGGAAGTATTTTTAGTGGGATGTTTACCCAATCAATAGTTCGCGCTTCTTGTGTGGATATTTGTGAGGAAAGGATTAAAACAACTTCAGGTTTTGTAAGAGCAATACTAATTAATTCTGGTCAAGCAAATGCATGTACAGGAAATCTTGGCATTCAACATTTTCAAATTGCTACAGGAAAGATTGCGGAACTTTTAGGAATAAAAGAAGAAGAAGTTTTAATGTGCTCTACTGGTGTAATTGGTGTGCCAATACAAATAAATGATTTATTAAAAAATTTACCGAATTTAGTTAGTGATTTAAAGGGTAATAATTTTCAAAATGCAGCAGAAGCAATTTTAACTACTGATTTGACTTTGAAAAAACTGTCAATAGAGACGATTATTCAAGGTAGAAAAATAAAAATAGCAGGATTTGCAAAAGGTTCAGGAATGATTTACCCCAACATGGCTACAATGCTTGCTTTTCTAACCTGTGATGCGGGTATTCAAAAAGAGGAATGGGACAAAATGATTGCTATTGCGGTTAAAAAATCTTTTAATGCAATATCAGTTGATGGAGAGACAAGCACAAATGATTCTTTTGTTGGAATAAATGCAGGAGAGAAAATTGAAAAAAGGTTTTTTCCAATTATCCAAAAAGGGATTGATATTGTATGTCAGAACTTGGCAAAAAATATTGCAAGGGATGGAGAGGGAGCAAATTGTTTATTAGAAGTTTTGGTTCAAGGAGCAAAAAATAAAGATGACGCAATTATGCTCGCGAAATCTATTTGTAATTCTGCCTTGGTAAAAACTGCGATACATGGTTGTGATCCGAATTGGGGACGAATCATTTCTGCTGCAGGAAATTCTGGAGTTAAATTTAATTTAAATGACGTTGACTTGTATATAGGAAACGCTCAGATTTTGGAAAACGGCAAGTTAAACAAATATGATCCACAAAAAGTCACAGACTATATTAAGTCCAGAATGAAAGGTAGATATTTAGTAGATGATATTGTAAAAATTATGATTAATCTAAATTCTGGCGAATCGAAAGGCACAGCTTGGGGGTGCGATCTTTCTAAAAAGTATGTTGAAATAAATAGTGAATATACTACTTAAGTTTTAGTAAATCTAATGGTAGATATTCATTCATATAAAGAAACAGTATTGTTAAAGTTCCAATTACAGAGCCTATAAAACCTCCAAAAAAATTAACTAATAATCCAGATTGTCTAATTATTGTTTCTTCGTTTTTTTTATCTTCAAGATTAGGAGAATCAACTACTTTTAAGCGCTGATTGGATGTTGGTTGTTTAAGTTGTTGGTGTCGGATGAGGGCTTCGAAATCAGGCATGGAATTTGTGAGGCAATTGAACAATAAGCAGACCAGCCCGTCATTCGACGAGGATCTGATCTACCTAAATCGTCTACAGCTTCAAATACAGCATCGCCCGAGGCTTCTGCTTTATCAAATGCTGAAAGTAAGGGTATAAATGTATCAAAAACATACAAACCAAAATTTTCTAGAGCTGCTTTGGCTTGTTGCGCTGCTTTTTGCTGTCTAAAATCAACTTTTACTATTACTACTGCATGGTTAACTTTTAAGTTGCTTAATAAATTAGCTAGTTCAACAGTTAATTCTACTGATCTTGCTTTTGCAGTTGTAGGTAAGATAACTAAATCTGAACCATACGCTAAGTGTTTAAGTTCTTCTTGATCACTGCTAGCCTGGCCATCAGTTATTACAATTTCTGATGATCTTGATGCTTTAGCAGCTGAACTGACGGGGAAAACTGGAAATGGAAGATTGCCTCTTGATGCGTATGCTAAAGCAGATCTATTCTTGTCAGCATCGACTATGCAAACTTTTTTACCTTCAGAATGCCAAACACTAGCAAGGTGAATACTTGTGCAGGTCTTGGCCACACCTCCTTTTTGTCCGCAAACGGTAATGAACAATTTTTTATTTTTATTTCTCTTACTTTGGAGAATAATTTCTTAATGTCAAGAGAAAATTGATTTTTAATGCTTTAAAACTTATTTTTTGAAATATTTTAAAGAAGTTAATATTTTTAGATAACCTTATAAAGTTCCTTATTTAAATTGGCTAGTGAAGAAAAGAATTGGATTAGGTACGTGGTCTTGGGGGAATAAGCTTATCTGGAATTACCAATCTACAAATGACGATGATTTACGTGAGACATATAATGAAGCGTTACGAAGAGGTTTTGATCTAATTGATACTGCAGATTCTTACGGTACCGGGAATCTTCAGGGTAGAAGTGAATTGTTGATTGGAAAATTTTTACTAAATACTCCTTCAGCAAAGAAAAAAAGAATTCAAGTAGCAACCAAACTTGCACCTTATCCCTGGAGAATAGGTAACAGAGGTTTTAATAAACCTTTTTTGAAAAGTTTAGAAAGACTTAATAACAAATTAGATATAGTGCAATTACATTGGTCAACTGCAAAATACAATCCTTGGCAGGAATTAGGGCTGTTGAATAATCTTTGCGATTTAAAAGATGAAGGCTTTGATTTTCAAATAGGCTTATCAAATATAGGCCCTAAAAGATTGATGAAATTAATTAATTTCTTGGCAAAAAGAGATCAGAGCCTAAAGAGTGTTCAGATACAGTTTTCTTTGCTTGCTCCCGATTTAGGAAAACAATATCAGGTAAAAAAAATTTGCGAAGAAAATAATATTGATTTCTTAGCTTATAGTCCTTTGTCCTTTGGAATACTTTGTATTGATCCAGATAAAGAAGAGAATAAAGAAAAAAGTTTTATTCGCAATGCATTATTTGAAAACTATAAAAAACCAACATATGAATTGCGGAGGTGTTTAAAAAGAATTGCAAATCAAAGATCAGTTTCCCAAGCGCAAGTCGCAATTAATTGGTGTTCTTATCAAGGAGCTATTCCACTCGTTGGAATGCGAAAAAAATCTCAAGTTATAGATGTATCGAATGTATTCAATTGGAATTTAAATAAAAGTGAATTTAAAGTACTTCAGGAATTTTCAAAAAAATGTTTAAAAAAAATGCCTAAAAATCCTTTTTCAAGTATTTAATTCAATTTTTAGCTAGATATTTTCTTATTTTTTTTTATTTGACAACCACTATTCCATAGTTCATTGGGAAATTTTTCGCCAGTGAATCTAATAACTTTTGGTTTGAGATTTATTATCAAGTCATTCAGTTTTTTATTAGATTCCATTTTGCAAGATTCGATTTTTAATAAGATAAATTAATTTAAAGCTTATCTTCTCAGTATTTATACTTATAAAATTAAAAAAATTCTTTTTAATACAAGCATTTGCAGCAATATTTACACACTAATAAATTATCTATTACAACTTCTTAGTTATTTAAAAAAAAGTGGAGTCCTTCCAGACTCCTCGTATCATTTGGTTGATAAGGCTGATATAACCCCATCTCCTTTAGGATCAAGCAGCAACTGGTGCTGTTTGACGGGAGAAACTAACGATTTTGTTAGCATTTGTGTTTTTGCTCTAACCGAGCCGGCTTCAGTCACCTTCCTTATGCCCCGTCGAAACCATTACAACCCCAAATAGTGGAGTTGAGCGGAATCGAACCGCTGTCCGAAACATCGGTTGAGATCACCTAGTCCAATTGGACATTTATATTCTGACAGGCAAAATGGTTATTGAATAGTTTTTTTATTAAGTTTTATCGTATATGAATGTAGTGGCATCATCTCCGGAGGGACTAGAGAAATCTTTAGCAGAAGAAATTGCAAATTTAGGCGGCTTTAATATTAATACTTATAAAAGATTTATTAATTTTGAATGTGATTTTGAAACTTTTTATAGAGTTCATTTCTATTCCAGATTAGCTTTTCGTTTTTATAGAGAAATTGCAAGTTTTAATTGCTATGACAAGCAATCTTTATATGCGGGGGTTAGAGATTCATTTGATTGGTTAAATTGGTTGCACTTTGATAAAACGTTTAATGTTCAAGTAACTGGGAGAACATCTTCTTTAAGTCATACTCATTTCACTGCTCTTGAAGTAAAAAATTCTATTACTGATTTGCAACAGGCAGTTTGGAATAAAAGATCAAATATTTCTCTAGATAATCCTGATTTTATAATTCATCTGCATTTAAATAATAATAAAGCAATTCTCAGTCTTCAAAGCAGCGTAGAAAGCTTACACAAAAGAGGCTATAGACCCGCAATTGGAAATGCTCCATTAAAAGAAAATTTAGCTTCTGGATTGATAAATATGACTCAATGGAATGGCAAAGTCCCATTGATAGATTTTATGTGTGGCTCAGGAACTTTTTTAATTGAGGCAGTAAACCAATTCCTTGGAGTTCCCATAAATATTGATCAAGTATATCTTTTTGAGAATTGGTTGGACTTTAGGAAAGATATTTATCTTAATGAAAAAAATAAGGCAAAAAATAAAATTATAAATTATGAAAAATTACCAACAATAATAGGATGTGAAATTAATAAAAAGGTTTTTGAGCAGGCGAATGTAAACATATCATTGGCTGGACTTGAAAACTATATTGAACTTATAAATAATGATTTTTTAGCACTCCAATTAAGTTGCACACCTGGGATCATCATATGTAATCCTCCATACGGCAAAAAATTGGGCGATGAAAATGAATTGATTTGTTTATATGAACAAATGGGAATCTTCCTAAAGAATAATTTTTCAAGTTGGGAATTTTGGCTGCTAAGTGGAAATCCAAAACTAACAAAATATCTGAAAATGAAATCTTCATTCAAAATTCCTGTTAGTAATGGGGGGATAGATTGTAGATGGATAAAGTATTTAATTAGGTAATTTATTTTTTGCCTAAAACGGCCTTTGTTGTCTTGCCTAACCCCTCTAATGTTTGAGGAAGATATGGTCCTTTGGCTAATTTTCCTCCAAGCTTCAAACTTAAGCCTGCAAGAAATAAATCGATAAATATTATTAGTAATAAATTATATTCAATATTCCAGTTATTATAGTTTTTTAGAAAAAGATAAAAAATAATATGGATGCAAATTAGTACTAATAATAGTAATGTGCTTCCAATTGCCAGAAATATTCCACCACTAATTAATCTTCTTTTTTCTCTATCCACTTCTTGAAGAGCTATTCTGACATGCAAATCCATCACTGAACTTGCGATAGCCGAAATTCTAGAAGCTGTATTTGCAAAGTTTTTATTTTTGGGTTTTTCCATATTATTTTCTGCCGCTGTTTAGGAGAGTTCCTATTAGTAAACCAATACCAGCCGCAATAGCAATAGATAATAGTGGTTTTTTTCTTATTGGACTTTCTATTTTGGGTCTAAGTGTATTGTTCAGTTCTTCTAATAATTCTTCTAATTGACTTTCTATAGGCTCAATTCTTTCTGATATTTCCCAATTTTTTTCTCTTATTGAATCAATGATTTCAAATAGTTGGCTTTTTATTCCAATTGCTGAGGTTCCACTATGGCTAGCTATCACTTCAACTAAATCATCAATACTCCCTTTTGTGGCTTCAAGGGTTTGTTGTGCAATGTTAGGCCATTTTTCTTTTATTAAAGGTATTAAACTGTCAATTTTTTCAAGTAACCATTTTTCCGAGATAACTTCTTTTTCAGGAAGATCAGAGTAATCTTCTTTTTCTTCTACTTCTTTGGGAGGATGGTAAGTCTCCATTATTTAAACTTATTTATTTTCAGATTAGACCCTATTTTCTTAATTTGGAACCCTTATTTAAAGAATTGTGCGATTTATATAGAATAAAAACATATAAAAGTTTATTTACATTTTATTTATCTACTCTGTTCTGTAAGAAGGTTTTGTTAAGCTATTACTGAATTTATTAAATGAGTTTAAATTTCATCATGGATATTACATTTGCATCATTAATTTTTGCATCTAGCACAATCCCTACAGATTTTGGATTAGTAGCTGCAGCTATCGCTGGAGCTGGAAGTTTGCTATTCATCGCTTTAAGATTTGTTCCTGATGCAAGTAATTAAATAACAGGAACCATCTATAAGAAAATATATCTTTATCTCCACTTTGTTTTGAAAATAGTTTCGATTTATTTATCAACTAGATAATGAATAAATGGGTTTTGCTTGAACATAAAGTTTATTTTGCTAACTCTATAGATATTCATTATGATTTTCTTGTTGAAAATGGAATGGATTGTTTGACTTGGAAATTTTTAAAACTACCTTTATTCAATCAAGCTTCTATAGAAATTTATAAGCAGCCAAATCATAGACTTGTATGGCTATCTAGGATAGAACATGAACTTTCTGATAATAGAGGGTTTGTAAAAAGAATTGATCATGGAATATTTAAAAACGTTTCTGATAAATTGGACTCTGAATATTATAGATTCATTTTGGATGGTGAACTTCTTTATGGTTTGTTTGAAATTTCGGTTAATTCTTGTAGATTGAGCAAAAATTATTAATATACATTTATAAATAAACGTAATATTTCTATTGTGAATTTTTGCAAATTAGTTATTCTTATTTAGCTATTGAGACTTGAGATTGGTACATATCAATCAGGTCGAGTTTGAAAATTTTAAATCTTTTGGGGGAAGTGTAAAAATTCCCCTTGAAGAAGGTTTTACAGTGGTTACGGGGCCTAACGGTTCTGGGAAAAGTAATATTTTAGATGGAATTTTATTCTGTTTAGGTCTAGCTAATAGTAGAGGGATGAGGGCAGAAAGATTACCAGATCTAATAAATAACTCCAAAGTTAAAGAGGGTAAGTCATCCGAAACATCTGTATCGGTAAAATTTAGCATTGAAGATTGGTCTCCCAGAGAGGACCTTCCGCCTTTGGAACTAGAAGAAGAAGAAACTGCCCTTAATAAAGGTCAAAAAGAATGGGTAGTTTCTAGAAAACTAAGGCTTATGCCAGGTGGTTCTTATGCTTCGACTTATACTTCCGATGGAAAACAATGTACCTTGCAACAAATACAAAGAATATTAAGGGATATTAGTGTTGATCCTGAGGGTAGTAATGTTGTTATGCAGGGTGATGTAACAAGAATAGTATCAATGAATAATAAAGAGAGGAGAAATCTTATTGATGAATTAGCAGGAGTAGCACTTTTTGATACAAGAATAGAACAAACTAATGCAAAATTAAATGATGTTTTTGAAAGACAAGAAAGATGTGAAATTTTAGAAAATGAATTGCAATCTAGTAAAAATAAGCTTGAAAAAGAATGTGAAAAAGCAAAGCGATATAAAGAGTTAAAGGCAAAACTGCATCAAATAATGGAATTAGAGAAAGTTCTTATTTTTGATAAACAAGTTAAGCATCTTGAATCTATAGAAAAAAAAGAAACTGAAATTGAAAAAAATAAAATTTTATTTAATAAACAAAAAGAATCTATTAATAAAGAAATATCAGTATTAGAAGATGCTTTGAAAATACTGGTAGATGAGCTTAAGGATAAAGGAGAGGATAAATTGATAAAAGTGAATTCTGATATTGGAAGTATTAATTCTAGCCTGAGAGAACTTGATAGGATATCAAATTTGAATAAAGAAGAAGGTATTAAATTACAAAAGCAGAGAGATGAAATTGCAATTTCCAAGAGGAATATCGAGTCAGAAAAGATGAGACAAGAAAATTTTAATGATAATTTTTTATATCAATTGAACTTGCAAATTGATGATCAAACTGTAAAACATAAAGAATCCAGAAAAAAACTTTCTGATGCGGCTGGAGAATCTGGAGAATTCTCAAAACAAAGTATCAAATTAAATGCTGAGCTTGAAAGTATAAAAAATCAAATTAATCCTTTGGAAATAAAAAAAAGGAAAGTTGAAGAAGAAACTATTCAAAATAATATTCAAAAAGATGAGATATTGTCTCAGATTGACGCCTTAGAGTTAGAAAAGCAGAAACTTTTTGAGGGAAATCAAAGAAAAAAAGAGACTTCCGATACAAAGAATAAAAACTTGGCAAGTAATAGCTCAGAAATTAATTCTTTAAAAAATGAAATTGATTTATTAATTAAAACTAAATCAAGGCTAAACAACGAGCAATTAAGACTTGAAAAGGATTTATCTAGATTCGAAAGCAGGAAGGAAGCTTTAAATGAATCTAGAGGTTCATATGCTCTCAGAATTCTCTTAGAAGCAGGGTTAGAGGGTATACATGGTTATGTAGCTCAACTTGGTGAGGTCAGTGAGAAAAATAGATATGCATTAGAAATTGCTGCTGGAAATAGACTCGGACAAATTGTTGTTGACAATGATCATATTGCAGCTAAAGCAATTGAAATCCTTAAAAAGAAGAAAGCGGGTAGATTAACTTTTTTACCTTTAAATAGAATTAAAAGTCCAAAAAAGAATTATGCAATTTCAAGATTTGATAATAACAGGGAGAATGGATTTATTGATAAAGCTATTAATCTAATTACTTTTGATGAAGTCTATTCAGATGTTTTTCGATATGTTTTTGGAGATACTTTGGTTTTTTCAGACTTATCTTCAGCTAGGTCGTCTACACAAAAAAATAGGTTGGTTACCTTAGGTGGTGAATTATTAGAAGCAAGTGGTGCTATTACAGGAGGCAGCAAGTTAAATAAAGATTTGGCTTATAGGTTTGGAATTAATAATGATATTGATGATTCCAGTCCTACAAAAGAAAGATTATTAGTTATCGAAGAAGCTTTAAAAGAGTCAAATAATGATTTGATAATAAAAAATAATAGACTTAGTAAATTAAATTCTAACCGCAGCCAAATAATTAAGGATTGTGCATCATTTAATAAAGAAATTGAAGTAAATCAAGATTCTCTCAAGGCTGTCTCACAAAGAATTGAGGATTGTAAATCGAGATTAAATAAACTTGATAATGTTAATAATTTATTAGTTAACGAGTTAGATCATTTAAAAAATGAATTGAAGCCTTTTCTTGATAAGTTTGATCAATTACAAATCATTCAAAAGGCTAATTATGAAAAAAATCAAAAATCATCATTAATAGATTTTAATAAGGATTTTAATAATCTTGATAAAAAACTTGAATTACTTATTAAGGAAAGAGATACATTACTAGATAAAAAGAATCAATTTGCTTTAAATAAAGAGCGTATCAATAATTCATTAAAAATTACTTTACTACAAGAAAAAAACCTGCAGGAATCTATTAAACAACTAGCAATTGCTCATAGTGAATGGATAGAAAAAAGAGATGAATTTAAAAAAGAGCTTTTAGATCTCGATAGTCAAAAAAATTCTTTAGAGAAGGATTTAGGTTTATTGAGAAGGAAAAGAGATGAATTAAACTCTTCAATTTCAAATAAAAGGCAAGAATATAATAACTATCTGTTGAAGCTTGAATATCTTGAAAGGGATATGCATTCTCTTAAAGAAGAGATTAGGAGCGAGAAAATAAAATTAGAAAATTATAAAAAAGATCTACCTAATCCTTCCCCGCAGTTTGGAGAATATGAAGGGAAGAGTCTTGAATCTTTGCAATCAGAAATCTCGATCATAAATGCAAAATTACAAAGCTTAGAACCTGTTAATATGTTGGCTCTTGATGAATTAGAGGAATTAATTGAGAGATTAAATGGTTTGCGAGAAAAATTAGAAATTCTATCTAATGAAAGATCTGAATTATTGCTGAGAATAGAAACTGTATCTACGATGCGTCAGGAGGCTTTTATGCAAGCATTTATAGAAGTTGATAGGCATTTTAGAGAAATTTTTGCAAATTTATCGGATGGAGATGGATTTCTTCAACTTGAAAATCCTAATTCTCCTTTAGAAGGAGGATTAACTTTAGTGGCTCATCCTAAGGGAAAAAATGTCAGAAGATTAGCCTCTATGTCAGGTGGTGAAAAGTCGTTAACCGCTTTAAGTTTTTTATTTGCTTTGCAAAAGTATAAACCTTCACCTTTTTATGCATTAGATGAGGTTGATAGTTTCTTAGATGGTATAAATGTTGAAAGATTATCAAAATTAATATCTAATCAGTCATCAAATGCTCAATTTATAGTCGTAAGTCATAGAAGGCCTATGATTAGTGCGTCTGAACGAACAATTGGAGTTGCGCAAGCAAGAGGTGCTAATACTCAAGTTCTTGGGTTACCAAATGCTGCATAAACCCACTTTTTTAAATTTATACGTCAGAATGATAAAAAGAAATTTATGAGCTTGTCTAACACATCTGCTAATAAGAATATTCCTAACTCGATTCCTAGCGAACGTTTATGGTTAAGATCAGAATTAATGGGAACACAAGTGATAACTACTGATACTGGGAGGCGGCTAGGCGTAGTTGGCGAAGTCGTTGTTGATATCGATAGAAGAGAGGTGGTCGCTTTGGGACTAAGAGATAATCCACTTACAAGATTTTTACCAGGTTTGCCAAAATGGATGCCTTTAGAAAGCATAAAGCAAGTTGGAGATGTCATATTAGTTGACTCCCTAGATTCTTTGAGTGAGAGTTTTTCTCCAGAAAGATATGTGAAGGTCATTAATTGTCAAGTGATTACAGAATCTGGACAACTTTTAGGAAGAGTTCTTGGCTTTTCTTTTGATATTGAGACTGGGGATTTGATATCTCTTGTTATGGGTGCTGTTGGTGTTCCCCTTTTAGGTGAGGGAGTTTTAAGTACTTGGGAAATACCTGTTGAGGAAATTGTAAGTAGTGGTACCGACAGGATTATTGTTTATGAAGGTGCTGAAGAGAAATTGAAGCAACTAAGTAGTGGACTACTTGAGAAACTTGGAGTCGGGGGTTCTTCATGGGATGAAAGGGAAGCAAATGGATACTCAGCAAATCTTGTACCTGTTGAGAATCAGTTACTTTCAGGGTCTGAATCAGAACAGCAAAACAATTTGGTCGAGGAATATGAAGAAGTTGTTGAACAAGATGATTATGAAGATGATTATGAAGATGAACTTGAATATGTTGAGATAAAGGGTTCTTCAGAAGAAATAAATAACAGAAAAAAGCTATACATGGATAATGATTATTCTGATCAGATCGAGAATCAAAATAGTGTTAATCAAATAGATGAAAAAAACAATATTGATTTTAAGCAAAAGAGACAATCAACTACTAATTTAGCTTCGAAAAGACCAATTCAAAATGCAACTGAAACTTTAGATATTGAACCAATAGATGAACAAAATTTAGTTCAAGATAATAAAAAAGCAGAAAAGTTTGAAATTGATGATCCCTGGTAATTGTCAAAGTTTTTTTATTGAATTAAAAATTATAGAAGCAAGTTTTTTTGCAGCACCTTTATCGCCTCTTTCTTTGTGTAGATTATCCTTAATACTTTTTAATTGATCTTTATTTTTAATAAGAAATAATACTTCTCTTGCAATTTTTCTTGGCGAAATATTACCTATCCTTTCAGGGACAATCATTCTTTTAGCTTTAATATTTGGCCAAGAAAAAAACTTCTTTTTTTTAAAATAAAAATTTTTAACTATAAAAGTTAAGAATCTATTTACGAAGGAAATTTTCCCAATTACTCCAAAAATACCATCCCAGGCATTCATCATATTTAAATGTTGAGTTGGTAGAACAACTAACATTGGAAGAGTAATTGCTGCTAATTCTGCAGTATTTGCTCCTACAGTTGTAATTGCAAGATCACATTCTTTTAATATTTCAAAGCAAGGATGTTTTTTTATCAGATAAATTTTTGTATTTTTTGATGTTTCAATTATGAAATCAAAAGGAGAGTCTTTGAAGTTTTTAATTTTTTTGATTTTTGATGAGTAATATTTCGCAATTGGATTTCTTTCGCTTTGAAAAAATAAATATTCACTTTTATTAGTGGTTGGGGCAATTGGAATTATAAAATTTATATTTTGATTTTCTTCCGCTATATGATCTGCAACTTCTAAGAAGAAAGGAATTCCAACAGAAAGCTTTGCTTTTTTAGAACCAGGCATCAATGCAATGTAGTTTTTTTCTTTATTTCTTAATGATATTTCACTATTAATTTTGATATCTGCCATCAAATCGCCAATGACCTTACATTTATATTTATATCTTTTAGGTATTAACTCTTTTACTTTTATATTCATAGCAGCAATTTCGTTGGTCCATTGAGGCCATCGCGAAACCCATTCAGCATATGTAATATTTAAATAACCTAATCTTTTAGCTAATAAAATACTCCAAAATTGATCTCCGCCAAGGAAAAGAACGATCCCTTTTTGTGGCCAATTCGCAAAAGATTGTGGCTTTATTAATAACTTCCAAAAACTTTTGGATTTTGTAATTAATTCGAATTTATTCCATGAATTTGCAACTAAAAATTCTTTACCAGTGGCATTTGGGCAAGGAACTAGGACTAACCTAAGAGTGAAATCGAGTTTATTGTCATCACATAGGGATTTATTTATTTTGTTAAGCTCATCCACTACAGGATTTACCCATGTCGCTAATTCACCAGGACCATTGGAAACTATAACTACTGCAACTGATTTTTTTTGCATTGCAGTTAAACAGAATACATTAAATGCGGACGGCGAGACTTGAACTCGCAAGGCCGAAGCCACACGCTCCTTAGACGTGCGCGTCTACCAATTCCGCCACGTCCGCAAAGGGTTTTCAGTAACCGGGGGATGCCTAAACCTTAGAAATATAATACATTATTGGCTGAAATAAAGATGTAGTTCAAAAAGACTATTTTTGAATATGATGAATTATTTTTCTATTGCATAAAACAAATATTTATACATATATAACGTTCTAGGTTGTATTGTAAAAAATGTCCTTTGAACACTAAAAAAGTTTTGTTAAATACTTTGGCAAAGAATTTTTTATTTTAAGTCATTTTCATTTCTTCAATTTAATTTCATAATGGTTGAAAAAGTTTTAATTGCTAATCGTGGAGAAATAGCTTTACGAATTGTTAGAAGTTGTAGAGAACTTGGTATTGCAACCGTTGCAGTTTTTAGCACTGTAGATAAAAAAGCATTGCATGTTCAGCTTGCTGATGAAGCGGTTTGCGTTGGTGATTCGTTAAGTAATAAGAGTTATTTAAATATTCCAAATATACTTGCTGCTGCTACTTCGAGAGGAGTTGATGCTATTCATCCTGGTTATGGATTTCTTGCTGAAAATGATAAATTTGCTGAGATGTGTAATGATCACGGCATAGTTTTTATTGGCCCATCTCCTAAAGCTATTAGATCTATGGGAGATAAATCTACAGCTAAAGAAACTATGGAATCAGTTGGAGTTCCGACAGTACCTGGTAGCAAAGGCTTGTTATCAAATGTTGATGAGGCTTATAAATTGGCAAATGATATAGGCTATCCGGTAATTATCAAAGCGACTGCTGGAGGAGGTGGTAGAGGTATGAGGCTGGTTGAAAACTCTGATAATCTTGAAAAAATGTTTAAAGCAGCTCAAGGTGAAGCAGAAGCAGCTTTTGGTAATGATGGATTATATATGGAGAAATTTATAAAAAAGCCAAGACATGTAGAAATTCAAATTTTAGCGGATAGGTCGGGTAATGTTGTTCATTTAGGAGAGAGGGATTGTTCAGTTCAAAGAAGACATCAGAAGTTATTAGAAGAGTCTCCTAGTCCTGCAATTAATACTGACCTAAGAAAAAAAATGGGAAACGCAGCTATTGCTGCGGCAAAAAGTATCGGCTATGAAGGAGCTGGAACAGTTGAATTTTTAGTTGATGATTATAATAATTTTTATTTTATGGAGATGAATACTAGGATTCAAGTTGAACATCCCGTTACTGAAATGGTTACTGGAGTTGATTTAATAGCTGAGCAAATTAAAATCGCAGGTGGAGCAAACTTGGAATTTAATCAGGATGATATTCATTTAAATGGTCATGCCATTGAATGCAGAATCAACGCTGAAGATCCTTCTCATAATTTCCGGCCATCACCTGGAAAAATAACTGGGTGGCTTCCTCCTGGTGGTCCTGGTGTAAGAGTGGATAGTCATGTTTATACCGGCTATGAAATACCTCCTTTCTATGATTCATTAATAGGTAAATTAATAGTCTGGGGGAAAGATCGTAATACTGCAATTAAACGTATGAATAGGGCTTTAAATGAGTGCGCAGTAACTGGTATTCCTACAACAATTAACTTTCATCTAACCTTACTTAATAAATCTAAATTTAAGGAAGGTAAGATACATACTAAATATGTAGAAGAAGAATTATTGCCAAATTACTGAGAAATATTTAAATGATCTTTATGCAATATGCGTATGTAATGCAAGTTTTATAAGTCCTTGTTGACCAACTAAAATCTCTCTTAAAAAGCTTATAATTCCAATCCAAATTACGGGTCCAACATCAACTCCTCCAATGGGGGGAATTAATTTTCTTGTTAAATTAAGAATAGAGCTTGATGGTATTGATATTAACAGCCATAAACCTTTACTTAAATCAATTTTTGGGTACCAAGTAAGAATTAATCTTATTAGAAAAACTATAGTTAGATATGAAAGAGAAATTCCTAAACTAACGTCTAATATTTGAAGAGAGTTTACAGGCAAGGAAATCACAATTATTTAATTCATCTTAATAAATAACCCATTTAAACGTATTTAATTCGTATTATAAATTGAGAATTTAATATTTAAAAGTGTTTCAAATTTCAAACTTATTACTAGCTGCTGATTTTTCTGCTGAAGTTGCAAATAATTCCGCAGTTGGAATGATAGGTAGTTTTATTGCCGCTGCTTTACTTATCGTTATTCCAGCTACTGCATTTTTGATTTTTGTCAGTCAGAAAGATTCCCTGGATCGTACTTCTACTGGAAGACGCTAGTTTTTGTAGCAGATTTAAGTACACTATATGTATAGGGTGATTTAATTACCCCTTTAATAAATAAATTTTGGAGAAAGAATGTGGTCAATGCTAGTCTCAATTGGGCCAGTATTGTTGGTATCGTCCTAGCGGTATGTGGAGGAGGCCTCTATTTCTTAAGGTCTTTTAAACCTGCATTAGCAAGAGATTATGATGTTTTTTTCGCAGCTATAGGACTTTTGTGCGGGGGAATATTGTTTTTTCAAGGCTGGAGGTTAGATCCCATCCTTCAGTTTGGTCAGTTTTTACTAGCAGGAACCACAGTTTTTTTTGCATATGAAAGTGTACGATTGAGGGGAGTTGCTACTGATCAAGCTAGAAGGTCATCTTATTTTGATGATGAGCCTATTTCTGATGTGCCTAGAAATTCTAGAGGTCGATTTAATGACGATTACGATAGGTTTGAAGAAGCTGAAAGACCATCAAGAAGATTTAAGCCCCAAGAAGATGAATTTGAAGAAGACTATATAGAGGGAAGATCTCGTAGGATGAATGTTTCAAGAGCTATTCCTTCTGCGGCTGCAAGTAGAAGCAGGCCATCTACAAGAGAAGTAAATCAGTTTGAAAGTGACGAACCTAAAAGAAGAAGAAGAAAGACTCCTGAAGTTAAAAATAGTAATCAATCAGAAGGAAATAACTTTGGTGAGAGACGCAACTTATCTCGCAATGAAGTTAAAACAGGATCAAGACCTAGAATGAATAGGACAGTTTCTAGACAAGATAATATTTCTTCACCTGATGATTCTTCTCTATCAAGAAAGAAACCTATAAGATCTCCTATTAGTCAGCAAAATTCAACAGCTCAAGTAGAAGATGCTTCATTTAAAGACTCTAATCAAGTAGGAAAAACTCGTGAGAATCGTAGAGTAAATTCTTCAGTTAGATCAAGTTCAAAAAATCAAAGTGGTAGATATACCGTTGGAACAAACAAAAAGAAACCTAGAGATAATAGTTCTAGATTTGATGATTAATTATAAGATTCCTGCCCATTTTAAAAAAGATTGTTGACTAAATAATTCAATTAGTATTATTGCTAGGAATCCAATCATTGCAAATCTTCCATTAGTTATTTCAGAATAACTACTCCATCCGAATTTATAATCATATTCAATATCTATTGATTTTTCATCTAATTTTTTATCTCCAGTTTGTTCATTAATATAATTTGCATCTTTCTGCTTTTCTATATGAATCTTATTCTCTAAATTAGTGACTTCTGAGTTAGTTTGTTCTTCTTTAGAATTCATTATTTTTACTAATCTTTAAAATTATACTTATCAGAAGGTAATAATTTCCAGTCTCCGTGTCCATTTAATTCTAAAATATTTTCATGAAAATCTTTTAAGCTAGGTCTATGTCCAACACTAATAAGGGAAAGTTCTCTTTCCTTTAGTAAACTATAGAGTTTTTTTTCAGTTTCGATATCTAAAGCACTCGTTGCTTCATCAAGGACTGCAAATCTTGGAGAATTTAGTAAGAGTCTTGCAAAAGCTAATCTTTGTTGCTCACCAAGAGAAAGAATTCTTGGCCAATCTTGCTTGATATCTAGATTAGGATAACGATCCACTAACGTTTTTAAATTTACTTCATGAAGTACAGAAGTAAGATGCTCATCACTAAATTTCTTAACTTCTGTGGGATAACATAATTGTTCCCTTAAAGAACCTAGTAACATATAAGGTTTTTGAGGTATGAATAATAATTCCCCAATTTTTGGTTTTTTTATTAACCCACTATCTGGCTCCCATAAACCACTAATCATTCTTAGTAAAGATGTTTTTCCGCACCCAGAGGGTCCTACAACCAAAAGTGATTGATTATTGTCGATACTCAAATTTAAATTTTTAATTATTGTTTTATTTGACCCTGGTGGGTAAAGGTCAGCATTATTAATAAGAATTGATGGATAATTTGTAATAACGTTTTGGTTGCTTGTGGGGCTAGTTTGACTAATGGATTCGACTTTTGATTGGAATCCTTCTAATCTGCCGATCCCTGCAGTAAATTTTGCAAGTTCTTCTATTTGATTAACTATGAAAAATAACGAACCTTCGACCATTCCAAATGCAAAGCTTGCCTGAATAAAGCGACCATAATCAATATCACCTTGAAAGTAAGGGATTGCCATTATCAAATATGGAAAGAAATTTCCGGCATAATTAATGGATCTTCTCATGACGTCAATTATTACTCTCCATATAATCAGTAAATTAAAGTTTCTCACCACTTCTCCTAAGCGCCTTTCAGTTTCACTCCGCTCAGGATTCTCCCCAGAGTAAAAGGCTATTGATTCAGCATTATCTCTAATATGTACTAAGCCATATCGAAAATCTGCTTCATATCTAAGTTGATCAAAGTCAATCTTTACAAGATTTTTACCAGCAATTAAAAGGATAGAAGTTGCAAATGCAGCGTAACCAAATAAAGAAAAAGTAAGTGTTGTACTTATACTCCATAAAATAAGAATATTAAGTGAAAATGTTAGTAGTGCATCAAAAATACCTAATGTGAAAGACAGACTTTGCCCGGTAAAAGCTCGGGTATCATCGGTTATCCTTTGATCCGGATTATCTACATCAGTTTGCTCTTCATCATTAGGATTTAATTGGTAATAAGCTTTATTAGTCATATAATCTTTGACTAAACTTTTTGAAAGCCATTCTCTCCAAATTATTCCCAATTTATACGTGAAAAATATTTGAGAGACACGTATTGGTAGAGCAACAGCAAAACAACAAGCGTAAATCCCCAAAATCCGATAAAATCCATCTTCTTGTTTTTCTACCAAAGCATTTGTTAAATCTCTCGCTATAAATCCTATTCCTGCATTTATTCCGTTTACTGCTAAAAGCATTAATACAATTATCGCAAGGAATAACCAATGTAACCATCTACGGTTTTTTAATTGCCGTCTTAAGCTAAAAAAGCTTCCTGATCCAATTAAAAATAAGGCAGAGAAAAGTAAACCCCAGCTACCAGACCAAATTGAATTAACAGTATTTACCACACCTCCGAAATACTTTTCGAGAAAAATTGGTTGAAAGCTTTCAAAAAAACTGATTATTCCTGTAAGACCAACAAGTACTACTCCCCCAACACAAAATATTAGAGAAATCAAAAGCCATATGAATTGAAATCCATTACATTGATCTATGGGTAGAAAAAATGGCTGGGATAGCTTTCTTAGTTTTTGTAATTGGTATAGTATTTTGGATTTATTTTGAACGGCTTTATTCATTACTCTACAATTTTTATAAAATAAATTATATCTTTTAGAAGTCTATTGGCCAAAGCCAATAAGTGAAAGTGCCCAGTCAGGTAAATTTAAGTAATTCAAAATTGTTGCATCAAACTTATGAACCCTTGGAAAATATTTATCTAATGCCCACCATAGTAGAAAAGGTAAATTAAATAAAATTTGGAATTGCCATTTATAAGTTAAAACTCTCCAAATTTTTATTAACTTAGTTTTGAGTGAATCATCTAACTCTTCCCAATTTTTTGAGATTAAATTTAGTAAATTTTTGGATTCAGTCTTTATGAGATCTGGAGTATTCATTTTACTTTTTACTTATTTATAACCCATAAACATTTCTTTCGAGAGTTTTTTAACCTGGGGGCCAATTCATTTTTCTTCCAGATAAAAAATGAATATGTAAATGAAAAACTGTTTGTCCCGATTCTGCTCCAGTATTAATTACTGTTCTCCAATTAGTTAAATTTTTTGATTTAGCTATTTTGCTCCCAACAAAAAGTAAATGACCTAATAAATTTGCATCTTCTTCAATAAAATCTAATAAACTGATAATTGGCTTTTTTGGAATCACTAAAAAATGTACTGGGGCTTGCGATTGGATATCATTAAACGCAATACAAAACTCATCTTCAAAAAGCTTATCGCAGGGTATTTCTTCATTAATTATTTTTTGAAATATTGTGGTTTCAGTCATTAGATTAATTAATAGAAATTACGTCTTTTTCGTTAAATCCTTCCTTTATAAGTTCTTTGTTCAAATCATCTTTTGATGTAACTCTATCAACAAATAATATTCCGTTTAAGTGATCCATTTCGTGTTGAATACACCTCGCTAGAAGTCCATCTGCTTTCATTTTACGTGGTCTCCCCATTTCATCTCTAAATTTTAATTTTATAGTTGATGGTCTTACTACATTCAAATAGACACCAGGTATACTCAAGCAGCCTTCTTCGTATGAATTAAGGGTTGTCCCAAAGTCTGTAATTTCTGGATTGATTAATATTAAAGGTTCTGCTGCTGAATCTTCAAAATTCACATCTATGACAAGAAGCTCTTTATTGATGCCAATTTGAGGTGCGGCAAGTCCAATTCCTTTAGCTGCATACATGCTTTGAAGCATTTCTCTAGCAAGTTTTCTAATCGATTCGTCAACCTTAGTTATTCTTTTGGAATTTTGTCTTAATACATCATCACCAAGTTTATAAATGTCTAGGGATGGCTTACCTGTTTGTTCTTTTGCAATTTTTTCTGAGCTTCCATTTGTTCTTGACTTTTTTGCAAGTTGTGAAAAATGGTTCGCCACGTTAAAAAAGTTTTTATTTAAGAGTTTAGCTATAAAAATACTAGCACTTTAATTTACTTTCTTTATAGTTTTTTTAAATGAGTAATGATGATAAGTTAAAAGTTAGGCAACTTGAATCTAAAAAAAAAGCTTTTAAGGAATTAACTATTATTAGGGATACCATTTTTTGGATTGATGTTGTTGGTGAAGGTCAAAATGAGAATGCCATTTTTGCAAGACCATTTAATGAGAAAGAGGCGTTTCCTCAGAAATTAACAAGTAAAAAATATAATATTAAAAATAATTTTCATGGATATGGTGGTAAATCTTATAAATGTATAAATTTTAAAAATAATTTTTATTTGATATGGATAGATCAGATTACCAAGGCAGTATGGTTTCAAATTTTTAAAGAGGCAGCGTCAAATTATAGAGTTCAAAATAAATATCTCGATTCAGTTCAAGAACCTAGACAATTATCTAAATCAATTGATGGAAATTTCGATTCTTCATTTGTCATTTCTGAAAAATTTTTGTTGTATGGCATTTGCGAAATACATAATAGAGATTATTTATTTTCTTTAAGTTTAAAAAAAACTAAACAAGATATTAATCGAATGAAAAAATTTAAAAATTTTGCTGGAGAATTATCTTCTAATACTTCTGCTGACTTACTTTCTTGGATAGAGTGGGATTCTCCATACATGCCCTGGGAGAAAAATGATCTGTTTTTTGCTCAAATAGATTTAGATGGAGAGATACAAAAAATAAAAAAATTCTCAAATAAGCTGATAAATGGCAAAAAAAACGTTTCTTTTTTTCAACCCTATTGGATAAGTGAAACACTTTTAGTATGTTCTGAAGATAGTTCTGGATGGTGGAATCTATTGTTTTTGGATATTAATGAAATTGAGAATATTTATATTAAGAAAAGAGTAGAGAGAAATTTGATTGAATATGGAATACCACAATGGGTTTCCGGAATAACATTTTTTTCAGGGAATATAAAAAATTTATTTTGCCTAGCAAAAAAAGAAAATAATTTAATAGTGGAACAATATAAAGATCTTGAATTCGTTAAGGAATTTTCTACTCCTTTTACCTCAATAAGTGATTTTAGTGTTTTTCGAAAAAAAGTTCTTTTTAAAGGTTATGGATCTGATTTTTTGGGAATTGTATTTGAAATTGATTTTGAAAAAAAAGTTTTATCAAATTTTTCTGAGCATATATTTGTTGATCATATAAAAGACTGTTCAAAACCTGAAACATTCTGGTTTAAAGGTTTTGAAGATAAATCAACTCATTCTTTTCTTTATAGGCCGCTTGTTGAAAATTTTAGAAAGCCACCGCTCCTTGTTAGAGCTCATAGCGGACCAACTTCATTTTTTGATGGATCATATAATTCTGAAGTTCAATATTGGACGACGAAGGGATTTTTTGTTGCTGAAGTTAATTATGGAGGTTCATCAGGTTTTGGCAAAGCATATAGAGAGAGGTTGAATTATAAGTGGGGTATTGTTGATTCTTATGATTGCAAAGCACTAGCTCTTGAATTAATTAAATCGAATCTTGTTGATAGCGAGAAAGTAGTAATTTTTGGTAATAGTGCTGGTGGGTTAACCGCTCTGAATTGTTTATTATATGGGTCTATTTTTACAGCAGCAATTTGTAAATATCCTGTTATTGATTTGAAGGATATGCATTACAACACTCATAGGTTTGAAAAAGATTATTTAAATTCTTTGGTAGGAAATTATGCAAAAAATCATGATAATTATATAAATAGATCGCCAATAAATTATATTAACAAAATAAAAAAACCTATCTTATTGTTTCATGGAAAAAAAGATAAAGTTATTTCTTATGTACAAACTTTAAAAATTCAAGAAATTTTGATCCGGAATAATAAATATTCAGAAGTTATGTTTTTTGAAAATGAAGGGCATGGGTTTAAAAATATTGAAAATAAAAAAGTAGTAATGCAAAAATCTCAGGTATTTTTAAAAAATGCTTTGAATATTTAAGAATTGATTTCTAGAAAATTAATAGTATCTTTTAATTTTTCTATAAATATATCAATTTCCTCCTTGTTGGTTGTGAAATTCATGCTAATTCTAGCCGTAGATTTAATTCCAATGTATCTGTGAAGAGGTTGACAGCAATGATGCCCACTTCTGATGCAAATTCCTTTTGAATCAAGAATTTCTGCAATATCATTTGAATGTATATTATTTACATAAAAGGTGGCAAGTGATGCTCTGTCTGGATCTATCTCGGGCGATGGACCTATAATTTCAACATTTTCTATTTCATTTAATTTTTCAAATAAATATTTAGTAATACTCTTTTCATATTCATGAATTTTATTTAATCCAACTGTGTTTATATAATTAATTGCTTCTGCAAGACCTATTGCTTCTGCAATGGCTGGTGTTCCAGCTTCAAATTTATGTGGTAGTTCTGCCCAAGTACTCGTCTCTTCAAAAACATCTTGAATCATTTCGCCACCTCCAAAGAGAGGAGGAATCTTTTCTAGGATTTCTTTTCTTGACCAGAGGAAACCAATACCTGTAGGACCGCAAAGTTTATGTCCTGATCCCGCTAAAAAATCTATATCAAGATCAATCACATCTATTTTTTGATGGGCCAAACTTTGACATGCATCTAATAACACTAAAGAACCTTTTTGTTTAGCTAATTTAGTGATCTCTTTGATTGGATTACAGCAACCAAGAGTATTACTAACATGTACTAGGCTAACAAGCTTAGTTCTAGATGTTAGTTTTGATTTAAAATCGTCTATATCTAATTTTCCATTTTTATCTATACCTATAAATTTTAATTTGCATTTATTTTTTGCTGCAACCATTTGCCATGGAACAATATTGCTATGATGTTCCATTATCGATAAGAGAATTTCATCGTTTTCTCTTAATGAAGATTCGCCCCATGATCTAGCTGCTAGATTGATTGCTTCAGTAGCATTTCTTGTGAAAATAATTTCTTTTGTTGAATTTGCTTTTATATATTTGCTAATTAAATATCTTGCATTTTCAAATTCTTCTGTCGCTTTAGCACTTAATTGATGTGCGCCTCTATGTACATTGGCATTAAAGTTTCTATAATATTCATTAATTTTTTCTAAAACTTGTATTGGTTTTTGAGTAGTTGCAGCATGGTCTAAATAAATAATTTGCTCACTACTTTTTAAGTTCTTATTTAAAAGAGGAAAGTCTTTCTTCGTTATTTCAGGAAAATTTTGAATTGTTTCCATTAATTTTCATTTAAAAGTTTATCAAGCAAATCCCATCTATCTTTTGAAACGGGAATAAATGAAATTATTTCTTGAAAGTAAGAACTTAATTGTAGTTTACTTGCTTCTGATAATGTGATCCCTCTTGTCTGCATATAAAAAAGTTCTTCCTCATTTAGTTGTGAAATTGTAGCTCCATGTTTGCATTTGACATCATCAGCAATTATTTCCAATTGAGGTTTGGTATCTATTTGTGCGAGATTTGATAAAAGTAAATTTCTGCTTAATTGAGAAGCATCAGTTTTCTGAGCAATTTTCGGAACAATTATTGAACCTTCAAATATTGCATGTGATTTATCATCAGCAAGTGATTTATTGATTTGATCTAGAAATCCATTTGGGCCATGAAAGTCTATTTTTGTATAAGTAGAAATTTGTTCATCTTTTTTTGTTATTTGCATACCTTTAATATTGGTTTTAGCGTTTCCTTCAGATTGTTTAATACGAATTTCAAATCTTGCATAATTAAATTTGAAATGTAAAGATCCTAAATTGTATTCGCTATTTTTTTGTTGAATTACATTGAGAGAATTTAATAGATTTGATTTATTTTCACCGTAAGAAACAACTCCATGGTTTACGGAACTATTTTCTTCTAAACAAAAGAACGTTGATTGAGATAATGAAGAGTTGTCTTTGCCAAGATTTATTTGTAATAAATCAATATTACAATTCTTTTCTAAAAATATTACTAGGGTTTTTGCGTTTAAAGAATTACTTGATGCGTGACTAAAGATTTCAATAGGAGGGATTTCTGATCCATTTATTTTTAATCCCAAGGTATTCTTTGTACAGTTTAAAGACAGATTTAGTAGGTCACTCCAATTTTCGTTTTGATCAAAACAAGATATCTGTTCCTTAATATAATTAACTAATTTATCCTCACTTACTTGCTGTATTGAATAATTTTCCTTTATTAAATTAATTTGGCAATTATTACCAATTACTAACCTGATAGTACTTTCAGAAGTGTTCGGAAAAGGTGTATCAAATTTTGGATCTTTTTCATTAACCGAGTAGTCTAAAAAGTTTGAAAATTTTGATTTATTTGAAAGTCTCCATTGTTCACTTTTTGGATTAGGGAGGGGGCTTGATTGTAATTTATCTAGACAGATTTTTTGTATTTCTGTTTGCTTGTCAATCGATTTATTGGTTTTTATTTTTTCAATAATTTCCATGTATTTATGTCTCTTTTATAAAATTATCAGTCCATTCATAACCTTTTTTCTCAAGCTCTAGAGCAAGATCACTCTCACCAGTTTTTATAATTTGTCCGTCTGCCATAACATGGACGTAATTTGGTTCAATTTCATCAAGTAATCTTTGGTAGTGAGTAATTAATATAATTCCAGTTTGTGAATTAGATATTTTTTTAATTCCTGATGCGACTATTCTAAGAGCATCAATATCTAGTCCAGAATCGGTCTCATCTAATATTGCTATCTTGGGCTCAAGTAGAGCCATTTGCAGAATTTCATTTCTTTTCTTTTCACCTCCGGAAAACCCTTGATTTACACTTCTTGATAGAAATGCATGATCCATTTTCACGAGTTCTAACTTTTCTTTAACTAATTCTTCAAAATCAAAAGTATCTAATTCTTCTTTGTTGAGGAATTTTCTTCTAGCATTTGTTGAAACTCTAAGAAACTCAAGATTACTAACGCCAGGTATTTCTATTGGATATTGGAAACCAAGGAAAATGCCTGATTGAGCTCTTTCTTCAGGTTCTAAAGAGTTGATATTTTCTCCTGAAAATTTTATTTCTCCATTTGTAATATTATATGAGGGGTGTCCTGCAATGATTTTCGAAAGAGTACTTTTGCCACATCCATTTCTTCCCATGATGGCATGGATTTCTCCGGGATAAACAGTAAGTGAAACCCCCTTCAAAATTGGAAGATTATCAGTAGATGCAAAGAGATTTTCAACTTGTAATATTGGATCTGGTTCTTTCATTTTACTTTGCATTTCAGTTTAGAAATTGATTAATTACCCTACTGATCCCTCTAGTTTAAGTGCCAGTAACTTATCTGCTTCAGCAGCAAATTCCAAAGGTAATTGATTAAATACATCTCTGCAAAAACCGCTGACCATCATAGATACTGCTTCCTCAAATTCTATACCTCTGCTTTGGAGATAAAAAAGTTGATCTTCTGAGATTCTACATGTGCTTGCTTCATGCTCAATTTCAGAATTGGGTTGTTGAGATTTGATGTAAGGGAATGTATTTGCAGAAGCTTGATCCCCTATTAACATTGAATCACATTGACTGTAATTTCTTGATCCTGTAGCTTTTGTTCCCATTTTGACAAGACCTCTGTAGCTATTTTTTGAGTTACCTGCACTAATACCTTTGCTAACAATAGTTGATTTGGTCTTAGGACCAATATGGATCATTTTTGTGCCGGTATCTGCTTGCTGAAGATTATTGGTGAGAGCCACTGAATAAAATTCTCCTACAGATTCTTCCCCTAAAAGAAAACAGCTAGGATATTTCCATGTAATTGCAGACCCTGTTTCAACTTGAGACCAGCTAATTTTACTTCTCTTACCTAAACATTTTCCTCTCTTGGTTACAAAATTAAAAATTCCGCCAATACCTTCTTCATCACCAGCATACCAATTTTGCACTGTTGAATATTTTATTGAGGCGTCGTCTAATGCTATAAGCTCTACAACTGCTGCATGTAGGGTATTTGTGTCAAACATTGGAGCTGTACAACCTTCTAGATAACTTACAGAACTTGATTCTTCGGCAATGATTAGTGTTCTTTCGAATTGTCCTGAATCTCCACTATTAATTCTGAAGTAGGAAGATAAATCCATAGGGCAGGTAACACCTTTTGGGATGTAAACAAAAGAACCATCACTAAAAACAGCAGAATTTAGTGCTGCAAAATAATTATCACTAGCTGGAACTACTGTACCTAAATATTTTTCAATCAAATCCGCGTGATTTTTTACTGCTTCACTAATTGAGCAAAATATAACTCCATGTTCAGCAAGTTCTTCTCTAAAAGTTGTGGCTATAGAAACACTATCAAAGACAGCATCTACTGCTACATTTGTGAGTTTTTTTTGCTCCGTGAGGGGTATTCCCAATTTGTCAAAAGTCTCAAGAAGTTTGGGATCAACTTCATCTAAGCTAGAAATTTTCTCTTTTTGCTTAGGAGCAGAGTAATAAATAATATCTTGATAATCAATTTTTTTATATCCTAACCCTGCCCAATTAGGCTCTTTCATTTTTTGCCATTTATTAAAAGCTTTTAATCTAAAATCAAGAAGAAATTTTGGCTCTTCTTTTTTCTGTGAAATTAATCTTATGATATCTTCATTTAATCCCTTTTCTATTTTTTCAGTTTCAATATCAGTAACGAAACCATATTTGTAAGGCTCTTTTACTACATCTTTAACTAAATTTTCGTTGACCATGTTATCAAAAATAACTTATTACAATTAGCTTTATATACTTTAACGAAAGATACCCCCAATATTGAGTTTTTTTCCTTTATTAAAACTAAAAATTAATGTCTAATCATCTTGATCCCTTGTCTAACCCATTAAACATAGAAACTATTCAAGAAATCGATAATCTTGATCTACCTATAATGCAGAAACATCATTTAAGAATACTCGCTCATTGCCTTCAAATTTTAAAAATTATCAATATAGATAATAGTTTTGAATATCAAAATAAAAATCCCCTTAGAGAATGGTGTGATAACCAATCCAAAAAATTTGATGATAAAAAATTTAGTGATCTTTTTTATGAGCAGCTAGAATCCACTTCTAAAAAATTAAGTACTTTTTCAAAAAAAATAGGTAAAAGTATTGAGGATTTAGAGATAGACGATTTAGTACTTCTAGTACAACAAAGCTGAATTCCCTTTTAATTGATCCCGAAGAAAAAATATATTTTTGTTGAGTCGTTAACAAATTCAGGTAATAAAATTTAAAAAAAAAGAAAATTAATTTACATTTAAAAAAGATCTGAAAATTAATTAATTTCTTTAATACCAACTGTTTTGAAGAGAAATATCATTTTTGAGAATTTCTTAGTAGTCAGAGGATCCTGACGACAGTGTAAAAAGACACACAATTCCTAAAAAAAAAGAACATACTGATCCCAAACAAAAACGGAGAATTTAAAGTGGCTGATGGGATCATGAATAAAGTTCAATTACTCTCACTAACCCTCAGACAATTACGTCAAGAAGCAAGTAAATTATCGGTTCCGCTATACAGTCGCAAAACAAAAGCTGTTTTAGTTGATTTAATATTCAAGTATCAAGAAAAATCTACAAAAAAAACATACACTACACCTCCAAAGCCAAAATCTGAAGAAACTTTTGAGTCCAACGTTTTCAACAGTAGTGAAGAAGTTAAAACAAATGTAGTTTTCCTTCCCCGAGATCCAGATTGGGCTTATGTTTTTTGGCAAATTTCTGATGCAGATAGAGAAAAAGCACAATCTTTGGGAGCCAATAAACTATGTTTACGATTATTTGATGCATCTGGTTCTGAAGGAAGCAACTTGAATCAAGGAACACTAAGGGAGATAGCAGTTGATAGTTACAGTACTGAGTGGTACTTGCCAATCCCACTTGCAGATAGAGATTATAAAGTTGAATTAGGTTACAAATATGGTTTTAACTGGATGTCTTTGGCATTTTCTTCGATAAGCCATGTTCCTGGGTCACATCCTTCTGAGCAAATTCTTGATAAATTTGTACCTTTTAATTTAGATTCTACTTCTGAGTTAATTCCAGATATTTCTAATCCTGTTGTTTCAGAACAAAATGGTATGCATGAAAGGTTATATCAAGCAGCAACTAACATTCCTCTTAGAAGAAAAGTTGGTTCTGAAGAATTTTTTGAAAATGTAAATTCAACAAACCTCAATAATAATTTTACAGACTCAGGTGCTGGTAAATGGTCATCAGGTTTAAATGATTCTGGAAGCGGAATTGTTAAAAATAGATCTTTTTGGCTCGTTGCTGATGCTGAATTAATTGTTTATGGAGCTACAGAGCCTTCTGCAAAACTGACAATAGGTGGAGAAGATGTACCTCTTGCTGCAGATGGTACTTTTAGAATTCAAGTTCCATTTCGAGACGGGACTCAAAAATATGATATTAAAGCTGTTGATCTATCTGGTGAGCAAGAAAAAAGTATATCAATGAAATTTGATAGAACCACACCACTTGACGACACTAATGAAAAAGATAATGCTGAGACTGAATGGTTTTAATAAATTAAATTAATGATGAAAAAAATTGTAGCTTTTACTCCATTGTTTGGGGCATTAACGTTTCCACTAATAGTTCCAATTACAATTTCTAAATTTGGTGTTAACTATGCAATTCTTAGTGCATTATTAATTTTTTCATTATGGTTTATCGCTATGTTAAGAACTTCCGAAATGCCTCATTAATTTAGTTAGATTTTTGGAAGTTTCTTAAAAATATGACTCAAGTTAGTGTAATTAATATCAATTCTCCTTTTCTAGATCAAAAACCAGGCACTTCTGGTTTAAGAAAAAGTACTTTAAAGTTCCAGGAAGAACATTATCTAGAAGTTTTTATTGAAGCAATTTTACAATCATTGGAAGATTTAAAAGGTTCAACATTAGTAGTTGGTGGTGATGGCAGATATGGCAATATTGAAGCAATAGAAAAAATTGTCCAAATATGCATTGCACATAAAGTTCAAAAGGTTATTGTTCCAAAATACGGTTTATTATCTACGCCTGCGACATCACATTTAATTAGAAAACAAAAAGCTATTGGTGGAATTATTCTTTCTGCAAGCCATAATCCTGGTGGGATTGATGGCGACTTTGGAGTGAAATTGAATATCTCTAATGGTGGCCCAGCTCCTGAGATAATTACTAATAAGATTTTCAAGGCTTCACAATTACTAACTAGTTATAAAATTTGTAAAATTCAATTACCTGATTTTAGTGAATATGGAACTTATTCTTACGGTGAAACTACCTTAGAAATTATTGATGGATTAACAGATTATTCTAATTTGATGGAGAAAATTTTTGATTTTGATCAAATTAGTGATTTTTTAAAAAAAGACTTCTCTTTAATCTTTGATGCAATGAATGCAGTTACAGGCCCATATGCAAAAAATATTTTTGTTGAAAAAATGGGTCTTGCTCATGATTGTGTCATGAATGGTAGCCCGTTAAAAGATTTTGGAGGTTTACATCCTGATCCAAATCTTACTTACGCATCCCACTTGGCTGATTTGTTATTAAATAAAAAATCTTATAGTTTTGGTGCTGCATGCGATGGAGATGGAGATAGGAATATGATTTTAGGAAGTGGATGTTTTGTAAATCCTAGTGATAGCCTTGCAGTTATCACTGCTAACACAAAATGTGTCCCTGGTTATAAAGATGGTATTACAGGTGTAGCACGATCTATGCCAACCAGCTCAGCGGTTGATAATGTTGCTCGAGCATTAAATATACCTTGTTTCGAGACACCTACTGGCTGGAAGTTCTTTGGAAATCTTTTAGATTCTAATTTAATTACTTTATGTGGAGAAGAAAGTTTTGGAACAGGTAGTAATCATGTAAGAGAGAAAGACGGACTATGGGCAGTTTTGTATTGGTTACAAGTTTTAGCTGAGAAAAAATGTTCGGTAAGTGATTTGATGCAGAATCATTGGAAACAATTTGGTAGGAATTATTATTCAAGACATGATTATGAGGCAATTCCCTCAAATATTGCTAATCAAATCTTTGGTAACCTAACTTCTATGCTCGAAAATTTAAAAGGAAATAGTTTTGCTGGCCATTTAGTTAAAGTTGCAGATAACTTTTCATATTTAGATCCCGTTGATAATTCCACAAGTAAAAATCAAGGTTTAAGATTGGTGCTTGATGATAATTCTCGAGTAATTTTGCGCCTTTCTGGAACTGGAACTAAGGGTGCAACATTAAGACTTTACTTTGAGAAATTTTTTAATCCTCAACAGAATCTTTCGTTAAATCCTCAGATCGCTTTGAAACCTCTAATAAATGATTTAGATACTTTATTAAACATTTCAAAACTTACTCAAATGGAAACTCCTACAGTAATTACATAGAATTGAAAGTAATGATTTTTTGATTTTATTTATATGCATTCAGAAAATTTATTTACTAATTATTCTCAAATAGAAAATAATGCACCTTTGGCAGATCAATTAAGACCAAAGAATTTGGAAGATTTTTTTGGTCAAAAACCAATCCTGAATGAGAATTCGCTTTTAAGAAGTGCAATATTAAACGATAAGATTAGTAATTTTATTTTTTCTGGCCCTCCTGGTGTCGGAAAAACTACTCTAATTGAAATTATTTCCTTTAATACGCGTTCAAAATTAATTAAGTTAAATGCAGTATTATCAAGTGTTAAAGAATTAAGAAATGAAATCGCTAATGCAAAAGATAGATTAATAAATTCACAAAGAAAAACAATTTTATTTATTGATGAGGTTCATAGATTTACAGCAGTTCAGCAAGATGCTTTATTACCTTCAATAGAAAATGGAACTATAACTTTTATTGGTGCTACAACTGAAAACCCTTTCTTTGCCGTTAATAAAGCGCTTGTTAGTAGGTCTCGTATTTTTACATTACTTCCTTTGTCAGAAAATAATTTGAAGAAAATAATACAAAAAGTCATAACTCACTATTCTAAAAAAAAAGATTCAAAAAAGGTTTATTTAACTCAAGATGCTATAAGTCATTTAGTTAAATTTTCTGGCGGTGATGCAAGAACATTAATCAATGCTTTAGAGATGGCCATAGAAACAACTCCTGAAAATGATGCTAAAGAAATCAAGATTAATCTCTCAATAGCAGAGGATGCAATTCAAAAGAAAAATATTGTTTACGATAAAAATGGTCAAAATCATTACGATGTAATAAGTGCCTTTATCAAGTCAATAAGAGGTTCTGATCCAGATGCAACTTTATTCTGGCTTGCCAATATGTTGGAGGCTGGTGAAGATCCTAATTTTATTTTTAGGAGACTACTTATATCTGCCAGTGAAGATGTTGGAATAGCTGATCCAAATGCCATAGTAGTTGTACAATCCTGTTGTGATGCTTTTGACAGAGTTGGTTTTCCAGAAGGATTATATTTATTAACGCAGGCTTCTTTATATTTAGCTATGTCTCCAAAAAGTAATAGTACGAAAAGTATTCTTAAAGCAATTGAAACAATCAAATCTACCAATGCTTTTGATGTTCCACTTCATTTAAAAAATAATTCTAATAGTTATGTCAATCCTCATAATTATCCAGGTAATTGGGTCGCACAAGAATATCTTCCCAAATCTTTAAGAGGTTTAAAAATATGGGAACCAAATAATAATGGATGGGAAAAAACTAAATATGAAGAACTGCTTAGAAGAAAAGAAAACTAAAAATTTTTCGAACAACAAATAATCTCAGGATTTAAAGAAGTTTTTTCTTCGTAGGCTAAAGCGATAGTCCAATTATGGAAGTTAATCTGTGAATAATTTAAATGTATGTTTTTCTTCTTATGAATTAACTTTTTTGGCTTTTCAAAAAATTGCCAATGGTTAATGTCTTTAGCTAATTTTCCATGATCCCATTTTATAGCCGCTTCAACAGCACACCATTGATTTAATACCATTTTTTTTGTCAAATAATTATTATGAATTGATTTATTGGTATGAAAAAAATATTTTTCTGCAAATTTTACATAGTTAAAATCTCTATCTGTTCTCTCAATATCAATCCCTATTTTGCTTTTATGCCAGACTATAGTAATGGCATCTTTACAATGACTTAAACTTATATTTCCCATGCCTGAGGGTAAACTTGGAGGTTCTCCGGGATGAGCATTAATCGGAATTTCTAGGGGGTCTAAATCAAAAATTTTTGAAAGTGATTGTCTTAAGTAAGCTCTTGTTTCTAAAAAAATCTTTGATCTTGAACTTGATAGATTTTTTGCAGTTTTAATTTCTTCTATCGTTGCAACATCTTGCACACCTTTAATCTCATAAAACCAAATTTTTGGTATTTTATATTCATACTCATTTAATAATTTCAATGGCTCTTAAGGTTGGCGACAAAGCACCAGAATTTAAATTAAAAGATTCTTTTGAGAAAGAAGTTTCTCTTAGTGATTTTAAAGGTAAAAAAATAATACTATATTTTTATCCAAAAGATAATACTCCAGGATGTTCGAAAGAAGCATGTAATTTTAAAGAGAATTGGGATTTACTCCAAAAAAATAACATTGTTGTGCTTGGTATTAGCAAAGATAATGCATCCTCTCATCAGAAGTTTATAGAAAAATTTAATTTACCTTTTATTCTTTTAACTGATCCTGAACCTTTTAAAGTTTCTTCTGATTACGATAGCTATGGACTTAAGAAATTCATGGGAAAAGAATATATGGGAATGATGAGAAATACTTTTTTGATCGATACTGATGGTAATATCGAAAAAATTTACTTAAAGGTAAAAGCAGCAATAATGGCTGATCATATAATTGCAGACCTTGGGTTAAGCTAATTTTTTACGGACAGGTGGTGAATAATCATCCCCTCCATAACTAAATTAGGAGCATTGATAATATTTTCTTTTTGAGTCTTTAAAAATTTTATGAGTAATTGAGAGTCTCCTCCACAGATTATTAAAATATCCTTTGCGGGATTAAATAAACTATTAATCACGCCAGTAAGAGAATTGATTACTCCTTTTAATATTGCTTCTTCTGTATTAATTAAAAAATCTTTGATAGGAATATCATATTTTTTGGGAACTTTAAGATTTTTTGTATTTTGTTCCATTGATTTTAATTGTGTTAGGAAACCTGGAAGAAGTTGACCTCCAATAATAGATCCATTTGAATTCAATTTTGTTATTGATAATATTGTTCCAAAATCTGCAATTAGCAAATCTTTTTTAAAAGGGTTTTCAATAATTTTTAAAGCGGTAATACAGGCAAGAGCTCTATCAACTCCAAAATAATCAGGAAGATTTGATAACTGAATATCTTTAGTTTTTATTTCATTTTCTTTTTTCAGCAAAAAATTTGGTAGTTTTCCTACAGAAGCCCAAATTAATTGATCAAGATCTATATTTTCGGGAACTTTTTGCTCTTTTTTGGTATGGAAGAATTTAGATTGATTTTTAGAATATTTTGCCCAATGAAGCCTACTATTGCCTACTAATAAAAAATTTATATCTGAGACCATTGTTCTATGATCAATTTAATTATTAGTGTGTATTCCACATTCTTGTTTAACCCCCCCAAATCTTGTATCTCTGCCCTTTGTTTCAATACCATCGGGACTGCTTGAATGCCAATCTCCTACAGAAGAATAACCTTTGATAAAAAGTGGATGGGCAGGTAAATTATTCTCTTCCATATAATAAAAAATATCTTTATTTGTCCAATTTAATAAAGGTCTTAAAGAGAGTCTTTGACGAATTACGTCTAAGAATTTCATTTTGTTTCTATTTTCTGTTTGGCTTGATCTAACACCGCTTGCCCAGCAGAAAATATCATATTTTTCTAGACCATTTTCTAAAGGTTTTATCTTTCTCCATTCATGATACTTATCCAAATCACTCTCTTTATTTGTTTCCCAAAGTTTTCCGTATTTGGCCTCCATTCTTGCTGGAGATAATTCACTTTGCAGAACTTCAACTTCTAAGGATAAATTATTAATAAGCTTTTCAGAGTAATGGTATGTTTCTGGAGGAAGGTAACCTGTATCTATCCAAAATATTTTGATTTTTTTTTGTAGACGTAATTTACTGACCATATCTAAAAGGACTGATGACTGTATACCAAAACTTGTTGTAATAGCAAATTGATTATCAAACTTTTCATAACCCCATGTAAGCATTTCTTGAGGCTTCATATCTACTAGCTCTTGATTATATTTCCTTAAGTTAGTTTGAATATCTTTTTGGATTTTTTCAATCATTATTCAGTTTGGTTATGAGTTTAATTTTATTTCGCTCAATTTAAAAATTATTCGTATAGTTTAATAATACATTTACGCATAACAATATTTCTCTAATGAAATCAATACAAAAACCAATAGTAATAGTTGGAGCAGGTTTTGCAGGTATGACATTTGCTTTGAATTTAAAGAATCTTAATCCTTCTTTACCGATTCTTGTGGTTGATTCTGAAACTAACTTTATATTTAAACCTTTAATGTACGAAGTTTTAAGTAAAGAAATAAGAAGTTGGGAAGCCACCCCAAAATTTGCAAATATTTTTTCTGATGCGGGTATAACTTTTTTAAGAAATTGTTTAACCAAGATTTCCTTCAAAGAAAATATTCTTGAATTTAGTGACGATTTAAAATTAAATTATCAATATCTTGTTATCTGTACAGGATCTACTCCAAATAGTTTTTTTATAAAAGGTGTAGATGAAAATTGTTATTTTTTTAATGATGTTCACGATCTAAATAAATTAAATTCTTTTTTAAAAAAATCACAAGATACTGCTTTGCATAAAAAGTTATTCATAGTTGGAGGTGGTCCCTCTGGCGTAGAGTTGGCATGCAAAGTTAAAGATATTTTTACAGACCAATTTGAAATTAATGTAATAGAAAAATCAAACGAAATCCTCAATAAAAACAAAATTTTTAATAGAGAACAAGCAGAGAAAGCATTAGAAAAAAGAAAAATAAACGTTCTTTTGAATTCCACAGTTAAAGAAGTCTCAGAAACTAAGATTAGTATTAATAGTGAGTTTGGAATAACTTCCTTGGATAAAGATATTGTTATTTGGACTGCAGGTGTCAAACCTAATTTGTCTTATTTAGAAACTGATCAAATAGCAAAAAAGTTTGGACGAATTTTAGTTAATAATAATTTGCAAATAGAAAACTATAAAAACTGTTTTGCTATTGGAGATATTTCAGTTATTGAAGGAATGGAGGATTTACCCATAACTGCTCAGGTCGCTATGCAGGAAGGCAATTATCTGGCTAATAATTTAGAACTTTTAATTCAAGGAAAGGATCCTTTACCCTTTGAATTTAAAGACAATGGTGAAATGATTAGCTTAGGAATAGGAGAAGCTTCAATTTCTGGGCTTGGGGTTACTTTATCTGGGAAATTGGCTTTTGAGGCAAGAAGACTTATATATGCTTCCAAGTTGCCTGATATTACTGAAAGCTTAAAATCTGCATCTTCATGGATATTCCAAAAAAAATCTATTTTTAAAAAGTTTCTTAAAAAAGATAATTTCAAGTAAACTTTTTTGAAATATTGTTTTTGGGTATATTGAGTTAAATAAGTTTCGTATGAATTTAATTGCAGTAGTTAGTAATAATTTTGATGCGTTTATAACGGTAGTTGTTTTAATAATGTCAATAATTTTGTTTATTAAAAATACTATTGCGCCAGAATTGACTGGTTTGTTATGTGTTGGAATATTTATAGCTACAGGGGTTCTTTCTCCTGAAAAAGCTTTAGCTGGATTTGGTAGCCCATCCTTAATTACTCTTATGGGTTTGTTTGCAGTTTCTTCTGCATTATTTAAAAGTGGTGCTTTAGACAGAGTTAGAGAATTGATTTCTTCTGAAAGTATTAGAACGCCAAGGAAATTAATTTCTTTAATAGCTTTTTTGATTGCTCCAATATCTGGAATTGTACCTAATACGCCAGTAGTAGCTTCTTTGTTACCCTTAATTGAAGGTTGGTGCGAGCGGAGAAATATATCACCATCAAAAGTTTTATTACCTCTTTCTTTTGCTACTTTACTAGGTGGAACCCTTACATTATTGGGTAGCTCAGTAAATCTTCTTGTAAGTGATATTAGTCAACAATTAGGTTATGGAGCTTTGGAGTTGTTTAGTTTGACCTCAATCGGAATTCCTGTATGGCTTATAGGTACAACCTATATGATTCTAGTTTCTGACGTGCTTTTGCCAGATAGAGGAAGAGATAAGGAATTTATTAAAAATAGTGATATGAATATATACTTTACTGAAGTTACTATTCCCTCTACTTCAGAATTAGTTGGACAATCTGTCAGAAATAGTAGATTGCAGAGACGATTTGACGTTGATGTTCTGGAATTGCAACGAAATGGAAAAGTTATTCTTCCTCCTTTGGCTGATAGAAAGATTGAACCGGATGATAGATTAATAATCCGCGTTACAAGGGCAGACTTATTTAGGTTGCAGCAGGAACATACCATTTTGTTAGGCGAAAACAAAACATCTTTCGATAGAGCTAATGTTTTCTCAGATGATGAAGGTACTAAGACCTTTGAAGCCTTGTTACCAGCTGGCTCAACTTTAGCAGGTGCAAGTTTGAGAGAATTAAGATTTAGGCAGCGACATAATGCAACAGTTTTGGCACTAAGAAGAGGACAACAAACGGTTCAGGAGAGATTAGGCCAAGCGGTTTTAAGGGCTGGAGATGTTTTATTATTGCAAGCACCGTTAGATTCAATAAGAGGTTTGCAAGCTAGCAATGATTTGCTTGTTTTAGATCAATTCGAAGACGATTTACCTTTTTTGATAAAAAAACCTATATCGATTGCAATTGCAATAGGAATGGTGGTTTTGCCTTCAGTTTCTAATATTCCATTAGTAGGTTCAGTCCTTTTAGCAGTCATTGCCATGGTGGCTTTTGGATGTTTAAGACCTGCAGAGATACAAAAATCAATTAGATTAGACGTTATTTTATTGTTAGGATCTTTATCATGCTTTAGCGTAGCTATGCAAGTAACAGGATTAGCAGATTTAATTGCAGTAAATCTAAACTTTGCCCTTAATGGTATGCCTCTGTATTTTGCACTAGTCGTAATTTTTGTATCGACAGTTATTCTTACACAATTTATAAGTAATGCAGCTTCGGTTGCTTTGATTTTGCCTGTTGCTATTGAATTCTCAAATGTTTTAGGCATTTCACCAAGCGCTTTAATAATGCTTGTTTTGTTCGGTGCAAGTCAATCTTTCTTGACTCCAATGGGTTATCAAACAAATTTAATGGTTTATGGTCCTGGAAGATATAGATTTTTTGATATCGCAAAATATGGAGCTGGATTAACATTTATAATGTCATTTACAGTGCCAGCATTGATAATTCTAAATTACGGGTAATATCGTGAAATTCACAAGTAAGGTGTATAAGTTCAAAGATGCTTACAAAAAGCTATCAGTACCACAATTTACTATTGTTACAGGCTTGTTTATTATTTGCCTTGGAACTTTAATTTTGAGTTCACCATTATGTTCATCTTCAAAAGTTGGTTTGTGGGAAGCATTTTTTACATCTACTTCTGCAATAACCGTTACTGGCTTAACCATAATAGATATTGGTGTTGATTTAAATTTCTTTGGCCAAGTTTTCTTGGCTTTTATGCTTTTATCAGGTGGTCTAGGATTAATGGCTATTACAACATTTTTACAAGGGTTTGTTGTAAAGGGGACAAAGCTAAGAACTAGATTAGACAAAGGAAAGACTCTAGATGAATTTGGAGTTGGAGGAATTGGTCGAACTTTTCAAAGCATTGCTATTACGGCGATTAGTATCATATCCTTGGGCGCAATTGTTTTATATTCTTTTGGATTTGTAGACATTCAAAATAATTGGGAAAGACTATGGTCCTCGATTTTTCACAGCATATCTGCATATAACAATGCAGGATTTTCTTTAATGTCAAATAGTCTTCAAGACTATAGAACAAATTATTTGGTGAATAGTGTTTTTGTTTTTCTTATTGTTATGGGTGGATTGGGTTGGCGGGTTATTGATGATATTTGGAGTAATAAAAAAAATCTTTCTTATCAAAAATTAAGCCTTCATTCGAGACTAGTTATTAGGACAAGTTTGTCTCTAATATTTTTTGGATCATTAGGATTCTTTATCACTGAATCATTGCTTAATAGTCAATTTTTTAATGATTTGAATTTGTTTGAACGGTTATTCTCATCAATCTTTGAGACAGTAAGTGCAAGAACTGCAGGCTTTACAAATTATCCAATCTCCTTGAACTCTATATCAGATACTGGCCTATTATTATTAATGACTTTGATGTTTATTGGAGCAAGTACTGGAGGTACTGGTGGAGGCATAAAAACAACTACATTTATTGCATTAATGGCTGCAACAAGATCAACTTTAAGAGGTCAGAAAGATGTAATTATTAGTAATAGATTAATTTCAGATAAAGTTATTCTAAAGGCAGTTGGAATTACAGTTGGATCTTTGCTTTTTGTTCTTATAATGGCAATGTTGCTAAGTACAACAAATACGTTTGTTAAGAAAGAATCTTTCACATTCCTAGAAATTCTGTTCACTTGCATATCTGCGTTTGCAACTGTTGGTTTTGATATCGGTTTAACTGCTAAATTAAATCATTTCGGCCAATTTATTCTTATTGTCGGAATGTTTGTAGGCAGACTTGGTATCCTTTTGCTTTTAAGTGCACTTTGGCAGGCTCTTTATAAGAGTAGAATAGATAGACAAAAGAGAATTGGCTATCCTAGGGCTGATCTTTATGTTTAGGATTGACTGAGTTTAATTATGGCTGATTGGTGGCAGTGGTCTCAAAAGAGAGAAAAAGAAGCACTCACTTTTGCAGTTGTTGGCGTTGGAAGATTTGGAACTGCTGTTTGTAGAGAACTTATAAGTAATGGTGCAGATGTTTTGGCTGCAGATTATTCGGAAAAAGCTATTGATGATTTGAGACAATTGGAACCTTCCATAGAAGCTAGAGTTGTAGATTGCACTGATGAAGAGTCTATGAAGGAATCTGGAATACTTGAAATGAATACTGTTGTAGTAGGTATAAGTGAACCTATTGAAGCAAGTATAACTACGACACTTATTGCTAAAGATAGTGAAGGTAGCAAAGTGAAAAGAGTAATAGCAAGGGCTACGAGTGACTTGCACGAAAAAATGTTAAAAAGGGTGGGTGCAGACAAAGTTGTCTTCCCTTCCAGAATGCAAGGAGAGAGATTAGGTTTAGAACTAGTTAGACCAAATTTAATTGAAAGATTGGAACTCGATAATCAAACTGGTATAGATGAAATAACTGTTCCGGAGGAATTTATCGGAAGATCTTTGAGAGATTTGAATTTGAGGAAAAATTATTTAGTTAATGTTCTTGCAGCAGGACCTGCTGAGGAGTTAACAGTTAATCCTCCAGCAAAATATATCTTGGAAAGAGGAAATATTTTGGTAGTAATGGGAAAAACTGCAGATTTACAGCAATTGCCTCAAAATTAATTATTTTTAATCAGATTTTTTATAGTATCTAATCCTTTGAGGAGCTCTTTTTAATCTTTTAACGCTTTGTTTTTCAAGTTCGTTTCTAAATCTATCAGTATTTAAATTATTTTCTGAAACAGGAGATTTACTTTCTTTTTCGAAATATTTTTTTATACCCTCTTGTATTAACACTTTTGCCATATTACTAACTGTCCTCGATTCATTATTAGCCAAAATAGTTAATTGCTCACATATTAATTCTGGAAGAACTACTTGAATTCTGGGGGATTTAGGCTTCCCATTAGTTGAGTTTTGGCGGGTAGCCATGAGTTAAAGTTGATAACTGTTACTTATTAGTATACACAGTTAGTCAAGGATACTATCTTTGTGTATATTATTAGTAAGGAAATTTATGTCCGTATCAATTAATTGTTTTATTGTCCCATGAAAAATTCAAGAAAAATTGATTCTCCTAAAAGGTCGATAATTGATAAACCGAAAAAAAGATTAGTCAATTCTTATTCTCACGATAATGAAAATAGTGACGTTTTGGTATCAGCTGTAATTAGTCCATATTTGTTAACTCATCTTCATCATATTCTTCAGCAGTCTGAGTATTATGCTCAAAAAGATGGTAGAAAATCTCACGCAGCTAACTTTGCGAAACTAAGAAAAGTTTTATGTTTAGACGCAAGAAGTATGGCAGATGCCTCTGCAAAAGAGATAAAAGATGTGGATAATGATTTATCTAAAAATAAATATAATGAACAAAATGTAGCTTGAAGTAATAATCTATTAATAAATAGATTTTAAAAACATGTCCAGTAATGCTGAAAAGCTCTATAAGTTAATAGCCAACGATTCCAAAAAGAAACAAAGTCTTTTTATGACAGCCTTAACTAATCCCAAAAAAGCCTTAGATAAAATATGTGATATTGGCAACGAGTTAAATATTTCTGTGACTAAAGAAGAGGTTATTCAATATTTGAGTACTATTGATGATGAGGCAACTAAAATGTGGTTAATTAAGGCTCGAGGAGGTCTTTAGGAAAAGGTTTCGAATAATTATTATTTGGATTAGGAATAGGTTTTATTCTTTTGTTGTAGCCACCTCCACCAGCCAAAGTCCAAAAAAACCAATAACTTGGAATTGCAAGAGCTGCAGCTATGAAAATCACTACAATTTGTTCTATTCTTTTCATGTTTTAATTTTATTCCACAAAATATTTTTTAGTAAATAAGCCACAGATTTTGTAAATTCTATTTTTAAAACAGTGATTAGATTTGAAGGTGTAAGCAAAATTTATTCTACAGATGTTGTTTTAAAAAATATTAGTTGGGAGGTTAAGAAAGGAGAAAAAGTTGGCTTAGTTGGTTCTAATGGTGCAGGTAAATCAACCCAATTTAAGATTTTAATTGGAGAGGAAGAGCAATCAAGTGGAATGATCATCAAAGAGGGCAATCCTAAAATTGCCCATTTAAAGCAAGAGTTTGATTGTAATTTGAATTTTTCAGTAAGACAGGAATTGGAAAGTTCTTTTAAAGATATACAAATTGTTGCCATTAAACTTTTAGAAATTGAGAATACAATGAAATCGTTGGATATAAAAAAAAAATCCGATGAACTTGAAATATTTGTAAATCAACTCGCAAAATATCAAGCAAAATTTGAAGCTTTAGGTGGTTATAAAATGCAATCTGATGTAGAAAAAATATTACCAAAATTAGGCTTTTCTATAGAAGATGCTGATAAATTAGTTGGCAATTGCTCCGGTGGTTGGCAGATGAAAGTTGCACTTGGAAAAATAATCTTACAAAAACCTGATTTACTTTTACTGGATGAACCAACCAATCATTTAGATTTAGACACTATTTTTTGGTTGGAAGAATATCTATCATCTCTTAAAATTGCAGTTATAATAATTAGCCATGATAGATATTTCTTAGATAAATTATGTAAAAAAATAATTTTTGTAGATAGAGGAACATCTGAAACATATAATGGGAACTATTCTTTTTTTGTCGAACAGAAATCTTTGAATGAAGAATCACAAAATAAGGCATATCAATTACAACAAAAAGAAATTGAGTTACAGAAGAGGTATATAGATAGATTTAGATTTAGTGCAACTAGAAGTTCTCAAGCAAAGAGTAGAGAAAAACAATTAAAAAAGATTTCTAAAATTGAGGCTCCCATAGCAAAATCAAAAAGTCCTGTTTTTAATTTTCCAGAGTGCCCTCGCTCAGGAAAATTAGTTCTAAATATAAAAAATTTGTCTCATAGTTTTGAGGATAAAATTCTTTTTTTAGATATTAATTTAAAGATTTCTTCTGGTGAGAAAATAGCAATATTGGGACCTAATGGCTGCGGCAAATCTACATTGCTTAAAATTATTATGAAAAAAATATCTCCCGAAATTGGAGAAATTAATCTTGGTAAACATAATATAATTACTAGCTATTATGAACAGAATCAGGCTGAAGCACTTTCACTTGACGAAAGGGTTATTGATTTAATATGTAATAAGTCTCCAGAATGGTCCCAAAAAAAAGTTAGAACATTTTTAGGGGGTTTTGGCTTTCAAAATGAAACTGTTTTTAAATATATTAAACAACTCAGTGGGGGAGAAAAGGCAAGATTAGCATTGGCCCTCATGATTATTAATCCTAGTAATTTCCTTCTTTTGGACGAACCAACTAATCATTTGGATCTGCAATCTAAGGAAAACTTAGAATTAGCAATTAAAAATTATAAAGGTTCATTATTAATCATTTCTCATGATCGGTATTTTATTTCAAAGGTTGCAAATAGAATTATTGAAATTAAAGATTCAAAGTTATTTTCATATGATGGTAATTACGAATATTTTTTAGAAAAAACTCAAAGCCAAAAAATTTGATTACTTTTAATAAAATTTACAATTGGCTAAGTAAGATCACTCATTTATCTTTACATAGTTTGCCGTCCTTGATTAATCTTAATAATACAAAAATAGGTTTTAATAATTTAAATGAAAAATTACGATTTCCAAGAAAAACATTTTCAAATTTCTGATCCTATTGAAAGTTATTTTGAATGCATTACTTCCTGCGATATAAGGGATGGTAGATGTATTTCTAGATGTGTGGAAATACTTAAACGGAATGACAATTAAATTTTTTAGTTATTTTGTAGATTAGTAATATCAGTTGGTATTACTTTTAATCTAATAAATTTATTTTTACGCTTCAATAATATATTTACTTGTTTTTTGATACCATTTTTACTAATTTGTTCTATTACATCTGATGCGGTTTCAATATCTTTATTGCCTATTTTAATTAAAATATCATCTATCTTGATTCCACTTTTTTCAGCTGGACTATTCGGTACTACATATCCAACTTTTACGACATTATTTTTTCTCTCAGAAATACTTTCTTCTATTAGGCTAATTCCAATCATAGGATGTATTACTTGCCCATTGTTTAAAAGTTGATAGGCAATTTCCTTAGCTTTATTAATTGGGATTGCGAAACTCAAACCCGCTCCTGGACCTGATCTTATCAACGTATTAATACCAATTACTTCTCCATCGCTATTCAACAGTGGACCTCCAGAATTGCCAGGATTAATAGCAGCGTCTGTTTGTATCAATTCAAGTTTTTTATCATATATTCCTAATTGAGTTACGTTTCTATTAAGATTACTAATAATACCAAGCGTAACTGTGTTTTCCAGTCCGAATGGATTTCCAACTGCTATAGCCCAATCACCAACTTTAATCTTTGCAGAATCGCCCAATTTTGCTTTTGGCCAAGGCCCTTTCCCTTCAATCTTTAGCACAGCTAAATCAGTAAAAGAGTCTTGACCTATCAGTTTTGCGTTTATTTTTTTGCCATTGGTTAAACCAACAATTACCTTATCTGATCCATTCACTACATGAGCATTGGTCATTACAAGTCCATCTGCAAATATAAATCCACTGCCTTGGTTTTGCTCTATCCTTGGCCGATTTTCGTTAGGCAAATCTAATCCAAAAAATCTTTCAAAATATGGGTCTAGAAATAGTTGAGAATTTCTAGGAAAATTTCTTTTTTTAACATATCTTTGAGTATCAATTGTCACCACAGCTGCACCGGTTCTTTCTACAGCTTTAGTTATGAAAGATTTGTTTGAAAATAAACTAACTTCATTAATTTTTGGTTTGCTTAATGGTTGGGATATTAGTTTTGCAGGATATGTAATGCCTACTGGAATTAATGAGACGATTAGTAATAGCTTTTGGATGTATCTTTTCAATTTTGATTTTCTTATGTTCTTCGAGAGATTTAATCCACCATACTAGTATAATTTAAATATAACTAGTAATTTAATTATATTGAATCTAGAGAATAATTTAGTGACTTAAAATAGCTAAATTTCTTTTTTTCAGGCTATGATATTAAACATATAACCAACTAATTTATAAGTTCAATGACTATTCTATTTCCAATTATATATTCTGCGGCCTTAACTTATTTAGTGTGGAAAGCTTTTAAAGTAATGTCTAATGGTTGGGGTATATCCGATAATAAAAATAAACGTTTAAGTACTTCCAGTTTTAAACAAAAAAAGTACACAATACATCCAGAACTTTTAGATAAATCAGGTAACATAACAGAAGAGGAGCTATTAACAGTAAGATTTTCGAATGATAATGACTCTACATTAGAAGAAAAAGGTTCAACAACTGATTAATCAAAAAATATATCTAAGGAAAAAAATTGGAATTAAGAACAAAAATTGTTTCAGCGGTAATAAGATCTCTAAAATTGCCACCAAGGTTTCGTTTGAAAATGGTTAAAGAAGATCCAGTTAGACTTGAGCTAAGCCTTACTCCTTCTTACGGTAAAAATCCAGTTATTGTTGGTATAGTTGAATCTTTAGACTTAGTCGCGCGAAGAGATAGAGAAGGTAGACTCCCTAGAGATCTTCAAGGGACTTGGGACTGGACTGTAAGACATGGAAAAGTTAGTACTGGAGGTTGGAATCCTATGTTAAAAGAAGCATTGCAAACAATGTTTGATACAGGATTGCCAGCAATTGTATATGAGGAATTAACTGGAGATGAGTATCGACCTGTTGATGGTGTAAGACATGTTAAATAAATAATTTATTATTTATCATAAAATCTTCCTTAAAACGTTAAAATAATCAGATAGATAATTTAGTTAATTATGAATAAAGACAATCAACCAAGATTTGGCTTTGTAAATTTTGCCGAAACTTGGAATGGCCGTATGGCAATGATGGGTATTTTGATTGGACTTGGTACTGAATTAATTACTGGACAAAGTATTCTTCGACAAATTGGAATAGGTTAGTATTTTACTTAATTTCTTCTGCTTTCACATCAATGGTACTTTCACTAGGCTTTTTATCTAATTGAATTTTCTTATTTATATTCTCCAAATCTGCACCGCAATTCATGCAGGTTTCACTTAAACCTAATGATATTGCCCCACAATCACTGCATGTATTAATTTTAGATTTGTAAGAGTTAAAACCAATAAACACTAAAACTAATAATAGAATAGGAATTAAAAATAAAAGAAGTAGGATATTACCAATAAAGCTAATGAAAAAATTAAATCCAAAAATTGGAATAAAGATAAGTATGATTAATGAGTAGGTAAGAAGATTTTTATTAGCTTTAAGAAAATAATTCACCTTAGTTATCCTTATCTATAATTTCTTTTTTTATTTACTAAAGTCATACTAGCAATTACTACGCTCCAACACTGTCCAAAATATAAAATCACTCCTAATAGCCATACCCACAAAGTAAGTACTAGAAAACCTCCAATAAAACCGTATGCTTGAAATCTTACTCCAAGTGAGAGAATACTTTTACTTACTGCTAGGTTCAAAGTGGTTAGGCCAATTCCAATAAGAAAAGATCCAGGTATCAGTGGTTTCAATGGAACTTTTCTACTTGGTAAAAGTGCTTGTAATAAAAGAGCCATTAAAGAAAAGCCAATTAGTGGTATTGCAAACTGACCAACTTGTAATAACGGCAACTTTAATAATAAATCAGAAATAAGATTATTAGATTTTGAAAGATTTTCTAACACGTTACTTGGGATCATCCTAAGATTTGCACTAATTTGATCTAGTACCATTAAAAAACCAATAAAGAATACTATTAAAAAGGCTTCAACTCTATTTCGGAGAAACTTCGAAGCTTGCACTCTCCAAGCAGCATTAACTTTTTTAGAAGGAATTTCGTCCTCCCAAAGCCTATCTGAACCTCTTTGAAGAGATAGATATGCATTTCCAGCTGTAAACAGCAAAAACATAGCCCCTAGAATACCTGCACCAAAACCTTGATCTATTAAATTAAATAATGTTGTTTCTACTAACTCAACTACTGAAGGAGGTAAAATCTGAGCAGCAATAGCAATTATTTGTTGATCTAAACCTTCTTGTTTGCCTAGGAACCATGAAGCAATTGAGAGAGAAATTAGAAGAATAGGAAAAAATGATTGAAGTGTGTAGTATGCAAATGCAGCGCTTAAATCAACACAATCAGATTTGCTCCATCGCTCACAAGCTCCCCATAAACTTTTCAGTATCCATGTTGAACTTCGTTGCATATTAATTTTCTTCAAATATTTATTTTATTTACTTATTTTTAATTGTATCTGATTAAGAAATTTTTCAAGTAATTATTTATTCGACATGCAACTATTTTTCCAATAATAAATTGCCCCATGGCTTTAAAATTTCAACTTTTTCTATAGATCTACAAGCTATTAATGGAAAATTAACATCACTCAAGTCTTCTCCTGAAACTAAATTTAAAGGATCTGTTTCTAACCACTCTATAGAACAATTGAGTTCTTCTAATAGAAGCCAGGCTGCTGCAATATCCCATATCTTAGGGGTTGATTCTATTGCTCCGAAAGTTTGTCCCATCGCTACACTCGTAAGATTTAAACTCGATACACCTAAAAGTCTGATTTTGCCAGGAAATACTGAGTTTGGTTTTTTTTGTAAAATTTTTATTGATCTACTACACAAAGAAATGCATTCACTTTGATGATTATTTTGGCTAGGATCTATTTTCTGGTTATTTAACCAAACCCCTTTACCTTTAATGGATACAAACTTTTTTTTCAATGTAGGAATTATTAAAAAAGAAGATTGCGGTTTACCATTAACGAACCTTGCCACTGATATAGACCAGTAAGGAATACCTGCAGCAAAATTTGTTGTCCCATCGAGTGGATCGACCACCCAATAAGCTTTTGAGTTTGGAATTAACTTTTGCCCTTCTTCACTAAGGACGCCCTCACCTGGAGCTATTGAAGCTAAGCCATCTACGATTGTTTTGTCACTCCATAAATCGCAACTTGTTAATAATGATCCATCTGCTTTACTGCTGGCGTTAATATTTCCAAAATCTTTTTTTTGACGTTGACTAACTAATTCAAATAAAGAATCTAATTCACTTAGTTGCTTATTAGTTAAATTTGGTGGATTCATCTTTGTATATTGCAAAAAGACTTTTTATCTTTAATTTTAGTATTATTGCTACCCAAACAATTTTTACTTATATCAAGAAAAGTTAATCTTTCTAATTCATCTATATTCAGATTGTAATTATATATTGCATTAATATTTTTTGATTTCGCGTTACTTAGTTCACTTTGCCTGACAAGAACATCTTTTAGAGTTGATATTCCAATATCATATCTAAGTCTTGAAAGCCTTAAAGACTCTTTGCTAGATTCAATTTCTTTAAGAGAAGAAATTATTTTTTCTTCATTTAATTTAAGATTTAAGTAGGCTTTACTAATACTTGCGGTCAAAACATTTTTTAGATTTTCATAAGCATATTTTTCAGCTTCTGCATCTTCTATTTTTGATTTGTAAGAGTTCGTATTTTGTCCGCCATCAAAAATATTCCATGCAAAATTTAGACTTATGGTATTTGTGTAATTAGATCCAGATTTTTCAGAGTCGATATTAGTTGTTAGAGATTCACCCTTGGAAAATGTACTTGATAATGTATTGCTGATATAGATCTTTGGCTTATTTTGAGCTAAAAAACTATTTGCTTGGCTATTTTTGATTGATTTTTGAAGAATAAGGTTTTTTAAGGAAAGATTTTTATCCAAACCTTCATTAATATTTTTGTTCAATCTATGATTCCAAAACCCTATTAGACTTTGCTTTTTATTACTTTCAAAATCCCTCTTAATATTAAGTATCTCTTTAAGGGAAATTTTATTAATTTCATGTTCTATTTTTTTTTCATTGAGAGATTGTTTATCTCTAGATAATTGCGCTTCTGCTTCAAGAACTTCAAATTTTGTACCAATTCCAGCTTCTAACTTTGTTTGAGCATTATCTAAACTTGTAATTGATAAATCAAGTATAAATTTTTTATTTTTGATATCTTGATAAGATTTTTGGTATTTGTGATACCTCATTCTTGCTTCTTGAATTAAATCTTTTTTTTTAATTTCATAATTATTTTTTGCAATTGTGTAATTTTCTTTGGCAATTTTAATTTCGGATCCCCTAAGTGGGTCTATTAAATCCCATTTAATATTTAGAGACGGATTAGCAGTAAATTGTGATGTTTTTAAAGTCTGTGAATTACTTGTGTAATTTTTACCAGCTACATATTGTGGTAACCCAATTGCTTGAAAATCTAAGGATGGGTATCTTTGAGCAATTTGACTAGAAAGATTAAATCTTGCAGAGGATACTAAGTTTTGTAGTGATTTTAATTCTTGATTATTTAAGATAATTTTTTCTATTTCTTGATGATCAACAAAAGTAATATTTGATTTTTCTTCTAAAACATTATCAATATAGTTTTTTGTTTCGCTTGATATTACATTAATAGAGTTGATACTAAGAGTAAGGGGCAAGAATAAAAATGGATTTATTACTCTTCTAAGCATGTTTTATAGTATCGAGGATCTTCGATTAACCAATCAAAGTATTAATAATATCATTTGAATCATCAAGAACGTGAATTTTGGTATTTATTTGATTTTCAACTTCTTTAATATTTTTATCATCTAAAAATAAATCAGTATTAAGTTTTAACATAATAGATGGTATGTAAACAGCTTCTCCTAAATCCTTATTTTTCAGCCCGTGAATTATATCTTCTCCAGTAAGAAGACCTGTAACAACTTGATCTTGACCCCAATAAATACTTGGTAAACCATATAAATTAATTGTTAATCCATCAATCAAGTTTAATTTCTTAACTGTAGGAATTAGGGCTTCATAAACTAATTTACCAACAATCCAACTGACTTTTTTTCGGTGTTTTATTTTTGTTGGCAGGTTTTTAGACTTCTCAACTAATATTTTTAGAAAGGTTCTAATTGATCCTACTCCATTAGACTCTTGTGGCATATTTTCGTAGGTTTTATAACTAGGTAAATTTGAACCAGCTATTAAATACCATTCGTCTGCTAGCCAACAAAAACGAGTCCCAAGAGTAATTTTTAGAGAGGCTTGAATTCTCTCTACCAGTTTAATCGTTTTAATAGCGTATTCTGGGCTTATTGATTTTAATCCATCATTTTTCGGTCTAAATTTTGTAAGTCCTACAGGAACTATTGCAACTGAAAGTACTGTCTGAGAAGTTTTTTTGTAAAATTCAGCAAGTTCCAAAATTGATTTCTCAAGAATATCCCCATCATTTATATCTGGACAAACAACAATTTGAGCATGTATTTGAATAGAGTTTTTTTCAAACCAGGAAATTTGATCAAGGATCGCTCCTGCTTTTTTATTTTTTAATAATTTTTCTCTTATGGCGGGATCAGTGGCATGCACTGAAATAAAAAGTGGGGATAGTTTTTGCATAGCAATTCTTTCCCAGTCTTCTTTTTTTAAATTCGTAAGAGTTAGATAAGAGCCATAAAGGAAACTTAATCTATAATCATCATCTTTTATATAAAGGCTTTTTCTTTTACCACTTGGCTGTTGATCTATAAAACAAAATGGACATTTATTATTGCATTGCTTGATTGAATCAAATAATGCATCTTTAAAATTAATACCTAAATTAACGTCTTGATCTTTTTCAATACTTATATTGTGAACTTCATGATTTTTATCTAAAACTGATATGTCTAAAATTTCTTCACTAATGAGAATCTGATAATCAATTAAATCTCTTGGTTTTTTCCCATTAATACTAATAATTGAATCACCTGATTCAAATCCTATTTCTTGTGCAATGGAATTATCTTCAATACTTTCAATTTCTGCAGGGTTTATTTTAGAAGTAATACTAGGAACCAAAAGATCATTGGGATCTTCTTTGTAATTAATTTCTTGCCACACAATTTAAGTCCAAATTTTCTTCTTTATATTTATTCTAAACTTATATATGACTCAAAGTGTATTAAATACTTTTAAAAAAAGAAATATAGGTGTGAAATTATGGGCCTTTAATTTATTAAAATATGGCATTCGCAGTTTTCTAAAACACGATTTAAATTAAATAAAATAGATCTGTTCATTGAAAGAATTAATTACAAAAAAATTAGAAGTGAAAGATAAATTGAACTATGAATGGCATAAGACAGTTGATTTAGACGAAAATAGTTTTTTATCAAATCCTACATCTTTAAGATTATGGTCTTCTTTTTTTGTAATTTTACCTATTTTTGTTCAAGCCCCTTGGGTTAGATTAGAACCAATAAGTGCTCTTTGTTTTACTTTTGTTATTCTCTTATTTGCATTTGTTTTGAACCAGAAAGGATCAAATAAGTGGTTTATAGTTAGTTCATTATTACTTGGTGTATCAGGCAGTTGGCTTGGTGGATGTTTGTTCTGGGGATGGTTAAGCCCATTCCCTATTCTACACATACCTGTTGAAGCTGTAGTTCTCCCATTTGCTTTAATTGGACTTGGTACGAATTGGAAAATAGGTTCAAGTTTTTATATCTCTTCTCTATTTGGAACTGCAGTTACCGACATTACAATATTTTTAATCGGAAAAATGGATCAATGGAGGCAGGTAATTACAGCAGATTCTGAAACTGCAGCCCAAATTCTTCAAAAAACCTCAGAGAATCTTATTCAAATAAAATCATTATCTATTATTGTGTTTGTTGCTCTTATACTTTGGTTTATTTCAAAAGAAATTTTTGATTCTGCCACAATCAATACTACTAGTGGTAAAGCACTCTTAGTTTCTGGTTATGTAATTCAAACGACATTAATTGTTGATGGTATTTTTATTGTTTTAGCAATTCTGCAACCAACTTTTAGTGGATTGGTTTAATGTTAAGGCCTCCATTTTCGCAAGAACCCATACCAATAAATCATTGGGATGTAATCGTTGTAGGTGCAGGAGCTGCTGGCCTTATGACTTGTCTTGAATTACCCGCAAATTTAAAAGTGCTTCTTTTAAATAGAAATACTAGTAAGGTATCTTCCAGTAGATGGGCTCAAGGAGGAATTGCATCTGTTGTTAGACAAGATGATTCATTTGATCTTCATGCTGAGGATACTTTAAAAGCAGGAGATGGACTATGTGATTTTCAAGCTGTAGAAATGCTGGTTAAAGAAGCTCCAGGTTGTGTAGATAGGTTGCAGAATTTAGGGATGATTTTTGATCAAAGTTCTGATCAACTAGCTACTACTTTAGAAGCAGCCCATTCACGAAGAAGAGTATTACATGTAAAAGATCGTACTGGAAGAGCATTAGTTGAAGTTCTAGAAGATCATATTGAGAATCAAAAAAATATTCTTCACTGCAGGGGTGTAAGAGTAACTGAACTTCTGATTGAAAATAAAGAATGTAGAGGAGTTCAGGTTCTTGATGGAGCAAATTTATATTGGATTCAAGCGAGAGCTGTTGTATTGGCTACAGGTGGGGGTGGACACTTATTTGCTAATACAACAAATCCTGCGCAATCCTCTGGTGAAGGGATTGCTCTTGCATGGAAAGCAGGTGCTGCTATCGAAGATTTAGAGTTCGTGCAATTTCATCCAACCGCTTTAAAATTTTATGGCGCACCTTGCTTCTTAATATCTGAGGCACTTAGAGGAGAAGGAGCGATATTAGTTGATAAAAATGGTTATAGTCCAGTTAAAAATCTTGAAAATCGTGATTTAGCTACTAGAGACCAGGTTAGTAGAGCAATTATGAAAAATATGCATGACAATAGTGTAGATCATGTTGGCTTAGATCTTCGGTATATTGATCCAGAAAAAATTGTAGAGCGCTTCCCCACTATCTTAAGTCGATGTCAGGATTATGGCGTTAACCCTTTAAATGAGATTATTCCCGTAGCTCCTGCAGCTCACTATTGGATGGGAGGTGTTAAAACCGACCTAAATGCATCTTCTTCAAGAAAAGGATTATATGCAGTTGGAGAAGTTGCTTCTACAGGAGTCCATGGTGCTAATAGACTGGCAAGTAATTCTCTGATGGAATGCCTTGTTTTTGCAAGAAAAATGTCTTCAATTGTTTTGAATGACCTTTCTAAATTTGAAAAATTTGATAGATCATCCCAAGAGTTTGATATTGAAGATCCAAAAGAAGATCAAATTTCTAAAATTGCAGAAAAAATTGATGAATTAAGAAAACTATGTTGGTTAAATTTAGGCGTATCTCGAAATAATGTAAATATGAGTAAATTTTTAAATTACATTCAAAATGATATAGATAAATTAAATAAAAATGATTTACTAAATAGTCTTGAAAAAATAAAATTTGATCAAAAAATAAAACTTAGTGAACGCAATAGAAGAGCATTAAATCTTTTACTTGATTTTAAGAATAGACAAATAACCACCATAACTTTATTAAAAGCTTGTCTATTTAGAGAAGAAAGTAGGGGAGGGCATTATAGAGATGATTTCCCTGATAAAGATAAAAATTGGGAATGCCATACTAGACAACAGTTAGATCAAAAAATTCAAAAAAGATTTATTAAAAATTAAGATCTCCCTGATAGTCGGTTTTTGTTGCTAATTCATTTAAGTCACGCGTACCACTAATAATTTCTCCATTTATTTCCCAAGAAGGAAATCCACTGATTTCTTTCGTTTGGCATAGCTCATACTCATTATCTTTACCATCTTTAGCACACTCAACTACTTTTAATTCACTAACTGCTTCCTTACCAAATAATTGTTTCTGATCGTGGCAATGCGGGCACCAGTATGCACTATACATAACAATATTGTTTTCACTTAAAAATTTTGCAAACTTTACCTTTTGTGGAGAGCTTGAAGTGGTAATTATTGGCGATACGTTTTCAGTGGAGTTTGCAACATCAATAGCATTAGAGGGGTCAACGTTTGTTGACCAAATTAGGCCCCCCAGCAGTACACTAATGGCTAGAATGAAACCTCTAAAAATCATAGGTTCTCTACTATCGAACTTTGCTCCAATCATAGAAACTATAAAGATAGAAAACGATAAAATTGCTGAAAGTATACAAAAAAAGCAATATGCTTGAATCTTAAAAAACATTATATTGATCAATAAAAAGCTAAATGTTGATGACGCACAAGAAATTAGAAATACTAACCACCATAAAAACTTATTTAGTTTTTCTTTTGGGGAAATTAAATTAAGCGAGAGTATTATTGTGATAACTAATATTGATAAATATGTTATCAATCCAGCTAATGAGAGAGGTATATTAACTTGATTATTTTCAAATAAAGTACCCCAAGGACTATTCAAAACTGTTTCACAACCATTTTCTATCCCTGGGCATGAAAGCGAAGTAAATAATTCCCAGTTTTTTAAAGTAATCGAACCTGTATCGACAATACCTATGGTGCTAAGAATTGCGATTATGATTTTTGGCCATTTCAAATCTTTTTTATTTCTTCTGTTTAAATTCTTAAGGGCCATACAAAAAGAAAGTTTGTTATTTACATTATCTATCCTAATATTATCTTGGTATGAGAGTTATATACGAAATGCTGTTTAAATCTTTTAATTCTTATTTTGCAAGTTGTGAAACAAAATAGTCTCAATGTAAAAGAAAAAAAATTATCTAAGATTGCATTCAGTCATGTTGGTTGCGAGAAAAATCTTGTTGATACTGAACATATGCAAGGCTTATTAGATAAAGAGGGTTATGAAGTTGGCAGCAATATAAATGATGCAAATGTTGTTGTTGTAAATACTTGCAGTTTTATTCAAACAGCTAGAGAAGAATCTATTAGAAAAATTCTAGAATATACGAATCAAGGAAAGGAAGTAATAGTTGCAGGCTGTATGGCTCAGCATTTTAAAGATGAGCTTATAAAAGAAATCCCTGAAATAAAAGGTTTGGTTGGAACAGGAGATTATCAAAAGATAGCCAAGGTTTTAGAAAGAGTAGAAAAAGGGGAAATCGTTAATGAAGTTTCAAAAATACCTGAATTTATTGCAGATGAGGAAATGCCTCGTTTTGTAGATAAAAATAAATTTGTTGCTTATCTTCGAATTGCTGAAGGCTGCAACTATAATTGCGCTTTTTGTATTATTCCTAAGTTGAGAGGTCCTCAAAGAAGTAGAACAATAGAATCTATAGTTTCAGAAGCCAAAAGTCTTGCAAAAAAGGGTATTCAAGAAATCATATTAATTAGTCAAATCACAACTAATTATGGTCAAGATATTTATGGAAAACCATCATTAGCCAAACTTTTGAATGAGCTTTCTAAAGTTCCAATTCCTTGGATAAGGATACATTATGCTTATCCAACAGGTTTAACTGATGAAGTTATTAGAGCTTTCAAAGATTCAAATAATATTGTGCCTTACTTTGATTTGCCACTTCAGCATAGTCATTCAGATGTGTTGAAGAGTATGAATAGACCTTGGCAGGCTTCTCTGAATGAATCAATTTTGGAGAAAATAAGAGATGAAATTCCATCTGCTGTATTAAGAACTAGTCTCATTGTTGGTTTTCCAGGAGAAAAAAAAGAACATTTTGAACACCTTCTTGAATTTTTGAATAGGCACAAATTTGATCATGTGGGAGTGTTTATTTTTTCTCCTGAGGAAGGAACTGCAGCTTTTGATTTTCCAAATAGAGTATCCACAGATGTTGCAGAGGCAAGAAAAGATCACGTTATTTCAGTTCAACAAAATATCTCTAAAGATAAAAATCAGACATATGTTGGTTCAAAAATGAAGATATTGGTAGAAAAAATATCAGATAATAACCAATTAATAGGTCGGTCCTACAATTTCGCGCCTGAAATTGACGGAAATGTTATTTTATCAATTACTGCTAATAATGATTTGAAAAATTATATTGGTAAATTTGTTGAAGCAAATATTTCTTTTGCGGATGAATATGATTTGTATGGAGATACTATTAAAATTTTGTAGTTTTTTAAATTAATTTAACTGCTCTTAAGAGCTTATCTAATGCGAAAGCAGCTCCAAAACCAAAACCAATAAATGCAAAATAGAAAATGATGTTCATTAATTTTTTTATTTTTATTTAATTTAACATTAGATGAAAAGATTAGATTTTTTCGTTTAATTTCTTAATCTTGGATATAGGGTAATTTTTTGTATAAACATTCTTCTGCTTTTTGTAGTTCCCGGCCTAAATATAGAGCATGGTCGAATCTGGTTATTAAGTCATTTCTTTCTTCAGTGATCAATATTCCAAGTTCTTTCGCACTAATACCTTGAAAAACTTCATTACTAACTCTTTTATTTTGCGAGTCGCATTTGATTGGTTCATTTGTTTCTGGGTCAAGCGCATAGCCTTCCTCATCAATGTTATTTAAAAAGTGCTCTAAAATTATTTTATTTTCTTCTAAATCTACTTTTATAATAAAATAACCATTTGGATCTAAGTCTATATATCGGTTGGATAGATTATTATCAATCTCTATTTTTTCATCTAAACTTTTAATAGAGTCCATCCTTAGAATTTAATAAAAAAGATATTACTAATATAATCTTTCGTAAAGCCAAATAATTTTTTATTTAAAAGGTATAGAATTATTCTCAAATTCAATTTCCGTCTCGGTTTGTTTATTAACTTCATTTAGCCAAGGATAAATTATATTTTCCATATTTTTGTCAAACCACTTATGCAAGCTAATGGTGCTTTTTGCAAAAAACCCCCTCCGCCTTTTATGTTTACCACCTGCTCCAGGATCAAAAAAATGGATACTATTTTTTATTGCCCATTCAATTGGCTGGTAGTAACATAATTCAAAATGTAAATTAGATATGTCTTCTTGACTACCCCAATATCTACCCCATAAGTTGTTTTTATTTTTAACACACATCGACATAGCAAAAATATCATTTGAATCATTTTTTGATGCGCTAAAAAGTAAAAGATTTTTTTTATTATCAACAATTTTTTGGAAAAATGTAGATGTTAGATATTTACTTCCCCAAACTCCCCACCTCGAGCAATGCTGTTCATAAAAATTATGCATTTTTTTGAGGATTTCTTGATTGATATCATCTTTATTAAAAACTTCTATTTTAATATCTTGTTTAGTAATTGATTTCCTCTCTTTTTTGATATTTTTTCTCTGATTAGAGTTAAATCTAGAAAGAAAATCATCAAACGTTTTTTCTCCATTACTCCTCCATTCACTGCTGGAATTTATCCATTCATAGTATCCCAAAGATTTAAGATGGTTGCCCCAGTTTTCATCAATATATAAAAAATTACAACTTAAAATTTTGTTTGTAATCGCAAAGCTTTCGATATTGTTTATGAGTAAATTTGTAATTTCTTTCTTATCTTTATTTTTTTTATAAAGAAATTGATATCCATTTACAGGACTATAAGGACTCATGCCAATTAATTTAGGGTAATAATTTAAATTCAGCTCTTGAGCCAATCGTGCAAATGATTGATCAAAAATGAATTCTCCATAGCTATGATTTTTTAAAAAAAGTGGAGCAATTCCTAATATTTCTTCATTTTTATAAGCAACAAAATATAGAGGCTGCCAACCAGTTTCTCTTGAAACACTTTTTGATATTTCAAGGTTTTTAAGCCAAGTCCATTCATAAAATGGATTATTTATTTCATTTGCTAATTCATTCCATATCTCCTTGGAGATTTCCTGAATTGACAATTTGACTTCAACTTTATGTATTTTTTGGTTCATTTATTATTGAATCTATTTCAAATTTTTTTGTAATGAATATGGATTTCATTATTCATTAAATTTTTAATTGATTTTATTTCCCATAGTCTTTTGAGATTAAAAATCTCATTTGTTTGTTCTGGAGGGATCCATGTATATGTACCTCCAATAATTCGTGGAATTATTGTAATTTTTATATCTGTTATTAGATCCTCTTTTATAAATGAATTTATAAGTTTTGCACCTCCTAAAAGAGCTAGATTATTTATCCCTTGTTTTTTTAGTGAAATTAAAGTTTGCCCCCATGAATCTTCGAAAAAGAGTTGTTTCTCGAAGTCATTATTCGACGAATTATCAACTTTACTTGAGCTTATTAGCCATCTTCTAATTGGTTGACGAAAGTATTTCCAATTACTGTTGAAGTTTTTGCTATTTGAAGCAACTATAGAAATTGGTTGGCTTTTTGATATATTTACTTCGTCATTATCATTGAGATTTTTAATTAAGTAAGTTGATTGATGAGCTATTAAAGTACCTAAACCAAAAATGGTAGCGTCAACCGTTGATAAGTTTTGATTTAACATTTTTTTATCTTCTTCATTGCCAAGATGCGATTCTCCACCTCCAGGAAATGCAATCCTCCCATCAAGACTAGATGCTATTACAATTATTACTCTTGGGATACTCAAGTTTGTGTGACTAAACTATTTTCAAATTTAAACTTCAATGAATTGGTTAACTTTTGATCAACATAAATTTCTGCAGCATTATTTGGACTCTCTTGGAGTCTTACTTTGTGTAATGTTGCATCAAGTTTATGTATTGGTTTTTTAAGAATATCAGAAATATATAAAGCTATATTTTCAGCAGTTGGAACACAATTATGGAAAAATTCGATGTCTTTATTTAGAAAAGTATGATCTAGTTGTTCAACAACCAAATCATTAATTATTTCTTGGAGGGCAGATAAGTCGCAAACCATTCCTGTTCTTTTATCAATGTCTCCTTTTACAGTTATTTCGACAAGATAGTTATGACCATGTCCATTAACTCTGGCACATTTCCCATAGATTTTTTTATTTTCATCAAAGGATATCTCCTCTTTTGCAAGTCTATGAGCGGCTGCAAAATGAGTTTGTACTGTTAAAAATGCTTCCATGTTTTTTCCAAAATAATCTGCCCATAAATTTGGGTTTTCATAAAGCCTTAGACTTGTAAGAGGTAAATCATCCTTTAGACGACTCCAAATGACCTTTACTAATGCTTCAGTTGTGGGAAGTATACCCTCTTGATTATTAACATTAAATTCAGGCCAGACATCATTTAAAAAACAAAAATCTAATTGTCCAGTAACCTTATCTTTAATAGAGTGTTTTACATCAGAGAGATTAAGTACCATTCCATCAGAGTCTAGTTCTCCACCCATTGAAACAATAAGTTCATAATTATGACCATGACCTGGTGCAATACTGCACTTTCCAAAAAGAGATAAATTTTCTTCAGGGCTTTTTTCAGGGAGCCAATAACGGTGACTAGAACTAAAGCAGGCACGTCGAGTTATGACGCATTCACGTCCTTTTCCATGTAATGGTTTGGATTGTTTAGAAGTCATACCTGTCTGCGATAATACTATCTTAAGGTTTTAAATACGCTTTTGTCTTTATGGAACAATCCATTATCAAAAAAATAGTTCATAGTTTAAAGGGCAGAAGCATATTTTTAATAGGAATGATGGGTTCTGGTAAGTCACAGACTGGTTTGAAGCTGGCTGAATTATTGAAGTATAAATACATTGATTTAGATACATTAATAGAGAAGTTGGCAAAAAAATCTATCAATCAAATTTTTAATGATGAAGGAGAAGATGATTTCCGCGAATTAGAAGCAAACTGCCTTAAAGAAACTATCAAAATTCCTTCATTAGTAATCTCAACTGGGGGAGGAATAGTTACCAAATCGGAAAACTGGGGAATATTAAGACAGGGAATAATTGCTTGGATAGATCTCGACAAAGATATAGCAATTGAAAGATTGAAAAATGAAATTGAAAATAGGCCACTTCTTCAGGGAAAGAATCTAAATGATTTATATATGAGCATTTTTCAATCTAGAGAAAATTTGTATTCTCAAGCAGATTTAAGAATTCAAGTAAAAAGGGAAAATATTGAAGAAGTCGCTATGAAAATAATTAATGCAATTCATAAAGAAATAATTATTTAATCTGGTTCAATTCTTACTGCAAACCATTTGATAACGTATCCTAATTTTATTTCTAATTCATAAGTGCTTTCCAATAATTCTTCAAAAAATTCCTGATCAGGATCTTCTATATTTTGATATATTGTTTGTGTTTCTGTCTTACTAAGCCAATTCTTCAACCATAAAATTGCTTCTTGCTTTGATACAATTTTTTCTTTTGAATCTGGCTCTAATAATACATAATGATCTGATGCTCTTATTAGTGGATTTGACATAATGAAGATTCTTCTTGGATTAATTCTTTGCTTGATTTTTCAAGGAATTTTTTTAGAAAGTTCTTTTGCTCTAGTAGATTCTAACGTACAAGAGTTTTTGGAAAATCGTGAAAATCAATGGCCGGAATTATATTTGCCAAATTTTAAATTATCTGATACTTCTAAAGATTTAATTTATCCTAAATGGTTCGAGGGGAATTGGCTTGTTACTTCTCAAGATATAGTTAATGATTCAGAAGAGCCAGTTATTTATAAAGTTAATTTCTTTAAGAATGATTCAGATTTAATTGTTGGTAATCGTGCAAAAAATTCTGAATCTATTGGAAAAGCAATATTTGGTGATACCTTAATCAAGGTTGTAAATGATCCTCAATCTATTAATAATCAAATTACTTATTTAAAAGATGATTTTTACATCGATTCAAGAATTACAGGGAGGAATCAGATCCAAGATGATGACATTTTTTTCGCAGATGAGCTAGTTATACAAACAGCTCATAAGCCAGGTGCTTCAAGGATTAATCAGGTAGAGACGATTAGTAAATTTCAAAAATGTTCCGAAGAAATATTGGAAGTGAATAATTCAATCAAACCATCAATTTGTGGAGTGCAATATGTTGCTTCTTATGGTTCAAAAGTTGGTGATCCTTCTATTCATGCTATAAAAACAAATAAATATAAATTGATGTTTGAATTTATTGAGAGTTAGCACTAAAAATATATTCTTCTAAGTTGTTCCTCCATATAAAAAGATTTTCTAAATAAGGGTTATTTATGTATTCTTGGCTCCCCTCTCCTGAAAGAATTGGTCCTGCAGACTTAGGAAATTTAAGAAGGGATAATTGAGCAGCAATTGAAATATCTGCAATTGATAAACTATCTCCAACTAAATATTTTTTGTTGATCAAGGATTTTGATAAAGCTTCCAGTAATTTTTGGAGTTCTAAATTATCTTTAGAAGACAAAACTACATTAGAAATTTTACTAAGATTTTTAAAAGGTAATCTATCAACAATACTTTTAACTGAAGAAGGTATTTCATCTGGAAGTAATGCAGTTCTTAGCTGTGGATTTTCTATTGCAGATTTTATTAATGCTTTTCTACAAGTTGTAGCCATTGTAGTATCTGCCCAGTCTTCAATTAGTTTGCATTGTGCAAATAATATTGGGTCCTCAGGAAAGAGTGGATTGTTATCATTTTTTTTATCTATATATTCGCAAATAGTTGAAGAGTCATTAATAACTTGATCATTACTATCAACTATTACAGGTACTTGTTTTTGACCTGATAATTTAAAGATTTCAAATTGGCCTATTCCAGGTGTTACTTCTTCAACTCGATATTGTAGCTTTTTTGCATGAAGAGCCATTCTTGTTTTTAAACAAAAAGCACTATGCCTAAATTGATATAATGTGATCATGCTGTTTAATGTTTTTTAAAACCTAGCTAAAAAAGTAATCTATTTGTGGAGCTGATGGGCGAATTTTTCTCTAATGTTGCAAGATATCCAAAGTATTTGATATCCATCATTGTTGGGGGACTTGTTGCTTTGCTTGAACCTTTATTCAAGAATAGATCAAATCCACTCACAATAGTAGGTTTGATCTCTTCTGTCTTAAGTGCTTTCATAACTGTTTATTTTGTCTTGCAAGCGATGATAAACCCAATAAATTTACAACCATAATGCCAAATAATTACCGTCTTGCAAAAGTTTCTTCTCTTTTGAAGAAAGAAATAACCCTTATTTTGCAGAATGATTTGGAAAATGATCTTATTAGAGATCATTTCGTCAATATTTCTAAGATTGATTTATCAGGTGATTTGCAACAGTGTAAAATTTACGTAACTTCAAATGCTCAAGATAAAGTGAGGAAAGAGATTGTGGCAAATTTGAATACTGCTAAAAGCTTCATAAGGCACAGTTTAGGACAAAGAATAGAGATGAGAAGAGTTCCAGAGATAATTTTTAAAGACGATGTTGTTCTTGATAAAGGATTATCAGTCTTGAAACTTCTAGATGAATTAAAAAATAAAAATCACAATAATAATGTTGAGGACAAGGATGCCAATAGTTGATCTACCCCTTGATCAAAGAAATATAATTATCACTCGATCAAAAGAAGGGATATTAGATATAAAAAAGATATTCACAAGCAAGGGCGCCAATGTATTTTATTTGCCTGCAATAAGCATTGATGATCCTGATGATTTGAATCCTCTTGACGAAGTATTAAATCAAATAAATGATTTTCATTGGATTATTTTCTCCAGTAGTAATGGGATCAAATTTGTGGATAAAAGACTTAGATATTTTAATAGTTCATTAAAAGAGTGTTCTAAAAAAACAAAAATTGCTGTAGTTGGACAAAAAACCTCAAAAACTCTTAATGATTTTGGGATTAAGGCTGATTTCATACCTCCAGAATTTGTTGCTGAAAGTTTAATTGATAATTTTCCAGTATCTGGTTATGGACTTCGAGTCTTTCTACCAAGAGTTCAAACAGGTGGTAGGGATTTACTTGCAGATCAATTTAGAAAGGCTGGTTCCCGTGTATTTGAGGTTGCTGCATATGAAACTAGATGTCCTGACTCAATTCCTGATGAAACAATTGATATTATTTCTAATCGAAAAGTCGATGCAATTATTTTCTCAAGCGGTAAAACCGTTTCAAATGCTGCTTTTTTACTAGAAAAAAAACTTGGTAAACAATGGTTAGATTATTTTGATCAAATTAAGTTGTTAACTATTGGACCTCAGACAACAAAAACATGTAACAAGATTTTTGGAAGAGTTGATAGTCAGGCAGAAAAATATACTTTTGAAGGACTACTAGATGTAGCAATTAATCTTTTTAGATAGAAAAATTTTTTGTATAGTTCTTTTCAACTAAATCTTTGAATCTATCAATATTTGCCTGTAATTCGTTTGTAACCATTTTGCCTAAAATATTTTCTTCCATAAACCTTGCAATCATTTTAGGTAGCTCATAAGTAACGGCTAAATTTACCGTTGTGATTTGATCAGTTTTACTTTCAAAAACTACTGATCCCTCAGTCGGTAAACCTCCTATAGATTTCCATTTAAGTTTGCTTTTTTCGACCCTTTCTGTAATTTGAGCTTTCCATTTAAACCGAAAGCCATTTGCAGCCAAAGTCCATTCTGTTAAATCTGGTAACGTATTAGTTTCTTCATTAACTGTTTTTACAGATTCAATCCAGCTCATCCAAAGTGACATTGAGTCTAAATCGCTCCATGTATTCCAAACATTTTCTAGAGGCGCATTAACAACTGTTATTACGTCATGTTTTAGCCAAGTACCCATCAATTAACTTACAGCAAGATTTTTTGCTAATTCTGCTT